>NZ_JBQFRE010000021.1:0-50679 GCF_056537245.1 Ruegeria sp. CG11
AAGTTGGCGATGCATTGGGTTTGTTACCGTGTGTAACAGGCGATGCGACCCCCGACTTGGTCCAGTGCTTCAAACATGAAGAGCTTCACCATAAGCTTTGGCTGATAGCTTCCCGCGAGAGTTATAGCCGCCCTGCGGTTAAAAAGTTTATGGCGTTCGCCAGCGAGCACTTTAAAGCGTTGACATGAAACAACCATTCAGGCGTTGCCAACAATCGGTGTTCGGATAGGCGTTTGGTGGTTGAAATATGAGCACAAGTTGCTGACGCTAGTCGAAATAGCCTCTTCAACATTCCTGCACGCAAAACTGCCATTCGTTTCAGATGATTGCCCAGTCGCCTTGGTGCGCCTAGCTGCTGAAGCTCCCATGGGACCGGACCTTGGCCGATCCCGGACCAGCCGTTCGAGTATTGCACGGCTGACGGCAAGGGAGAACCCTGTTTTACTGGACCCGCGCCTCCTACGAATGCCCGCAAAACAATACACAGCGGTCGAATTAGAACGTCACGCGCACACGGATCCCCGCGGTTAGAACATCATCGAAGGCGGTGGTGGCAGCGGGATTTTTGACCCACTGAATCGATGGAGTAATCACAAAATTCTGGACTAGGGTGAGGCGATAGAAGGCCTCGGTTGTGATTTGATCGCGCAATGCTGGATTAGACGGGTCGCCCCAGCTGACACCCAATCCGATGACGTCGCTGGCGACCCGATGCTCTGTGTCAATGGCGATGCCGAGCCCAGCGGTCACGTCTGTCTTCATCAGCGACGCATTGCCGTCCGAGTGACCGGCTATGAAGAACGGGAACCACTTGTCGTTATAAAGCCTGCTGGCCAGGAACGTGACACCATTTCCAGCGGGAACGCCCTTGGCCTCCAACGCGTCCTGGTGCCAGAATTGTAAGCGAACCACATCCCAGCGACGTCTGTCCGGCGTGGTCGGCCAGTACCGGAATTCAATCGATTGATAAAACTCTTTTTCACCTATCGTATCGAAGGGATTTCCGGCTGTTGTTGCGTTTGCATCATGTATGCCCGCTACCACACCAAAGTGAGGTGTAAACTCGTAAGCTACACCGCCGCCAATTCCTCGACCGGGCGACGGCTTGGTTAAACTGCTTTGCAAGGCAAGATTCTGGAAGCCGCGCAAGCTCGAAGACAAAGCATGGCCGTTGTACCAGGACAAGGCGCTGATTTTGCCCAGCACGAACCGAAAGCGTCCCTCTGCCAAAGCCTGACGCCAGGCGAGTTCCGTGAACGCAAAACCAAAATCGCTGAACCCTCCAGACGGGGTGATGCCACCATATTGCCCTGCAAGGCTTGTTGGTGGAAGCGTCGTTCCAAGTGTAGTGCGTTCTTCTAAACGAAATGTCAGCTTGCCAACGTTTTTGGTGCCGCGTCCCACCAACGTCCAAGCCCCCTGAAGTTGCAATCGGGCGGCAGCGGCATTGTCTTCGCCCAGCGTCCTGTTCACCTCCTGACGCAAGGATTGATAGCTGAACCCAAGCTCTAGCCCGTACTTGTTATTGATCCGCTTCTTCCAATCGAACCAGGGCGAAAAGAACTTCTGGAATCTTGGGAAAGTGAGAAGGCCATCCACCCGGTGGTTGTCGATCCAAAGTTCCTCTGTGACACTGTCACCTGTCTCAAGGCTCGCGGGCTCTCCATACCCGGACAGCGTCTGGCTCTGGTCTGTCGAACTGGATTGAGCGCTTGCGCAAAAACTGGTCAGAAAAAACAGAATTGCGCTGCTGGTTACCGGGCGAACCACTGGCGAAACGCATCTAAGTGCTTCCAATGTCATTGAGCTTCAGTTCCCGTGAGTGTGTAATACTGGTGCAGGTCATCTCCAACCATTTGCACGGGTGTATCGGTACTTCCTCGGATAGTCAGATCTTCCGAGGGGGTGTTGACCTTAAAGCTCCAGCCCTCGGCGGGCTTTAGTTGGTCCGCAAGGTTGGCAGGGTCACCATCTTTCACCTCTGCGCCATACGCGTTCAGAATGTATGTATTGCCTTCGGAATCGACCAGTTCATAAACAGGGCTGCCAGCCTTGAAGATCATCGTTTGCTGTTTTGCACTCGTATAGGGCTTGTAGGGGTCAGCCCCCTGACCAGACCCGACCGCCGAAAGCGGCAATGTTGCCGCATAGCGCGCGTCGATTCCGCTAAAGGTTTTTGTCTCTCCCATGCCAACCGTCTGGTCATCCATTGCCCAGAAATGCGGCCCGTTAAGCTGGACTTTGCTGGCACCGTGCGCGTCTGCCAGTTCTTCGACATCTATCGCTTTCCAAAGCTCCTCCGGGCAACCAGCCGAGGCGCTGGTGTTGTAGATATCGACCCGGTCGTCAAATATCAGAAGAAACTCACAATAGCGCATGCCCCGAATGTCATTGAGATCGATGGGCTCCAGTTTTTCTTCCGCAGCTGCAAGTCCAACTGAAAATGATGCAAATGCGACCCCATAAATCGCTTGGTTTGCAGTTCGAAAAAACAGCCTGCCAAATGTGTTGAGGTTGCTCATTTTGCCCTCCCATTTTGAACGTTCGGATGAGCGAAAAAAGATCCGAACTGTTAACGAAGATAATCCCCTCTAATCTCATGATTCCAAATAGTTTTACCGTCATAGTTCTCGTAGTTGCTTGGCGCCTCGAAAACTTAGCGAAGCCAACCCGACAAGCCGCTACCGGTCGCCTTCCTCCGACGTCAACACCCTTGTCCCCTTTCCCCATGGGTCCGACCAGGTGGTAAAGTTGCATGATTTGGCGTCATTGGGCCTCGGTTCCGAAGCGCGTGTAATATTGGTGGAAGTCATCGCCAACCATCTGCACAGGCTCATCTGTACTGCCTTCGATGGTCAGGTCTTCGGTGGGCGTGCTCACCTTGAAACTCCAACCCTCCGCCGTGGAAAGTTGCTGAGACAGGTTTGCTGGATCACCATCCTTCACCTCTGCCCCATAAGCATTCAAAGCATAGGTGTTGCCATCTGGATCGACCAGTTCATAGACCGGGTTGCCGGCCTTGAATATCATCGTTTGTTGTTTTGCTGCCGTATAGGGTTTGTAGGGATCGGACCCTGTGCCGGCCCCGATTGCCGAGAGCGGCAAGCTCGCCGCATATCGCGCTTCGATACCTGCAAAGGTCTTTGTTTCGCCCATGCCAAGTGTCTGTTCATCCATTGCCCAGAAATGCGGTCCGTTGAGCTGGGCTTTTTTGACACCGTGCGCTTCGGCCAGTTTTGCGACATCTATCGCCTTCCAAAGATCTTCAGGGCACCCGGCGGAGTCGCTGGTATTATAGACATCAATCCGGTCGTCATATATCAGAAGAAACTCGCAATAACGCATACCGCGAATATCATTGAGATCCACGGGTTCCACTTTCTCTTCCGCAGCAGCAAGCCCGACCGAAATTGAGGTAAAGGCGATCCCAAAGATCGTTCTGATTACAAACTGTAAACGCGGATCAAACGTTTTGATGTTGCCCATTTTTCCCTCCCATATTTAACAAATGATTTGCGAAAGCGTGGATTCAATGGAGAAATGATAGCCTAACGCTTTGATTTCTCCTAACTAACACCTCAAGCCCCTTAGTTGTCGTCAGACGCTTCGGATCTGGCGGCGACGCCGGCCCAGCCAGCCACTCCGGGTCCTCTGCGACCGACGCCGACGCCATGATAGCCTCTCCCGACGCCTCCGCCGGGCCCGATTGTGTCAATGAAGAGTGCTGTAGGTCCTTTGCTTTCAGGCAACTCCCCATCGATCACGGCGTAGCGATAGATCAGGTCCGCGCCTTCGACGACGGGCTCGAACAACTCCAGAACCACAAGCGAATTCTCGTCTTGTCCGGCCTCAAACACAGACAATGCCGCATTGGGCGGCGTCTCGCTGAAGTTTCCGTCACCCTCTGTCCAGGCTTCCAGATACTTGTCCATCGAAATGTGCCCCGCCTTGCGGTATGGACGGTCAGAAAAATAGACGGTCTGCGGATCGATATTGATCAGCCTGACGGTCTTTTTGTCCTTATCAACTTCGATACTGGAGGCAGTCTGAACAAACAAAAGCTGAATGCTTTCTTCTTCAGCAGTCGCAGGCGCAAAATTGACCAGAAATACTGTCGCAATGGGCGCAAATTGACGACCTAAAAAACGTTTCATTAGCAGTCCCTCCGTTTGAAACTCAATGCTCACGCGTGGGATTTGTCTTGGAAACCGGTCTAAACTGCCGATTTCCTCCAATCCCTATGATCGCACAGAATCGATGCCGTTCAACTACTTAATTTCGATATTAGCGGGTCCCCCGGCACAAACTTACCATTTCGCGCCATAGCATGATTTTGGTTTGAGATTGCCTTGCGCTAGTCTCGAAGCATCGCGTTCGGAGATCTAAAGTGTCCAGAATAATTCCAACAATCAGAGCGTCGGCCGCCGCGCCGATATTTCAGTGGCTGTCTCAGAATGATTTTTCATTTGATCAATTTGGTGACCCCGGAGCGTACACATTCCTGATTTCGGATGATCCTCTTCAGGCTGTTCCTCTGCACAGTTTTGCGAGTTTCTTGCGAGAGTTATGTCGACTCAAAGGGCCTGATTTACCAACACGGATCATCCAGGAAACCGGAGATGTGTCCCTTGCAATGATGGCACCAGTCGCTTTTTCGGCAAGCTCGACGGGAGAAGCCATCAATCTCGTCGGTCAGGCGCTGCCTTTTTTCTCGTCTCACGAGCACCTGATGCTTGAGCGGAAGAAGTCTTGCGGGGTTATTCGCCAGTTCTGGGGCACAACTTTCGACGCTGAGACCCTTCACTATCTTCACCAGTTTGCCGCAGCATTGCTTGAGTTATATTTCATTAGGTATTCAACGGCAGATACCAGTATTCGCGAAATTGAAATCACGCCTCATCCATCGAAGGGACTGGCATTTCTCGAAGAGCGCTTTCAAAGCCCTCTACGCGAAGGTCGAAACATTTTGAGTCTGCGGGTTGCTAACGAAGCCCTGGACGCTCCTATCAGTATGCGGGTTGGGGCGGCTCAATCCCCACCACCGTTACCTGAACTCGATTCATTGCGGGGATCTGGTGGTTTGACAGGATCCGTCCAAGTCGTATTGCGGGCGATGCTTGAGACAGGAAGACCAACGTTACCTAAAATTGCCCAGGTCATGGGGGTCAGTCCGAGAACCTTCCAGCGTCTGCTCAAACAGGAAGGTACAAGGTTTTCCCACATTCTCGCCGAAGTCAGGCGTGAGGCTGCCGCAGAATGGCTAGAGCTGGATGAAGGAACTCTCAGGGATTTGGCTATGTCTTTGGGGTATTCCCATCAGTCAGCTCTCACGCGGGCAATTCGACGTTGGGAAGGTCGGTCCCCAAGAGAACTGGCCAAAGCAAAACGATGAGCAGAGGCGCCAACACATGGTGCGACCATCAAAACACGCGGTGAATGAAATTCTTGCTTTGAATAAAGTCCTACCCGCTCAAACATTAAAGCCAGAAGCAGTCCTTAGTGTCCGTTAAGCGAATGGCAGGATAGTATCGCTTAAGCATCCTTGGTTGACTACCAACCGAATGCCCATTTAGTGCGGCTGTTGCGGCTTCACAAAGTGTATTTCTCGGCGTTGAAACGATTGTAACGAAAGAGAAGTTTCTTGCCAAATTTAGCTATTTCTCATCCGTCCTCACGGTATCTACTATTGCCCTATGAGCACTCCCACGCGCGATAGCGCAACCGGCTCAAGTGCTCCGGGGGGCGCATAGGGATTTGCGAAGGAGTAAATCAAAAACAAGGTAATTCCGTTATAAATACCGAACAAAGCCACGAATACAATGTTCAGGCCCGATGGCGCGAACGCAAAAAAGCTGATGGAAATAATGACAAGGCCGGCTATCGCCGCGAACCAAAAAGGTGCCTGGTTTGAACGGTTTGCTATGTTCAGTCGCTTGCTGCGAATTTGGTCCAATTCACGCGTGTTAGCCACCAGGCTATCATGCAAGCGCTTTTGAACTGCGGTATCGGACGTCAGGTGGAGGGAACCTTGGTACACCTGCAACCAGGCGATCCGTCCTGCATCAGCAGAACCATCTGCTGTTGCAAGTTCTGGCCATTCCTGGTTCACCACCACATCAATGTAATTCTTGGCTCCGGCCAAGATGTCCTCGCTCCCCTCCCCGGCATGCAGCTTTGCATCGGTGACAATTTGCAAAACAGTGTCTGCTTCAGAGCCCAGATCACTCTGCAAACTCCGATAGTCCAGGGCGAGTTGGGCAAAGACCAGACCCAAGATCAAAGCGTGTATAGCCGATACCCGGCTTAGAATTGAGCCAGAAAGCTCTTTCGTTACCGCATCTGGTTCGGGGCCAACCAACCAATGAGAAACATGGTAAACGAGCAGGATCGCAATGACAGTTCCTGCGATAAGGACAATTGCGGTCAAAAGCGTTTCATTCATCTGCAAACACTCATTCTGCCGGGCCACCAGGTGATGGCGAAAAACATCGGATCATACCAAACAAAACGCACGACACTGAAAAAACAGTCAAGTCACTTCCCTCAAAGGCGTGCAGGACAGGGCAAAGTGGAAGCAGAGCGCTAATTTCTTTGGAAAGCAGGCCATCAAGCTCTCCGTTTTACCTAAGTTAAGGTTGAAGGCACCTTGTGAGCTCGCAGTGCTACATCGGCGTCATAAATGCACCGCGACTTGGGGTGTTCGCGCCCCGGTGCCACAGATTTTGCGCCGGGGCGTTCTTCAAACATCAGGCTCATTTACTTTACGATTTCAGCCTTCGGTGCTTTCCAGGTCTTCATCTTTTCCAGATCGGGCTGATAGATCCGCATGATGATGTCGATCCCCAGATTCTCACGGGTGATCGGAAGCCAATTCTCTTTTGGAACTCCGTCAGGTTGCTCGGCCGCGATGTGGATCTCAATCCCACCGTCCGCGTTCAGCTTCATACCGGCGTTTTGACCTACGCTGTATTTGTCTTCTTTGTTGGGGATGAAATAGCCATGCTTGGTGTCGTAAAGCGTGGCTGACCAAAATGCGATTGCCGGGGGCATCTCGTCCTTGGTCATCTTGATGACATAGTCATTCTCGGCATTCATCGGCTTGCCGTCCGTCGTGGTGATGCCTGGATACATCGCCTCGCTGGCTGGCTGGCCCAGTGGCCCGACAACGGATTGCAGGAACATTGTATCGATATCAATCTTCCCTTTCGGCTGGAACACTTTGTAGAGGTAAGGCGCGACCTCTTTCGGCGAATTCCAGATGGAATTCTCTGCGGCATACATTTTGGCCGCGGTTGCTGCCAGACGTTTGTAATCCACTGTTTTTGGCGCGTTCGGATCAAAGTCCTTGCCCGGCTCAACCCCAACCTGCTTGAGCGCGGCTAGCGCTTCTTTGTCCATTTCATACTTGTCAGGGTCGAACGTGGTGTAGTTGAACACCCACTGCATCACTTCCAGGAAATTCTCAGCATAGACATTCGCGTCTGTTGAGTATTTCGGCGTGTTCAGGGGGGTTACGGGTTTGGCAGGTTTGCCCTGGAACTCCGACAAGGTTTGCAGTTTGACTTCCTTGATCGCTGCCATGTTTGCTTTGAATTTAGCCGGGTCGTTTGCCTGCGGCATGACGCGAAGAAAGGCTATGCCAAAGTCGCCGGACATCTCGAATATCTGGTCGACGCCATCGACCTTTTCCCCGGAATATCCGTCGGTACGTTCAGAATAGTAGAGAATCCTAGTCGGTTTCTTGAAGTCACCTTTGGCCGTGGCAAGGGGAATGTTGACGTAATGATCTGTCGCCGAAACCTCCAGCGAGACGAATTTGGAATCGAAGGCCGGATACTCGATCACCACCGCGTCGTCGCGCATGTCCAGCATCGAAAGTACATAGAGCGTATCATTATTTGGGCGCGGAAGGGCGCGCACAGACGCATTGGCCAATCCCTTCGGATATGCCGTCTTGTTCCACCCGCCCGAGGCCAGCGGGTTTTTGGGATCAAGCACGAAGTTGTTGAGCGTATTGAACAGCGCAACATACTGTGTGGAGCGTTTCACCAGATTTTCCAGTTCCGCATCACTCAGTTGTTCCGCTTTCAATGGGAGTGCAACGGCGAGCCCGATGGCGGCGGCCGAAGCTATAGTCTTCATAATTTTGTTCATAATTTCCTCCGGGTTATTTTTGACTTCGAATTCAACTGTTTTTGGACGGCGCGGGCGCAAACCCTGGCATTTTTCAATTTAGCAATATGTCAATTTGACACTTGAATAACTCCAATTCTCACAGTTTTACAAGTAGTTAAGAAGTGGCGGCATTTACTGTCTTTCCTACTTCATCGCCGGACAGTGGGGCAGAGTGGCATTATGCGCGGGCGGCCAAATCAAACGATCAACTTCAACCTCAAAACGTTCTCGATTGTGTCGGGATGAGACCACATTCCATTTCAGAATTCTGACCATTTCGCGCCACACCGCATCTAAGATTTCCCCTTGTTAGCCCGGCATCGATAGATAACCGGGGTTACCCCGTTCCAACCTACAAATGCCCGCGTGAAGCTGCCGGGGTTTTTGTAGCCCAACCGTTTGGAAATTGACGCGATAGAAATCTTGGAATGGGCAAGCATGGTCAATGCAGCATGATTTACAGCCTGGTCGCGTATTCCCGAAAATGTGAATCCTGACGCGTTTAGGTATCTCTGTAACGAGCGGCGACTTATTCCCAATTCATCTGACACGCGTTGGACCGTTGCCCTGCCGTCTCGTGACTGAGCATCCACCACATCCATAAGAGCGACGATGTCGATCCCTCTTTCTGCATTTCGGCGCGGCATACACAGCTCCCCGATGGCTCGCATTCTCGGCTTAAATAGTAGGTGGCGCAGCTGCCGGTGTCTGACCATTACGCGCCGCCGTTTGCGGTGATTGCGGGCTGGCGTGTTTTGTGCATAGTCTTCAAGGGCGTAGAACAGCCAAATGCCGGAAACCAGCCGGGGAGGAGGAAGTTCTGGATGAGACCATTACCTTTGGTTCGCGCCGCGCACCTTCTCACCTATACGTCTTCTTTGCGTGAAATCGGCGCTCCGGTTGATCGAGAGTTGGAACGCGCAAAACTCCCTACACTTATCGAAGACAATCCGGATGCGTATCTCAGCCTGCCGCAGGTGTTCGAGTTTGTCGGCCAGTGCAGTCGAGATCTGGATATTGTTGAGTTTGGTCACCACGCGTCACTGTCAGCAAGGATGTCCGGTCTTTCCCAAAAAATGCAATCGGCTTTGATTAACGCGCCCTCGGGTCTGGCGCTTGTTCAGGCGTTTGCAAGTGTAGCACCTATTGAAAATACGGCCATTTCCGTGGGCGTTCAGTCAGAGGGGTCTGCCTATCGAATTTATTTCGATTTAGTCGATTTTCGCGACCATTGCGCGTTGGCCGGACCGGAATGGGTCGCGGTGCATTCAATTATCGAAATCCTGCGCAGTGTCTGTGGCGCAGAATGGTGTCCCGATGAAATTACAATCATGTCGCAATCCGAAGGCCATATCTCGACTGAAGCAGCGTACCCGAACACCAGAGTTCAGTGTGGTCAACAGCACACCTCTGTCACAGTTCCAGTGTCTAGCTTGGCAATTCCTTGTATCTCGCCTACCGAGGATGGGTCTACTGAGGTAACTTTGTTTCCAGAAAGGGTCGACTTCGTCGGAAGCCTCCGGCGAGTTGTCGCTCCTTATCTTCAGGATGCTTACCCACCCCTGAATCTCATGGTCGAAATCACAGGGATGTCGCGCAGAACTCTTCAACGAACGCTGGCCCGACATGGCAAAACCTACTCCTCTGTTGTTCAGGAAGCGCGGTTCCAGAACGCCTGTTTGCTGCTTGATGATCCTGTTGCCAAGATAATCGATGTCGCGTTTGCTGCGGGTTACGAGCACCCACAACATTTCACGCGTGCATTCAGGAAATACACAGGTCTGACACCAAGCCAATATCGACAAAGACTATCGACCGAGGGTTAAGGCCGTGCGAACTGAAGGTTCGGCTTTGTGTGCTCTTTGATTGTATTGAACAATACGACGTGCAGTTAGCTGCCATTGGAGCAGGTGCAGCGAAAGGTCACTTTGTCCGCATAGCTGACACCGTTTAGTGCTGCCGTCGTTTTGATGTGATGATGGTGTCGTCGACTTTCCCGAGCCGTTAATCAAAAAAAAACGCCCGCCAAATTGGCGGGCGTCTGAAATCTGCAAACTGTGCGATCCGAACTTAGCGGCGGATGCCCAGCTTTTTGATCAGGTCCTGATAGCGCGCTTCTTCCTTGCCTTTCAGGTAGTCCAGCAGCTTACGGCGCTGGGCGACCATTTTCAGCAGACCGCGACGACCGTGGTTGTCTTTCTTGTGGGTCTTGAAGTGCTCGGTCAGGGTGTTGATGCGCGAGGTCAGGATGGCAACCTGTACTTCAGGCGAACCGGTGTCGCCCTCTTTGGTGCCGAATTCTTTCATGACGCGTGCTTTTTCAGCGGCAGTAATCGACATCGGGGTCTCCTTCAAAGGTTAGAGTTGATGGCGCAGGCCGGGATGTCGTCCAGCGCAGGCCCATGGAGAGAACCGCACCGATTCCGATGCGGATGCGGATGCGGATGCGCGCGTATATGCGCATTTTCGGCAAATGGCAAAGGGATTCTGTCGGGTCAGCCCAGCGCGGTCAGTTGCGCCAGTTCGGCCTCAGAGATCAGCTGAATGTCGTCGGCGGTCAAACCCTCGGCCCCCAGCAGCTGCGCCACGTCCTGCCCGTCGACCAGCACATGGGTCAGGTTTTCGTTCTGGGCATCGTTCTCGATCCGGATATCGGGGTCTTCGGCGCCGTCCCAGGACACGAACAGCTTGTCCTGACCGGGTTGGAAATCCATCACCGTCACGGCCTCATCCTCGGGTTCGGGGTCAAGGATGATGTCATCGGCGTCATCGCCGCCGGTGACGATATCCCCGCTGTCGGCCAGAATCGTATCTTCTCCGGCGCCGCCATTCAGGAAGTCGGGGGCCTGTTCGCCCTCCCCATCGTCACCGGTCAGGATGTCATCGCCATCCCTGCCGAACAGAACATCCTCACCCGCGCCGCCGCGCAGCGTGTCGTTGCCATAGCCACCATGCAGTGCGTCATCGCCTTCGCCGCCGTCCAGCGTGTCATCGTCCTGACCGCCATGCAGCGTATCGTCGCCTTTACCGCCGTCCAGCTGATCCGCGCCGAAATGACCATAGAGTTCATCGTCGCCGTCATCCCCTTTCAGCAGGTCATCGCCACCCTCACCGTGGAGAGTGTCGTCGTCGTCCCCGCCCGAGACGGTATCCGCACCTTCGCCCCCGTACAGCACGTCATTGCCCGCGCCGCCAAAGATCGCGTCATCTGCGCCGAAACCGTTGATCTGGTCGACGCCGTCCTGCCCGGTCAGGACATCTGCATCCTCGGTCCCGGCAATGATCAGATCGCCTTGGAACTCCGATATGATGGTCCCGGTCGACGGGTCGGGGTCTTCGGGCTTGGCGGTTTCGTCCACTTCACCGAATTCATCAGGGGGCAAGGCGCCTTCGACGCTGTCATCAATCTCGAGGAAATTGCCCTCGGTCACCTCGTCGATCTGGTCTTCGGAGATTTCGTCCTCTTCAGGCTCGTCTTCGGGTTCGAAAACGTCGCTCATGGCATAGGCGGCGCCACCGACGGCGGCCAGTCCAAGCAATCCGATCAGAAACATAGGAACCCTCCGTGAACGCACTGGTCCAAGGGTAAATGTCTCATGGGATCAGTCACTTGGTCAAAGCCGGACTGATCTTGTGGTTAATCTTTTGTCACCACGCTTCGGGCTGCTGGGTGTAGGCGATATAGAGCGGATGTTTCGGGTGCCCGCCCTTGGTTAGCCCCAGATGAAACAGCGGCTGGCCGGAGCCGCGCAGCAGGGTTTCGACTGCCGGGCCACGGTCGAGATGCGCGCCATGGGTGCCCCAGGCGGCAATGACCTGATCGGCCCATTCAACACCATCCAGAATCGCCGCGTCATTTGCGGGACCCACCGGATCAGCCGCAGCGCGCATCTTGCGCGGGTCGGTGTCGCGCCAGGCAAAGATGTTGGTAACCTGAAACGCCCCGAACCCCAGCGCCCGGGCACGGCGTTCGCAGCGTTCGACTGTCGGGTCGTTCTGAACCTCGGTCGCGGTCGAGGGGTTCAGCATTACGAACAGCGCTTTGCGCCCTTCAGGGTCCCACACGCGGGTCAGGCTATAGCGATACTTCTCGCAGTCGGAATAAATGGCGGTCGAGGGCGCATCGCCCTTTGTGTGGGAACGGGTGATCATGCCACCCGCCTAACACGCCGTTCAGGCGACGAACACCCGGCTGGGATGCAATTCACCGGATTTATAGATGCCCACGGCGACCGCCTTGCCATCCAGCGAGGCCCAGGCCTTGTCACCGTA
This sequence comes from Ruegeria sp. CG11, assembly GCF_056537245.1. Lineage (NCBI taxonomy): Bacteria > Pseudomonadati > Pseudomonadota > Alphaproteobacteria > Rhodobacterales > Roseobacteraceae > Ruegeria > Ruegeria sp. CG11. The sequence continues at coordinate 12,448 of NZ_JBQFRE010000021.1, forward strand.
TTCCACGTCCGAGGCCAGCACCATGCCCGGGTTGCCATTGCGCAGACGTGTGGCGCCTTCGGGGGTGCATTTCAGCTCGGGCAGGTCGGCGAGGCCGACCTCTAGCGGATGCAAGTACTCGTCCAGCGCGGTGGTCTTGGCCATTTCGTCGACTTGTTCGATGGACAGGCCATCTTCGACTTCGAACGGGCCGGACCAGATGCGGCGCAGTTCCCGCACGTGGCCGTGGCATCCCAGCGCCGCACCCAGATCACGTGCGATCGAGCGGACATAGCCGCCCTTGCCGCAGGTCATCTCCAGCACGACATGGTCTGCGTCAGGGCGGTCGACCAGAATCAGCTCCTCAACCCACAGGGGTCGGGCGGACAGTTCCACGTCCTCTCCGTCGCGGGCCAGTTTGTACGCGCGCTGCCCGTCGATCTTCACGGCCGAGAACTTGGGCGGCACCTGCATGATGTCGCCCAGAAACGGGGCCAGCGCCTGTTTGATATCATCGTCCGAGGGGCGCGCATCGCTTTCCGCAATCACCTCGCCCTCGGCATCATCGGTGTTGGTGGCCTGCCCCAGACGAACAGTGAAGGTGTAAGCTTTCAACGCATCGGTGATGTAGGGCACGGTCTTGGTCGCCTCACCCAAGGCCACCGCCAGAACGCCGGTTGCTTCGGGGTCCAGCGTGCCCGCGTGGCCTGCTTTCTTGGCGTCCATCGCCCAACGCACCTTGTTGACCACGGCGGTCGAGGTCATGCCTGCAGGCTTGTCCACCACCAGCCAACCGGAAATGTCGCGGCCCTTGCGTTTGCGTCCCATGCTTCACCTAGATTCTTGCTGAGGCGCGCGAGTTAGCGGATCACTCTGCCGCTGTCAATTTGTGGGCATGTCTTCGACTACACCCACGATCGGCCCCAGCGAGAACCCAATATCGGAACGGTTGCTTGCCCGTTCGTACATCCGGGAAATATTGCCGTCGAGAAACAGCGCGTTCGGAGTTTTCAGAACATCCCGGAACAGGCTGCCGAATTCGTGAAAGGTGACATAGTCGTCCGAGATCGCAAACACCGTGCGCGTGCCATCCTCGCTGGTTCCCACCCCGTTGCGCACATAGAGCGAGGTCGAATCGGGCAGGAAACGCGGATGCAATTCTCCGTCGATCACCAGCATCGGGCCGGATTGGGTGGCAAAGCGGCAGCCGGGCGTCTGGTCGAGATAGTCCAGCGTCTCAAACACATCGGCGCGACCTTCCCGGATGCAGAACACGCCGTTGGGTAGCAGACCGAAATTGCCAGGGCCCGCATTCGGGATCACCCGCATCTGCTCCTGACCCTCTTCGACATAGTGGCCCACCGGAGAACGGTCGTCGTGATACATGCCAGCGTTCATTGCAAAGGCCAGCCGTTTGCCTCCGGGGGCAAGTGCTTCGTTCACCGAGGAGAAATGCCCAAGCAGATCGCCGTTTTCATCGTTCAGGAACAGGCGCAGGTCTTCGGAGGCAGCATCCACCTCGCAGATGGTGTACCGCTTGTCCTCATGGGTCAGCTTTTCACAGGTGACCGCAGAGGCTTGCGCCGCCCAAAGGACCGCGCCCAAAGTGGCCAGTGCCCGGATCACTCGTCCAGATCGCGGCGCACCGCGTCCTGTTCGAACATGCGGCGGGTGTCGTCCAGACGGTCAAACGTGTCATCCAGCCGGAACCGCAGATCGGGCGAGAATTTCAGGTTCAGCTTCTTGCCGATCACGCGCCGCAGTTCACCCTTGTTGCGGGCCAGCAGGTCGATCACGTCTTCCTGCCCTTTGCCGCCCAAGGGCAGCACATAGGCGGTGGCGATCTTCAGATCGGGCGAGGTGCGCACCTCACCCACGGTGATCGACATGCGGTTCAGGTCAGGGTCGTGGACATCTCCGCGCGCCAGAACCTCGGACAGGGTGCGGCGGATCAGTTCGCCGACGCGCAGCTGTCGTTGGGACGGGCCGGGGCCATCGTGGAATTTGTTCTTTGCCATTCCCCCGATCTAAGCGCAAAGCAGGGCTTTGCCAAGCGGGCGCGAACGGGGTAGGAGGCTTTGAGCCGACTAAACGAAAAGGACCAGCGCAATGACCCATATTCCGGGGATCGTCATCACAGGGGCTTCGGGCCGTATGGGGCAGATGCTGATCAAGACCGTGACGGACAGTGATCAGGCGCGTCTGGTCGGTGTGGTCGAACGTGCGGGCCATGACTGGATCGGTCAGGACGTGGGCGAGGCGATGGGTGGTCAGGCACTGGGCGTCAAAGTCACCGATGACCCGCTGGAGGCGTTTGCGCAGGCGCAGGCGGTGATCGACTTCACCGCGCCCGAGGCGACGCTGGAATTTGCCGCTCTGGCCGCGCAGGCGCGTTGCGTGCATGTAATCGGCACTACCGGCATGACGGATGAGCAGATCGCGGCGCTGGAGCCGGCCTCGCGCCACGCGGTGATCGTGCGGGCCGGAAACATGAGCCTTGGTGTCAACCTGCTGGTGCAACTGACCAAAAAGGTCGCCGCTGCGCTGGATGAGGATTTCGATATCGAGGTGATCGAAGGCCACCACCACCACAAGGTCGATGCGCCCTCGGGTACCGCGCTGATGCTGGGCGAGGCCGCTGCCGAGGGGCGCGGCGTCAATCTGGCGGACGTATCCGACCGGGGTCGCGACGGCATCACCGGCGCGCGTCAACGCGGCAATATCGGCTTTCACGCCATTCGCGGTGGCGACATCGTGGGTGAACACGACGTGCTGTTTGCGGCCCCCGGAGAACGCATCGTGCTGCGCCATCTGGCCACCGACCGCGCCATCTTTGCCCGCGGCGCGCTGAAGGCGGCGCTGTGGGGGCAAGGTAAGGCGCCGGGTCAGTATGACATGGTGGATGTGCTGGGGTTGTAGGGCTAAAACTGCGATCTCGCATAGCTATATACGACAATCACCGCGATCCAGAACAGTGCAGCCGTTATCCAGGACAAGATCCCCAAGGTGAACCCAAGGAACAAATTCCTGTTGGGTACAAGGCGTATAGCATTGGGTTTGTGCTGATCCCAGCATTTTTCGGCCATGAAAAAGTGACTTCCCGCTCCATAGGCGTTCAAAATGATCCGTCTGCGCGAGGGCGGGCTGCCGCGCGTTCTAGTCCAATACTCAACAAACTCATCCTTGAAGTTGAATACTGGAAAGACCGACGCGAGAAAAATCATGGCGACAAATAACGACAGGCCTAGGAGGACGAAGCAGCCGAGTATGAATAACAGCGCAGTCAGCAAATCTGTCTCCTTCAAATGGCCTAAAAGATATATTCTGTATCAGCGAAATGAAACCAGTCCGGGCGGCTCGGTGCCTTCCTGTTCGACCTGTGCAAATAAGGCACCCAGCCGCTGATCCCAGGTTGGGAACTGGCCGGTGACCGCATAAGTCAGGCGCTCGGCCCCGATGGAAATTCCTAACGGGGCTGCTTCACCACTAATCACGATCTCACCGATTTCGGTCCAGTTGTCCGTTGGGGGATAGGTCGTGGGTGCGGATTCTTTCATATCGCCGAGGCGGTAATAGACGCCCATTGTCACGATGTAGTCTTCGCCAAACGGATCGGGAAAGAAAAAGCCGGAGGCATCGCGGGCCGCCAAGGCTTCGGCCTCGTCTCGCAGCAGGACTTTTTCCGCAAAAGGCAGGCCCATCTCGTCCAACACTGGGCGCATGTCGTCGGATTGTGGCACACTGACAAAGGCGATGCGGGACGGGTCGAGGCCGAACCCCTCGGTCAAAAGGCGCATCATCAGGCGGGTCGTGGCCTGACCATCGGCATTCGCGGGGTGACAGCCGACCTCGTGGAACAGGGGCAGCACGTCCGGGCGGTGTTGCTCGTCCACATCCGCTACCCGCGCCAAGGGCTGGATGACAAAGGCATTGGACGGCAGGGCGGACTGATCGAAATCGTGCCGCAGCCCACCGTTATACTCTGCGTCCCCCGATACAATCGACAGCGGTTCGGATTCAGTGAACCCAAGCTCTGCGAATAACGCTTTCAGGCGCGTGAGCGTCTCGCTAAAGCCCTGTTCGAACGCTTCATTCTGGTCTGTCGCCGCAAGCGAGACGCGCGGCAGCAGCGTTCCGACTGTTGCCACGGTTCCCAACTGGACAACTTTACGTCTGTTCAGTCCCATCTGATGGCTCCCGTACCCTTTGGACGTGGGTCGAGCGTAACACAGATGTCGGCGGCAAGGGTTAAGGGATTCTGAAAGCGGTATCAGAGGTCCCTGATCTTGTCCGCCCGCAACGGGCAGGCGAGGTAGACACCGAATTCCTTGCCGATATCCGCGCTGACCCGCGCATGAACGGCACCCTGACGGTCGAGGAAGCGCTGATTGTCCTCAACGGGGAAAATCCCCTCATGCCAGATGCCGGGATGGATATAGAGCCCGCGCGAGCCGTCGCACCAGAAGGCCACCACCTTGTCGGGCGTCAGGTTGTCCCCAGGTAGGGCAGCGGGGATGATGAAGGGCTTGTTGTCCAGCGGCCAGAACATCTGCCCGCCATCGGGGTGATAGTTCATATGCCACAGCAACACCTGATCGCGGGGTGCGGTCTGGCTTTCCGCCTGTGCCTGTTGCGGATCGGTGGACCAACCCAGGACATAGTGGCCGTTCACCGCTTCGTTCCGGCCATAGAGCACATCGCCCTTCCACTCGCCGTGGAACGTGCCCTCGACCCAGCCACCTTCGTCGCCGGTGCCCTCGTCAATGGGCCGCCAGCCCTGCTGCGGCCAGCGGGTGATTTCGATCTCGAAGGTTTCGGGATCATCGACCAGACAACCATAGCCCTTGACTGACTCGTCGGTGGCGCGGATCAGCGGGACCTCGTGCCACGGCAGCGAGGGCTTGGTGCTGGCCTCAAAGATATATTCCGGCGCGTTCATGACGTCCCCATGTGTTTGTCGACCATACGCTGAACCATCGGTGCGAAATGGGCAAAGTCGGGTGTTTCCATATCAGCGCGCTTACCCGCCTCGTCCAGATAGCGGACCTGAATGATCTCTTTCAGGTTCGGGTTGGCCTCGAATTCGGCCACTTCCTCAGCGCTCATCGGGCCGCCCTGCAGTTCCAGCGTGTGGACCGAGGCATCAGACAGGCGGTTGAAGTATTCGGGCTTGGTGGCGCAGAGATACCGCTTGGCCGCCACATGGTAACGGCAGCAATCGGTGATGACCGAGGGGAAGAACTGTTCCAGCACCGCCGCGCCCGCATCCTCGTGATGGCGGTCTTTGGTGTCGTCGGGGTGATAAGTGCCGAACTCGGACGTGAAATGGCCGATGTCGTGCAGCAGCGCGCCAACGATGATTTCTTCGGGCATCCCGTTCTGTTCGGCAATGGTGGCGCCTTGCAGCATGTGTTCAGCCATGGTGACGGGTTCGCCCAGATATTCCTCTCCACCGCGGCGGGTGAAGATGTCGCCGATGAAAGCGACGATATTGTCCCGGTTGAGGGTCGAAAAATCCGGTTTCATTCCGCCGCCTCCGGTTGTGCCATGTCCATTGCCGCCAGTGTCGACAGCAGCCCGTCCTTGTCGGCGTAACAGCCCTGCAACCAGCGCGAGCCCGCACCGGAATAGCCCAGCCGTGCGTGCAGAACACGGGTGTTGTCGACGATAAAGCTTTCACCCGGTTCCAGCTTGAACGATACGCCCATCGCGGGGTCATCGATGATCTCGCCCAACTGGCGATAGGCGGCGTAATAGGCCTCCATCCGGTCAAACGGGATATCGACCAGTGGTGCGGTCGAGCGGTTGTTGAAGCGAATGCCGACCAGCTCTCCGTCCGGCGACAGTTCGATCATCGGACGGCGCGACCGCAGGCAAACCCCGTCCGAGCCTTTGTATTCGAACCGCGCCGGGTAACCCACCAGCAGGGCAAAACCTTCGGGGTTCTGTTCGCGCAGTTTCTCGGCGGCGCGGAAACCGTCGACCACGATCGAGTCGCCGCCCTCGGCACTGTTTTCCAGACAATAGAGGATCTGCAGCGTCGGCACCGGGTCGCGATAGGGGTTGTCGGTGTGGGCCTGCAAGCCCAGCCCGGTATAGGCGAGATTGGTCGGGTTCACCTCGGTTCGGACCTCGAAATAGGGGCCGTAATTGGTCTGACGGACATAGCCGAACAGATCGGCCACTTTCAGCAGCGATTCCGGCTCAGACGGGCCGTTTGTCAGCTTGGCAAAGCCGAACTCGGCCACCGCAGCCAACCAGTCGCGCTTGGCGGTGGGGTTGGCATGCACCGCGTCCCAATCCGCGCCGGGCGCATCGATGCCACGTTCCCATGTGGTGATGCCGGGGGCGATGCGACCGATGTCTTGCGCCGCGTCACGGTCATAGATGTGATCGGCCAGCCAAGCGGCGGGGAAGATTGCGGTTTTGTCTTCGGGCTGGAAGGTGACGCTCAGATCGCCGTTCAGAACCTCGGCGGCACTGATAGAAATGTCAGCGGGAATGTCGCCGATGGTGATCAGGCGTTGGCCGTTGCCCGGCGCGCGGGTCTCGGGGTCCAGCGCGTTGTCGCGCAGCCAGATTGTGTGGAAACGGGCCTGGGTTCCGGTGTCAAATTCGACGGTCACGACCGAGGCGTCATGGGTGGCGATGCGCAGCATGAGGGTCTCCTGTTCAGCGTGGCTTTGCTTGAGGAAATACGCGTCCCGTGGCATTACGACAATTAATCCTTATTGCTGCTGAGGCTTGGAAAAACTAATGGCTAAGAAAAAGATCGGATTGCCGCCTTTGGATTGGCTGCGCGTGTTCGAAGCCGCCGGGCGGTTAGGTGGGTTTTCCGCCGCCGCGAAGGAGTTCGGCCTGACTCAGGCAGCCGTCAGCCAGCGGATCGCAAATCTTGAAACGTGGCTGGGTCGCACGCTGTTCGTTCGCGAGGCGCGAGGCGTGTCGCTGACGGTCGAGGGCGAAAGCTATCTGCCGTTGGTTCAAGACAGTTTGCAGGCGTTGGAGCGCAACACCGAGGATCTGTTCGGCAAAACCCCGCGTGAGCTGCGTGTCGCGGGCCTGTCGTCCCATATTTATGCGCTGGTTCTGCCCTGCCTGCCCGTGTTTCTCGAGATGCGTCCCAAGGTGCAGGTCCTGACGGATTCCGTGGCACGCCGGTCGTCGCTGGATGAGGAAAAGACCTGGCTGCAAATCCGTTACGGCCGAGGCACCTGGCCGGGGCGAGAGGCCGCCTTGATCGCGCAAGAAGTTCTGGTGCCGATGGCCGCACCCGGCGTTGCGTGGGGTGCGCCTCTGGTTGATCAGCGCGGTGAACGCCCGGGATGGCGCGACTGGGCTGCGGCTGCGGGGATGGATGACCTGCCACCCGCTCGGGTCAGCTTTGATTCAATGGGTCACGCGATTGCCGCGGCCCGGCAGGGGATGGGGGTGGTTCTGGGCTCGGTGCCGTTGGCGTCGGGACAATTGCGCAGCGGGCAATTGTGCAGGCTGGGTCTGCCGGAATTGCAAACGCGCGAAGGCTATTGGCTGACCTGGCCCGAGGATCGGGTGCGGTCAAAGAAACAGCGCGCGTTGATTGATGATTTTCTGCAGGCGTTGCGGGGCTGAACGATCAGAAGTCGATCGCGATGCCTTTCTTCTCCCAATCGCCGTAACGGGCCGGGTCGGGACCATCGCGCCCACCCAGTTCCCTGGGCATCTCTTTTGCCTCAGCCTCGGCCTTTTTGCGGCGCTCTTCGGCCTCGGCCAGCGCGCGTTGGGCGGCAGGGGGCAGGTCTTTGCGGTCGTCGCTCATGACATCGGGTTCCTTTCCGTGCAGGGTCTTGATATACGCCCCCGTCCGCGTTTGGCAATGCGGGCGAGGGTCACATCAAAGGCGGTTCCATGTCCGACAACGCAACAGCGGCGCGACGCAGCGCGATCTATCTGCTGGATCAGATTCTGGGGGAAGGCCGGTTGCTGTCCGAATGTCTGGCCGCAGGTGCGCTGGATCGGCTGGACCCCGAGGACCGCGCGCGGGCGCAGCGGCTGACGTTGGAAACCCTGCGCGGCCTCGAACGCGCCGACCGTCTGCTGGACAACCACCTGAACCGGACGCCTGCACTGACCGTGCACAACGTCCTGCGCCTCGGCGCGGTTGAACTTTGTCACGGTGAGGCTGCGCATGGTGTGGTCAACTCCCTGGTCGAGATTGTGGGTCGCTCGCGTAAGCACGGCCGTCTCAAGGGCCTAGTGAACGCGGTGCTGCGCAAAGTGGCCGCGGAAGGGCCCGAGGCGTGGCCCAAGATGCGGGTGCCGCGTTTGCCGGAATGGCTGCGCGATCCGCTGATCATGGCGTGGGGTGCCGAGGCCATCGCGGGCATGGAGCAGGCCCATTTCGCCGGTGCACCGCTGGATATTACCGTAAAGCCGGGCGCGAGTGGGCCAGGAGACGCGCTGCCGACCGGGTCGCTGCGGGTGCAGGATGCGGGGCAGGTCTCGGCCTTGCCGGGGTTCAACAGCGGTGATTGGTGGGTGCAGGACGCGGCGGCGGCTTTGCCGGTGCAGGTGCTGGCGCCGAAGGCGGGGGAAACCGTGCTGGACCTCTGCGCCGCGCCAGGAGGGAAGACGCTGCAACTGGCCGCAGCCGGGGGCAAGGTCACCGCACTTGATATCTCGGAAACGCGGTTGGAGCGGGTGCGCGAGAACCTCAAACGCACCGGTCTCAAGGCCAATGTCACTGCGGGCGACGCGTTGGAGCATCAGGGCCAGTACGACGCCATCCTGCTGGATGCGCCCTGTTCCGCCACCGGAACCATTCGCCGCCACCCTGATTTGCCTTTTGCTAAGGATGGCTCGGAATTCGGCGGGCTGATCGAGCTGCAAGCGCAAATGCTGGCCCATGCCTGGACGCTGCTGAAACCCGGCGGGCGGTTGGTCTATTGCACCTGTTCCCTGCTGCCCGATGAGGGCGAAGTGCAGGTCGAAGAGGCGTTGGACCAGTATCCCGACATGACAGTGGATCGCGATGCGCTGACCATCGCCGGGGTCGACCCGGACTGGATTACCGAGGAAGGCGGCCTGCGTCTGCGGCCCGATTATTGGGCGGATCGCGGCGGGATGGACGGGTTCTACCTGGCCTGCCTGAACAAATCCGCCTGACACGACGCTTTTCGGTGACTTGACGATCCGTGCGGTCTATCGTTGGGTCTCAAGCGCCAGCAGAGCGCAAGAGGCAGAGTAACGAGCGTCATGTCAAACTCAGATACCATGACCAACCGATGGGCGCGGTTCCAGAACCGTCTCTATGCGCGGCTCAGCCAGCGGCGCAAAGCGGTCAGCGGGTTTGTGTCCGAGCCCGAGCCCCGAACTGTAGGGTCCTTCGCGCGCGGGCGGCAGCTGGTGGCGGGCAATCTGCTGTTTGCCGGATATCTGGTCGAGGCGCAGGATACCAACCTTTGGGATGTCACCGCGCCAAGCACCGGGTTTGACAATGAACGCCACGGGTTTGCTTGGCTGGACGATCTGGCTGCGGTCGGCGACATGCGCGCCCGCGAAAAGGCGCAGCGCTGGGTCTGGGGCTGGATTGAGGCGCATGGGCGCGGGCAGGGGCCCGGATGGGCGCCCGATCTGACCGGCCGGCGGGTCATGCGCTGGATCAACCACGCGGCGTTCCTGCTGCGCGGGATGGATGAGGCGCAGACCAAAGCCTTCTTCCGCGCGTTGGCGCAGCAGACATGGTTTCTGTCCAAACGCTGGCACGCTGCCACACCGGGGCTGCCCCGGTTCGAGGCGCTGGCCGGGCTGGTACAGGCGGGGCTTGCCCTGAAAGGGTTGGAGCAGCTGGCCGATCCGGCGCTGCGTGCGCTGGCCAAGGAATGTGAAAAACAGATCGACGCGCAGGGCGGTATTTCCACCCGCAACCCCGAAGAGCTACTGGACGTGTTCACCCTGCTGTCCTGGACTTCGGCCGCGCTGGGCGATCTGGGACGCGGGACACCCGCAGCGCAGGCCGATGCGATCAAGCGGATGGCCCCCACGCTGCGCAGCCTGCGCCATTCCGACGGTGCGCTGGCCCGGTTTCACGGTGGCGGGCGCGGGGTCGAAGGGCGGCTGGATCAGGCGCTGGCCCAAAGCGGTGTTCGGCCGCAGCACGCGAATGGGCTGGCGATGGGGTTTTCCCGGCTCTATGCCGCACGGACCAGTGTGATCGTGGATGCAGGCGTGCCACCCAAAGGGGCCGCGTCCCTGAATGCCCATGCCTCGACCCTCGCGTTCGAGCTGACCTCCGGTCGGCGGCCCTTGATCGTGAATTGCGGCTCGGGCGAAAGTTTCGGTTCGGAATGGCGGCGGGCAGGCCGCGCGACGCCGTCGCATTCGACCCTGTGCCTGGATGGCTATTCCAGCGCCCGGCTGACCCCCGCAGGGAACGGCAACGAAAACGAAGCGTTGGTCGACGCGCCGCAGGAAGTGCCGGTCGATTTCGAAGACGCGTTCGAGGGCATGCGCTTTATGGTCGGGCATGACAGTTACACCAAGACCTTCGGCCTAACCCATGCCCGCACGTTCGAGCTGCGCTTTGACGGGCGCGAGCTTACGGGTGAGGATATTCTGCTGACCGCCACCGACAAGGCTAAGCGGCAGTTCGACAAGGCGATGGACGCCTCGGGCCTCAAGGGTATTCGCTATGATGTCCGGTTTCACCTGCATCCGGATGTGGATGCGGCCATCGATTTGGGCGGCGCGGCGGTGTCGATGGCGCTCAAAAGCGGTGAGATCTGGGTTTTCCGCCACGACGGTGTTGCAAAATTGACCGTCGAACCAAGCGTTTATCTTGAAAAAGGCCGATTAAAGCCCCGCGCGACAAAACAGATCGTTCTATCCGGGCGCGCAATGGAGTATGCGACCCGCATCCAGTGGACGTTGAGCAAGGCACAGGATACAGCCTATGCCGTGCGCGACCTGCACCGGGACGAGCCCGAGTTTGACTGACGCCAAAAGGACCTTTGGACCCATGACCGACCTTCACCCCGTGCGCCGCGCGTTGCTTTCCGTATCCGACAAGACCGGATTGATCGAACTGGGACAGGCGCTGTCCGAGCGCGGGGTCGAGCTGCTGTCAACCGGCGGCACCGCAAAGGCTCTGCGTGATGCGGGGCTTGCGGTTAAGGATGTCAGCGAGGTTACCGGCTTCCCAGAAATGATGGACGGCCGGGTGAAAACCCTGCACCCAATGGTTCATGGTGGCTTGCTGGCGCTGCGCGACAACGACACCCACGTCGCCGCGATGACCGAGCATGGCATCGGTGCCATCGATCTGCTGGTGGTGAACCTTTATCCGTTCGAGGCCACCGTGGCCAAAGGTGCCGATTACGATGAATGTGTCGAGAACATCGACATTGGCGGCCCGGCGATGATCCGCGCCGCGGCCAAGAACCATGCTTTCGTCAACGTTGTCGTGGACGTCGAGGATTACGAGAAGCTGCTGGGCGACATGGACCAGCATAACGGCGCGACCTGCCCGAAATTCCGCCGCAAGCTGGCGCAAAAGGCCTATGCCCGCACCGCCGCCTATGACACCGCCGTGTCAAACTGGCTGGCCGACGCGCTGGAGCTTGAAGCCCCGAAACGCCGCGCCTTTGCCGGCGAGCTGAAACAGACCCTGCGCTATGGCGAGAACAGCCACCAGTCGGCGGCCTTCTACACCGACGGCACCAACCGCCCCGGAGTGGCGACCGCCGTGCAGCATCAGGGCAAGGAACTGAGCTACAACAACATCAACGACACCGATGCGGCGTTTGAGCTGGTGGCCGAGTTTGACCCGGCACAAGGCGCGGCCTGTGCCATCATCAAACACGCCAACCCCTGCGGTGTGGCCAAAGGCGCGACTCTGTTGGAGGCCTACAAAGCGGCATTCGATTGCGACCGTACCTCGGCCTTTGGTGGCATCGTAGCGCTGAACCAGCCGCTGGACGCTGAAACCGCGCAGGAAATCACCGGTATCTTCACCGAGGTCGTGATCGCCCCCGGCGCATCGGACGAGGCCAAGGCGATCTTTGCCGCCAAGAAAAACCTGCGACTGCTGACCACCGAAGGTCTGCCGGACGTGACTGCAGGCGGCAAAACCGTGCGTCAGGTGGCCGGTGGCCTGCTGGTACAGGACAAGGACAATGGCTTTGTCGGCATGGATGACCTGAAAGTGGTCACCAAAAAGGCCCCAACCGAGGAGCAGATGCGCGACCTGCTGTTTGCGTGGAAAGTGGCGAAACACGTCAAGTCCAACGCCATCGTCTACGTCAAGGACGGTGCGACTGTGGGCGTGGGTGCGGGCCAGATGAGCCGCGTCGACTCGGCCCTGATCGCAGCCAAGAAAGCCGAACGCATGGCTGATACGCTGGGCTTGGCCCAACCGCTGACCATCGGTTCTGCCGTAGCGTCTGACGCGTTCTTCCCCTTCCCCGACGGTCTGATGGAGGCCGCCGAGGCCGGTGCCACCTGCGTCATCCAGCCCGGTGGATCGATGCGTGACGATGAGGTGATCGCGGCGGCGGATGAAGCCGGTCTGGCCATGGTCTTCACCGGCATGCGCCACTTCCGCCACTGATGCGCTTTCGCCTTCTGCTCTGGGCCGCGCTGGCCGCGTTTCTGATCGACCAGATCAGCAAGTATCTGGTCGTTCACGTGATGCGCGTGGCCGAGGGCAAAATCGATGTCCTGCCGCCCCTGTTGGTGTTCAAATACGGCGAAAATCGGGGTATCAACTTTGGCCTCTTCCAAGGGGATACCGACACCGCACGCTGGATTCTGATCGGTATCTCGCTGGCCATCTCGATCGGCGTGCTGATCTGGCTGATGCGCACGGCACCGTCTAAACTGATGCTGTTCTGTGGCGGGTTGCTGATCGGCGGCGCGCTGGCAAATGTGCTGGACCGTGTGATCTATGGATATGTTCTGGATTTCCTGAACATGTCCTGCTGCGGCATCAACAACCCGTTCGTGTTCAATCTGGCTGATGTCTTCATCTTTGCGGGCGCCATCGGGCTTGTGTTGTTCGAGGGCAAAAAGCCCTCGTGACGCGCCGGATGATATGCGATAAAAGCGCCTGAAACTGGCTGGAGACTCTGATGCGGTTGCCGCGTTCCATACTTGCTGTGACACTGATCCTTGCAGTTGCCGGGTGCTCGAATGTCGGTTTGCGCCATCTTGAGGCGCCGGGAGACGGCCCGGATGAGTTCTCGGTTATGCCGGTGGAACCACTGACCCAGCCCAAGGACTACAAGTTCCTGCCTGCGCCAACGCCGGGTGGAACAAACCTGACCGATCCGAATCCGAAGGCGGACGCGATTGTGGCGCTGGGCGGTAACGAGGCGGCGCTGAATGCCAATGCCGCCATCCCGTCTTCCGATGCGGCGTTGGTGACCGCGTCCAGCCGCTATGGTGTGCCGTCCAACACGCGGCAGGTTGTCGATACCGAAGATGCCGAATTCCGCAGGAAACAGGGCCGCCTGACCCGTCTGCGCCTGTTCAAGGTGGACCGCTATTCGCAGGTGTACGAGCGTCAGTCGCTTGATGCCAACGCGCAAAACGAAGCGGCGCGCCGTGCGGGGATCGAGACGCCTTCCGCGCCTCCGGTCGATGAATAAATCTTAACTTTCCGTCATCGGCCTTGAACCTGCGCTGCACCACCGTAGTTTGAACACCATTGAACGAAACGGAGGACGCCCCATGGTTCGGGCTCTGGCATTGTCTGCCGCCCTTGTTGCCGCCACCCCCTTGCTTGCCAAAGAGGGGCACGAGGCGGTCACAACCTTCACGCTGGATAACGGCATGAATGTCGTTGTGGTCGAAGATCACCGCGCGCCGGTCGTGCAGCATATGGTCTGGTACCGGGCCGGGTCTGCGGATGAGCCGGTCGGCTCGTCCGGCGTGGCGCATTTTCTGGAACACCTGCTGTTCAAGGGCACTGATACGCTGGCCCCGGGTGAGTTTTCAGCCACGGTTGCGGCCAATGGCGGCAATGACAACGCGTTTACGTCCTATGACTACACCGCCTATTACCAACGCGTCGCCGCCGACCGGTTGGAGCTGATGATGCGGATGGAGGCGGACAGGATGCGCAACATCCGCCTGAGCGAAGAGGACATCGTCACCGAACGCGACGTGATCCTAGAAGAACGCAATCAGCGCACTGATAACAGCCCCCGTGCCCTGTTTGGCGAGCAGATGAGCGCATCGCAGTATCTCAACCACCGCTATGGCGTACCGATCATCGGCTGGCGGCACGAGATGGAGACGTTGGACATGGAGGACGCGCTGTCCTTCTACCAGACCCATTACGCGCCCAATAACGCCATTCTGGTGGTGACCGGCGATGTGGAACCCGACGCGGTCAAGGCACTGGCCGAGAAATATTATGGTGTCATCCCCGCCAATCCGGAGCTGCCCGAACGGGTGCGCTCGCAAGAGCCGCCGCAAACCGCCGAACGTCGCCTGACTTTCAAGGATGCGCGGGTGTCCCAGCCCTATGTGCAGCGCAGCTATCTGGCGCCCGAACGCGATCCGGGTGAGCAGGAGAAAGCCGCAGCGCTGTTCCTGCTGGCCGAGTTGCTGGGTGGCAGCACCACGTCCTATCTGAACGAAAAGCTACAGTTCGAGCAGCAAATGGTCGTTTATGCCGGGGCTTTCTACCGCGGTGTCTCTCTGGACGACACGACCTTCGATCTGCTGGTTGTTCCGGCGCAGGGCGTGTCGCTGCGAGAGGCCGAGGACGCGATGGATCAGGCGGTGGCCGATTTTATCACTGAGGGTGTGAACGAAGAAGACCTTGACCGGATCAAGATGCAGTTGCGCGCGGCCCAGACCTATGCCCGTGACAACGTGGACGGTATCGGCAACCGCTATGGCCGCGCCCTGACCAGCGGTCTGACGGTCGAGGATGTGCAGGCCTGGCCCGATATCCTGCAGGCCGTGACGGGGGATGAGATCATCGCCGCCGCCCGCGAGGTGCTGCAACCCGAGGCGTCGGTCACCGGCTGGCTGATGCGCGACGATGAGGTGACGCAATGAAACGCATATTCGCAACTCTGATCGCTTTCGTCATCGCGCTGCCCGCATGGGCCGAGATCGAGATCGAAGAGGTGACCTCGCCCGGCGGCATCACCGCTTGGCTGGTTGAGGACCACTCGATCCCCTTCACCGCGCTGGAACTGCGTTTTCGTGGTGGCACTTCGCTGGACGAACCCGGCAAGCGTGGGGCCACCTATCTGATGAGCGGCCTGATCGAAGAAGGTGCCGGCGACATGGATGCCCGCACCTATGCGCGCGAACTGGAATCACTGGCGGCCTCGTTCAGCTACAACGCGTCTGATGACTCGGTTTCGATTTCGACCCAATTCCTGACCGAAAACCGCGACGAGGTGATTGACCTGCTGCGCACGACGATCCACGAACCGCGCTTTGATGAGGACGCGGTTGAGCGGGTCAAGGCGCAGGTTGTATCGGGCCTGCGGTCGGACCAGACCGATCCCAACGACATAGCCGGACGTAACTTCGCGAGTATGGCCTATGGCGATCATCCCTATGGCACCGAAGGCAAGGGGACGATCGAAAGTGTCAGCGCGCTGACCCGCGATGATGTGGTCACCGCTTATGACAACGTGTTTGCCAAGGACCGGCTCTATGTCGGTGCTGTGGGCGATATCACGGCCGAAGAACTGGGTGTGCTTCTGGACAAGCTGCTGGCTGACCTGCCCGAAACCGGCAAACCCATTCCGGACCGCGCCGACGTGACCATCCCCGGCGGGGTCAGCGTTGTCGAATTCGACACGCCCCAATCGGTGGCCCTGTTCGGCCACGCGGGCATCGACCGGCATGATCCCGATTTCTTTGCCGCTTTTGTGATGAATCACATTCTGGGCGGTGGCGGGTTCGAAAGCCGCCTGATGCAGGAAGTGCGCGAAAAGCGCGGCCTGACCTATGGTGTGGCGACCTATCTGGTGCCCAAGGATCTGGCCTCGGTCTATCTGGGTTCGGTGTCCTCGGGCAATGACCGCATCGCCGAGGCGGTCGAGGTGATCCGCAATGAATGGGCCCGGGCCTCGTCCGAAGGCGTGACGCAGAAAGAATTGGATGATGCCAAGACCTATCTGACCGGGGCCTACCCGCTGCGCTTTGATGGCAACGGGCAGATCGCCGGGATCATGGTCGGGATGCAGATGGATGATCTGCCCATCGACTATATCACCACCCGCAACGACAAGGTGAACGCGGTGACGCTGGAAGATGTGAACCGTGTGGCCAGTGAACTGCTCGACCCCGAAGGGCTGCATTTCACCGTTGTCGGTAAACCCGAAGGTCTGGAAACCACGAATTGATGAAAAGGGGGCTGAGCGCGCCTCAGCCCTTTTTCCCCGCTGCGTTGCGCAGCATCTGCCCCATCATCTGACCAAATTTGCCCGAGCCGCGCTGATACAGCGCGCCATCCACAGCCATCACCGTGCCGCTGATATAGCTGGCCAGATCGGAACTGAGGAACAGGCAGGCATTGGCTACATCCTGCGGCTGACCCCAGCGGCCCAGAGGCACATCGCGACGCAGTTCTTCATGGGCGTTTTCGGTGGGTGCCAGACGTTTCGCGCCTTCGGTCCCTTCGATGAACCCGGGAACGACCGAGTTCACGCGGATGCCCTCGACCCCCCATTCCATCGACAGGGTGCGGGTAATCTGATCAACGCCCGCCTTGGCGGCGCAGACATGGGCCTGGCCCTCGTACGGCAGATAGGATTGCGGCGCCGAGATATTGATGATGCTGGCGCCGGGCCGTTTGAGATAGGGATAGGCCCCTTTCATCACATGGACTGTGCCCATCAGGTCGATATCGATCACGGTTTTGAACGCGTTGACCGACATCTCGGCCGCAAGTGCGGGGAAGTTGCCCGCCGCACCGGAAACCAGCACATCGAAATTGCCGAACGCGTCGTGGAACTGTTTCAGGCCCGCTGCCACCGCCTCGGGGTCGCGCACATCAAAGGCAGCACCAATGGCGTCAGCCGCGCCCGCAGCCATCAGCGCGGCGACGGTGTCATCTACCTTTTCCTGCGACCGGCTGGCGACGGCCAGTTTGGCACCCGAGGCCGCAAAGGCCTCGGCAATGCCCCGGTTGATGCCGCTGGTGCCGCCAATGACGATGACGGTTTTGTTTGCAAAATCCATGTAGGCCTCCCTTCGAGGGGAGCCCTACTCTCCGTAGGGCACCCAGATGTTCTTGATCTCGGTCGAAGCCTGAAGGAAGCGGCGGGAATGGTCCATGCCCCAATCGAATGCCGTCGCGTTATTGACCCAGGTCCGTTTCAGGTTCCCGGCCGAGACGACCTCGATCTCTTTCGACAGATCGGTGGACGAGAACGACCAGACCGCATCCACGTTCAGATGCGAGGCCAGCGGTTTCGCCAGTTCCGCATGGCTGCCGGTCAGGATGTTGACCACGCCTGCGGGCACGTCCGACGTTTCCAGAATTTGGTAGAAATCCGTGGCTGCCAACGGGTAGGGCTCGCTTGCTGCCAGCACCACCCGGTTGCCCATCGCAATCGCCGGAGCCATGGCCGAGACCAGACCCAGCAGAGGCGCCTCATCCGCGCAGAGTGCGCCGATCACGCCGACCGGTTCCTTCATGGCAATGGCAACGCCCCGGATCGGAACGCCGTGCACCTGACCGTCATATTTGTCGGCCCAAGCGGCAGCTGTGAACAGGCGCTGGATCGAGGCCTCGACCTCTTTCGCGCCGTCCTTCTTGCCGGTCATGGCGTCGATGCGTGCGGCGAATTCCTCGGCACGGGCCGATAGGTTTTCACCGATGTAGTACAAGATTTGCGCGCGCAGATGGCCGGTGGTCTTGGACCAGCCTTTGGCGCCCGCCGCGGCCTCAACCGCGTTGCGCACATCCTTGCGGTTCGCCAGACCCACATGGCCCAGCAGGCCGGATTTGCCCCAGATGGGTTTCGAATATCCGCTGTCGGGCCGCGCCTGTTTGCCGCCCACATACATCTTGGCGGTGCGGTCAATGGGGTCGACCGGAGCCCCTTCGCCCATGGTAGCCTCGACTTTGGTCAGCGGCTTGGCCTTGCCTTTGGGCTTGGTGTAGGCGCTCAGACCTTCCCAGCCGCCTTCACGACCGAAACCGCTTTCGCGCACGCCGCCGAAACCGGCAGCGGCGTCGAACAGGTTGGTGGCGTTGACCCAGACCACGCCTGCGACCAGTTTGGGCGCGATATCCAGTGCGAGGTTCACGTTCTCGGTCCAGACTGTTGCGGCCAATCCGTAACGGGTGTTGTTGGCCAGTTCGACCGCCTCTTCCGGGGTGCGGAAAGTCGAAGAGACCAGTACCGGGCCAAAGATCTCTTCCTGCATCAGCGGGTCCGAGGTTTCGAGGCCCGAGATCAGGGTCGGCGGGTAATAGCATCCATTCGCAGGCAGTTCACAGGCCGCCTGATGGACATGACCTGCGGTATTACTTTCGACCATGCCCTTGATGGTCTGCAGCTGGACCGGGTCCACAACCGCACCCACGTCGATGCATTTGTCCAGCGGATCACCAACGCGCAGCTTGTCCATCCGCGCGCGCAGCTTGTCGTGGAACCGGTCGGCGATGCCTTCCTGAACCAACAGGCGCGAGCCCGCACAGCAGACCTGACCCTGATTGAACCAGATCGCATCGACCAGACCTTCGATGGCGCTGTCGATATCGGCGTCGTCGAAAACGATGTAGGCGGACTTTCCACCCAGCTCCAACGTCAGTTCCTTACCCGAACCTGCAGTTGCTTCGCGGATACGGCGGCCAACCACGGTCGACCCGGTAAAGGCGACCTTGTCTACGTCCGCGTTCACGATCATCTCGCCCACCGCGCCATCGCCAGTGACGATGTTGACCACACCTTTCGGCAGACCAGCCTGCGAGCAGATATCGGCAAACAGCAGCGCGGTCAGCGAGGTATACTCGGCCGGTTTCAGAACCACCGTGTTGCCCATTGCAATTGCCGGCGCGATTTTCCACGCCAGCATCAGCAGCGGGAAGTTCCACGGGATGATCTGCCCGCACACACCCAACGCCTCAGCATCCGGCAACTCGCTCTCCATCAACTGCGCCATTCCGGCGTGGTAATAGAAGTGCCGCTGCGCCAGTGGGATGTCGATGTCGCGCGATTCCCGGATCGGTTTGCCGTTGTCGAGGCTTTCCAGCACAGCAAACAGCCGCGCGTGTTTCTGCAACAGCCGCGCAATGGCATAGAGATACCGCGCGCGGCCTGCGCCGCCCAGCTTCTCCCACTTAGGCTGCGCCTTGCGGGCAGCGGCGACAGCGTTGTCCACGTCAGTCTGTTTGGCTTGCGTCAGCTTGGCCAGCACCTCTCCGGTCGCAGGGTTGCGGCTGTCGAACCCTTTGCCGGGCTTGGTGAAACTGCCGTCGATGTAATGGCCGAACTTGTCGCCCTGATCAACTAACCAGGCCAGCGCCTCGGCGGCGCTTTCGGGGGCGGGGCCGTAATCCATGGTCTCAAAAATCTCTTTGACTGTCATTGTTCTTGTCCTCAGCCCATGGAGTGACGGTAGCCAGCCGAGTAGGACCCGGTGACATAGTGTTCCAACTGCCGTTCGATATCGCCCAGCAACGACGACGCGCCAAAGCGGAACAGGTCCGGTTCCAGCCAGCGGTCGCCCAGTTCGTCCTTGATCAGCGACAGGTAGACAAGCGCGTCCTTGGCCTTGGAGATTCCACCCGCAGGCTTGTAGCCAACCCGATATCCGGTGCGATCATAGAAGTCGCGGATCGCTCTGATCATCACCAGTGACACAGGCAAAGTGGCGTTGACGCTTTCCTTGCCAGTTGAGGTCTTGATGAAATCGGCGCCCGCCATCATGCAGACCAGCGAGGCGCGGGCGACGTTGCGTAGGCTGCCCAGTTCTCCGGTCGCCAAAATGGCTTTGACATGGGCATCACCGCAGGCCACGCGGAAGGCTTTCATCTCATCATACAAAGCCTGCCAGTCACCTGACAGCACGTGGCGGCGCGAGATCACGATGTCGATCTCTTCGGCCCCGGCCTTCACGCTTTCCTCGATCTCGGCCACGCGCAGGTGAAACGGCGACAGTCCTGCGGGAAACCCTGTGGAAACGGCAGCGACGGGAATGCCGGTGCCCTTCAGCGCCTCAACGGCGGTTTCGATCATGTCATGATAGACACAGACCGCGCCGGTGGTGATCGGCGGCATGTCCATCGCCTGCAGCAAACCGGGCGTGACCGGCTGGCGCGCCTTGGCGCACAGGCGGCGCACGCGGCCCACGGTGTCGTCGCCTGCCAGCGTGGTCAGGTCGATCATGGTGACCGCCTTCAGCAGCCACGCGGCCTGATAGTCTTTCTTCACCGACCGCCGACCGGGCAGGGTCGCCGCGCGTCGTTCGATAGCCGAGGTGTTGACCTGCACAGCGCGCACCCAGTCCAGATCAAGGTCCATACCGGGGTTTCTGGGCTCGGTCACTTGCGGCAGATGCGCGGTGCGCACGGGGCTGTCTGAGCTCTGCGTTTCCATAATCACATCCTTTGGGAGGTTTGCGCCAAATTCGCACGGGTTGCGCGTAAATGGAAGGCATACAGGGGCTGCGGCCGTATATTTTTTGACCAAATGGACAAAATTGGCATTTTCTTGCGAATAATTCGCAAGAGCGTTGACTTAGTTGCGAATGGTTCGCATATTCATTCTTAACAGTTTACCAAATCGGGGTCTGAAATGATTCGTCGCAGCTTTCTTGCAGCACTGGCCATTGCCGCTGCATTGCCATTGACGGCCTGGGCCGAAGCACCGCTGAAGGTGGTTGCCACCACCGGCATGATTGCCGATGCCGCGCGTCAGGTGGGTGGAGATCAGGTCGAGGTGAAGGGCCTGATGGGTCCCGGCATCGATCCGCACGCCTATCGCCAGACCCGCAGCGATATCGTTGCCATGACCCGCGCGGATCTGATCCTGTGGCATGGTCTGTACCTTGAAGCGCAGATGGAAGACTTCTTCCACGATCTGGGCCGCAAGCGGGCGGTGGTGGCTGTGGCCGAGGGGGTCGACACGTCGAAACTGCGCGCCCATGACGATTACGCCGACAAATACGATCCGCATGTGTGGATGAGCCCGGCCCTGTGGCGCGACGTGGTCGTCGAAGTGCAAGAGGCGCTGGCCGAAGCGCGTCCCGACGCCGCCGACATCTTTGCTGCCAACGCGCAGGCGCATCTGGCCGAGATCGATCAGTTGGAAGCCTATGCGGGCCAGGCGCTTGCTTCCGTTCCTGAAAACAACCGCGTGCTGGTCACCGCGCATGACGCCTTTGGCTATTTCGGCGCGGCGTACGGCTATGAGGTGATGGGCATTCAGGGAATCTCGACCCAATCCGAGGCTGGCCTGAACCGGATCGGAGAGCTGGTGGACACGCTGGTCGACAAACAGCTGAAAGCGGTATTCGTGGAAAGCTCGGTATCCGACCGGTCGATGCGCGCGTTGATCGAAGGTGCCGCGGCCAAAGGTCATGATGTGGGTGTGGGCGGCGAGCTGTATTCCGACGCCATGGGCGAACCGGGCACCTATGAGGGCACCTATATCGGAATGCTGGACCACAATATCACCGTCATTGCAGGCGCGCTGGGCGCGGATGTGCCCGATCGCGGCATGAACGGCAAATTGTCGGCGGGGTTTTGAGTGATGCTGGAACTGGCCGCAAATCAGGGTGTTACAGTTGCTGAAAACAGCCTGGACGACAGCCCTCTGGCCATTCGCGGCCTGACAGTTTCGTACGGCCAGAAACCTGCGGTGTTCTCGGTGGATATGACCGTCCAGCCCGGTGCGATGACAGCGATCATCGGGCCGAACGGGGCAGGGAAATCTACCCTGCTCAAGGCTGCTTTGGGGATCGTTTCGCCACTATCCGGGCAGGTGACCGTCTACGGCAAGCCGCTGGAGCAGCAACGTGCCCGCATCGCTTATGTGCCGCAGCGCGCCAGTGTGGATTGGGATTTCCCGACCCGTGTGATCGACGTGGTGCTGATGGGCTTGTCCCGGGAATTGGGCCTGCTGGGCCGCATTCGCGCCCGCCACATGGCCCGGGCGATGGACTGCCTGAACCGCGTGGGAATGCACGATTTTGCGGACCGTCAGATCGGCCAGCTTTCGGGCGGTCAGCAGCAACGGGTGTTTCTGGCCCGCGCATTGGCGCAAGAGGCTGATCTCTATCTGCTGGACGAACCCTTTGCCGGTGTCGATGCGGCCACGGAAAAGGCCATCATCGCGGTGCTGAAATCGCTGAAAGAGGCAGGGAAGACCGTCATCGTCGTGCATCACGATCTGGCCACCGTCACCGACTATTTCGACCATGTTTTCCTGATCAACACCCGCAAAGTCGCCGAAGGACCGGTGGCCGAAGCCTTCACCGCCGAAACCCTGCAATCGGCTTACGGAGGCCGTCTGGCCACCGCCCAGATCGACCAGATCTCGCGCGCACTGGGGTAAATCATGCTTTGGGACGCTCTGACCCTGCAGCTTGGCTATAACGCCACGCTGGTTGCCATCGGTGCGACCTTGCTGGGCATTTCGGCCGGGGTAACCGGCACCTTCCTGTTTCTGCGCAAGCGCGCACTGGTCAGCGACGCGATCAGCCACGCGACCCTGCCGGGTGTGTGTCTGGCCTTCATGGTGTTGGTTGCCTTTGGCGGCGACGGGCGCAATCTGATCGGCCTGTTGGCCGGGTCGGCGATCTCGGCCTGGGTGGGTTTGCTCTGCATGAACTGGCTGACCCGCCGCACGCGACTGGCCGAAGATGCGGCCATCGGGGCGGTTCTTTCGGTGTTTTTCGGTTTTGGTGTCGTGCTGCTGACCGTCATTCAGACCATGGGCGTCGGGCGGCAGGCCGGGTTGGAGGGGTTCCTGCTGGGCTCGACCGCCGGGATGCTCTGGGCCGATGCGCTGATCATCGCGATTGGAGGTGCTGCGACGCTGGTGCTGGTGATGATCATCCGGCGCCCGATGACGATGGTGGCCTTCGATCCGGAATACGCCGCGGCGCGGGGGCTTCCGGTGCATCGCATTGATCTGGCGATGATGGGGCTGGTGATGGCCGTCACCGTGGTTGGCCTGAAAATCGTCGGGCTTATCCTTATTGTGGCGCTGCTGATCATCCCGGCCGTCACGGCGCGGTTCTGGACCGAACGGTCGGACCGGGTGGTGCTGCTGGCCGGTCTGGCGGGTGGTCTGGCCGGGTATCTGGGGGCGGCGCTGTCGGCCTCGGCCCCCAACCTGCCGACAGGTCCGATTATTGTTCTGGTCAGCTTTGGGTTTTTTGCCCTGTCCCTGCTGTTGGCCCCGGTCCGGGGTGTTCTGGCGGCGGTGCTGAAACATCTTCGTTTCCAACGCCGGGTACATATCCGGCAGGGTCTGCTGGCGCTGGCGCAGGACCAGAAAATCTATGAACCGCTGACCCTGCGCCTGCTGAAACGCGCCGGGCTGGCCCGTGCCGATGGCGTCGCCACCGAGGCCGGCAAGGCCCGCGCAGC
Organism: Ruegeria sp. CG11; assembly: GCF_056537245.1. Lineage (NCBI taxonomy): Bacteria > Pseudomonadati > Pseudomonadota > Alphaproteobacteria > Rhodobacterales > Roseobacteraceae > Ruegeria > Ruegeria sp. CG11. The sequence goes on from NZ_JBQFRE010000021.1 coordinate 35,987, forward strand.
CAAAGCCCTGCGCGACGAAAAACGCTGGGAAGTGGTCCGCGCCGATCAGGCGCATGAGGCGACAGCGGCGCTGTATGACGGGTTGCGCGATATCGAAACGGTGCTGACCCGCGATCAGATCGCTGAACTCGACCGCCAGATCGGCGGCCCACAGAGGGTGCCCTCATGAGCGGTGAAGAATTTGTCCCCCTGTCCCTGACACCTTTGCTGATCGGCACATTCGCGGCGATTGCCTGCGCGCTGCCCGGTAATTTTTTGGTGCTGCGCAAACAGGCCCTGATCGGGGATGCGATCAGCCACGTGGTGCTGCCGGGGATCGTGGTGGCGTTTTTGCTAACCGGAGCGATCTCGACCTGGCCGATGATGCTGGGCGCAGCGGGGGCTTCGATTGTGGCCGTGGTGATGATCGAGGCGATCCGGCGGCTGGGCCAGATCGAACCGGGCGCCGCGATGGGTGTGGTCTTTACCACCATGTTCGCAGGCGGCGTGCTGTTGCTGGAACAGACCGACACTTCGACCGTGCATCTGGACGTGGAACATGCGCTTTACGGCAATCTGGAAAGCCTGATCTGGCTGGATGCGGTGGGCTGGTCATCCTTGCTGGACCTGACGGCCCTGGCCGGGTTGCCGCCGGAACTACCGCGTATCGGACTAACGCTGGCGGGGGTGATCCTGTTCATCTGGCTGTTCTGGCGGCCGCTGAAGATTTCCACCTTTGACGAAGGTTTTGCCCGCACCATCGGCATTCGCACCGGCGCACTGGGCATGGCACTGGTGATCGTTGCGGCGATTTCCGCCGTGGCGGCCTTTGATGCGGTGGGGTCGATCATCGTGATCGCCATGTTCATCTGCCCGCCTGCTGCAGCGCGCATGATGACCAATCGGCTGGAAACCCAGATCGCGTGGAGCGTTATCTTCGCCACCGTCTCGGCGGTGTCGGGCTATGTGCTGGCGGGATATGGGCCGTTGTGGCTGGGCGGAACGGACGCTGTCAGCGCGGCAGGCATGATTGCCACCATGTCGGGCCTGATCCTGGTCACTGCCGCGCTATGGGGACCGTGCCGAACCCGTGTCGGAGCGCCCCAGGCCTCTTGACACGGCGTGTTCCCGCCACCCCCGTCTGCGAGCGGTCGGCTGAAACTCGCTCAGAAATCCTGCGCGGGCAGAGTTAATGACTTTTAATGTTTCAATCGTGCTAAGCCCGCGCCAGATTTTTTCTGAATGACCACCACTCACTTCGGATCGTTCGGACAATCGCGTTCCGGTTTGCCCTGTGACAGCATCGGTCGGCGCGATTGTTCGAACGCCCCTCCCTAAAATTGATAGGCCCAAACCAGTGGCAGAATCGTGCGCGCCTGTGCTAGGTCTGGTGGTATGGCGCAGACACACCCCAATATCAGCGAAAACCCACCCGTCATCCGGCAGCTTGATGATGCTGCGATCAACCGTATTGCTGCGGGTGAGGTGGTGGAGCGCCCAGCCTCGGCGGTCAAGGAACTGGTGGAAAACGCCATTGATGCCGGGGCGACACGGATTGCCATTGATATCGCTGATGGCGGCAAGACGTTGATTCGTGTCACTGATGATGGTTGCGGAATATCGGCGCAGGACCTGCCGCTGGCCCTGTCGCGCCATGCGACCTCGAAGATTGACGGCTCGGATCTGCTGAACATCCACACGTTCGGGTTCCGGGGCGAGGCGCTGCCGTCACTGGGCGCGGTGGGTCGGTTGACGATCACCAGCCGGGTGCCGGGCGCGGATGCGGCGCGGATCCACGTGGCGGGCGGCAAGATGGAGGCGGTGAAACCCGCCGCCCTGCGCGCAGGCACAGTGGTGGAGCTGCGCGATCTGTTCTTTGCCACTCCCGCACGTCTGAAATTCATGCGCACCGACCGGGCCGAGGCGCAGGCGATTGGCGACACGGTCAAACGTCTGGCGATGGCCGAGCCTGCGATCACCTTCACCCTGCGCGATGTTTCGGGCGGCGGTGAGGGGCGCGTGACCTTCCGCGCTGACCGTGAAAATGGCGATCTTTTCGACGCGCTGCACGCCCGTCTGGCCCGCGTGATCGGGCGCGAATTTGCCGAGAACGCGCTGCAGATCGATGCCACGCGCGAAGGCATCCGGCTCTATGGCTATGCTGCCCTGCCGACCTATTCCCGCGGTGCTGCGGTGGCGCAGTATCTCTTCGTCAATGGCCGCCCCGTGCGCGACAAGATGCTGACCGGCGCGCTCCGGGCGGCCTATTTCGATTTTCTCAGCCGCGACCGCCACCCGGCGGCGGCGCTGTTCATCGACTGCGACCCGACGCTGGTGGATGTGAACGTTCACCCCGCGAAATCCGAAGTGCGGTTCCGCGATCCCGGCGTTGCGCGCGGGTTGATTGTCTCGGCCCTGCGCCACGCGCTGGCCGAGGCGGGGCACCGGGCCTCGACCACTGTGGCCAATGCCACATTGGGGGCTATGCGGCCCGAACCGGTGCTCCCTGCTCAGCCCACACCCGCGCGGGTTTATCAGATGGACCGGCCATCGCCCGCAGCGCGGCAGGCGGCCTACAGGTCACAAGCTCCGGGCTTTGCGGAACTCTCGCAAGACTATAGCGGCAGCGTTGTGGAACCGACGCCCGCAGCACCCATTGCCGAGGAAGTGGCGGTGGTTGACCTGCCCTTGGGCGCGGCACGCGGGCAGGTGCATGAGAACTACATCATCGCCCAGACCGCCGATGGCATGGTCATTGTCGACCAGCACGCCGCGCATGAGCGGCTGGTCTATGAAAAGCTCAAAACCCAGATGGCCGAGAAGGGCGTCGCCGCGCAGGCGCTGCTGATCCCGGAAATTGTGGAGCTTTCCGAAGGCGACTGCGCGCGGCTGATGACCGTGGCCGACGACCTGTCGCGCCTCGGCCTGACGCTGGAACCCTTCGGTGGTGGCGCCATCGCCGTGCGTGAGACCCCGGCCATTCTGGGTGAGGTCGATGCCCGCGCGATGATCCTGGATATCCTCGATGAACTGGCCGATCAGGGCGAAAGCCAGACAGTGCAGGCGCGGATTGAGGCGATCCTCAGCCGCGTGGCCTGTCACGGGTCGGTCCGGTCGGGCCGCCGGATGCGGGCCGAGGAAATGAACGCCCTGCTGCGCGAGATGGAGGCGACCCCCCATTCCGGACAGTGCAACCACGGGCGGCCGACTTACGTGGAACTGAAGCTGAGCGATATCGAGCGATTGTTCGGCCGCAGTTGATCCGGCAGCGTTGCCGGGTTATGAAGAATGAAACAAGAACATCCGAGGCGACATGATCGAGATTGCTGGCACCCAAGTTGCATTGAACGACCCCTCGATCCTGGTTGCGGGCGGCGTTGTCGCGCTGATTCTGCTGCTGTTGTTTATGTCCATGCGGGCGGCGCAGCGCTCGGCCCGAATGGCGGAGCCTCTGGCCCGGCAGATGGCGCATCTGGGCCAGCATGTGCAGCAGCTGGGGCAGGGGCAGGAGCAACTGCGCGGCGGCCTCCAGCATGTCTCGGACACGCAGGCCAATGCGCAGGTGCAGGTGATCCAGACGGTTGAATCGCGCCTGTCTTCGGTGCAGCAGCAGATGAATGACCGGCTGGCGGACAACGCGATGAAGTCGGCGCGCGCGCTGGCCGAGATGCAGGAACGGATGAAGGAATCGCTGCATGGCTCGTCGAAACAGACCGCGACCTCGCTGACCCAGTTGCAGGAGCGTCTGGCCGCCATCGACAAGGCGCAGGACAATATCACCAAACTGTCGGGAGATGTGCTGTCGCTGCAGGATATCCTGTCGAACAAGCAGACCCGCGGCGCGTTTGGAGAGATTCAGCTGAACGATATCGTATCCAAGGCGCTGCCTTCGGACAGCTTCCAACTGCAGGCGACGCTGTCGAACGGGCGTCGGGCAGACTGTCTGATCAACTTGCCGAACCCTCCGGGTCCGATTGTGATCGACAGCAAGTTCCCGTTGGAGGCCTATGAGGCGCTGATCGGATCGACCAATGATGCCGAGTTGAAAGCAGCGGTGCAGATGTTCCGAAGCACGGTGCGCAAACACATCAACGATATCGCCGAGAAGTACATTCTGGACGGTGAAACCGCCGATGGCGCTCTGATGTTCCTGCCGTCGGAGGCCGTTTATGCAGAGCTGCACGCCAAGTTCCCGGAACTGGTGCAGGAGAGTTTCAGCAAACGCGTCTGGATCGTTTCGCCCACCACTTGCATGGCGACGCTAAACACGATGCGCGCGATCCTGAAAGACGCGCGGATGCGGGAACAGGCGGGGGCGATCCGCAAGGAACTTGGGATGCTGCACAAGGATGTGGAGCGTCTGGGGGATCGTGTCGCGAATCTCGACCGTCATTTCGGACAGGCGGCCAAGGATATCTCGGAAATCAAGATCAGCGCCGAAAAGGCCGGGCGCCGGGCGCAGCGGCTGGACAATTTTGATTTTGAGGAGCTGGCCCCGGATGATCACACCAACGTCGTGCCGCTGGGCAAGTCCGAGGGCTAAGCGTTATTGGATCGACAGGTCCAGATTGTAGCCGACCGTCTTGCCGGTATCCCGATCATTGCCCATCAGGTAGACCCGGATCGTGTAATCCCCATCCTCCGGCAGGTCGATCTTGGCGGTGTTACCGTTGATCGAGCCATTGTAGATCGCAACCCCGTCGCTGCCGGGCGGCAGGATGTTGAAATAGATCACGCCATTGCCGTTTGTGTCGCTCACTTGGAGATCGGCGAACATCTCCTGCCCAGACGACGCGCCCAGCTTGTAATCAAAATATTCGTCGCCTGTGATCGTCCCGCTGACCATCGCGCCGAAATTCCCCGGTTCGAATTTCACATCGGCAACCCGCTGCGCGAACGCTCCAGAGGCGAAGAGGGTCAGGAAAAAGGAAAAGGCCAGAAGTTTTGTCATGGTACACATCTCCACCAAAATGGGGCCGGGTCAGTGAACAATAGGCTGGCCCAGCGGGTCAAATACGCAGAAACGGCTGGAACAGACGCGGTATAAGCTTGCTGAACTTCAGCGGCGCATCTGTGACGGCCAGGCAGATGCAGTCTTCCGAGATATCCGCGGTCGGCGTGTGGTGCACATCCTCGTCCGCGATCTCGACATCGCCGCGGGCGAAATGGTCCACCTCGTCCGAGAACGCGCCTTGCAGCACCATCGTCAGTTCGATGCCGTTGTGGCTGTGGTCGGGTACCGCGGCACCTGCAGGGATGAACAGCAGGCGTGCGGTGGCCTCGCGTGTGGTCGGCAGGATCGCCTGTTTCACACCCATGCCGATAGCGCGCCATTTGATGTCGTTCACATTTCCGCCCACGTAATCCTGCAGGGGCGCGGGCAGAACCGAACATCCCGGACGGGCCGGTTTCGCAATCGGCGCGCCTTGGGCTATCAGCGCCATGGTCGCGGCCAAAGCGCCATCGCTCATGCTGGACGAGGCGTCCTGATCCTGCAGGACACAGCCGCCAACGGCGTCAAAGCTTTCGGCCCGGGCGCGGCAGTGGTCACACAGGGACAGATGCGTGGCGACCATCAGGTCGAACGCTTCGGGCAGACTGCCAGCGGCATAGGCCATCAGCAGGTCATCTGTCAGGTGATGTTTGATCTTGTTGCTCATCGTCATCATCTCAGTTCATCGCGTGGCGCAAGCGGTCCAGCGCCAGCCGTATACGTGATTTGATCGTGCCCAGCGGCAATCCGGTTGCAGAGGCAATCTCGCGGTGGCTGAGATCGCCAAAATAGGCCTTTTCGATCAACTCCCTTTGCGCCTCTGGCAACGCCGACATGGCGTCGCGCAGCTGCGCGGTTTCCTGTTGCAGTGCGATCACATCATCCTGTTCCGGTTCCGCCTCGGGGCCCCATCCCAGATCTTCGGGCTCGGGGCGGCGTTGTTTGCGCAGGACGTCGATGCGCTTGTTTCTTGCGATCGTGAACACCCAGGTGGCGACGGTCGCGCGGGCGGGATCGAACAGATGCGCCTTGTGCCACAAGGTTGCCATAACTTCTTGCGCGCATTCCTCGGCCATCGCCGGGTCTGAGCCCGACTTGATCAGAAACGCCTTGATCCGCGGCGCGAAATGCTGAAACAGCTCGGCAAAGGCCGCCTGATCCTGCGCGTCCCGAATGCGTCTGACGTGGCTCACCCACTCAGTTCTGGTGTCGCAACTGCCATCCGCTTTGTTCACCGGCTTGCCCCTGATGCGTTTTTTCGCGCGCCAAGGTTTGAGTGCTGGCCCTTCGGCCGCCGGTTCATCCAAGGTCACGGTATCGATCTCGGTAAACATAACCACAATACGCGGGCCAGCCAAAGGCGGATCACTTTGTTTGCGGTTTTTGATCCGTATCGGGCTAGCTTGCGTATTGTCTGGTACGAACAGATTGCGAAAAGAATGCCGTTTGAACGGTTTACAGGCACAGCAAGGAATCAAGGAATAAGGCGTGAACAGGATCGACCATATCGCGGGCCACACCTTTCACGGGCGAAAAGGGGCCGTTCAAAACGCCTTTCGCTATTCCGTCGACTACATCCTTCTGGACCCCGAAGGGGACCCGGTCAGCCCGCTGCTGTTTTCGCTGAACCGTGCCAATGTCACCAACTGGCGAGATCGCGATCATGGCGGAGAGCCGGGGAAAGGGCGCGGTGCCGCTTGGCTGCGCGAACAGTTCGACCAGATGGGTGTTACCCAACCGGCCCGGATTGCCCTGCTGACCCAGCCACGCGTATTCGGCCACGTGTTCAACCCGGTTAGTTTCTGGTTCTGTTTCGACGTCGACGAGCAGCTCTATGCAGTGGTGGCCGAGGTCACAAATACCTATGGCACGCGCCATAGCTATTTGTGCCACAATCCCGATTTCGCGCCGATCCAACCCTCGGACCGGATCGTGGCGGGCAAGCTGATGCATGTCTCGCCGTTTCAAAAGGTCGAGGGAACCTATACCTTCCGGTTCGACTATCGCCCCGACCGCGTGGGTGTCTGGATCGACTACGGGCGCGAGGGCGGCGGGTTGATCGCAACACTGACCGGGCCACGTGCGCCGCTGAGTGATGGCAAAATCCTGTGGTCGCTGCTGCGCCGCCCGTTCGGCGCTCGCCGCGCGTTTGTCCTGATCTTGTGGCAGGCCTTGAAATTGTGGGTCAAAAAAGCCCGGTTCCGTCCGTTCCGCACTGCCCCTGTTCCCGATCACCCGGTTTCCCGCATCCGCGAGCCATAAAGCGTCTTTGTTTGAGTAAGATCAAAGACTCGGGCACTTCAGAATGTTTGTGCTAGGATGGAAACCGCGAACACGAGGAGTTGGTCATGTTGGAAATCTCGGCAAGAAAAATCGCTCAGGTTGCCATGATGGGGCGCGAACTGAACCGCGCCGAGGGCGAACTGCGCGCCTTCATAGACCGTATGGGCGAGGATGAGCAGGCCGAGCTGGTTGCCGTGATGTGGATCGGGCGCGAGAGCTTTTTCGCCGAGGATCTGGCCGAAGCGATTGCAACCGCCAAGTCCGAGGCTTCGACCCCCTGCGCTGACTATCTGATCGGCACGCCACACCTGTCGGATCACCTTGAGAACGGCCTGGATGCGTTGGGAATATCGGCCGAAGACGTGGAAAACGATCTGATGTAAACACGGTGCCCGCGATCCATGCCGGCATTGTTTTGAAGGCCGTTTACAAACCCGTACAGGTTTGGTTCAGTTCAACCGAATTTACTTCTGGTTGATTGAATGAACGCTGATATTTCTGTTGATCCCCCGAAACGCAAAGTGACTTTTGTCCGCGTTGCCATCGTTCTGATCGTGCTGTGCATCGTTGCGCTGCCGTTCTTGCGCAAGAAACATGACGCGTTGGTTGATATCTGCAGTTCGGACAAGGGTGACCTGCAAACCACCCTCGATGCTTGCGACCTGCTGTTGGACTGGACCGTTTCCGATCCGGCTGAGAGGTCTTTGGCATACCGCAACAAAATGCGGCTTTACATGGGGGTAAAGGATTGGGAAGCCGCAAAGCGTGAGGCTGATCTGGCGGTTGCAGCGGATCCGGGAAGCTACATTCCTTGGGAATGGAAAGCGAGGCTTCTGGAAGCGATGGGCGATACAGATGGGATGGTGGATGCGCGCCTGACGGCCTTCGACCTGCAACCAGACGACCCTGACGCGCTGAGCGGCAAATACCAACTGCTGGTTAGCCTCGACAGACATGCCGCAGTCGATGAGTTCGTGAGTGAAAGGCTGCGTGGGGAAAGCAGTGTAAGTTGGCTAATCAGTGGGCCCAAAACCGAGTTGCATCGGTTGATGCAGAATCCAGATCTTTACCCACTGACGCATACCGCTTTTCTGGATGGCACACTTGAGATCAGGGATAAACTGGCCGCCAACCCCGTGGACTGGCAATTAAGAGGTACGTTCCTTTTTAGTTGCCAGGTGGCCGGGGCGAACTGCCCTCCTCTGTACCCTGATCGGCGTGAGGGTTACCCGAAGATCAACTGTGATGAGACGATAGCAAAATTCGATGCCAAATATCCAAGGTTCATGGAAGAGGTCGTGCAGAAAGGTGGACCACACGACATACATAGCCTTGTTGCGGACGAACCCGAGCGAACAACATTGTTAGTGCAAGCGCGCTACGTTGCCACAACCTCATTTTTTTTGAATGTTCCGTCACGTGAGATGGCAGGTCATCTTCTATCGCATGACCAAATGTTCCATTGCGTGTCAGGAGGCGAGTTTCTTTTGCCCGAGACCTATACGATCAGAGGTTTCGAACCAACTTACCTCAGGGAAGACGCTGAAATTTACCTTCCTCGGGAGTTTCGCCGAAACCTTATCGACCTGGCGTATGTGTATCTGAACACACCCGGCAACACGCCCTGACCCAACACATTAACCCGTTTTAATCTTTCCCTCTGGCCGCGTTAACGCGGGCTTCTTTTATCTGTTTCAGCAACGACAAACGCAATTCAGAGTTAAAGGAGAAAGTCATGGGATACGCACAAACAGTTACCCCGCAGAAGGGGCTCTTCTTCGGTCTGTTTTCGAATTACGCCGAAGCACGGGTAGAACATTTCCGCCGTGGGATTTACGCCAAAACCGTCCGGTCGCTGGAGAAGCTGACCGACAGGCAGCTGGAAGACATCGGCATTCCGCGCTGTGACATCAATCGGCGCGCCTATGAAAGCGTCTACCACAAGCAGCCCTATAACCGTCACGTTCAGTGATCCAGGCGCCCAGCCAGGCGCCAAACATGGAGGAGAGGATGCTGAATTCAAAAATCAACCGCGAACCGTCGGTCAGTGCCAGTTCCGTGTTGCTGTTCGACCGGGCAATGCGGCTGCAGGCGATCAGATCGGATATCGTGCGCGCCGCGCAAGAGCTGAACCGGCTGTCCGATCAGGACCTGGCCGAGCTGGGCATCAACCGCAGCGATATCGACGACGTGATCGAACGCTATATCTGACGGATAACAGTTCAAGCTAAAGCCATTCCGAAACTTCGGGATGGCTTTTTTGTAAACCGATATTCCTAGGGGCAGATTGCCATTCGCAAGAGGTCATGCCAAAAAAAACGCGTTCAAGTTGATTGGCGCATTGTAGGGGCAGGCTGTTGAACGGGCGAATTGTAAGACTGGCAGCGGCGTGCCTGATTTTGGTCGCCGCATTTGTTCTGTATCTGCAGAATCAGCGAAACGATTTGGCCGCAGACATGCTTGCGGGGGGATGCCACAGTCCGGAAACCGCGCCGGAGGCGGCCGCTCAGGGCTGTAGCAGGCTTCTTGAAGACACAAAGTACACGCCGCAGGAATTGGCAGTCCTCCATATCTATCGCGGACGGGCATTTGTGGAACAGGAGGACCTGCAGCGGGCGTTGCAGGATTTCAACGACGCGGCTTCTCTTGATGCAGATGAACATCAAGCCTGGCAGTGGGTTAGCTATGTTCTGGGCAAATTGGGCGAGGATGAGGCGGCGTTTGAGGCAATCGAAAAAGCGCATCGATTGGGCCCCGCGAATACCTACACGATGCAACAGCGTTTTCTCCTTTTGAAGAAGCTGGAGCGGTACGAAGAGGCCGACGCATATTTTGTTCGGTTGAAGGAGAAATACCCGGCTGCGGAAGATGAGCGCTTGCTGTGGATGCCACGCGAACTTGGGCAGATGCGGCTTGAGCTAAAGCAGTATGGGGCGGCGGCTGAGGTCTTCAGAGAAGTGTATAGGCTGGATTTGACACACAAGAAAACGGCCGCAGGTTTTTTTGAAGCGTGTATGTTTGCAGGGCCTGACTGCCCGCCCCTATTCCCCGAACGCCGCGCCAACTATCCGGTTTTAAGCTGCGATGAGGCATTGAAAAAATGGGCGGAGTTTAACCCGGAACGACTCGAAAAAGCGTTGCGGGACACAGGCGCTGAAACCCTCACAGAATTGGTTTAGAGGGACGATTGGAAATCCAAACAGGTGTTTCAGTGGGCCTTTCTGGGCGGGGTCGACTGGCCGAACAAAACTTTGGAACATGTGCCCCAGTTTTTGATCCATCATCGTGTGTTTGAATGCGTGAATGACGGCAAAGTTTCTTATTACGAGGGGTTTGAACAAAAAGATATAACGGGGTGGAAATACACAAATGAGTTTATTTTCAGCCCGCAACTGCGCCACAATCTTGTTGATCTGGCGCAGACCGCTTTGAATTGATGACACCGCCCCGACTGTGACCGGAGCGGGCTAGCCAATCAGTTCAAATGATCCACCACTTGCAGGTGCTGGGCCAGTGTGTCGATCTCGGCCATCCAGTCTTGCACCAGCTTCGGGTCGCTGGGGGCGGCGTGGGCACCGGCCGGGATGGCGCGGTTCAGAACAGCTTCGACAGCCAGCGAGACCGGAACCGACACCAGGCGCGCCATTGCGGTGCCGCGCGCGTCGCCCCAGGCGTCCATCACATAGGTCTTGTTCCAGACCGGGATGCCCTCTTTTTCCGCCTTCAGGCCCACGCACAGAACCACGCGGTCCGGCTCGCCCTCGTCATAGGCATTCTCGGCCCAGAACTGATCCGACATCTCCTTCAGGCGGGCGTCACCTTCGGGGCCAGACAAGGTCTCGATCTCGTTGAACACGTCCGACCATGCATCGGCCCAACCGTTCAGGCGCAGGGTGCCGCGAACGAATTCCTTTACCGGCCAGTGCTTTTCGAACTGGTACTCGGCCATGAAGGGGATCGAGTCGCGGTTCGGGTAGACCTCAAAACTCTCGGGCGTCGGCAACGGCGCGATATAGCTGGTGATCGCGTCCCACGGGCGGGCGACGTCCAACGGGGCATAATCGCGAATAGATTTTGACGGTGAGCGCAGCGCCTTGAGCACACCCAAAGGCGACCAGCTGAACTTGTAGCGGAACGGATTCGGGTTCTTGGGGATGCCGCCGCAATAGGAGATGAAGCTCAGGTGGTTTTGCGCATCGAACGCGTCCGAGGCACGGTAGTCGGCGACCAGAGCGTGGGCCATCAGGTGGTCGATGCCCGGGTCCAGCCCAACTTCGTTCACCAGTGCGACACCGGCCTCACGCGCCTTGTCGTCCAGCGCGCGCATCTCGGGCGCGATATAGGAGGAGGAGACAAAGTTGGCCTCCTTCGAGATCGCCAGTTCCGCCAGCGGCACGTGCCAGTCACCCGGCAGCATCGAGACGATCACGTCGCCCTTTTCCAACACCGTGCCCAACGCGTCGATGTCAAAGGCACGGATGTCGTCGGTCAGGTCTCCGACTTCGGCCTTGGCCTTGTCGATGGTCCGGTTCCAGACGGTGACCTTGTGCCCGCCTTCGATCAGGCGGCGCAAGCCGGGGATGGCCGACAGGCCGGTGCCACACCAGTGAATCGTCATCGCTCAGATCCCTCTCATATGTGTTTTGTAAGTTGCTTCTGCCCGACCCCAGACGCCGCTGTCCAGATCGGTCAGGGTCAGCAGCGAGGGCAGCAGTTGCGCGGCATAGTCTTCCGAACTTTCGACCGGCAGCATCGACGGCAGGTTGTCGATCGCCATCACGTCCATCACCGGGTCGGTGGCCACGCGCAGGGCGGGGGCCTCCCACGTGGTGGCTCGGTCATAGACCGGCACCGGGTTGTAGTTGCTGTCCGGGTCGCAGGCCACGTCGCCGATGGCGGTCAGGCTGCGCGGGGCGGTCAGCGCCTCTTGTGGAACAAAGACCGGGGTGCCGGGGCGGGCAAAGATGCAGTTCAGGAACAGGTCGTGGTCGAGGATTTCGGGGAACGGCCCGCCGCTGGCGGTCTCGGCCATGTCCCACTTGGTGACAGTGACACCCATCGCTTCGCACAGGTCGGCAGCCCCGGTTCCGACGCGGCCCAAAGCGCCGATGACAATGGCGCGGGGGCGGTCGGCGCCGGTGGCGTCCAACTCGGCCAGCAGTTCGGCATTCAACGCATCTTTGCTGGGATAAACGCCTACCGGTGGGCATTCCTGACCGCGTAGCTGCGCCGCCCATGTCTTGAGCGTAACCGCAGCACCCGCATACCCGGCCCAATAGCCGAAGGCGGCAACCCGGCGGTCGTTTTCATCCACCAGATATTCCAAATCGTACAGTGTACCGCCGCCGGTCTTGAACCGCTCCAACAGTGCGCGGCCTGAATGCTGACCTTTATAGGCGTGACCGAACATGATGTGGCGATGGGGCAGGGGCGTGCCGTCTTCGGGAAGTTCCTTCAGGCCGAAGATGATCGCATCCAACGGAGCCTCGGGCCAGGAGTTTTCAGCCGCGATCTCGCAGCCCGCATCCTTGTAGCCGTCAATCGGAATGGCGCGGACCGAGCTTTCCTCGACCGTCACGCGGATGCCTGCTGCGATCAGCGCTGCGGCGCCTTCGGGGGTCAGCCCGACCCGTTCCTCGTTCGAGCGCTGTTCTGCCCGGACCCAGAGATGTGTCATCGTATTTCCTTTTGTCAGAGCATTCCGGCGGCGCGCACCGCCTGAACCGAAGGACGTGCCTCCATCGCCTCACGGAAGGCGACGATCTTAGGGAAGGCCGAGACGTCAACGCCGTCGCCTTCCAGCCAGCTGCAGACCACGTATAGGTAAGCATCTGCCAGCGAGAACGCCTCGCCCAGCACAAACGGTCCACGCAGGCCGTTCGACGAGATGTAGTCGCAAGACGCAGTCATCGTTTGCGCGACTTTGTCTTTCATGTCTTTCCAGCTGGATTTCTTGTCGGCCCAGCGGTGCCCGCGCATCTTGTGCGCATGGTTCACATGCATGGTTGAGGCAAGGTAGAACATCACCTCACGCATCCGGGCCGCCATGATCGGATCGGTAGGCACCAGACCGGCCTCGGGGGCCTTGGCCGCGATATATTCCAACAGCGCCCCGGTTTCGGTCAGAATGCCGCCGTCAACGACCAGCGCCGGAACACGGCCCTTGGGGTTGATCTGCTTGTAGGCAGGCTTTGTCTGCTCGCCCCCGGCAAAATCCAACTGGATCGCTTCATAGTCCAGCCCGGCCTCTTGCAACGCGATGGCAACAGCGACAGAGATCGTGCGAGGGGCATAATAAAGCTGCATAGGGCCTCCGAAGTTTACAGGTGGGTCTGGGCGTATTGCCGGTCCGGCGCTTCCAGATGCGGAACGGCGTTAAACAGGACCGGGCTTAGCTGTGGGCCGATCGGGTGCAGACGATGCATCGACGTGTTCATGATGGCAAGGGCCACACGCGCCATCGACGGGATGTCCAGCCCCATTGCCTGCCGAACCACCATCGAGATCAACCCACCCGAGGTCACCACTATCGCGGGCCCGCCCTCGGTGCCGATATCGCGTAGCGCACCTGAGACGCGGGCCTCGAAGTCTTCGAAGGTCTCGGGGGTGTCCCTGATCTCGCCCTTGGCCCAGGCGGCGAATGTGCGGGGCAGGTGCTCCACAAATCCTTCGCGGTCGGTCGGGACTATCACGCCGTGCTGCTCTTCGAACAGCTTGGCGATAGTGAAGTATTCGATCTCGTTCAGGCGGGGGTCGCGGATCGGTTCCACCAGTCCCATGCTGGACGCGGTTTCGATGTGTCGGGTCAGAGTGCCGCAATAGACCCGCGTATAGCTGGTCCGCGTGAATTGCAGGTGGTCACCCAGCCAGCGCGCCTGCTGGTGACCCAGATCGCTGAGCTTGTCATAGCTCTCTTCATCACGCGCATCGGTGTTGGCCTGGCCGTGGCGAACCAGTGTTATATGTGACATGGCGGTCCCTCTCGGGCCGAGTCTTAGGGCAGGTTGTAGGCAGGGACCAGAGGTGTTCCGTGGGCATCCGGCAAAAATCTCAGCGACTTAAGGCGCGTGCTTGGGTGAGCTGTCGGTGATTGTCATTTTGATGTTGCGTAAGGGGGAAAAGTTTCCTATCAGAAACACGAATGCAGCATACGGGTGTATACTCTTTACCCGGCTCTCAAGGGGACTGCTCTGACACAGATCAAAGTTCCATGACTGTTGACTTGCGACACAGTCGTGAGAATCTGGGCGGCAAACAGTTTTGACGTAGGGCGAACAAGTGCGGCATTCAGAGATTATGACCTAAGAAAGGTTGGACCCATGACCGATATTAAGCGCACGCCATTGTACTCATTGCATGTTGAGTTGGGCGGTAAGATGGTTGATTTTGCTGGTTGGGAGATGCCTGTTCAGTACCCGATGGGGATCATGGGAGAGCA
>NZ_JBQFRE010000022.1:0-45930 GCF_056537245.1 Ruegeria sp. CG11
AGGATCAACCAAAACGCTTGCCACCACAACCCTTCCGGGAAATCGGCGCAAACGCCATACTCAGATGGAAAGAATGGAAAGCAAGAGACGAGTAAGGGTTTCAATGATCCCGTCCAGCAGCAAACGCTTGCTAGCGCAACCTAGTAGAAAACCAGATTTTCCAAGTTTTTCTGGTTTTCGATAATTTTCGGCACCGGTGTTATCGTTGCAGCTGCCGACCAAAACGATCTTAACCGATGGTTGCCCGAAAATCATCCTGAGGCACACGCGCAGGCCGCTGAATAAACTCCGGCCAACCACTAAAATGCCCGCCGCCCCATTCGGGCGGCGTTTTTCGATTTAGAAACCAAGCCGACATAAATGCAAAATCAGCGTTTCTTTGTCGTTTGCGGGCCAACACTGTCGCGAACCGGCACGCCCAAGTAGAGCGATCGCTCTACCCATGTTTTTATGAATGACACTCAGACCCAAATCGAAGAACGCCCCAACCGTCAGTTTTCTGAAAAGGGCTTTTCCACCCAATGCGTTGACGCGGCAGGGGTTGAAGCAAAGACTTCGCCGAGAAGGCTAACCAAGTACTTCCACAACCGCGAAACGGTGGTGATTGCGTCCCTGGAGTCTTGCGTTGCAGCACATTCGGGCTGGGTGAACCAGAACGATTCAGAAGACGCTGATCACATGCCACAGGTTTTGTTCGATTGTCGGTTTGGCTGCGTACTTGCGATGCGCCCGGGCACTGCTGGCAGTGACAAATACTCGCTGAAGCAGGAGCAACTGGCGATCCGGCAAGAGATAAAGAACGTGAAGATCAAGAAAATCCACATGCTTGCACATAACCTGATCGGCAATAAACCGGGCGTCACAGCCGCTGATCTGCTGGAGCAGGCAATCGCAACTTAGGAGAACTAGGAAATGTTTGAAGGCCAATGCGCGTTGGTAACTGGCGCAGCCGGAGGCATCGGGCGGGTTATCGCAGACAAGCTGAAGGCGAGTGGTGCAAAAGTTGCCGTCGCCGATCGCACGACGGACGGCATCGAGGCCGATGCGCATCTGCCCGGCGATCTGCTTGACCCGACCTACAGCGACCACCTGGCTGCGGCGGCACAAAAGGCCCTGGGCGGCTTGGATATTGTCATCAACAATGCCGGTGTCATCACCCGTGGTCCGGTCACGGAAACCAGCGACGCCGATTGGGCCTTGTCCATGGGCGTAAATGTCGAGGCTCCCTTTCGAATCTGCCGCGCTGCCATCCCTCTGATGGCCGAAACCGGCGGTGGAGCTATCGTCAACACATCGTCCTGCTGGGGCGGAAAGGCCCCCGGCCCGAACCATGCCCTGTACTGCATGACCAAGGCTGCGATTGCGTCGCTGACCGAATGTATGGGCATGGATCATGCGCATCAGGGCATCCGGATCAACGCGGTCTGCCCCAATGAAGTGAACACGCCGATGCTGCGCTCGGGCTTTGCCAAACGCGGTTTCGATCCGGACAAGGCTGTGGCCGAACTGGGCAAAACCGTCCCATTGGGACGCATCGCCGAACCCGAGGACATCGCCGATGTCGTTCTGTTCCTCGCATCGGATGCGTCGCGTTACATGTGCGGTGCGCTGGTCGAAGTAAATGGCGGGAAACCGGTCGCATGAGGCGTTTTGAGGGCAAAGTCGCGCTTGTTACCGGTGGTCGATCCGGTATCGGGCGAGCCATCGCGGCACGGTTGGCTGATGAAGGCGCGCGCGTCTTCACAGCGCAGCGTGGAGCGGAGGACAGGTTCGAAGGGATCGCGGCGGATTTCTCGGACCCTAATTCTCCGGCGCAGGTCGTGGCCGAGGTCGTGGACCGGGCGGGGCAACTGGATGTTCTGGTCAACAATGCGGGCATGATGCAAGAGGCTCGTGTCGAAGACATGACACTGGAAGATTGGCAGAAAAACCTGACCGTCAACCTGACCGCACCCTTCCTGATGATCCAAGCCGCCCTGCCCTATCTGCGCAAGACGCGTGGCAGCATCGTCAATACCGGCTCGATCGAAGGTTTGGGCAGCAATCCAGGCCACGCGGCCTATTGTGCCTCCAAGGCCGGGTTGCACGGTTTGACACGTGCCGTAGCTGTCGACCACGGGGCGGAAGGCGTTCGTTGCAATGCAATCGCCCCGGGTTGGATCGACACCGAGTTAAATCTCGACTTCATCGAGACGATGCCTGACCCCGACGCCTTTCGCCGGGACATCGGAAAGATCCATCCGGTCGCGCGTACTGGCAAGCCCGAAGAAGTTGCTGCGCTGGCCGCTTTCCTTGCCGCCGAAGAAAGCGGCTTTATCACCGGTCAGGTTTACACCGTCGACGGTGGGCGCATGGCGAAACTGAGTTTGCCGTGAGAAATTCGCGGCGCATCATTGCTGCAGCGTTAAACTTGGACGTTGGCAAATCGACCTCAAGTGTTGATTTGCCAACGGTCTGTTCAAGCGAACCGAGCATCGACTAGTGAGGGTTCAATTACTCTCGCATCGCGCCACCTCGGCCTGTGCTTGGTGAGTGCGGTCCTCTCGACTTAAAGATACTTCCCACTTTGCGGGCAAAAAAAAGCCCGCCCATTTTCAGGGCGGGCAAGTCGGGGAGTATTATATCTTAGTAAGTCTGGTTCAGCTCATCGGCAGCAGGGATTTCCCGCTCGCGCCGTGCAATGTAGTCCAGAAGCTCTTCGTTCTTGGCTTCGTCCAGCTTGGGCTCTTCATACTCGCCCAGCAGTTTCTTTGCGTGTTTCAGCGCGCGCTCGGTGATCTCGACGCTGCCTTCTGCCTGCCATTGCTCGATCGAGTTGTTGTCAAACAGTTCCGGCATGAAGAACGCAGTCTGAAAGTTCTCTTGCGTGTGCGGGTGGCCCAGATAGTGGCCGCCTGGGCCCACGTCCGGAACCGCCGAAATCGCCTGATCGAAGTCGTGCCATTTCGGGCCTTCCGCCATGCGATAGGCCATTGCACATTGTTCCGCGTCGACGATGAACTTGGCGACCGAGCAGTGCATGCCCGCTTCGTTCCAACCCGCCGAGTGCCAGATGTAGTTCGCACCTGCATGGACAACCGCGCTGAGCGTGGTCGCGGATTCATAACCCGCCTGCGCGTCAAAGGTCTTGGCCCCGCCCAGCGTGTTCGACGTACGCCACGGTACATCGTAAAACCGCGCCATCTGGCCGATCATGAAGTTCATCAGACTGATCTCGGGCGTGCCCGCCATCGGTGCACCCGATTTCATCGACACGGTCGACAGGTAGTGGCCCCAGATCGCAGGTGCGCCTTTGCGGATCACCTGCGTATAGGCCAGCGCCGACAATGCCTCGGCGGTCAGCTGTGCAACAGTTGCCGGAACGGATGCGGGCGTGTTCGCGCCACCCAAAACAAAGGGCGAGCACAGCACGGGCTGATTGCGGCGGCAGAAGGCGCGCATTGCGCCCAGCATGGTCTCATCCCAGACCAGCGGGCTGTTACCGTTACAGTTGCCGGTGGTGACGGGATGGCTGTCGATGAATTCGTCACCAAACAGAATGGCGCACATATCCATCACGTCTTCGGCGTTCTTGGGCGACGTGGTCATTCCCATGAACATCTTGTCCGAGTACTTCATCGATGAATAAGTGATGCGCAGGTGGCGCTGGCTGATCGGGTGATCGTAAGGCTCAACGATATGGTGGGCCGAGCTGTGCAGCGCAGGCATCATGTGGCTGAGCTTGTGGAACATCGCCAGATCTTCCAGCAGCGGGTTACGGCGCACATCGTCCAGATCGCGCAGGAACGGTGCGCCGGTCATCGGCACGAAAACCGAGTGCTTGCCGCCCAGCCTGACGTTGTTGTTGGGGTTGCGCGCGTGATAGGTGAACTGCGCAGGAATGGTCGAGATCAGCTCCCGCACCATGTTGCGGTCCAGATAGACCAGCTCTCCATCCACCTTGGCGCCGGCTTTCTTCCAGTCTTCCAAGGCGATCGGATCGCGGAATTGAACGCCGACATTCTCAAGAATGTCCATGGCAGCGTTGTCGATGCGTTCAACCTGGCTGCCGTCCATAACCTCGCAATCGGGAATTGCGCGGGTCAGGCCTGGCAACATGTCAAACTTTGGAGCGGTACGGATTGCCCGGCGGGCAGAGCGCCCGCCTGAGCGGGAACGAGTGCGGGTTTCAGTGGTCATCGGGATTCTCCAGAATTTTTCTGAAAATCACATATTCCAGCTATTCCCGCGTGCCATCTTGCGAAGCAAATTTGATAGATACGACATGTATCCGATGTGTGTACCCGACCTTCTGACCCACGAAAATTGCACCATCTCAACCAGACTTGCGCACAGGTTTCAGCTGATTTTGTTGCGTTGAGCGTGAGGGGAAACACCAAAGCGTGCGCGGTAAACCTTGGAAAAATGGCCGGAACTTTCGTATCCACATGCCATTGCAATGTCCGTAATTGAATCTTCTGTTTGCAACAGAAGCGTCCGGGCCCGGTCCAATCGCATTTCGACGTAGTACTTTTTTGGGGTCGAGTTTAGGTATTTCCCAAAAAGCCGCTCAAGCTGGCGAGTCGAAATACCAAGCCTGGACGCGATCGATGATGGCGGAATAGGGTCGTCAATCTGATCCCGCATAATGCGAATTGCCGCCACTAGGTGTTTATTCCGCATCCCATTTCTGGATTGCAAAGATACACGCTGCTCTGCCGTGGCGTTTCGAACCGCGACATAGACCATTTGATCGGCAACCTCGAGCGCCAGATCCTCGCCATGGTCTGCTTCGATCAAATGCAACATAAGATCTGCGGTTGCAGTGCCCCCGGACGCTGTGATGTGCTTTTCATCCGCGACGAAAACGCTGCGTACCAGATTTATGTTTGGGAACTCTTCCATGAAGCTGTCGTGGTATTCCCAGTGAATGGCCGCTTTCATACCGTCCAGGAACCCAGCCTCAGCCAATATCCACGCGCCGGAACACAGGGCCCCGATTTCGGCTCCCTTGACCCGCTCCCGACGCAGCGCCGACAGCAAGGGGCGGGTGACATGCGCGCGCATGTTGATACCCGACAAAACCAGAAGCCTGTCGCATTTTTGAACCGAAGCGAAATTTCCGTCTACAACAGTCTTGGTTCCGTTCGAGCAAGTGGCGAATTCACCATCTTCGGAATGCAGCGACCACTCATACAAGTTTTTGCCGCTCAGCAGGTTTGCAATTCGCAGAGGTTCAATAGCGCAGGAGAATGCGAGGTGAGAAAACTCGTCCGTGAGGAAAAACACGAACTTTTGTGCCTGGGACTTTTCCGCCTCGGTCACCACCTACCCGCCTTTCAAAACTGCCTGAGAGGCAATTCGAGTATAACACGGGCTTGTGAGCGTCAAGCGGACCTGTTCCATCACGAGGGTGGAGAAGCAGTGCAAGATCGCGCAATCGAAAACTTCAGAGGACATCGATTTCGAAAACGCTTGTTACCAGTTTGGCCAATTCAATTGGGCAAGACTGTACAAGCGGTCCGGCCATTTTCATTGGTGAGCGACCGACGCTTGAGCCCAAACTTTTGCGTTTAGAAATGTTTGTACGTGGTCCGTTTTGATGGCGCAGGCTCTGATCGCTCTTATCCGGAAGGCTTTGCCATCATCGGTCCTGCAAGGCGCGAAGTCGTAGCTCCAGACATGGTGTCGACGTTCAGGCCGCAGTCTGACGCAAGATCTGTCATTCAGCCAGAGCCACCCTTTCTTTGGTTGTTTCATTTGCACTCTCAGGCCCTCACGACGCCACAGACGTTTCTCATGCTTGTCGTTGACCTGCCAGCCCGCGCCTCTCAGCAATGCCGCGATCCGCCGATAGCCATAGCGACCGCATTAACGGGCCAGCTTGATCAAATCCGCGACCAATCTGTCTTTGTTGGCTCGGCGCCTTGGCAGATTTCGTTGTGTGGATTGGTGCTGTTTCAATACACGACAGGCCCGGCGGTCCGAGATCCTGAACTGACAGCGAACCTGATTGATACAGGCACGACGACATGCGGGGCTCAGAAGGGCTTCGCGTTCAGGGCTGAAAACCACCCGCTGGATGGTTTCCCCGACGCCCTTCATCCTTTGTGGCTTCCGCCAGGATCAGCTTGTCCTACGTCGGGTCAGACGCGGCCTTTCCAAGCCGCTCATTCTTTTTCTGAAGGTGTTTGAGTTCTCTGAATTGGTCGATTCCCGTGCCGCCATATTGCTTGCGCCAACGGTGATAGGTCTGCTCGGTTATGCGAACCTCGCGGATCGCATCGACCCGCGCCATACCTTGCCCGACAAGCACTTCAACCTGCCGTAACTTCGTAACAATTTCCTCGGGCTCGTGTCACTCGGTTCCTATCGTAAATCCTCCACCCCCTGTGTCCCGAAAATCAGTGCAGCTAGCTTAGTTATTGATTTTTCAGTCAAAGGAACGCTGTTCCTTGGCGTGTTTTGCCAACCGATCCAACCTAGCTCAGGTCCGTCAGATAAATGGAGCCAAAGAGTACTGTATGCATAACCCGGCAGCTATCTTGGTCTAAGCTAGGGCTAGTTTGTTCTCTACATTTTTTCCAAGTCCGACCCATCTATGCTCGGTGAAGAACCTTGCCATGAGTCAAGCCATTCACTTTCTCCAGGATAGCATCTGCATCAATGCAGTGGTGGCGATAAAGATCGCCGATCGTTCCGGTCTGACCAAAATGCTCGACGCCCATGGGGATGGTCTGATGTCCAAGCACCGCGCCGAGCCAGGAAAGAGTCGCAGGATGACCATCGATAACGGTGACAAGCTTGCAGTGGGGCGGCAGGTCGGACATCAGGGTTTCGATGTGAGAGCGTGCCGCTCGATTACCGCGAGAACGCGCTCTTTGAGCGGCAGTCCATCCGGCATTCAGGCGATCTGCCGATGTCACGGCCAAAACGCCTATATCGCGACGCCCCTCGCCGATCATGCCGGCGGCCTTGATTGCCTCGGGCGCGACGGCGCCTTGATAGGCAATTACAACTTCGCAATTGGGTCCCGGTTTACGTAACCAATAGGCCCCATCGATGGCACCTTGGCGGAACTCGTCGTCTACGCGCTTGCCGGGTTGTTCAATTGGATTGGTCGTCAGGCGCAGATAGACAGAGCCTCCGGTTTCATCGCGCAGCCAGGTGCGCTCATCCGGTTGCCCTTCGCCGTCGCGCTGCATGTAATCAAAGGCCCACTCCATAATCACCGCCAGCTCGTCGGCAAAGGCGGGTTCAAAAGCGGCCAGCCCGTCTTGGCTCATCCCGATGAGTGGTGTTCCGACGGATTGGTGTGCTCCACCTTCGGGTGCGAGCGTGACGCCTGATGGTGTGCCAACCAGCATGAAGCGCGCGTCCTGATAACAGGCGTAATTCAGCGCATCGAGGCCGCGGCTGACAAAAGGGTCATAGACGGTGCCAATCGGTATCAACCGCTTGCCGAACAGGGAATGGGACAGCCCTGCAGCACCCAGAAGCAACATCAGATTCATTTCGGCGATACCAAGCTCGATATGCTGCCCTTCCGGCGTGAATTCCCATTTCGCCGTCGAAGGAATCCGGTGTTCTATGAAGGCGTCGGATTGTTCGGATCGGGCAAACAATTTGCGCCGGTTCACCCAAGGACCGAGGCTTGTCGTGCCTGTCACATCTGGGGAGGTCGTCACTATGCGTTCGGCCAATGGGCTGTCGCCTTTTGACAGATCATCAAGGATCTTGCCAAACGTCATCTGGGTCGAGGTCTCGCGACTGGTGTCAATCTCGATTGTCGGCACATCCAGCTTGTCATCAAGATAGCGGCGCGGACCTTTGGCAAAGAACGGGGTGCTGGCCAGAAAACCCTTGAGCGCCTCTGGGTCTTGCACCGTCGCAAGCGGCTCCCATTCTTCGCCTTCTGGCACACCCATATGCGACTGCCACGCAGCAAACTGGCTGTTGTTCATCAGCCCGCCATGATTATCCTTGTGGCCAGCAATGGGGGTGCCCCATCCTTTGACGGTGTAGGCCAGGAAACATGTTGGGCGATCATGATCTATGGCGGCAAATGTCTGAGCCATGGTCTCGGCGCAGTTGCCGCCAAGGTTTTCCATCAGTGCTGCGAGCTCTGCATCCGTGCGCCGTTCGATCAGAGCGGTTACATCCCCCTGATCCCCCAGATCGTCCATGAGACGCTGTCGCCAATTCGCACCACCCATGAAAGTCAAAGCGGAGTAATCCTGGTTGGGGCAAGCGTCGATCCAATCACGCAGGCGGTCTCCGCCGGGCTCGTCGAAGGCAGCGCGTTGCAAGACGCCATATTTCACACGAACGACATCCCAGCTGAAAGCATCGAAGATTTTCTCGATCCGTTCAAACAGTCCTTCCCGGACGATACCGTCCAGCGACTGTCGGTTGTAATCGATGATCCACCATGTGTTTCGTAGGTCGTTTTTCCAGCCTTCTTGTAATGCCTCATAGACGTTGCCTTCATCCAGTTCGGCATCGCCTACCAGGGCTACCATGCGCCCCATTGGGGCGTCGGAGCCCCAGCTTTTGGCCTTGATGTAATCCTGAATGATCGAGGCAAACGAGGTGATCGCGACACCTAAACCCACGGACCCGGTCGAGAAATCAACATCGTCGATATCCTTGGTCCGGCTCGGATAGCTTTGCACGCCGCCAAATCCGCGAAAATTCTCCATCTTCTCGCGCGTTTGATTGCCCATCAGATACTGCATCGCGTGAAAAATCGGCGAAGCATGGGGTTTGACTGCAACCCGGTCCTCGGGGCGCAAGGCTGAGAAGTAGAGCGCAGTCATGATCGATACCATCGAGGCAGAAGAAGCCTGGTGACCACCGATCTTGATCCCATCCACCTTTGGCCGAACATGGTTGGCATGGTGGATCATCCAATGCGACAACCACAGCAAACGTTGTTCAACGATCTTCAGTTGGGTGGGATCAATGTGCATGACTGTCTCCGGGTTCAGGCGGCGCTGCGGGCAGGGTAGGGCAAGGCTTGCTCCAGGTCTGCAAGGATATCTTCGACATCCTCCAGCCCGACGGACAGACGGATCAGGCCATCGCTGATCCCATGCTCGGCCCGCTCTTCCGGGGTATACGTCGAATGGGTCATGGATGCGGGGTGCTGGATCAGGGTTTCCGCGTCGCCCAAGGACACCGCACGCTGGATCATGTTCAGGCGGTTCATGAACTCAATCCCGCCTGACAGGCCGGACTTGATTTCAAACGCTATCATGGCACCGGGTTGGGACATCTGACGCTGCGCAACATCATGCTGGGCGAAACTCTCAAGCCCGGGGAAATAAACCTCGCCGACGGCGGGATGTGCTTCGAGGAAATCTGCAACGACCTTGGCGGACGCACAGTGGCGATCCAAACGCAGGTTCAGTGTCTTCAGACCACGCAGGATCAGCATTGCGTTAAAAGGGGCCATCACCGCGCCGGTCATGTCCTTCATCCCAACAAGGCGAATCTCAGCAATCTGTTCTGCGGACCCGACAACCAGACCGGCAACCACATCGCCATGCCCACCGAGGTATTTGGTGGCCGAGTGCAGAACGATATCTGCCCCGTGCTCGATCGGCCGGGTCAGATATGGGCTGGCATAGGTGTTGTCGACGACGACCGTTGCACCGACCGAGTGCGCAATTTCGGCGCTCGCGGCGATGTCCACCAAGCGCATGTTCGGATTGGCCGGAGTTTCGAAATAGACAACGCGGGTTTTGTCAGAAACGGCCGCTTTCAGGTTCTCAGGGTCTGTCATGTCGACGTGCGTGATCGTGACTCCCCATTTTGCCAAACCGTGACGCATGAAGGCGAAGGTGCAGCCATAGAGCGTTTTGTCCACGATGACTTCGTCACCTGGCGACAGCAGGGTCCAAAGCACTGCCGTAATTGCCCCCATGCCGCTTGAGAGAGCTAGCCCGGCCTCAGCCCCTTCAAGCACGGCAATGCGTTGTTCAAGAAGGTCGCAAGTGGGGTTTGAAATACGACTATAGATATGACCTTCACGCTCACCGGCGAACATCTCTCCGCCAGCTTCTGCGGTTTCAAAGGTAAACGTGGACGTCAAATGTAGCGGTGGTGTCAGAGCGCCGTCATTTTCCAGAGGGTTATATGCGTGGTGAATGGCGCGCGTGGCAAATCCGGTTGAACGAGTCATTGCAAGCTCCTGATTCATGTTGAAGCCAGTTTGCGCCTTTACTTTGGGCCAATGGTTGCGAATTATACCAACTCGAGCACTGAAATTGGCAGATTCTGCTAAGAATGAGGATGAAATGGACGCTAAGGACAGGCAGATCATCCGAGCGCTGCAGCGGGACGGGCGCATGACGAACCAGGATCTTGCCGACGAGGTGAACCTGTCCCCGTCACCGTGTTTGCGCCGGGTCAAAAACCTTGAAGCCAACGGAGTGATAAAGGGATACAGCGCCGACGTTGACGCTGCCGCGTATGGAATGGCCATTACCGTCTTCGTACGTATCCGGTTAGAGCGGCACAATGAAACGGACGTTCAGAACTTCGAAAAGCGCGTTCGGATGATCGATGAAGTTCTTGAATGCCACGTGCTGACCGGAGCAATGGACTACCAGTTGCGGGTTTTGGTATCGGATCTCGAGGCCTACGAGGAGTTTATTCGTCACCGAATTCATCCGATCGGCGGGATAGCCTCGATCGATACCAGCTTTGTCTATGGAACAGTAAAAAAGACCGCTGTTTTTCCGTCCGGATAGATAGATCGAACTAGAAAAGGTTGGCAAAATACGTTGGGCGCTGAGTGCTTGAGCGGAAACCTACCAAGAGTTGGGCGGAGATCGCCTCGCATGCTGGATACGTGAACCAGAATATGATCACCGTGATCAAGCAGGAGGGCTGCAAGGTGCCCCTGGATCGCCTCCCGGCTCTCGCGCACGCAATGGAAACGGATCCTGTCATTGTGACGTGGCTCGCCTTGGAACAGGCGATCAGCTAGACAGCGGCCGAGGCCGTGGTCGAAGTGTTTGGCGAGCCTGCTCCAGCAAATGACGTCGGTTGGCTGCAGGCTAACCGTACGCCTTGAACAACACCGACCCCCGACTGATCAGCAAGCCACAGGCGGCGAACAGTAACTTCGAGCCGATGCGCACTTGGGGAGCGGAGCAGTACTTGTCAATATGGGCGGGAAGCCGTCGTTCGCTGCAACCGTGATATTAACAGCACGAATTGAAAGAGCGGACGTTCAATCAACTGGATTGTAATCAGTAGGTCTGCGGTTGGTTTTCCTGCCATTGAAGACACGTCAGCTTATTAAACTCGTAGTGAATAGTATTTGCCTTTTCCAAGCCGCTTGCCGTCATGCATTACACGCAGCGGTGATGATGATCTCGACTTTCAGATCCGACCGAGCGAGCTTTGCCTCACCGCAAGCGCGAGCCGGAGCGTACCCGGTCGGAACCCAGCTATCCCAAACGTCGTTCATCTCACCAAAATCGGCCATGTCGGACAGCCAGATGATCGCTTGCAACATCTGTTCTCGCGACGAACCCGCTTTGTCCAGAAGCGCATCGACGCGAGACAGGCACTCGCGGGTCTGCTCGGCCACTGTGGCACCTTCACCAACCTGCCCGCAAAGAAATGCGACGCCGTTGTGTTTGACTATCTTGCTCATGCGTCGGCTGGTGTTGATACGTTCGATCACCGGGCTTCCTTCTTAGTTTGTTGCGCTGTTCACCGAACCGCCCATCGCTGCCAGTTCGCCAAGAGTCACGGGTTTCAACGGTGGCCTGATCCGATAGTATCCGGTTTCATCCATCGTAGCGCTGTTCGCTTCGGCCAGCAGGCTGCTTACGGTCAGTCCGCAATATCGGCCTTGGCATGATCCCATTCCGGCACGACTGAAGGCCTTGGCCTGGTTCGGACCCGAGCAGCCGATACCGGCATGGCGACGAATGTCCCCTGCAGTGATTTCTTCGCAGCGGCAGATGATAGTCGTATCGACGGGCTTTGTGGCTTCCATTGCGGGGGGAAATGCCGCGTCAAGGAAAGGGCGCACCGCAAGTTCTTGCGAAATGCGACGTCGGATTGGTTTGGCTGCGCTGTCCCTCTCGGCCGTCGAAATCGCACCCAGATCGGAGGCAATTTTCAATGCTGAAAGGCGGCCTGCCAAAGCAGCTACCTTCGCGCCACCAATGCCAGCGCCATCGCCAGCGATATGGATCGTTTCGACATTTGTCCCGCCCCAGTCATCGAGGTTAGGCGCGAAGCAGTGCTGCCGTGCGTCCCAGTGATGCGCCACGTCAATGGAGCGGGCCGCCTGTGTGTTAGGCACGACACCGTGATGCAGGAGCACTGTGTCGCAGGGAATATGTCGGGCCTTTCCGTCCGCAGTAAAGCGGATGCCGTCGGCGGCAGTTTCTCCTTCAATCAAAATATTCGTCGCGGAAGTGTAGCGGCGTACCCCGGCGCGACGGATTTCCGATAGCATCGTCAACCCCTTGAGCAGATATCGCCAGCCGCGAAGGGCTCCACCCAGATGCGGAAGAGCCTGCAGAAAATCTGCCCTTGTCTGCGTTTCGACCAGTGCCAGCGGCGGTGTGCCCGCTCGTATCATCTGCGCGGCGATCAGGTAAAGCAGCGGTCCCGATCCGACCAGAACCGCGTTTTTTGACAGGACGCCGGATTGCTTCAACAGAATCTGTGCCGCCCCCGCCGTCATCACGCCAGGCAAGGTCCAGCCCGGTAGCGGCATCGGGCGTTCCAGGGCTCCAGTGGCGATGAGGATGCGTTTCGCTTCGATTGCGCCCCCTCTTCCGTCAGCGGTGTAGAGAACCCGAGTTCCTTCTTCAATTGCCCAAACCACCGCTCCGCCGATATGGGTAATGTTGCCGTGATCCAGCCCTGCTGTGAAGGACAATCCGTCTGTATAGTCATTACCAAGCATTTTGCCCCTGACCCGTGCGACCCGATCCACATCGCGGTAGATCTGTCCGCCGGGACGGGGCTGTTCGTCCAGCAGGATAACATGTAGGCCAGCCTTTGCAGCGGTGGCAGCAGCGGCCATCCCGGCGGGGCCGGCCCCGATGATGACAAGATCAGTTTTCTGCATCGGTCACGTCCCTTCTTTTGCGCGGCATCGACAAGCGCAGCCCGCCAGTGACTTCGAGCATGCAGGCTTGACGGGTCACACCGTCAACCTCAATGAGGCAGTCGAAACAGGCGCCCATCATGCAGAACGGAGCGCGTGGAGCGCCCGAGGCCGGCGTGTTCCTGAACCTCCGCACCCCGGCGACCAGCATCGCGGCCGCGAGATTTGCACCTTCGGGCAAATGCAGCTCCTGGCCCTCGAACCATACTGGAACCAGGCGGCGACCTTCCTCCAACTCAAGAAATGACGAAGCGGTCTTCACTGAACACCTCCAGATTCGGTGCGGCGTCATTGCCTTCCAGCCAGTCAGGCAGGAAACGAGCGTGGGCCGCCGCAAGGGTGATGCCGCTGTGGCAAGTGACTAGGAAGGCGTCGGCCATCTCGGGACTTTCCTGGTAGATTGGCAAGCCATCGGGCGACAGAATTCGCAAAGCTCCCCAACTGCGCACGAGTTGCGCCTTGGCAAGCACCGGGTAGGCCGCGATGGCTTCGGAAGCGAGGCCGGAGAGGCCAGGCTGGGTGACGCCATCATTCAGACCCACCTCTTCGTTGGTGGCACCTATCTGGACGCCACCTTCATCTACCTGCCGTGCGATCAGCGAGGGGCGGTTGATTATTTTTGGCAGCTTCTCGGTGATCATCACTTGACCGCGCTGTGGCCGGATTGGGGCTTTGAAGCCCAGTTTGGGCCCAAGTTCCATTGCGCCCAAACCAGCGGAAAGGATCACCTTGTCGGCCTGCACGTGGCTTCCGTCCGCGCAGGTAATAGTGAAAACATCCGATTTCCTGACGTCTGTGACAGTTTTTTCGTTCAGCACCCGCCCACCAAGTCGCCGGACGTCGTCGGCGAGAGACCGAAGCAACTTCAATGGATTCACATGGCCGTCTTGATGGTGAAGGATCGCACCAACGACTTTGGGACCGATCTCCGGTTCCTCTGTGAGGAGCGCCTTCCGATCCAGAACTTCATATGGGTAGTTGCCGTCCAGCTTCGCTTTCAGCTCCTCGTATTGCGTGACTATTTTCGTTAGGGTTTCTTCCGAGAAATGCAGGTCGTAGCCACCCGTCTGCTCAAGCGACATGTCATGTCCGGTCGCGTCAGCAAGCTCATCGGCAAACCCGGCCCATGCGGCGGCGGATTGCTGGCTCCAAGCGGCATAACGTGGTTGTTTGATCCCCTTGGACTGCACCCAGACAAGTCCAAAATTTCCCCGACTGGCGCGAAAGCTGCTGTCACCTCCATCGAGGACCAGAACGCGCTTGCCGCGTTTCAATAGCCCCCATGCAACAGACAGGCCGACAACACCACCGCCTATGATTGCAAAGTCGGATTCCATGATCTCAGTTTCTGATTTTAAGTTTGAGTAAAGCCGGGGCGAAAAAAGGTGTCGCCCCGGATTGTATCAGACGAGAGGCTGCTTATTCGGAAACCTTGTCCAGGATCGCCTGGCCCCATTCCACACCCACGTCTTCGAGCACGACCGGCCAGACTTCCGCCTGAACCTTGGCCGACATTGCGGCCAGTTCCGCATCACTTAGCGAGACGATGGTAGCTCCCAGATCGGCCAGTTTCTGTTCGTTGGCCTTCTGGTCGGCTTCCGCCACGGTCCAACGGGTCGCTTCAAATTCTGCTGCGGCCGCTTTCAGCGCGTCCTGATCCTCGGCGTCCAGGCCGGCAAGGGATTCATTCGAGATGATCATGTACCAGACTTCGAAATGGGTATTGGCCGGGATGTAGGTTTTGGTCACGTCGCGGAACGAGGCATAGTAGCCTTCGGCACCCGAGCCGATCACACCGTCAACAACGCCAGTCTGTACCGCCGTGAAGGCTTCGGAAAACGGGATAGGTGCGGGGATGTAGCCCAACGCATCGCCGGTTAACTGGAAGCTCTTGATGCCGGGCACCCGCACCTTGATGCCGTTATCGACCGACGGATCGCCCGGCGACACTGCGTCGGTATTGAGCGCGATGCCACCAAAGTAAACCGGATAGGCGGCCAGCATGGTGATGTCCTGCTTGGCGTAAAGCCCATCCATGGTTTCACGCACCACGCCACCGGGGCCATAGATCGCACGGGCCTGTTCCCAGTTACCGGCGAGATAGGGGAACGAGCTGATCTGCATCTTGCGGTCTGCGGCGGCGGCGGCCGGCTGGGTCGCCATGTCGACCGCGCCGACCGAGATACGTTCCTGCACTGTTGTATAGTCGCCCAACGCCGAGGCGGCATAAATTTTGATGTTGACGTCACCGCCGGTTGCTTCGTCCACGGCGGTGGCAAAGGCGTTCAACTCGACGTCGATCGTGGTACCTTGCGGGCGCACATGGCTCATCTTCAGGTCAGCTGCCATCGCGGTGGTCGACAGCGCCATCAGCGCGCCGGTTGCGGCAGTTATCATCATGCGTTTCATTGGGTTTCCTCCGTTTGGGTTTAGTTGGTTCAGGATCAGTAGCCAAAGAGTCTGGGCAGGAAGAGCGATAGGTCCGGCCAGAGCGATGTCAGGAACACCACGGGCACATAACCAGTCACGATCAGGATCATCGCGGGCGGGATCACCTTGGTGACCTTCACGTTGCCAATCCGCGCCCCGAGATAGAGGATCGAAGCATAGGGTGGCGTCACGCCCCCCATCGCGGTGTTGACCCCCATGATCGCGGCGAACTGCACCGGGCTTACACCAATGGCATTCATCAGAGGCAAGAGCAGCGGTGCTATCAGGATGATTGCGGTGACGTCATTCACGACCATGCCGACCAGGAACAGCATAATGTTGATCAGGATAAGCAGCAGGACCTTATTGTCGGTGATCTCGAAAATCGAGGCGACCAGTGCCTGCGGAATACCTTCCATCACATACATCTGGCTCAGGATCATCGAAAACAGGATCATCAGCAGGATCGCACCGACGGCGGTTGCGGATTCCTTCCCGGCCATCAGGAAGTTTTCCCACCTGAGCCCCTTGTAGATCAGAAAGCCGACGGGCAGTGCATAGATCACCGCTACTGCGGCAGCTTCAGTCGGGGTCATGATGCCGCCATAGATGCCGCCCAAGATTATTACCGGCATCAACAGTGCGGGGAAGGCGTGAACGCCGCGTTTAGCAACTTCGCTGCTGAGTTCACTGAACGTGGGCTTTTCATCCAGTATCAGGTTGAACTTGCGCGACATCCATAGGTTCACCATTGAAAAGTTGAACATGATGAACAGACCCGGCCCAAGCGTCGCGAGGAAACAGGCGAGGATTGAGGTGTCGGTGACCCAGCCGTAGATGATCATGGTGACCGAGGGTGGGATCAGCAAACCAAGGATCGAGGAATTGGCAATCAGAGCGGTCGCGTATTCGCGGGGATAGCCGCGCTTTTCCATTTCCGGGATCAACAGCGGTCCGATCGCCGCGATGCCGGTCAGGCCGGACCCCGAGATCGCCCCAATCACCGCACAGCTGACCGCTGCCACGACACCCAGACCGCCACGCACGTGGCCGATAAAGGCACTGACGAAGCGTAGCAGAGAGGCGGCAATACCGCTTTCGCTCATGATGGATCCGGCCAGAACAAATAGCGGAATGGCCAGCAAAATCGGGTTTCCAAGTTGCTGGAATCCCCAGAGCATGTTGCCCTTCATAGTGGCACCGCCGATGAAATACATCACCATCAGCGCACCGCCGAAGCAATAGGGCAACGGCACCCCGAGGGTCAGCAGGATCACCAGGACAGCGACGGCAAGCAGGGCGACTTCAACCAAGGTGAATCTCCTCGTCAGTATCATATCCAAGAATGTGGCGGACCAGATGGATCGTCGTGTAGACCATCATCAGCGCCAGACCGATTGTCAGAGCGACTTCGGCATAGAATGTGGGAATGTAGAGCGTCGGGCTCTCTTTCCAGACGCGCCATGAATAGCGGGTGAATTCCCAGGACCAACTCAGCAGCCAGAGCCCGACAATCAGGCTGATCACTTCGCCGATAATCGCCAGAATGACGTGCTGGCGCGGCGTCTTCAGGAAGATTTCAAGCACATTTGCGCGGATATGAGTGTTTTCCCGCGAGGCATTTACCGCCCCAAGGACGTAAAGCCACAGCGCCGGGTAGGCCATGGTTTCCTCAAGCCCCATCACCGGTATTTGCAGAACATAGCGGGTAATGACCTGAACAAACTGGCCCAAGGCTACAATGCAAATGATGCTGGTCAGCAGGTATTTTACGAAACGCTCCATTTCCCCCCTCACGACGTTATTGTCCGTCGTCGCAGTACCTACTATCTCCTCTTCCATAGGGGCAAATTGGAAATTACGTTATATTCATAGTTTGCATCTATGGCTGAATGGGGATTCAACCACATGAACCTGACAATCCGTCAACTCACGACATTTCGCGAAGTGTTACGCACTGGGTCCATTTCCGAAGCCGGGCGCACGCTCGGGCGCACACAACCATCGGTCAGCGCGATGATTGCGGGCCTGGAGAATGAGATCGGATTTCGACTGTTCGAACGAGAGCATGGCCGGCTGACGCCGACGCCCGAAGCGCATTATTTTCTGGAAGAGGCCGAGGCCGTCCTGTCGCGGCTTACACAGTCCACGAACGCTTTACAGGAAATATCGAACCTGAAGCGTGGCCGCCTGCGCGTCGCTTGCCACCCAGCCGCATCAGGGTTCTTCATGCCAAGCGTTCTCGGCCAGTTTTTGCAAGACAAGCCCGCTATCAAGGCGTCGCTGATGATGCGCTCGTCCAAAGTAATCGAGGAACTTATCGCCTCGCAGCAATACGATCTCGGTTTTACCGAAACACCTGAGCCACGAAAATCAATTCATCAGCAGGATTTCGACCTGGAATGCCTGTGTGCTATGCCCGCTTCGGACCCGCTGGCTACGAAATCCCTAGTTTCAACAGAAGATCTGGATGGCGCAAACCTGGCAACGCTTTTTTCGGAACATCCGACTTTCCTTCAGACATCTGCGGCCTTCAAGAACACTGGAAAGAGTTTTGAGCGTAGGTTTGAGTTGCGGACATTCTTACCTGGTCTACAGTTTGTCAAAGCGGGCCTGTGCTATTTGATTTGCGATTTGATTACAGCTTTTAGCTGCAACGATCCCCTGCACGGTACCTGTGGTATCGTATTTCGCCGCTTTAGCCCCAGAATCAGCAGCAGCGTTTCAATTCTCACCCCCGCACATCGCCCGACGTCTCTGATAACTCAAAGCTTTAGCCAGAAACTGGCTGAGGACATAGACGCTATGAAAGCAAACGTTTTGCTCTGAACGCGGTTCTACACCAGAGCAATGGCTGGTTCCACAACCGGGCTTTGGTGCAGCTGTAGCGGAAGTCTGCTTTGTTGCGCTTTCTGTGAGTTCGTCGACCCGTGAGCTTTGCCTGTGCGGCGAATGGGCAAAGCGGATCAGATCGTCGACTTCGTTTTCGAACGCGCCACGACTGGCCACCGCGTTCAGCTTGACTTTCAGGCCCGCGTCCTGCGCGGCATCCGGCCCCGGCCAGAACCATGCGAATATCACCAAGCCGGTTCAGGCTGCGGTATCGATCCGGGCTCAGCGTGTCGAGCGAGGCGTTGACCCGTTTTACCCCGCAAGCCCCCAAACCATCTGCATGGCGCGCCAGCAATGTACCGTTGGTGGTGAGCGTCAGTTCATCTAGCGCGCCGGACCGCAGATGCCGCGACACATCCCGGAACAAATCCATCACATCGCGGCGCACCAGAGGCTCGCCTCCGGTAATGCGCAGCTTGCGCACACCACACCGAATGAAAATGTCGCTGAGGCGGGCTAATTCTTCGAGGCTCAGAAGGTCGCGCTTGGGAAGAAATGACATCTTCTCGGCAATGCAATAGGTGCAGCGCAGGTCGCAGCGATCGGTCACGGACAGACGCAGATAGGTGACGGTTCGGCCATAACCATCGACCAGCGGATCGCGCTTTTCTTTTGGATGTGGCAGATGCGCTGATATGCGGAGTTTGGATGGGAGCCAGTTCAGAAGGGTCGGCATTTTTGCCGAAACCACTGCTGTTTGTTTTGTCCAGCATCAGACCCTCCTGCAATTGATGGGGAATTCCTGAGGTGTTGCGCGGCCGGGCTTTGACCCAGCCGCGCTGCTCTTTGGGGTCTTAGTTGGCGTCGGCGGCGTTCATCATCAGGTATTCCATGACGAGTTCGCGTTCGCTGTCATCAAGACCGGCCCGTTCGAACATGGATGGCACGATGCCTTTCCATTGTTGTTGCGTGTAGTGGGTCACTTCCCGAGGGGCGTGGCAGACGGTGCAACGCTGGAAGAACATCTTTTCGCCTGGGGTCATGTCGGCATAAAGAGAAGCGGTCAAAGCTTCGAGCCGTTCCAGACCAAGCTTGTCGTCGTCAATAGCGGCAAGCTCCGTATCCTCGATAATTGCCGGCTTTTCATAGGCCATGTTCGGACCTTCCGGGTCTTCGCATTTGCGCATTTCGATCAGCACCGTGTTGGCAGACGTGGCCTCGCTGAGGCCCGAGGCGCGCTGCGTTGAGGTCAGGAAGTTCACCAGCCCCGAGTTACAACGTCCCTTGCTGTCCAGTGACGGCCAGCACCCTTCGTAGATCGAAACGACGCCTGGCATGATCTCGTCACTAACAACGGCCCCGGCGATAACGGTGCCTCGGTCGTTGTAAAGCTCGACCAGATCGCCATCGGCGATGCCGCGTTTTGCGGCGTCATCGGCGTTGATCCGAACCGGTTCGCGACCCTGTACCTTGTAGATACCCCGCAGCGTTTCCGATTGGTCCATCTGGCTGTGCAGCCGGTACCATGGGTGGGGCGACACGACGTGCAGCTGGCCTTCTTTGGCATTGCCGAGATATTCGTGTTTCTCCATCCACATCGGCATACCAGGGCAGTCCTCGATCTCCATGTTTGCGATGTTTTCGCAGAACATTTCGATTTTGCCCGATGCGGTGTGCAGCGGGTTTGTGTCCGGATCGGAGTAGAAATCGCCGTGGCGCACCCATTTCCGGGCCTCTGCAGGAACCGGCATCCGGGCGTAACCCTTTTCCCAGAACTCTTCGAACGGGGTTTCCTTGGCCGCGCCCGACGCCTCATAGGCCAGTTTGATGTGATACATCTTGTCTTCGCTGTCGGTGAACTGCGCCCACAGACCCAGTTTGTCGGCCAGCCCTTCGAAGATTTCATAGTCCGGCAGGCTTTCGCCAACGGGTTCGATCACCTTCTTCATCGCGTAGACGCGGTCGTTCGAATAGGTGCCGCCCGAGGTGATGTCATCCTGTTCCAGTGTCGATGCCGCAGGCAGGACGATATCAGCCCAGCGGGTTGCAGCGGTCCACCACACATCGACAGAGACGATGGTCTCGACCTTCTCAAGCGCGCGGATCAGCCGGTTGGTATCCTGCTGGTGCGACATGAAGTTGTTGCCGGCGTTGAAGATCATCTTGATGTCGGGATAGGTGTTGGTCTGCCCGTTATAGAAGAAGTCCACGCCCGGACTTTCCAGCGCCTCGGTAATCCGCGAGGCCGGGACGATCTTCTTGACGAAGTTCCGGCCCTGGCTCATGCCGACCGGTGTGGCGTTACCACCCTGAGGCATCCCGCCGTTACCGTAGTGCCACGAGAACCCGACGCCCTCGCCCGGTTTGCCGATCTTGCCAAGCAAGGCCGCAAAGTTGATCAGCGACCAGTAGGCCATTTCGCCATGCTGGGCACGTTGGATGGCCCAGGACCCGGCGATGCTGGTTTTCGACGACGCGATGAGTTCGGCGAGGTCCTTAATCTCCTGCTCGTCAATGCCGGTGATAGCCGAGGCCCAGGCGGGTGTTTTCGGCGTGCCGTCGGTTTCACCTTTCACATAGGCAATCCACTTGTCGCTGCCGACCGTGTACTTGTCCATATAGGCCTGATCTTCCAGACCGTTTTCCAGCACATGATAGGCCATCGACAGGAACAGGGCGGTATCGGTGTTCGGTATGATCCGCTTCCACTCTGCGTTCAAATAGTCGTCGCTGGCGGTTCGCTGCGGATTGATCGAGATGAACTTGACGCCCGCATCCCGGATTTCTTCCCAATGGGCATACATGCCGTGGTCGGCCACGCGGTATTCGATCCGGTTGTTCTTGATCGGGTCACAGCCGACAAGCACGAACAGTTCGGTATTGTCGCGGATGGTTTCCCAGGCGGACTGCGCGGAATAGACTTCCATGTCGCCGATGATATGGGGCAGACAGACCTGACCGGCACCGGCCGACCAGTCGCCCGCGGTGTTCGTGCAGCCGCCCATCAGGTTGATCAGACGTCCCTGCAGAACGTTCGGACGGAACACACCGGCATTCGACCAGCCGCCATAGGACGAACTGAAGATCGCTTCGTTTCCGTGGTTGGTGGCAGTATCCAGCAGCGCCTTGGCGCTCAGGCTCCAGGCGGTGTCCCAATCGACGCGGACATATTCTTCCTTGCCGCGCAGTTCGGGCTTGATGTCGCCACTTTCCCAACCTTCCAGATAGGATTTACGCACCATCGGATAGTTGATCCGGCTCTTGTCATAGGTGCGGTCCATGACGCCGTAGGCCAGCATCTCGGTGGGGCGGGCATCAAGCTCCATGATTTTGTTGATGCCGATCAGTTTGCCATCGCGGACCACGGCCTCGAATGGGCCGAAATGGGTCGCGTGGAACGTGCGGCCCCCAAAGGAGTTGGGATCAAGTGCTGCGAGTGCTGTCGAATTCATCAGGGCGGTTGCGCCGAATGTGGCGATGCCCCCTTGCAAAAAGGCGCGGCGGGTTGGCGTTGAGAAAGACATATCGGGCCTCCTGTGACTGGCTTCTGGGCGCACATTATTCTTTGGGCGAAGCTGTCACTTTGACTGCGCACAACTGCGGTTGTCCGAATATGTAAAGAAATGTAAAAGCAGCCTATGGCGCAGCATATCCTCATCGTCGAAGACGACCGCACGACCCGGTTGCGGCTTGCCGCTTATCTGCAAGAGCAGGGGCATCGCGTCAGCATGGCCGAAGATGCGGACGAGATGGAAAGCATCATCGAATATGATCCGCCGGACCTGTTGCTGGTCGATATCAACATGGATGGAAAGGATGGTCTGACGATCACCCGTGAACAGCGGGCAAAATCACGGGTCGGTATTATCCTGCTGACAGCCCGCGATGATCAGGTCGACAAGATCGTCGGATTGGAAATGGGCGCCGACGACTATGTGACAAAACCCTTCGACAAAAGAGAGCTGGCGGCGCGCGTGAAAAATCTGCTGGCCCGGATTGCGGATATCGGACAGGCGCCCGAAGGCGCTCCGCCGGTCGAACTGTTTGGCGTTTGGTGTTTCGATCGGATTCGGCACCGGTTGGTCTCGGCTGCAAGAACAGAAACGCTTACACCTCAGGAGTTCGCGATCATGACAGCGCTGGCGGATCACCCCGGGCAGACGCTCAGCCGTGCGCGGCTGTCCGAGTTGATCGGCCGCAGCTCAAGCCGTACTAATGACCGGATGATCGATGTGGTGGTTGGACGGCTGCGCAAGAAGCTGGAAAAGGACCCGGCCAATCCCGAATGGATTCTGACGCAACATGGTCAGGGCTATCACTTCGTTGATCCGGCCTCGACCTGAAGTCCAGCCTCGGCAGCCGTCGCTTCAAGGGTCGCCGCCGCCGTCTTGGCGCTGGCACAGACCCTGTCCAACAGGACCTCGCTGGTATCATTGTCTTGTGCCTCCAACTCGGCAAGCAGCATACACAGGGTCTCAAGCCTGAAATTCGCAGCAGCCCCTTTCAACCGGTGGGCGGCTTTGCGTTGCTGATCAGCCTGTGTGGATTTGATCGTTTCTAAAGCCTCGGGCAATGCGCGTAGAAACTCGGATACGATCAGCCCGGTTGTTTCCGGGCCCAGATCTGAAATATCGCTGCGAAGACTGTCCAGAACCGCGGTTTCGGGCAGGTGCGTTTCGGTTGGGCTGACGGGCGAAAGAACTTCCGTCAAAGCTCTCGGCGAAATCGGCTTGGCCAGAATGCGCGCAACACCCAGCCGGGCGCGGTTCTGTTCCGTGTCGTCAATCAGATGCGCCGTCAACGCGACCAGCATCGGCGCGTGTTCCCTGGCGCCGATCCGTGCGGCTACCTCCTCGCCTCGCATGTCCGGCAAATCAAGATCGATCAGGATCAGATCGAAGCGATTGTCGCGGCAGCACTTCAATCCGGCCATTCCGGTTTCGGCCTCCTGCACCCGACAGCCCAGCCGCTCCAGATACCCCCGTGCCACCATACGGTTCACGGCATGATCGTCGATCACCAGAACATTGCGGTTGAGATCAGCCTCGGACAAGTGGGTTTCGTCCTCGGCCACACAATCGGCATCGCCGGGCATCAACGGGACGGTCAGGGTAAACCGGGTGCCGACGCCGGGTTCACTTTCGACGCTCAGCGCCCCACCGAGCGCTTCGGTTAGGTTGCGCGAGATGGCAAGACCCAGGCCCAGCCCCTCAATTCCCGCGCGCTTTACCGCTGCCGTCCGCGTATAGGCATCAAACGCCTGAGCGATCGCCTCGCACGTCATGCCAATTCCGGTGTCGGCCACCGTGAAACTGACAACGGGCTGTCCGGTATGATCCGCCATCGCATGGTCCACAGTAAGCGTGACAGTCCCACGCTTGGTATATTTGACCGCGTTCGAGATTAGGTTGCCCAGAATCTGGCGGATTTTCACAACATCGCCGAACAGCACCGGGGGCGCGGGCTCTGCGAGTTCGACAACGGTCTGCAACCCTGTCTTGGCGGCCAGCGACTGCAACTGGTGACCAAGCTGGCCAACCAGATCGCGCAGGTGAAAATGCACTGGGTTCGTGCGATTGCCGCTGTCTTCACTGCTGGCATAGTTCAGGATGTCATTGGTGATCTCAAGCAATTCGCGGGCCGAGCGGTGTGCAGTTCGCACCCGGTCTTGCCGGGCCTTGTCCGTCACTTCGGCCTCCAGCAGCCCCAACATCCCGATAATCCCGTTCAGCGGGGTGCGGATTTCATGGCTCATCCGGGCCAGAAACTCGGTCTTGCTGCGGTTTGCGGCCTCGGCCTCGGTGCGCGCCGCGTCCGAGGCCTGCATTTCGGCGACGACATCGCCGGTGCGCGCGATCACCGCCTCTTCTAGATGTTCGCGCAGGTCGGCTGCTTCGCTTGCACGGCGGCGCAGGATGTTGAGCGCTTTTTCCATGCGCCCGATCTCATCATGTCCGCTGATCTGCATCGGAGCGCCATATTCACCTTCTGCCACGGCCACGATGCGCCGGGCCAGCTCTCCCAGACGGGCGACCAGTTGCCGTCGGGCGTAAAGCCACAAGATCGAACCGGTGATCACTGCGGCAGCGACCACCACAAGCAATGCGATGTTCATCACGGACGACTGCCGTTCTGCCGCCGCGATCTGGGCGATCCCCTGGGCCTGCACCGCGTCACGAGCCTGTCGGGCTTGCGACGACAGGCTGGCGATCATGGATTGCAGGCGTTGACTGTCGTTAGCAATCGCCATCTGCAATGCGATCCTGTCCCGCTGAATATCGACCAGCCCACCTTGTTCGATGGTCCCGTGTAGCTGGTGCAGCGCAGCCTGTGCCACATCCCGCGCCGTAGGTGTCGGCAGATAGCGGATGCGGCGGTCGGCCAGCGTCAGACGACCCGATAGCTCGGCGCGCAGATCGGCCAGCGCATCCGGTGCGGCAATCACCTGTACCTGCTGCAGCTTCAGCCGGATCGCATCAACCACATTTGCAAGCTCGGTCAACCGTTCGAAGGCAAAGAAATGGCGATCCGCAAGCTCGTCCAGCGCCGGGCGCGGATCGCCGTCAGACTCGGTATAAATCCCTACGATGCCGGCCGTTATCCTTAGTCGCGCCAGATCGGTCTCGTCGCTGACAAGTGAATCCAGTTCGCCCGCCAGCTGGATGATCTCGTTTGTTTGTTCCGCGATGCGGATGGCAAGCTGCAACTCCTCTTGTCCGTTTTCGGCCATTTGCGCGACAACTTCGCTGGCGCGAGATTCCGGCCCCGCGCCTGCCATGGCGGGGGTCATGCCCTGCAAAGCCTGAACCCCACGTTCGATGCTTTCGACGGTCTGGCCAAGCGCAACTGAAATTCGATCAAGGTCATCGCTGGTATCCGCCTGCGTGAATGCGGTTGCAAGCGTGCCAACAACTTCGGCAGAGGCGCCGATCCGGCTGGCCAGCTCAATTGCGGGTAGGTTGGTTTCGATCAGTTCGTTCTGAGTGCGTATAAGATATCGGTTGACGGCAATCGCGACGATACCCACCATAATGGCAAGCGCCCCCATTGCCGAAAGAATCTGGATCAGCCGCGTGTCAAATCTCGTCCGTCGCATTGTCAGACACTACGGGGCCATCTGGGCTGGTTCAATCTTGGCGACCGGACTATGTGTCGCGTTCTGGTCTGCCGCTGCGGCAGGTCCGCGGCCTCTGGTGTGCGTGCTTGTTCCCCATTTCAAAGACGAATACTGGCTAAGCGTCGGCTATGGGCTGGAACAGCAAGCAGAGCGGTTGGGGTTGGACCTTTTGGTCTATGAGGCGGGCGGCTATCGCGCCCGGTCTCGGCAGATCGAGCAGATTGAATCCTGCGTAGACCAGGGTGTCGATGCGATCCTCATCGGCGCAGTAACATCCGATCATGCGGATCTGATAGCCGCGATAGAACAGACAGCGCTGAGGATCCCTGTTTTTGGTCTGGTCAACGAGCTTCATGCAGCTACGCTGAGCGGGCGCATCGGCGTCGACTGGCAGGATATGGGACACGCCGTTGGTCATCATTTGGCCAAGTTGCATCCCGACGGATCACCGCCCAAAACCGCAATCTTCATTTCAGGCCCGTCAGAAGCCGGTTGGACAGGCCCACTGGAGGCCGGGCTGCGCAATGGCCTGAGCGGTAGCGAGGTGACAATCCTTGAGGTCTTTGGTGCCGATACAGGCCTTAGTCAACAATTGGCTCAGGTCGAAGCGGCCTTGGAACGTTATCCCGATGCCGATTATCTGATCGGGAGTGCCCCCGCGATCGAAGCGGCCATTGGCAGTATAATCCACTCCGACAACCCAAACCCGCCCCGGTTGATTGCGACCTATGTCAGCCACACAGTCATTCGGGGCCTCATGAATGGCAAAGTTCTGGCGGTGCCCTTTGACGATCCGACCATGCAGGGGACAATGGCACTCGATCAGGTCGTGGCCGTTCTGGAGTCCGGAGAGCGAAGAGGGCTGATCGGGCCCGACATCATACTTTTGACGCGCTCTGACACGGATTTGGCCGAAATACGTATTTCGCCTGCGGAGTACTTTCCAAGCATTCATTAAGCCTGCAAAAAAGATGACCATCATACATCAGTGAGCTAGTTCGAAAAAATCCAAAGGCATGTTCGACAGGACCTACATGCTTTTGAAGATAAAGGCTTCTGATAAAATCCACTACTATCAAAGCTCGGTTCTGCTGGCGATCGTCTTTCTTGTAGATTTGGGTGACTTTCGTGCGCCTCATTGAATGGGCTCCGTAGGCGTTTGCTTCAAGGCCGATAGATGTGACCCAGTCTCAAACAATCCGCGCGTATTCCTTGGCTCAACTTCGAGCCAATTGCTCAATCTCAGTCGTGCCCGAGATTACAGCCTTAGCAGAGAAGTTGGGTCGAGCGCCTGCGCAATTTTATCGTCAGGCCGTGCAAATGAAGCGGTATGTCAACAAACGACGTTCATCCAGAGCAAGAAGTTGGTTTTGGACCATATCGTTCGCTATATTCCCAAATAGAATCTGTGTCGTAACCGGCATGGCGCTATCAGACTTGGGCTTCGCAATTCTCGCTTTGAGCCAGTCGTAGCTTTCAGCAGTTGAATCTTCTTCGTCCAAAATCCTGAAACCTGCATCTTGCAGAAAACTCGCCATTTCTGCCGGGGTCGAGAGATAACTGATCGAGGCGTCCATAGCCCACGGAGTCGGATAAACGACGTCACCGCCTTCGCCCTGTAGAATGTCATAAATTCCAAATCGTGCTCCCGGCTTCAGGATACGATGCGCCTCTTTGTACATCGAAAGTTTGTCAGGGATGTTCATTGCGACATGGACTGTTACCGCACCATCAAAACTGCTGTCCGAAAACGGAAGCTGTGTCGCATCTCCCCGAATAAACGTGGTTTGTTCACTAAGGTTGACCCAACCTGAAATGGTTTTGGCTGCGTCGCAGAACTCTTGCGTCAGATCTATGCCAGTAACCTTGGCCTTTGTTTCTTCAGCAATTGTTCTGGAGACCCCACCCAGTCCGCTGCCAATATCAAGCACATTCGCGCCCGGTGCCAGCTCCAGCTTCCCCAGCAACTGCAAAGTCGCTTGCCTGCCGCGAAAATGGAACTCATCGATTGGTTCAAAATCAACGGCGCGCAGTTTCTTCGGGTCAGTGCCCGTGGCCATCAGGCTATCAGAAATCTGGTCAATCAAACTGCTGTTGCAGCCATAGTGATCGGAAACCTGTTCTTTCATTCTCAGCTCCTTCCAACAAGTATGCTGGGTGCTCCTGAAAGCATATCGGATCAAAATAGCCGAAGGGTTTGTGGGGCAATCGAGTACTTATGGTAGAGCTTCGAACCAATCGAGCACGGCGTTCCGCCAGCCCTCCGGCACGCCGTGTCCGCCTTTGGTGACTTTCAGCCGGATCGAACCGGTAGCACAGTTCACCCAATCCTTCTGCATATAACCATCGCTTTCAAAGCTGTTATCCGCACTGCCCATACACGCGTTCTCGCGGCGCCAGACATCCACGCCCTTCATGACGTTACCCTGGTGAAAATCAACACCCTCCCATGTCAGCTTTCGGCCTTCGAACGGCACCATTCGGTCTTTGAAGCCATGTACGTGAAACAAGTGAACTGGCGCATCACACTCAGTGGTCATGGGTTCCCAGAACGCCCCGGCCGCAGCGACAAAGCCTCTTGCCAACTCTGGCGCTTGGCACGCAAGGTCCCAAACCATCGAACCGCCGCAGGAGAAGCCTGCGATTAGAATTCGCGACGGGTCAAGGCCGAGGCGTTCCACCGCGTCGGTACGCACCGCGCTGATAAAGGCGACATCATCGCGCGCCAGGTCGTAACCGGCGGCCACGCCCCAATCGAGGTCTTTGTCATTTATACTGGGCTGACCGCTGGGCATAATCACGGCATAGCCGCGCCGGATGAAGGGATCGACATAGGCTGAATTCTGGATCATCGCCTTGCTGGACCGTCCATAACCGTGCAACCAAATAACAGCAGGCGGCTCATCTGGAGCCTCTGGCAAGGCCACGTAGTATTCACCGCCCTCCAATTTACAAGGTGAATCTG
This sequence comes from Ruegeria sp. CG11, assembly GCF_056537245.1. Classification (NCBI taxonomy): domain Bacteria; kingdom Pseudomonadati; phylum Pseudomonadota; class Alphaproteobacteria; order Rhodobacterales; family Roseobacteraceae; genus Ruegeria; species Ruegeria sp. CG11. The sequence continues at coordinate 28,471 of NZ_JBQFRE010000022.1, forward strand.
GCGCGCCACACTCTCCATCAGACGCAAGAGCAGGGCCTGGCCTTGCAGCAATAAGAGCAATGGCAATGCAGAGCGTCAGAATGCGATTACGCGTTTCGGGTTGCATCAAACGTTTACCTCTGTCGTTAAATATCACAAAATCATAACACAGGGTTACTCACCTCCGAAGGCACTGGCCCAAATGTCTGTGAACACCTCTACCGCAAAATTCGGTGGCAACGAGCGACCACGCCGTGAGTGAACAGGCAGTAATAAGGTTGTCTACAAGACGTCCAAAGAACCCCACCGACAAACCCGAGCCTTGTCCTGAAGCCACTCATTGAAGCCTGTAACAAAATCAAACTCCTAGCATTGCGAGTTAGCAATTTTGGACAGCTAATTCGCCGAGGTCAGTGCAAAAGGAACCGAACGTGACGCCGATGCTGCTGGTACCTAATAGAGCACTATGCGGAGTGTGACGCAGCGGCCAAATCGCTGCCAAAGTACACACGCAACAGTCAACGGATCGAGTGTCGAGCACCTAGTCAAACCCTGCCTGTCGCAAGCGCTCAAGCAGGTTTTCGAGATGGCTCTGATCCTTATAGGGTTGCGAAGCCGCAAAACTCGATAGATTGAATTCCGGCTTAAGTTCCCGGAGCTTCGCAGCCATGCGCCGTGCCTCTTCACTCTTGCCGATTTCTAGATAAGAGGCGACCAGAATAACGCAAACGTGGACGTTGCTCTGGTCCCCGCTAAGCGCTGACATCGCGGCATCAATCGCATCGTGGTATCGACCGGAACTGTACAGTGCACTGGCAAGTGTTGCCGGGTACATCGGAGGATGCACCGGGGTCAGACGCATCGCAAATTCCGCGTGCTCAAGCGCCTCATTGAACTCGCCAAGGTAGTTTAGGACACTCGCCTTGAGAGCATAAGCGGCAGGGCAACTCGGCCTAGCGGAAATGGCATTTTCCGCCTCGCAGTAAGCTTTATCGAATTCCCTGCGGATCAAATGCAGGTGCGCGAGAACCAAGCGAGGGTAACCGGTCACGTCGTCGAGTTCGATAGCCTCTCGAGAGCGTTGCTCGGCCAAAGCCTGCACCTCCGCGAGACGTTCACCGCTTGCTGAAAGAGCTTCGACCCAGTAGGCTAGCGCGGCTGTTGCGTATCCGACAGAAGCCGTGGGCTCCAGCCGGATAGTCTGCTCGAGCAGGTCCTGCGCGTTGTGAAGCTCAAGGTTCGACTGCGCGCTCCAGAACTCATATTCGCCGTGCGCATAAGTATCTCGCGCCACAGGATTGGTCAGAGATCCGCGAACCAACCGTGCGGCCTCGCTGCTGAGCAGCTTCACATCCAGTGAAGTTACCACCTGTTCGATAATATCGTCCTGAAGGGAAAAAAGATCTTCCGATCCTGAGAAATCCCAGTCAAATTTCTCCGCCCAGAGATACTGACCGGTCGACAAATCCACTAGCTGGATACTGACCCGGGCTCTGTCGCCAAGTTTCCGTAGGTCACCTTTGAGAAGGTATTTCACGCTGAACTGGCCGGCGATCTCTTGCTCTGTCATGGCCTTGGATCGTGCCAACTGCGGTGACTCGTCCTGGACGAGGATGAGACCGGGCAAGCGGGTCAGAGCCACAAGGATCCCGTTCGACAATGCGTCGGCAAACCGTCCTTGTTCCGATTCATTGGAAAGGTTCTCGAACGGCTTTAATGCCAGAGACGGAATGGCCTGGTGATACGTCGGCGTTGGTTCGGCTGGATTGGGACGTGAGGCGCCAGGCAGTTCGGTACATACGACATGGCGGTAAGCCCGCACCGGTTTCTCGATGTTCTTGACCATCTGTTCGCCGGCAAACTCGAAGCGGGCCGCCAGTTCGCGTCCGATGGCATCATGCACGGTTCCCGAAATGCAGATCCCGCCCGGCTCCGCAAGGCCCTCCAGCCTGGCCGCCACATTGACGCCCTCGCCGTAGATGTCGTCTCCGTCGGGAATTACATCGCCGAGATTGATGCCAATCCGGAGTTCCAAATTCCGGCCAGAAGGGGCCGCGGCATTCTTGTCAGCCATGCGCCTCTGCATCTCAACTGCACACTGAACCGCATCCACAACACTAGCGAACTCGGCCAGCGTCCCATCACCCATGAGCTTTACGATTCGACCGTCATATGCCCCTAACAAAGGATCAATTACTGAGTTTCGGTAGTCCTTCAATGTTGCCAGAGCTTCAACCTCATCAGCTTCCATCAAACGGCTGTAACCGACAATGTCGGCTGTCAGGATCGCCGCGAGGCGGCGCTGCATGCGCTCAATAGCCATGCTGAACTTTAGCAAAATTCGTCGCGTTTTGCATACCAAATCGCCTAAGGGTAACTCCTATCAGCACTTCCGCTGGCGTGACATGAAGTTGCTCAACCAGTTATTTCAGAAATGAAGCAAGGTAACCGTTTAGTTGCGCATCTACAAAACTGAAAATTCCAATTGTGGATGTCCGGTTTGGGCTGCGATCAGAACTTGATGTTCAAACCAGGCATCGCCTAGCCGGTCTCTCTCGCTAATGAAGCATGTTTTTCGTCAACATCAGAGGTTCTGCACTATCAAAATTTTTAGCTGCATGTTGAGTTGAGCCAAGTTGATTTCACATGCCGTCATACAGCTCACGCGTGATTGTCTGGCTGCAACGACTGTACGGGTTTACATGCCTCAATGATATATTGCCGAACCGCGGCGACCTGCGGAGCGGCCAAGCGTTCAGGGCGACAAAGCAAAGTCAGGGAAACCGGTTCGGTAGACCAGTCAGGAAGCAGGCGCACGAGGCTCCCAGCGTGTTCATCCTGTTGCGCCAGCAATGTAGGCAGCATGGCAACTGCATGCCCTCTCAAAACTACCGAATAGGCAAGCTCCATCGTGTTGACCTGTAACCCAACGGGCGGCGTGACAACTTCTTGTCGGCCGTCGTCGTTCTTGAACACCCATTTGCAGGGTTCCTGAGTTCGTAAGACACATGGAAGCGGCAATAAGTCAGCAGGCCGGGTAACGTCTTGCACCTGTTCCAATAGGGCCGGGCTGGTGTAAGGGGCCCGCCGAGTTGGCGGTAAGGTCGCCGAGATGAACCGCCCTTTGGCGGCGGAACCAGTCCTGAACGCCAAGTCGATGTCCTCTGCCGCAAAATCCGACCTGTAGTCGTCTGCATGAAGCTCAAGTTCGACATCCGGATAGCGAGACTGAAGTCCAGCCAGGAGGGGAACAAACAGTGTGCCAAGCAAGCTATTGGGACCCGAGACCGAAACTCGACCAGCAATCTTCCCGCTCCTTGCGAAGCCAAGCTCTGCCTCGGCCTCAAGCGCCGCGTCAACCGGACCGGTGCAGATCTCGAATATCCTGCGTCCGGCCGTGGTCGGGGACACCGCCCGACCTGACCGGTCCAGCAATACAAGCCCCAATTCAGCTTCGAACAACGCAAGCTTCTGGCTGATCGCCGATTTCGTGGTGTTCAACTCTACTGCTGCGGCACTCATTGAACCGGCGCGCACAGTGGCCACCAGGGCCTTGGCGCAGGAATAGAATCTATCGTTCATAAATACGAACGATAGTTAACAAAAGGATCATTTACCAGAACGAAGGAGATCCCTAAATTCTATCTCAGCAAACAGGGCAGGAGATGAACAATGCAGACAGAGATGGTCTACCACCCCGCCGCAACCCGTGAGTTCAAGGACTTCGGCTTCATGCAGGCGCATTTGTCGTTCAAGCCGCATCTGGAAGTAGGGCGGCGCAGGTTCGGCCCGCTGATTACAATCGACGACGGAACGCTGGCCGCCGGTGCTCAGGGATTTGGTCTGCATCCGCACCAGGACGTCGAGCTCGTTACCTTCATGGTAGACGGAGAGGTGTCGCATAAGGGCCGATTTCAGACATGGACGGTTAAAAACGAACCGCAGCTTTGATGCATGTCTGGTGTGATGCTATTTGTATGAGCAAGGAAAGCCCGAGGGAGTCATGCGGTCATTCGTTGCTATATCGCCAAGCGATGAGGCAAAAGATGCTTTTACACTACTGCATCGCGAGCTGCCGGTTGGCCGACCGGTATCGCCGGACAACATGCATCTAACGCTAGCCTTTCTGGATGATCAACCAGTGGAGGCGTTGGAGGCATTGCATGAAGAACTTTTGGCAATTACCTCCTCGCCCTTTGAAGTTTCTTTTACAAGGATCAGCAGTTTTGGTCAGGTGGTGGCCGTCGATGTGGCGGATTGCCCGACACTCACTGCTTTGCACCAAAAAATCCAGACCGCCGCGCGACGAGCCGGTATCGTGCTGCCCCGTCGGCGCTTCCGCCCGCACGTTACCATTGCCCGCTTAAAACCAAAGCATCGCGGTACTGTTCAGTACTTACAATGTCCCGGCAATATAAACACATTACAAGAAATGCTCGTCACCGGCTTTACCCTTTATCAATCCACTTTGCGCCCTGATGGCGCGCGGCATGACGTTTTAGAGCATTATAACTTCTAGCGAACGACTGCCGTTGTGGTTGGTTTGCGAAGCCTTCATCGGGACGCCCAACGGGCACCTTGCCTTGTGTGGAACGATGTTGCTTCAGAACTCGGCAAGCACGGCGTTCTGAGACATTCAGTTCATTGCGGACGCGATCAATGCATGCGTGGCGACGAGCGGGGCTCAGAAGGGCTGTGCGTTCAGGGCTGAAACCATCCACTGGATAGTTTCCTTGACGCCCTTCATCCTTTGCTGCTTCCGTCAGGATCAGCTTGTCCAGCGCCAGATCAGAAACAGCCTTGCGCAGCCGTTCGTTCTCTCCCTGAAGGCGCTTGAGTTCCTTCAATTGATCCGTGCCCATCCCACCGTACTTCTTCTTCCAGCGGTAATAGGTTTGTTCAAAAACTCCGATCTGCCTGATCGCATCAAGACGCGGCATGCCTTGTCCAGTCAAAATCTCAGCTCGCCGTAACTTCAAGACAATTTCCCAGGGCTTGGGACGCTTGTTTGCCATCTGTTTCCTCTGTTTTCCTAAACATAGCGGAGGACCACTTCAGTGGGGGAAGGCGATATGATTGACTATACCGTCCAGACGGTATAGTAAAGAATCAACTTGGCAGAGGAGGCGCCAAGTTTCAGCAAGGGAGGAACTCAGATGAGACCAGAGGCGAGGCACTTTCTGTGGGGGGTCACGGGAGCTGTTGCCCTGACAACCGGGGGCACTGCTGTATCGGCGGCCGAAGTATCGATATTCTGCAGTTCGGCGGGCACCGAGCTTGAGCTTTGTGAAACTGCGTCCAAGGCATGGGCTGAAGAAACCGGCAACACGGTCAAGATCAATAAGATGCCAGCCAGCTGGGGCGAAGCGCTACCGCTTTACCAGCAACTTTTGGCAGGAAAGTCCGGTGATATTGATCTGATGACGCTGGACAATATCTGGGTTGGTGCGCTTGCGCCGCATCTGCTGAACCTTCGAGAACACGTCCCCGCCGAAGAGTTGGACCAACACTTTGCCTCCGCGCTTGCTGATGCAACGATCAACGACGAATTGCTGGCGATGCCCTGGTACATCGACGCGGGGATGATGTTTTATCGAAAAGATCTGCTGGAAAAACACGGCAAACCTGTACCGACGACCTGGCAGGAGCTGACCGAGACCGCTGAGTTCATTCAGAATGCTGAGCGCGAAGGTGGAAACTCGGACATGTGGGGATACGTCTGGCAGGGTCGTGCTTATGAGGGTTTGACCTGCGATGCCCTCGAACTTGTTGCATCCTTTGGTGGTGGCAATTTCATTGCGCCGGATGGCAACATTACCATCAACAACCCCAATGCCATCGAGGCGCTGGATCTTGCGGCTTCCTGGGTCGGCACCATCAGCCCCGAAGGTGTTCTGAACTATGACGAGGAAGCGTCGCGCGGCGTGTTCGAAACCGGGAATGCCGTGTTCCACAGGAATTGGAGCTATGTTTGGGGCACGTCGCAGGAAGACGGTGCGCTGCTGCAGGATAAAGTCGGCGTAATGGCGCTGCCGGTTGGCGCAGAAGGGGAAAAATCCAGTGGTTGCTACGGCGCAGGTATGCTGGGCGTTTCAAAATACTCGAAAGACCCTGAGGCCGCGACGAGCCTGGCAGTTTACCTGACCAATGCGCGTGAGCAGAAGCGACGCGCAATGGAAGCGTATAGCCCAACGGTCGAAGCGCTCTATCGCGACGAGGAAATTCTCGAAGCCTATCCTTTCCTGAAAGATGCGGAACAGGCTTATTCGGAAAGCGCCTCGCGGCCATCGCAGGTAACCGGCGCGTCATACAATCGCTCTTCTCAGCGGATTTTCAACGCTGTCCACAATATTCTGAGCGGTAAGGTCACGGCAGCAGAAGGCGTTGAGCAGGCCGAAAGCGATCTGGAACGCATCAAGTCGCGCGGCTGGAGATAGAATCTCCCGGAAGGTGCTCTGGCCAAGCTCCCAATGGCTGGGGCGCCTTCAAAAACTGTATTTTTTGATCAGGTGGGAATAGCAATGAAACTTGCGATTGCTCCATGCTGTTGGGGTGTCTACTGGCCCGAAGGCAATACTCTGACATGGGAAGAGTATCTGTCGAAAATCCACGAGGCGGGATACCGGCAAACTGAGCTGGGTCCCTTGGGTTTCGGACCAACCAGCGCTGTTGAACTGAAAGCGTCCGTCGAGGCAAAGGGCATCGAAATCGTTGCCGCGGCGCACGTACACACACTTGCCGACATTGCGACATTGGAGAAGCTGCGCCAGCAGACCACCGAACTCTGTAAACTGCTTTCCGCCTGTGGCGCGTCACAATTTATTCTGATGGATGAATCCGAGTTTTATCCAAAGGACGCAATGGGCGTTGTCACTGCGGAGCAATGGAAGAACGTTATTACTCAGGTCAATGAAGCCGCTCAGATTGCCCGCGACCACCAGATTGAGTTTTCGTTTCATCCGCATGTCGGAACCTGTGTTGAAACAGAACAGCAGATCGAAAAACTGTTGAATGACACCGATCCTGATCTGGTGAAACTCTGTCTGGACACGGGGCATCACGCCTACTGGAATGCCGACCCGATTGCGTTCTTTAACAAACACCGTAGCCGCATTTCCACCGTTCACCTGAAGAACGTTGACCCGGATGTCCTCGCCCGCGTTCACGCGGAAAACATCCACTGCGACACTGCGTTTGAAATTGGCGTAATGACCGATCTGGACAAGGGAAGTGTCGACATCCAGGCGTTCGTTGACGCGCTGAAACATACGAATTTCCAAGGTCTTGTCGTAGTCGAGCAGGACTTGTCGGATGAGAATCCCCGTAGCCCTGAAGAGATCGCCAGATCAAACCTGGCGTTTCTGACCACTTGGCAATCTACGGAGGCAAAGCTGTGACTGCCGCTGTATTCACATATGACACTTCCGAGATGGCCGGTGAAGCGATTGCAGATCGTATCCTCTTGCTTTTGGAAGCCAAGGGGCACGGCAAGCCGTTTCTGCTTGGGTGCCCGGGCGGGCGCAGTCCTAAACCCGTTTACAATGCGTTGGCCGACAAGGCAGCCCAACAGGGTCTGGATCTGTCAAACCTGATCATTGTCATGATGGATGAATACGTTCTCGGCCATGATGATGATCAGAAGCTACCGGACCGAAACGCGCATTTTTCCTGCCGTGGTTTCGGTGAGAGAGACATTCTGGGGCTCATAAATGCCAGCCTTCCGGAATCGTGTCAGATACCAGCACGGAACCTTTGGCTGCCTGATCTTTCCGACCCTTTGGGTTATGACCAGAAGATCGCTGATGCGGGCGGGGTGGATTACTTCATCCTAGCATCTGGCGCTGGCGACGGGCACATTGCATTTAATCCTCCCGGTGCGGAGCGTGCCAGCCGGACGCGCGTAGTACGGCTTGCCCGCCAAACTCAGATCGACAATCTCAGCACGTTTCCGGAATTTTGCAGCGTCGACGACGTGCCCGAACACGGATTGACTGTCGGTATCGGAACGATTGCAGACCAATCCCATGAAGTCGGGTTGATCCTCTGGGGTGCAGACAAAACGGATGCCTTTCAACGGATCACCCGAGCGAAAGCCTATGAACCGAGCTGGCCCGCCACAATAGCCAGCGTTTGTAAACGCGCGGCGATCCATGCTGATCGCGCTGCCGCCGGGAAGGTGCAAAATGGCGCTTGATTATGGCAAAGAGCGAAACGGCGTCAGCATCGGCATCGATATCGGTGGCACTAAGATGTTGGGGTGCCTTTTCGACGGAGACATGCAGGCACCGGTCAAGTCAATCACCTGGCCAACAGCCCGGCGCGAAGGGGGACAGGCGGTTCTGGATCAGGCGTCTGAACTTGCCCGAACACTTTTCTCTGAGACAGATCAGAAAGTTCAATGTCTTGGGGTAGCTGTACCGGAACTTGTCGACAACAATGGCCAGCCCGCTTCTGACTGGAATTTCGATTGGCGGGGTCTGGAACCTGAGACCGCATTCGATCTAGGCCTGCCTGTTCGTATTGTCAGCGATGTCCGCGCCGCGGCCTTCGCCGAAAGCCGCCTGTCCAGGTTGGCAGATGCCGATCCGTTTTTGTACGTCACCTTGTCCACGGGCATTGCCCATACTCTGGTGATCAACGGAAAGCCTTATGCTGGAGCCAACGGTTACGCCCTCCATTTTGCCGGCAGTGATCTGCTGACCCAATGCGACACGTGCAAAACCCTGTCGCCATTTAATCTGGAGCTTTTTGCCGGAGGCCGGGCGCTAGGGGAACGGTATGCTGAGTTGAAAGGCAACCCGGATCTTTCGGCCCGCGACCTGTTCGAAGCCTGTCAAAATGACAATGATGCCCGAATATTAGTCGATGAGGTCATAGATTCCATCTCATCTTATCTCGGTCAGCTGATCAATACTCTTGATCCCGCTGCGATGGTGATCGGTGGGGGGATGGGTACCCGCACAGATGTTTTTGACCGTCTGTGTAGACGGACCAGAGATTTTATCTGGGCGGAAGGCGCGCGCAATCTGCCCATCGCTGCCAGCAATCTCGACGGCAACGCCGCCGCAATCGGCGCTGTCCTTCTTGCCGAACTTCAAGAAAAGGATGTTAGCAAATGACTTCTTTGACGCTCAGGCAAATCCGGAAGAAATTCGGTGGTGTTGATGTCATCAAAGGCGTGGACCTTGATGTCCGCCCCGGTGAGTTCATCGTGTTCGTCGGACCATCAGGTTCCGGCAAGTCAACCTTGTTGCGGATGATCGCGGGTCTTGAAGAAATCAATGGCGGCGATCTGTCAATTGGCGAAGACCGTGTGAATGACGTGCCACCGTCGAAACGGGGCATCGCGATGGTGTTTCAATCCTACGCGCTTTACCCCCATTTCAATATCGAGCGAAACCTCGGATTTGCGCTTGAAACCGCCGGAATGGAAAAAGGCGAGATACAGGCCCGGGTGCACCGTGCAGCGAAAATTTTGCAGATCGAACACTTATTGCAGCGCAAACCAAGCCAGCTTTCGGGGGGGCAGCAACAGCGCGTCGCAATCGGGCGCGCCGTGGTTCGCAGTCAGAAACTGTTTCTGTTCGATGAACCGCTGTCCAATCTGGATGCTGATCTTCGGATGGAGATGCGTGTTGAAATCGCAAAACTGCACGAACGGCTCGACGCTACCACTATCTATGTGACCCACGATCAGATGGAGGCGATGACACTCGCCGACCGTATCGTCGTGCTCAAGGAAGGTCAGGTTGCTCAGGTCGGGTCCCCGATGGAACTTTATTCCTTTCCGGCCGATAAGTTTGTTGCCGGGTTTATTGGGTCCCCCCGAATGAACTTCCTGTCCGCCGAAATGGATGGCACGCAGATCACTGTCGCAAGTCAGAGCCGCGAGTTTCCGATCCCGCATCAAGGCAAGGTCAATTTTGGAATTCGTCCGGAATCCGTTGTGTTTGGGTCGGCGGACATCAACTTTGGCGCCAAGGTGGTTCTTGTCGAGCCTTTGGGGGGAGAGGCGCTGGTTCACCTCCAACTTCATGACGGCCAGAAGCTTGTGGCGCGCCACACCGGTGTTCCGAATTTTGCCGAGGGTGAAACGATCACCGTCGGGGCCAGCTTTGCCAATTCTTATGTCTTTGACGCTAACGATGCAGCGATCTGGCCGAAGCGGGAGCTGGACTGATGGCGGTGACCGACCATATTTCCGCTGAACCCACCCTGGCCGATGACGCCCCAAGCGTGCTTGCCCGCAAGAAAACCCGGATAGCCTGGCTTTTCCTGCTGCCCAGCCTCGTCGTGCTGTCAGCCGTCGCCCTCTGGCCACTTGTCCGGACCATCTATTTCTCTTTTACGGATGCCATTCTCACCCTTCCGGGTGATTACTCGCTGGTCGGTCTCGACAACTACTATGCGCTTGCGACTGACGCCTTGTGGTGGAAATCGGTCAGCAATACGCTGATATTCACCAGTGTTTCCGTCACGATTGAAACCGCTCTGGGGCTGGCGATTGCGTTGCTGCTGTCCTCGCACTTGCGGGGGCGTGGACTTATGCGGGCGATCATTCTTATACCCTGGTCCATACCTGTCGTCGTCAGTGCGCGGATGTGGCAATGGATGCTGCACGACCAGTTTGGTGTAATCAACCATATCCTGATCAACCTCGGCCTGATCGAACGCGGAATTGCATGGACCGCCAATTCCAGCCTGGCCATGCCTGTCATCATCGCGGTCGATGTGTGGATTACGACCCCCTTCATGGTGCTGCTGATCCTTGCCGCGCTGACCATGCTGCCCCGCAGCCTTTATGAGGTAGCGGCCGTCGATGGGGTGCCAGCGTGGAAACAATTCACCTCTATCACGCTGCCGCTGGTCGGGCCCGGCATCGCCGTGGCGGCGCTGTTCCGGATGCTCGACGCGCTACGGATGTTCGATCTGGCCTATGTTCTGTCCGCCAATAGCGACGACACCAAAACTGTATCGATCTACGCCCGCGAAACATTGGTGAATTTTCAGGAGATGGGCTATGGCTCGGCCGCTTCGACCGCCGTGTTTTTGTTGCTGGCGTTCATAACGGTCATTTACCTGACCCTCTTCCGCGTCAATCGTAAAACCATGGGGGCCTGAGATGGTTAGAGGAAAAGGCACAAAACGCGCGCGCATTATCGCGATATACGTCCTGTTCGGTGTCGTGGCGCTCTATACCTTGTTTCCATTCTACTGGATGATTGCATCGGCATTGAAATCCAGTCAGGCCTTGTTCGATTCCAACCTTCTGCCGGATTTCGACCTGACCAACTTCAGGATCATGCTGGAAGACAGGGTTTTTGTCGGATCAATTCTGAACTCGTTCATTGTGGCCACATCGGTCGTCCTGATCTCGCTGGGGCTGGCCATTGGAGCTGCCTATGCTTTGGCCCGCGTTAATTTTCGTGGCCGCAGCGCGATCATGATGACTGTTCTTGCGGTATCGATGTTCCCTCAAGTCGCGTTGCTGTCCGGTTTGTTTGAACTGATTACCTGGCTGGGGTTGTACAATCATATCGGCTCGCTGATCGTGGCCTATATGATCTTCACACTGCCGTTCAACATCTGGGTATTGACGGCCTTCATGCGAAACCTTCCGAAAGAGGTTGAGGAAGCGGCGATCATGGACGGCTGTTCTCCGCTGCGGATTCTTACGCACATCTTCCTGCCAATGATGGTCCCGGCCATGATCTCTACTGGCCTGCTGGCGTTCATCGCCGCGTGGAACGAGTTCATGTTCGCGTTGACGTTCATCCTGACGGACGAAAACCGGACTGTGCCAGTCGCCATCGCTCTGATCTCTGGCGACAGTCGCTTTGAGACACCGTTTGGCGCGATCATGGCGGCGTCGACGATCGTTACCGTCCCGCTGGTTATACTCGCCCTCATCTTCCAGAAGCGCATCATGGCTGGCCTGACAGCAGGTGCGGTGAAAGGCTGACCCTCGATCTCATCGGAGAAAAATATGACAAACCCCATTCGCGTCGGCATCCTCGGACTTGGTGAAGTAAGTCAGTTGATGCACCTGCCGATCCTGGCGGATAACACCCACAAATTCACCATCTCAGGTGTTTTCGACGTCTCACAAAGCGCAATCGATAACGCCTGCGCGCGCTACCCCACCGCCAGAGCTTTCGAGACCGCCGAAGCACTTATCGCCGACCAGGATATTGACGCTGTTTTCATTCTGACACCGGACAATACTCATGGCCGGTTTCTGGAAATGTCGCTGAAAGCCGACAAGCACGTCTTTCTGGAAAAACCAGCCTGCCTGACTGTCGGCGAGATCGACGCGGCGGCACCATTGGCGGAGCGGAGCGATAAGACACTCTTCGTTGCTTACATGCGCCGATACTCGCGCCCGTTTACCAAGGCGAAGGATTTGATGCCGGACCCTTCTGAAATCCGCACTGTTCGGGTTCGCGATCTGATCGCCGAAGGCCCGTTTTTCATCGGTCAATCGCGGCGGATTCATTATCCCAGCGACGTCGCCCCCGAGATCATCGCACAGGGGCGGGCGGAAACGGATGCCCTTTTGCGCACAGTCGTGGGTGCAGACGCACCGGAGGGTCTGAAGCGCGCATATCAGGTTCTGACGGGGCTTTCCTCGCATTCGCTGTCGGCAATGCGCGAGTTGATTGGCCTACCTAAGCGCGTGATCTCCGCCAACTGGCGGCAAAACGGTGAATCCATCGTCGTAGTGATGGATTACGGCCATTTCCTAGCAGTCTACGAGGCAATGATCGACAATATCGCTCGTTTTGAGGCGCGGATCGATGTCCTGTCCGACCGACAGCACCTCGAGGTCAGCTATGACACGCCCTACATCCGCAACCTGCCGACCCAACTGAAAGTGGTCACATCCGATGACGACGAAACCAGAACCACCTTGTATGGTCCGGACTTTCTTGACCCGTTTCAGGTCGAGCTCGACGCGTTCCATGCTCATGTGACCGAGGGCACGACACCCAAAACCTCTCTGTCGGACTCGCGCGAAGACCTTGCTCTGCTGACCCAGATTGCCGAAGCAATGAATCGCAGCTAGGAAATTTGCCTTCAAATCAGGGAGATCAAAGTGGGACGCAAACCAAACGCCAAAACCCTTATTCTAAAAACAGCCGAAGATATTGTTGTAAATAACGGTGTCAGCAGCCTGACCTTCGACAAGGTCGCCGAGGTTTCCGGCCTCAGCAAAGGCGGCATTCTCTATCACTTTGCCAGCAAGAATGAGCTGATCAAAGCGATGGTTGAGCAGTTTGTGTCCAGATTCGAAAACGGTATCGACGAGCTGAAAGATGCTGACGACGTGGAAAAGGGCCGCTTTTCGAGAGCCTACCTTCGCGCAACCTTTGGCGAGGCCGCAACGACGGGCGCGGATTTTGATCGACTCGGCGCCCCGATAACGACGGCCTTGTCTTCCTTCCCTGACTATCTCGAGATCGTGCGGCAGCAGAACATCCGGTGCCAGCATGGTGTTGAAAACGACGGGTTGGACCCGGTTCTCGCAACCATCATCCGGCTGGCCGCCGAGGGTATGTGGCTGGCCGAAGCATTCGACGTAATGAAGCTGAATCCGCAAATGAAACGCGATGTGATCGAAAGGCTCATCGCCATGACAACTGGTGACCAGGTCGCCTGAAATGGAGTAGATATGGGATACAAAGCCTCACCACGACCAACCTTTGATCAGCCGAGCAAGATCGCCTACGAGGATGTCACCCGACACCTTTGGGGCGAACCTGATGCAGGTCAGGTCGATGACTGGATTTATGCCTCAACCGACAAAATCCATCAGCTGCTCTTCGGGCTGGCGCCTGGCGGGAAATTCACGCACAGCGAGAGCTTTCGCACGATTTTTGGTGCCGATGAGTTGATGTATGTCATCAGTGGGACGTTTGGCCTTGCTAACCCTCAAACCGGTGAGTTTCACGTCGCCAAACCAGGCGACACACTGTTCTTCCGCGCCGGAACCTGGCACCACGGCTTCAATCTCGGGCACGATCAGGTTCGTATCCTGGAGTATTTTTCGCCGCCCCCGTCGCAGGGAACGTCAGGCCCCTATGCGCGAACAAAACCGTTTCTGGATCCCGCTGACAGCCGTTACTGTCAGGACAAGTGGTTGGGAAATTGGCCCATGGGGCTCGAAGCACAAAAGACGGAGCGCACCATCATCCCGGTTTCGCCAGCAGACGCCATCTGGACGCTGGATGCTGAAAGCCATGGGGCCTTCACGCGCATATTCTGCTCGACCGAGCATCTGACCTCGGGTGAGATGACGGTATTGCCGGGCCACAAAACGGTAATGGAGACACATAAGGGTGACGAGTGCCTGTATGTGACGGAGGGCATCCTGAATGTCTATGCGCCCGGTGCAGACGGGCAAGTATGGTTCGAGCTGAAGCCCGGTGACGGCTTTTTCGTTCCCGAAGGGTTCGAGCATCAATACCACAACACAAGTGCCAACCCGGCGAAGTTTGTGTTTGGCGTCGCGCCTGAACTTTAACTGGCGGATTGGAACCCGGTTCGAAGCACCACCTTCAGGCCGGGTTCCACTGTGATTCTTGCGCCAGTACGATTTTCTTGGGCTTTGTCAAAAGTTTGCAACGGATCCACCTAAATCATCGCAACGGATTCCTTATTGAGTGCAAAACCTCTTCAGCACCCGATCACCAGCGCCGATCACTCATCTGTCCACTGATCTGGCGTCACGACGCCGACATTTTCGGCATAGTCTTCCCACAGTTTTTTGAGCTGGTCCAATTCATCCGATCATTCGACCGCCAATTGATGACAGCGTCCACGATTTCAGACCTGTTTTGCCCTACTCGGATAAATCCCGAATGACAAAGTGCTTAGTCGTTGTCTCAACAACTTCCCAGTAGCCCTGAAAACCGTTTGGAATCATGAAGCTGTCTCCGGTGCGAAAATCCTGCCGTGTTCCGTCTTTGTGAATCAACGCGCAATGCCCCTCAACGATATAGCAATACTCATCCTTGTCCGTGAACGCGTGCCATTTCCCAGGAGTTGATGTCCAAGTGCCCGCCGAGAGTGCACCATCGGGGCTGGAGAAATGCACCCCGATCTTGTGGTAGGGATCACCCTCTACCACGCGGTCAGGCAGATCGCTAAGGCGTCGCTCGCTGCGCGTTGCGGGTTCGTCGAACAGGTTGATGACATGTACATTCATCGCGAAACCTCCGGATTCCATTGCGTCTTTGTTTCGTTTGCTTCGGCCTGGGCTGCGGTTACGGCGATCATGTGCAGAATATCCTCGGCCGAGCATCCGCGGGACAGATCATTGGCGGGCTTGTCCAACCCCTGCATGATCGGGCCGACAGCCACTGCTCCTCCGACCCGCTGGGCGATCTTGTAGGCGATGTTGCCGGCTTCGAGGTTGGGAAACACAAAGATGTTTGCGTCGCCGCCCAGAGGTGAGTCCTTGGCCTTTTTCGCCGCAACCTCGGGCACGAAAGCTGCGTCAAACTGCAATTCGCCGTCAATGAGAAGATCAGGTGCCGCGTCTCTGGCCAATTGCGTGGCCTCAACGACCTTCGACACGGCTGTACTGCTGGCGCTGCCACGGGTCGAAAAGGACAACATCGCAACCCGCGGAGTATCCTGCGTCAACGCCCGGAAGCTTTTGGCCGACGCCAGCGCGATCTGAGCCATTTCTTCCGCCGACGGATCGACGACCAGACCGCTATCCGCAAAGACATGCGCGCCTTTTTTGAGGTGATGGTCCTTGCAGAACAGCATCAGAAAAAAGCTGGATACAAGCTTTTCACTAGGCTTTGGGCCAATGACCTGAATGGCAGTCCGCACGATCTCAGCCGTGGTTGCCACCGCACCGCCAAGGGTTCCGTCCGCAAGCCCTTTCTTCACCATCAGCGCGGCGAAAACATGCGGTTTGCGTGTTTCGACGACAGCCTGTTCCTGCGTGACGCCCTTGTGCTTGCGCAGCTCATAAAACAACGTCGCCAATTCATCGAAATGTGCTGACGAGGCGGGATCTTCGATCTCGATCCCGCTACTCGGTTGGGCATTCAGGGATGCGAGCTGGCGTAAGATAAGCCCTTCATCCCCCACCAGCACAATTCGGGCAACGCTCTTTTCCCTGGCTTCAAGCGCGGCTTCGACCGCGCGAGGATCAGACCCTTCTGACAGGACAATTTTCTTTTGTGATTGCGCAGCATTCCTGAGCAGTTCTTCCAACGGCTTCATGGCAGGTCCTTTCAAAAATGCACAAGGTAGACGCCCGCAAGAACCAGCACGGCGATAAAGACGGTTTCGGCAACGATCAGTGCGATGGCCTGTCCGCCCACATCCAGAATGCGCTTGAGCGAGGTTTTCATCCCGACCGCTGCGATTGACACCAGCAGCGCCCAGCGGCTGAGGCTGGCCATGGCCGAAGAGATGAATTCAGGGATGAACCCCAGTGAGTTCAGGGTTGCGAAGATCAGGAAGCCCACGACAAACATTGGCAAAATCGGGGGTCGCTTACCTTCTTCTTCGCTGAACTCTGCATAGCGGCGGACAAGCGCAGAAATCACCAGAACGACCGGGGCCAGCATGGCAACACGGATCAACTTCACCATCGTCGCGACTTCACCGGCCTCGTCCGACACTGAAAAGCCTGCGCCCACAACCTGAGCGACGTCGTGAATAGTGCCGCCCAGAAATACCCCCGAAATCTGATCGTCGAAATCAAAGGTCTCGGTCAGGATCGGATAGGCGATCATGGCAACTGTGGACAAGACAGTCACCGACAGAACGGTGAAGATCAGATTGCGCTCGGAATGTTCGTTTTTGGGCAGAATGGCGGACAGCGCCATCGCGGCGGAGGCACCGCAAATCGCGACCGAACCGCCGGTCAGAACACCGAACCTCCAGCCGCGGCCAAGCAAGCGCGCGCCGAGCAATCCAAACAGGATCGTCAGAATAACGCCCGTGATGACAACTGCAATCAATTGCGGCCCCAGACCAACCATCAGTTCAACTGAGATACGTGCACCCAACAGCGCGACGCCAAAACGCAGGACAGTACGCGCCGTAAAATCGATCCCGGCCTTGCAGCTTCCGGTGTCTTCCTCGGCCAGAAAATGAAACGCAATGCCAAGCAAAAGCGCCATCAGCATCGCCGGCGCACCGTAGTGTTCCGACAGAAACTGCGCCGCAACTGCTACAACCACGGAAATCAGAAATCCGTGGCCGTTCTTGCGAACGAAATCTTGCGCCCACGACAGGGGCGTCCGGGATGCATTTAACGCCTGCATCATGTTTCCTTTGTGTAAAAATTGCGCCCTCTTGGCCGGAGAACTCAATGGAACCCGGGCCTGATTAGGCCCGGGTTTGACGTCTGCTTAGGCGATCCCGGCCTGTTGGTTCATGTCGTCGGCGCTGATGCCTGCCACTTCGACCGGCTTCTTCATCGCGTCGCGGCGGAAGGGCTCACCCAGTTCC
>NZ_JBQFRE010000023.1:0-43747 GCF_056537245.1 Ruegeria sp. CG11
TGCATCGTTCTATTTGATTGAAAGACGAATTGCATTCAGTCGATCAGTTATGTTGAAAAGACATTCCAAGCTGGGCCGAAACGAGTTGGAAGTGGCGTTTTGAAAGTCGTGATCCATCAGGGTTTTCACAAAACCGGAACAACGACGTTCCAAAGGACGCTTTCCAGGAATCAGCATATCCTGAAAGATCGCGTAAATGTGCTTTTGCCTCGGGATGTTCAGGATGCTGGTTTCTCAGCACGACGGTACTCTGTAGCGCCCAAAGATCGAACCCTGCTTAACTTTGGAAAAAAGCTTCGGAGCGCACTTAAGCCCTATATAGGCCAAACTGAAAAACCATTGTTAATCAGCAATGAAGAGTTTGCCGGTTTGATTCCAGGGCGCAAAGGTGTGTGGTCCTATGCCCATACCCACATTCTTGCGGAGGTCCTGTTGGATGAAGTTTTCCGGCTTACAGAGGGGCAAATTCATATAACGCTATTATATACGACCAGAAACGCTGCCGAATGGATTCGAAGTACTTTTTGGCAGAACCTTCGTTCAAACCGAATCCGCTCAGATATCTCTGAATACAGCAATTCCCTGAAAAATGGAGCGGACCTCGACGCGGTGGTTGATCGTGTCAAGGCGTCAGTTTTGTCCCGTGCCGACATCGTATCTATCGATGTAACCGATCTAAATGACCGTTTGCTGCCACTCACCAAGGCACTTTCCATATTAGATGTGAGGTCGGATGACTTGGTTGCAATCAAAGACCAAAATGTTCAACCAGACGGAAGCGCGGAATACTTCCTGGAATTGAACCGATCAAGTATGACAGACGAAGAAGTCGCGGCGGCGAAACGTGCACATTTAGAGTATCTGAAGGCTTCGAAAAAACAACATGCCAAGCTGCCCGGCTTTGGATTTGATTAAGGTTTGTGTGTGCCGATCAAGCAATCAAGTTCGTGGCTGAGGCGAGATGCTATGAGGTGTGGAGCGCAGGCTTGCGCGACCGCAAATGCGTTTTTCCTAAGCTCGAAAATATCGCTCTCACTCAATTCACAAGCCGCTCGCATAGAGCGCACCAATCCGTCTGGGTAAGCCGGGTCATACAAAAGCGGATGATTGCTTTCGGGAAGCATGCTGCGAATGGCTGGCGTGTTCGCGCCGATGACGGGCAATCCAAATGTCTGGGCCAGCATAATCGTCCCGGATGATAAAACGTCGTCGTTAAAGGGAGCGAGGAAGAAATCCGATCCAGAAAACAGTGCCGGTACTTCGAGATCGGGAACTCTGTCCATGTTCAGCAGAACATTTACGCCGAAATGAGCAAACCTGTCCTCTATTTCTTTGCGTCCAGCGTCGTGAACTTTGCCACTGACCGTTGTCTGAAATAGCCGACCTTCTTTTTCCAGACCGCTGAGCGCGTCAGCGATCCGGGCAATGCCCTTGTTCTGTCGAAAAGCGCCAAAGAACAGGAAATTCCGCGTCTCGCCAATAATGGGCTGTCGTGCCAGTGTCGTCTCAGAAGCCTCATAGACCCCCAAGTAAGATGGGTGTGGGATCAAACGGATCTTGTCGGGGTTTACGCGGTACTCAAGACAGATGTGATCGGCAGCATAGTCTGTATGGACATGGATGACATCACTGAGATCGCAAATGTTTCGCCGCAGGTTTACGAAGCTGCCAAAGCTGGCTCCGGGTCGATGGGGGCGCGCATTGTGAACTGAAAACAGGATCGGAATGCCAAGGTCCTTGATCTTTTTAAGCGTATTCAGAATTGCATTATTTTTTTGCTCCTGATCGGCCTGGTCTTGCCACCTATCCAGGTGGAAGATCAGGTCATCCCAATGAAGATGCACGGCTGCGAATTGACCTGATTTTGCCTGTTTGATAATCCGCCGAAAGTTACGTTTTCCAGGCAGAACGGTGTAATTTGAGACCCCGGGCCAATACATCATCCGTTGGTAAGGATTGCTTTCGCCATAGGGTAGATTGAGAATGCTGACCTTGTGGCGACCGTCTGTTTTAAGCTCAGCGGCCGATGCATCCAAGAGAGCAGTAGGTATTTGTTCGCTCATGCGCCTACGTGTCCGACCAGACAGATAGAATGGCGCGTGCACTTAAGGCCTTTAAGGTTGTCATCCACACTTCCCCAGCTTTAGTACGCCCCGCAAAGGTTTAGCTCCACCAACGGCTATATACAGTGCTTTGGATGCTGCTCTATGATGCGTTAGTCCGCTCGCATCTAGTATGATCCGAAGCGGATGATTGCAATCGCGTCGCAAATAATGTGAGTTTGTGCCCCCGGATAGTCGCAGCTAATTCGTGCAAGAATCCAGGATGTTTGCAATCGGAGCGTTGGATAGGTGCGTTCCCTTATAGTTAATGAGTGTCTGGCTGGGTATAATCTATCCATGTTTATCTACATCCCATCAAGCATCAGCGGCCTGATCGCCATGATCCTGGTTGTCGTGATCATCGGCCTGTGTGCGTCAACCGTATGAAAGAGCAAGAAATCCGAGATCGCATCCTGTCATCCGTCGCGATGCTGACCGAGCAAGAGATTCCAGCTAGGTGCGTGGGGCAGGGGCTACGCTTTGAAATCGACGGAAACGCAGTAGTGCCAGCATTCCAGCTCGATGCAGACCAGAGCCGAATTCTGCCAGTCTTGACCAAGATCCTGAAACTGCGACCGCATGACTGGAGTGACCTGCGGGTATTGGAATGGATGACACGGCCACACCTCGATTTTGGATGTGCCCCATGCGATGCCCTGGTCAACCAGCCAGACGAAGTTCTGGGTGCATTCAAACGAGCCATAGAGCCGCCAGCACACGGTTAGCTGTCACAGACACCGGCAACGAATTACCTGACGCCAATGGGCATCGAATGTGCTACTGTCACCGACATGAATGGTGATTTTGATATCTCTAAACGGCCTGCCCAGAAAGCTGTTCAAAGAGCGGCCGATGAAGCACGTCTGAAAAATGGTGAGATTTCAGCTGAAGATCTCCAGGCTGAAAACAGCCATGGCATGAGTAAGTTATTCAGGGGAGCCAGTTGGGAAGAGAGAATGCCTGATGGCTCGATCAGGCGGATCAAGCCGTGATCAAATGAAAAGCCCCGCTCTGGCGGGGCTGTTTTGTCTTCAGAAGCTTGGAGCGAGTTGTTGCCGTTGTTCCATGCGCTCAACGGCATCATCTAGTAACTGCAAACAAACAGTCGTCTCCTAGTCACCAACAATGCCCTGTCAGCCGCCCTCGATGATCGCAACGTGACGAGATTCCCTGGTGAAATCGTCTGCTGCGCATGTGTATGCCTCCAGAGCCGCCTTGGCCTCATCAACTGTCAGGGCTTGTCATGGATCATTACTGGATAATTCCGCGTCTCGATTTGACTCGATCACCAGGCCGCGTTCAATGCGGTTCATGACCTCATCGACATCTTGGCCATCAAAAACTACTGAAAGCATCTCACGTGCCTCGGCGAAATTCTGAAATGAATACTCAGCGCGGTTTGTGACCTGCGGCAGAGCCGGAACGATCTCAGTTGAGTTCTCATCGTCAACCAATTGGCGCAGCCTAAGTGTTTCCTCAAATGCCTGCTCAAGTGCCATTTTACTCATCTGACTATCCTCTTGTTATCTAGTCAGATTAGATGTGCGCTGATGCTTGCAAAAAAGAAAAAGTCAGTCGTCTTTTGTCGGGCCATCATGGTCGATGCCCATCGACTTCAGATACTCGTGCTCCTCAGGCGTGACGCTTTTCTTGCAGGCTAGTGTGGCGATCTTCTCGATTTCAGCTTTAGTCAGTGAGGCCCGATTTAAGTTAGTTTTTTCAGCCATCTTCTAGAAATGGCGCGAAGTCAGAATCCGGCTGCGAGCAATGATCAACTGGCGGCTAAGGAGGTTTGATACCCATGCCAACTCATCCTCTGTTGCCTCACTGACCATGTTTTCCAAAGCTTCCAGCGCAGCAGGAGACAGTAAGCTAGCCAGTTTTTCGGCCACCGCGGCCGAGGTGCTGTCTGTCATCCTGATCATCGGTCATGATATTGGTGCTCTTGTATAGGTGCCATGGCTAACCGCCGTCAAAGCTGGCACTCGCTGATTCTGCCACTCCAAAATCCACTCCTTGGAGCGGAACCGTGCGCACCCATTCCGATACTGGGTAAAAGTCGGTCTGGAATTGGATCAGACCGCGTATCCCCATGGAGGTCACTTGGCCTGCACGTTTTTTTACGCCGTCGTCAAGTTCGTTGAAGAGTACCGTCTCGGTAACTGGGTTTGGCGTGATCGTGGATGGCCCGAAATACCAGAGTGTTGCACCCAGTACGGTTGTGCAAACGCCCAGCTGAACTTTCCTGTTTGCTTTGAAACACTTGCTGGCCAACCAACTGGTCTTCGTAATGTGGAACAACGCCCCAATGATTGAAAATGTGAAAGCTACGAATGGAACAAAGGCAATTCGGACGGCGAGATCGCCAACGTTCTGGTGGCGACCTCCGGCCTCGAAGGTTTCGACAGGGGCTAAGAACTTATCCGCTTCCTTATCGACGATAGCCTGTACCCACGGCTCATACACTTGCGCCTTGAATTGCTTGGGGTTCAGATCCAATGCCAAAGGTATACTGGGCACCATGCCGATCTCTTTTCGCCACTTGGACTGGACCGCGTCACTATTGAAGAATTGTGCCTGCGGCAGGCCGGGTTTCACATAAATACCTGCCTCATTAATCATGCGATAACGGTACTGCTGTTCCGCCTCGTCTTCGATCTTCTCACGTATCACCCGATTAAAGGTTTTTTGATCGCCTGGGTTCCAGTCGTAAGGCACCCATATGCCTTTGTTCTGGACTTTCCTGCGGGCTTCAGCGTGGTACTTTCGTGGCAGATTCCAAGGGTTGTAGTGCTTTCCCAAGGCTCTTCGATATTCCCACCAAGCGTCGTGCTGTTCTTGGGGAATTCTATTTACAGCCTGAAAGTAGCGATGAGAACCTTCGGCGTAGGCATTCCACCCTTCCTTGATAGCAACTTCACTCTCTAAATAGACGTCTTCAAACATTTCCTTGAAATTTGGCATCTGGCCAACGACCTTCGCCCGAATGAGGGCCCGTACTTCGTGTTCGGTTTTGTCTTCTACGTTCTCAGTGTAAAGGGCCATGGCTGGAAACATGGCCATAAAAGTTTTGAATTCCGGACTGTCCCGGTTCATTTGCTCCAAGTTCATACCCGCTAGGGTGGCATCGTCCGCGTGTACTGCTTCGGTCGCCAGAACCAGCATGGAAGCTGCCCGTTTCTGGGCAGGTGTGGCACTTTCTGAAATAACGTGAAGTATACGCTCCTGGATGAAGTATGACGCTGCAAAACATGCGCCGGCAACCAGTGTCATGGCAAGAAGTGAGTCCCGCATACTTCTGTTTGCCTTGATGGCTAGAGACCAGAACCCAAGCGTCAGCGCACATCCGGAAATTAAGCGGCCCCACAGCTCGATTTGATCAATGTCGTGCGAATCGACGGTTGTCCCGATGACATCAAGAAGACGCGCGTTAAACGCAAGTTCGAATGCCAGATAGGTTGCTGTCAAAACAAAGAGTAAAAGAGCCTTTTTTTGCTCTCCGATGCCGTCAGCATTGGCTCCGGCTCTGCTGAGCCGTTCGGCTTCCCAACGCGCTGCTCTGTCTTGAAATGCAGATAAAGAAACCCTCGCACCCAAACGATCCAAAACCTCGGGCGAAATGCTGCTGTCGTATCGGCTCATTCTGGATCGCGCGTTTCGATGAGAGCCGAGGATGCCTCACTGTGGTTCATCTGCATCTCGATATCTGAGATTTTCATTGTCAGCCTCGAAGGTGTTCAAATTTACTCTGAGTTCTATCAATAGGTGTACTAATAATGAAAGAGATTTCATGCAACATCAGTTGCTTGATGCGTAAATAGGGTTAAAGAATGAGCGACCGCTTACAGGGTGATGACTTATCAGGGGTTGAGTCAACGCAAGAACAGAATGTCGATGGCAATGGTGAGCTGGCGCATGATGAAGGGGTTCCGGTCTCCTCGACATCTGATTCTGAAGAACCAGTTGAAGTTGATAGCTGCCTGGATGCTCACCGTGCATGCGCGGCGACAGATAAACTATCTAAATCTGAGAACGAGACCGTTCATCCCGTTGCCGACGAAGTGTCTGGCATTCTCGAAAAAGCAGTCGTTTCCACTTTGAATTACCTGGGCGAAAGTGACGATGACGTTTTGGCTGCCAATACAATTGTCGAGGCTGTTGATATCCCCACTATGGTGACAGCAACAAAAGTGTGGTCGCCTCTGATTGGTGATGACGCCTTCTCAAAGACTGACACTTATAGTGATCGTGGCGATGCCGAGAAGGTCCTTAAGGCGTTCAGAGCTGAGTGCGAAAAGCAGCCTTGGATTGAAGCCAATGTGCAGGATCCTTGCGAATGCGGCTGTGAGACTGTCATTCATTCTAAAGGTGTCAATTATAAGAAAACGTGCTCTACCTGTAATGGCACGAAGACTGTAAGGTGTTCCAAGTGTGGCGAGACAGGTCAGCGTTCCTGTGGCTCCTGCGGTCGCACGGGCAAGCGCACTTGCACTGCCCACAATTGCCACTTGGGCAAGCAGCGTTGTTGGAAATGTCACGGCAATGGCCAGGTCCATGTTTCCAATGGTCAGCAAAGTGGTTACCAGCGGTGCAATACCTGTTCCGGTCTCGGTAACCTGGGAAATTGCATGACCTGCTGGGGTTCGGGCCGTGTGGATTGCGGAACCTGTCAGGCTTCGGGCTTTGTCACCTGTGCGTCTTGCCGAGGTCGTGGTCGAATTCTATGTGGGCCATGCGACGCAACAGGCAAGACCACGCACGGCCTGTCCATAAAGGCAACAATGAACTCTACGGTTGAAGTTCCTGAAATATCTGGATTCAACGATCAGGAAATTGAAGTTCTCTTGCGCCAGGAAGGCCGCGTTGTAGACCGGCTGTCGATTGAGAAGAATGAGAGCCGAGGCATTGTGAAATTCAGTACGTGTTCGTGTGTTGCGACTAAGGAGGGGAGCAACATTCAAGTGAGAGGTCTTGGCAAGGAGGCTCCTATGGCTTTTTCCTTTGCCACGCGGGAGTACTTGTCCAAGACAATTGTGCCAAAGATTGCATCGGGCAACTTGATCAATTTAAAAGAAACCCTTGCTGGAATGGATTTTCTGGCCGTCGCTTCAAAAGGTAAACAAGTAGATGGCGCCCGGTGGACTTTGGATGGTGTCCTTGGTGACGTTAGCGGCGCTGTAGAAGGGCTGGCTGAGCGGCTGGAAAAAGTCTTAAACAAAGGCCAGAAGGCCTTGCGCTGGAAGTTCATGGGGCTTTCATTCGCGTTGGGAGGAGCTTCGCTTCTGCCCCATGTACTCGGGGTTCCTAAACCTGTCGCGCCAACTGTCGTGCAACTCTTGCTGACGCTGTCTGTAGTAACTCCGTTTATTGGATATTCGATTGCCAAAAAACGACGCAGCAAGCTTGTTTTGAGTGAATTGGGAATGGACGCGGATTTTGTTTTGCCCGTGTCATTTTGGAAATACGCAATCGGTGGTCTGGGTCTCGCGGCATTGGGGTTCGCATTTGCCGTCGCTTGGACACCAGTTTTTGGGGGTGAATTGTCGTGCATTGCCAGCGTGACACCTGAGCAGTGTATGCAAGCCTTGGCCTATGTCTCAGCCGTCGGGCTGGGGTTGTAGGAAACGATATCCGGAGAAAAAGGGCGCACTAATGCGCCTTTTTCATTCGATCAGTTGCTATTCGCCGGACATCTGAGCCGTCGATTGACGTCAATCAATCAAGTTTATTTCGACATCAGACGTTTCTTCCTCTTCAACTGCCGTCACACTTCGCTTGGTAGTGTCAATCTTTTGTGCTGGCGGAAGGTAATTGGGCTGAGGTTTGGCGGCGGGTGTTGCCACGGCAGCTGTCCGTCGGTAAACGGGTTGTGGCTTGTCTGCCGGGGCCGCTTGTTCTTGGGGAATAACACCTGAGAGCATCTCGCCGACGGTGAGGTCAAAGTTCCCCGTGCGGCGGAATTCTTCAATTTTTTGGTTAGTAACTTCTTCAGAGCATGCCGATATCAGAGTTGCGATAGTAAGCGCTGCGCCCGGAATGGTTTTGCCTTTAGTAGTCAATTTCTGAGCTCCTTAGGGGGTGCTGTTATTGCAAGAGTTGTTGGGACCTGTCGTGTGAGGAACAAATCTACTGATGTTCGATTTGAAGCCAGAACGCTTGGCAAACTGCTAACAGATGCACAGTAAGTCTTTGTGTTCGTCATCAAATCATTTTTTTGGATGATGCTTCAGTGGATATCAACGGCAGAGATCGTTCGTGCCTAGACAGCGCAATGATCACAAATGTTTAATAGTGTTCGCCGAACCTGTTTTATCAATTCTAGGAGCGTATTCGTTGTCCAAGAGGATGCGCGGTATTCAATTTTGTCACTATTTGTATTCTGTTCTTCTTTGAACAATTATGTAGCCTATTGTGATTATTGTCTCTTAGAAGCACAATCTCAAGTGGAAACAAACACCACAAGGAAAGTTTCGTAAACTATCTGTTTCGTTTCTAGAAAGCCGTGGTTCTGTCCCACGATCCGATCCTGTAGTGGGCAGCAAGACGTTGAGTTTGGTTGGGAGCCAAAAGTTGCAACAAGTGAGAACGTATTCCACTGACGAAGTCTTGGATCCTCATCTGAACGATCCCGAAACTGCGTTGTACTATCTGATGCACTTCTTCGAAGAGAGCAGCCCGGACGATCAGCTTGAGTACGCAATCAAGAGAATTGCATCTGTCTTTGGTGAACAGGTGAACTTCGACCAGCCTGCTATTCAACAGAAGATTTCACAGCTTCGCACGGTTCAAGCGGATCACTTGACGCTTGAGATGATGGCGGAACTGATGGAGTTGGCCGGTTGCAAAGTTGATATGTGGCCTTCGGGCTAAGGATGGCTCGACCACTGGATTACCTCGTTGACGACGTGATCCTCGGATTTTTTGCGGCTTGCCTAATCTGGTTCGCATAAGGGGTTGCTTGCGATACGACGGACTCACATTGGCTGCGCAAGTTCATCGATCCAATCGGAGAACTGTTTTTCCGATACATCCCCCGATGCCAGATCTTCCATCATCCTGAACCTTGAACAGGATCTGGACGAAACGAAAGCCCGTTCAGACGCAGAAAAGTGGCTGCTGTCACAAATGCAATACGTTTGTTGCCGTCCACAAAGGCAGGTGCTTTGGCGATGCCAAACGCGTAGGCTGCCGCGATTTCTGGAAGGCCTGCATCTGTGTAAGCAGCGAAGTTCATCGCCCGAGCACAACCCATTTCCAGAAGAGCGGCATCTCGTAGTCCAGGCGCCCCACCGTGTCGGGCAATTTGTCTGTCATGGATAACGATAATTGCGCCTAACGGAACCCAAACAAGTTCCTTCACGCAAGGGCCTTCAGAAGATCACGGTTTTCATCCATAACGATCTCTGCCGCGGCAAGTGCTTCGGCCACCGAGGGATCATGTGCCATAACCTTCAAAGCGCCATCATCACTGCACACCACGAATAGGCTATCGCCTTCCTTGATATCCAATATGGTCAGCATCTCTGTGGTCAATGTCATGACCGCAGAGTTTCCAACTTTACGAATTTTGCTTTCAATCATGGCGGACTCTTGCGTGTATCCAGATGTATATACTTAACGGGATGTGTCGCAAATTTTAGGGTCAGATTGACTGGGCAGCCTGTTCTGGCATTTGTTTCGCGCAAAAAATTTACTGACAGGTCTTAGTATGATCTCTTTGAAAGGCTGCCATTTCCCCAAGGATGCGGTTCTGTATGCCGTGTATTTCTATCTGCGGTACACAGTGTCCTATCGTGATTTGGAAGAGATCATGGCCGAACGTGGTGTCCGCATTGACCACGCCACCTTGAGCAGATGGGTAACGAAGTACTCGCCACTGATCGCAGCGCGAGCGCAATCAAAGAGACGGCCAACGCTGAAATCTTGGCGTATGGATGAAACCTACATACGGGTTTGCGGCAAATGGATGTATCTTTATCGAGCAGTCGACAAAGCAGGAAACACCCTTGATTTCATGCTGTCTGAGAGAAGGAACTGTCCGGCAGCCACCAGGTTCTTCGCCAAAGCGCTGTCCACAATTGGGATTCCAGAAAAGATCGTGATCGACAAGAGTGGAGCCAACGCGGCAGGTATTCGGGAAATAAATAAGATCCTGAGGCGGTTTGGCTGTCCAGCCAAATTACAAACGATCAAGTCCAAGATTTTGAACAACATGGTCGAACAGGATCAACGGTTCATAAAGCGGCGTGTTCGTCACATGTGTGGCTTCAAGTCTTTCGCATCTGCCTCCGCTACTTTAGACGGCATCGAGGTTGCGAACATGATCCGCAAGCGCCAATTCTCTGACTCTACGAATTCCGGCTTTCAGCAATTTACCCAACTTGCAGGATAAGTGTGACCCGCGAGAGGTCGACTATAACCCCTTCAAAAGTTTGCGACACAGTCTATGGTTTGTACGTCGATCACGACATGATCGGCAATATCGTCAACAGCGGTACAGTGAATGTGCAAGGCAACGGTTTTACCGACGCGACAGTCGGAGGCTTTTATATCAATGGTGACCTGGCCGGTAACTTCAGCAATTCTGGTTCGATAGCTACAGTTGCGACGGATCAGACGGACGACGCGGTGGCGTATGGTCTTTATGTTGACGAAGATTTGACGGGCAACACTTCCAACTCCGGCTCAATTGCATCTAACGCGACCGCCGCGAACCTGGGACTGGATACAGATACGCAAGCAGCGCTTGCAGGCGCTGCAGGGTTCTACATCGACGAAGACTTTGACGGAAACTTCTCGAATTCAGGATCGATTTCAACTGTATCAGTTGCTGATAATGGCGCATCCAATGCTCTTGGACAGGCCTATGCAGACGGGCTTGTCGTGAACGGAGAGATGACCGGGAACATCTCCAACAGCGGAACGATCAGCGTCTCTGCCGAGAGCGAATTCACGGTTGGAGCATCGGGTTTTCATATCGACGACAATTTGGATGGGGACTTCTCGAACTCAGGCTCGATTGCGGTCAATGTGATTCTAGACGGAGGCGAGGTTGAGGCCTGGGGGCTGTATGTCGGCGAGGACGCGACTGGCGATGTCGATACCTCAGGAAACACCAGAGTATCTGTAATGCAAAACGGCGGACCGTCTGGCAATGCCAAAGGCATCCATATCGAAGGGGACCTAAATGGCGCTGTTGAGAATTCCGGCACAGTGGTGACAAGTTTTACCGGCACGGCAGATTCTGCAAGTGCACAAGGGATCGTAATCCTCGGAGACTTGGGTGCAGGCAGTGGTATCCGTAACTCAGGGTCGATCATTTCTCGCGCCGAGAGTGAAGGCGGTTCTTTTGCTGGCGCAACGGGAATGCTCATACGTCGCGCAGCCAACGCCGACATTGAAAACGCCAGCATCATCAACGCAACTGTCACGGGTAGCCGGATCAGCACCGCAACAGCAACCGGTATCAATATCAGTGGCGGGATGACCGGGACTTTGCCCAACAGCGGAACAATTTCAGCTGCAGTTGACGGCGCATCATCCGCTGTTGTCAACGGTGTATCGTTGGCCGGCGGTTTGGTCGGCGATCTGCTAAATTCAGGCACAGTAAGCGTTTCGGTACAAGGCATTGATGGTGACGGAGGAGGAAGTGCTCTGGCGGTGTACGCTAGCGCAATGACCGGAAATATCGAAAACTCTGGGACGCTGGTCGCAATTGCCAGAGGTGACGGCTCGTTCATGAGCGCGGCTGGCATTAACATTCGCAATACGCTTGACGGGAATTTCAACAACAACGGCACAATCAGCGTTCTCGCAGATAATGCGCGAACCGGATCGGCATCTACTGTCGCAATCGGCATTTACATTGGCGACACATCCGGTGTTGTTACCAACAGTGGCTCGATCACCGCAACTGCGATCGGCGTCGGGGCGGAAGCCTACGGTATCAAGATCGACAATTTCGACGGCGTGATCACCGATGTTGGCACGATCTCGGCCAAATCAGAGGGCGGTGATGCCTATGCCATCTATCTGGGCAGCGGCACCGGGACACTGAATGTCGATACCGAAGACAATGTGACCGGCACCATGCGGGTCGAAGATCATAACGTGAATCTGGACGCACGTGGCGGCAGCAGCGTGTTC
This sequence comes from Ruegeria sp. CG11, assembly GCF_056537245.1. Taxonomy (NCBI): domain Bacteria; kingdom Pseudomonadati; phylum Pseudomonadota; class Alphaproteobacteria; order Rhodobacterales; family Roseobacteraceae; genus Ruegeria; species Ruegeria sp. CG11. The sequence continues at coordinate 12,249 of NZ_JBQFRE010000023.1, forward strand.
TTCTTCGAGGGCGCCGCGACTGCTGCCGGGACGTTTACAACCACCGTGTCGGATGGTCGCTCGGCGTGGTATGTCCAAGACGAAGGCGGCTCCAACCCGATCTACGCCAGTGTGGACTCTGTAGATGTGTTTACGCCAGGCAATATCATTGCTTCGTATGGTGGGCTAGTTGGAAGTGCCGGGCGGGTCTTGAGCTACAGCACTCCGGGGCAGGTCGCGCGTGGTTTTGCATTCAGCGAGAATGTTGTGAACAGGTTCCGCCCCTATGCGCTTGTTGATGTGCAATCGAAACAGTTCGAGCAACCCGGGGGATCCGATACCAATCTGAACTTGCTCAATGGCAGCTTCGGTGTCTCTGGCCAATTTGAGAATGGGTGGGCCTTAGCCGTGGGTATAGGTGTATTCACCGCAGATGGAGACAGCGACACGACGTCTTTCGAAACCAACGCTGTCTACCTGAACGCTGCGGTTGGCAGACAGTTTGGCGATTACACGGTTGAAGCAGATATTGGCATCGGGTTCCTGTCGAATGACAAAGCCTGTGAAATTTCGGGCAGCCCGGACGCTAAGGGTGATTATGACTCGACCCTCTATACAGCGGGCTTGAACGTCGAACGGCCATTCAACCTGCAGAGCAACTTCGACCTGCTGGGATTTGGCAGCCTACGCTATACAAGGCAGGATGATGACCGCTATACCGAAACCAGCTCTCTGGCGAATGCTACGGTCGGGGAAGTGACACTGAGGTTTTCGAAGCGCGACTTGGGGTCGAGGTTGAGAAAGCCCTCGTCAAAGATGGTGCCCTGATAGGCAAGCTCAGCGGCGTTTTGCGGCGTGATCTCGGCGATTTATCAACTGATGTAACCGTTTTTTCGACAACGAATTCGCTGATCTTCCCGGGCACGGATTTCACCGGAGGCAGTGTGCTGATTGGCTATGAAAAGGACTTTGCCACCGGCCCGTAACTGGAATTGAACGCAGAACAAGAGTTCGGCACCGATGCCCAAGGACCGTATTTCAATGCTGGTCTTAAATGGTCGTTTTGACCCGATAAAAAGCTGAAAAGAAAGTTTTTCGGGTACTTTTCGATGGGCTCTATTGCAAACTTTTGACTATTGACGCGCTCGAACGCAGACGGTGAATGATCGCCGGTGTATTCAGTCGGGAACCAGTTCATGATCTCTTTTAAAGGTGTGCAATATCCGGAGGACGTGATCCTGTTCGCCGTGTTCTTCTATGTTCGATACGGCGCGTCCTACCATGACCTTGAGGAGATCATGCGAGAGCAAGGTGTTTCGGTCGATCACACCACGCTGAACCGTTGGGTTGCTCGATACTCTGGCGCGATCGCTGAGTACGCGCGTCGCCGCAAAGGATCTTGCGACCGCTCTTGGAGAATGGACGAGACTTACATCAAGGTGAAAGGTGCGTGGGTCTATCTCTATCGAGCAGTCGATAAGTATGGCAGGACACTTGATTTCATGCTCTCGCAACGCCGAAACAAACCGGCCGCCACCAAGTTCTTCGCTCGGATGCTGGAAGTTAATAGGCTACTGCGGAAGATTGTCATCGACAAGAGCGGTGCTAACGCTGCTGGCATCAAGGCTATTAACAGAATGCTTAATGGCTTCGGCTGTCCGATCCCGATCGAGATGGTAAGGCGCAAGTATCTCAATAACGTCGTGGAACAGGATCATCGCTGCATCAAGCGGCGAACGCGCCCGATGCTTGGTTTCAAATCTTTCGTTTCTGCAGCTTCTACCTTGGATGGTATCGAGGTAGCGGGCATGATCCGCAAAGGCCAATTCAAACCCGGACGCTGCCCGCTTCGTCAATTTGCGGAACTGGCTGCTTAACCCGCCGGTTCTGCGGGATCTCTTCGTTCAGTCAGAAACTTCGCAACAAAACCACTTGTATTTGGGAAAAACACGTCAGTTCACGTTCCAAAGAGGAAGGCCGGGTTTTGGCCCGTGATTTGAGACAACAGCGGATCGTGCTACCTTGTGGTAAGGGAAAGCACACATGGAGATTGTGAAGCACTACCTAAACCTCTTCTGTCTCATCATCCTGTGTTTCCTGTCAGCAGACCGGTTGAACGGCCAGGTTGACGCGACAGACACAGCTAGGAACCGCGTGCTGCACACGGTGATTGAAGGGCCGATTGGTCCTGCAACCGTGCATCACATCGCGCGCGTGCTCGAATACGCGGGGAACCAGCCCACAACCGTGGTCGTGTTGCAGTTAAACACGCCTGGAGGGTTGGCGGATGCAACCCGCGAAATCATCTCGGAGATACTGGTGTCACCGGTTCCGGTGATTGCCTATGTCGCCCCGCCCGGTGCCCACGCCGCTAGCGCGGGCACCTTTATTATGTATGCCAGCCACATCGCCGCGATGGCGCCGGGAACGAATTTGGGTGCGGCCACGCCGGTTGCGATTGGTGGGTTGCCCGGGCAACCGCCCGGCGGGGCCGAGGACAAGGACACTGACGGGGACTCCGCCAATGACCCGCTGGCGCCAAGAGATGCGATGACCGCCAAGGTCACCAATGACTCGGCTGCCCTGATCCGCAGCTTGGCTGAAATGCACAACCGCAACGCGGACTGGGCCGAACGCGCGGTACGGCAGGCCGAAAGCTTGTCGGCGGCGCAAGCGCTGGAGCTCAATGTCATCGATCTGATGTCCCCTGACCTGACAACGCTGTTGCGTGACGTGGACGGGCGCAGCGTGACGATGGGCGACACCCGGCAAACACTGGAAGTGTCCGGCCTGCCGGTTGAACGGATCGAGATGGGGACGGTCACACGCATTCTCAGCGTTCTGTCCAATCCGAACGTGGCGTTGGTGCTGATGATGCTGGGCGTTTACGGTCTGATCTTCGAATTCTGGAACCCCGGTGCGATCGTGCCCGGCGTGGTCGGCGCGATCTGCCTGACGCTGGGTCTCTATGCGCTCAACCAGTTGCCGCTCGACTATGCCGGGCTGGCGCTGATCGGGCTGGGTATTGCCTTCATGGTGGCCGAGGCCGTTTCGCCCAGCTTCGGGGTGCTGGGACTGGGCGGGATTGTCGCCTTTTCTCTGGGCGCTGCGATGTTGGTGGACACGGATGTCGAAGCCTACCGCGTTTCATGGTGGTTGATCGGGGTCATGGCGCTGGTCAGCGTATCGGTTCTGGCCGTGCTTCTGGGATACACTGTCCACACCTACCGGCGGGCGCCGGTGTCGGGGTCGAACCTGATGCTGGGGGCGCAGGCTCGGGTGCTGGATTGGTCCGGTAGCGCCGGGTTCGTCTGGATCGAGGGTGAACGATGGCAAGCCAGGGGAATGACCGGCCTTCAGCCCGGGCAAGACGTGCGCGTTCTTGGGATCGATGGGCTTACCCTACGCGTTGGGCTTGCGACTGGTGAGAATTCAGAGGCTGGCAGAGGAGTTTGACCATGGAAGTTTTCCAGTTCGAATGGATCGCTTATCTCATCGCTTTGGTGCTGGTGATCCTGTTCCTGCAAGCAGCGATTTACATTTTTAGGGAGTATGAGCGTGGGGTTTTGTTTACGCTGGGGCGGTTCACACGGGTTTCGGGGCCGGGGTTTGTTCTGATCATTCCGGTGGTACAACAGCTTGTGCGCACTGACCTGCGCATGTTTGTCGAAGATGTGCCCAGCCAGGACGTGATTAGCCGCGACAATGTCTCGGTCAAGGTCAATGCAGTGATCTATTTCCGCATCGTGGACCCACAGCGTGCCATCATCAACGTGGCCGATTTCCGCGCCGCTGTAAGCCAGTTGGCGCAGACCACGTTGCGGTCGGTTCTTGGCAAACACGAACTGGACGAGATGCTGGCCGAACGCGACAAGCTCAACGTCGATATTCAGGAGATTCTGGACCGACAGACCGACGCCTGGGGCATCAAGGTGGCGAATGTCGAGATTAAGCATGTGGATATCGACGAAAGCATGGTCCGCGCCATTGCCAAACAGGCCGAGGCCGAACGCCTGCGCCGGGCGCGGGTCATCAATGCGCAAGGAGAGTTTCAGGCGGCGTCGAAACTGGTGGAAGCTGGCAAGCTTCTAGCGACCCAGCCAAACTCGATGCAGCTGCGCTATTTCAACGCCCTCAATGACATTGCCGCCGACGGTACAACGACGGTTGTGTTCCCGCTGCCCATCGATCTGCTTCCAAAAGCGCAAAAGAATGACGAATGAGGCGCATGTGACCACAGCGAATACCGGAGAAACGGCGATTGTCCTCGGGGGTACAGGGTTCCTCGGGCGCCGGGTGGTTCAGCAATTGCAGGGCAGGGGGTTCGCTGTCGGCGTCGCAACGCGATGTCCGGACAAGGGCGCCCGGTTTGGCAATGATCCGGACGGTGCGGTCCGTGTGGTGCATTGTGATTTGAAAAGCCCCGATACGGTGCAAAGCGCGTTGCAGGGCGCTACTGTAGTCGTCAATTGCATTGGCCTCTATGTTGAAACCCGAACGGACACCTTTCGGGATGTGCATGTAGGCGGAGCCCGGACGGTCGCCGAAACTGCGAGGTCAGTTGGTGCCCGCTGTCTGGTGCATATCTCGGGGATCGGAGCTGACCGAGCCTCTCCATCTGCCTATGTTCGCGCCCGTGCGGAAGGCGAAGATGAGGTCTGCCGCGCCTTTCCGGAGGCCACGATATTGCGACCCAGTGCCATGTTCAGTCGCAGCGGCGCGTTTTTCGGGGAGTTCGACGCAATTGTTCGGCGTATGCCTGTTCTTCCGTTATTCGGTGACGGCAGTGTTCGGTTGCAGCCGGTTTGTGTGGGCGATGTGGCCAAGGCGGTGGCCTCCGTTTCGGAAATTTCCGGGCCCCGCGGACGCCTTTATGAGCTGGGCGGGCCGGATGTGTTTACTTTCAGGGAAATCCTGCGCCGTTTGGCACAGCGCAGTGGCAAAAGGAAGTTTCTGTTGCCTGTGCCCTATCGATTCTGGTGGTTTCTAGCTGCAGCGATGGCGGTCTTGCCCAAGCCGCCCATCACACGAGCTCAGGTCGCGCTAATGCAGAGGGACAATGTGGTCGGTGACAAGTTCGCAAATTTCTCAGATCTTGGGATCAATCCGAGATCCGCAATTGCCCTGGGTCTGATCTGACCCAACCGCAGTGCTGGCTCTGTTGGCAGCACTAGACCGCGACCCTCAGCAAAGCTTCGGAGTTTCTTAGTATTCGAGTGAAGGGGGGCTTTTGGGGTTCGGGCTTAGGTGCTTGCCGGAGGGTTCGACTGGGCAAATGGCCTCGCGAAAGGGCAGTGCAACAGTTCACATAGAGGACGTCAAAAGACGGGTTGGATTTGGTTTGGGGTGCCTAACTTTGAGAAATTCTTGTTAAAATCGGCCATTTGAGGCACAATTCACTGACACATTGAACATTACCACAATCCGAATTCTGGCCGTATCAGGCCGGATAAAAACGTACGTCGGGAGTCGACGTCGATGGAACAGGGGTTTTTTCTGATATTTGCAGTTGGGGCTGTGGCGGCAGCCCTGGGAGTGGTTTTGGCGCGCAACCCGGTCCACAGCGCGGTGGCGCTGATGTTCTGTTTTGTCAATATCTCGGCTATTTTCGTGCTGCTTCAGGCGCCGCTTCTCGCGGTTATCCAGGTCTTTGTTTATGTCGGTGCGATTCTGGTCCTTTTCCTGTTCGTGACCATGATGCTGGATATCCGCGACGCGACGCTGCGGCGGTTTCTACCAGGAAGCAACTTCGCTGCTTTCGGACTGGTCGCGTTGCTGGGGTTTGAGATGTTGGCACTGGTCCTGATGGGCCAGAAGTTTCCGGAAACCGTTGCGGGGACCTCAACCGGCGGTGAGATCCGCGAGCTGGGCACCACTCTGTTTGCCGATTACCTGCTGCCATTCGAAGTGGCTTCTGTCATCCTGCTTGTCGCTCTGATCGGTGCCATCGTGTTGGCACAGAAGGAGTCGCGCTGATGGTGCCGCTGTCGTGGTATATCGTATTGGGCGTTGTCCTGTTCGTCGTCGGAGCAGCCGGGGTACTGGTGCGGCGCAACATCCTGGTGGTTCTGATGTCGCTGGAGTTGTTGCTGAACTCGGTCAACGTCAACTTCATCGCTTTCGCCCATTTCCACGATGATTTCCGGGGCCGCATCTTTGCGATCTTCATCATCGCCATCACCGCAGCGGAGGTTGCCATTGCTCTTGGTATCCTTGTTGCTTTGGTGCGGAACAAGGCCACGCTCAAGGTTGATGAAATCACGATAATGCGGGGGTAGGGGTGGAGGCGGTATTATCCATAAGGCCGCTTCTGGCCATCGCAGTCGCCGGTCTTGCGTCAGGGCTGGTTCTCTATCTCCGTGACCGCGTTGGGCCACGGGACCTCGTGTCACCCGTTGCGTCCGTGGTGCTGTTCGCCTTGGTGGCTTCCATGGCACCCCGGGTTTTGTCAGGCGGAACCTACGAAGTCGTTCTATTCGAAATCCTGCCGGGAATTAATTTTGCTTTCCGGGTGGATGCATTGGGGATGGTGTTTGCCACTATTTCCTCGCTGCTGTGGATTTTTGCGTCGATCTATACCATCGGTTACATGCGCAGCCTCGGTGAACATGCGCAGACCCGGTTCTACATTTGTTTTGCAGCCAGCCTTGCCGCCGCCGTTGGCGGAGCGTTTGCGGCCAATCTCTTTACGCTGGTGATCTTCTACGAAGTGCTGAGCCTCGTGACTTATCCGCTGGTCTATCATCACGAAGATGACGAAGCCTGGGAGGGGAGCCGCAAATACCTCGTCTATCTGATGGGTGCATCAAAAAGCGTTTTGCTGGCAGCTATCGCGTTGACCTACCATCTGGCAGGCACGCTGGATTTCGTGCAGGGCGGCTTGCTGTCCGGGGTTGAGGCTACGCCGATCCTGCTGACGATTGTCTATTTCTGCTACCTCTTCGGGTTCGCAAAGGCGGCGTTGATGCCGTTACATGCCTGGCTGCCCGCCGCGATGGTGGCCCCAACCCCGGTCAGCGCACTTCTGCATGCTGTAGCGGTGGTGAAAATGGGTGTATTCTGCGTGCTGCGCGTGGTGTTCGATGTATTCGGTGCCGGGTTGATGGAGGCACTGGGGCTTGCAATCGCAACAGCATACCTAGCTTCGTTCACTATTCTGACCGCGTCGATTTACGCGCTGACCCGCGACGATCTGAAAGCGCGGCTAGCGTATTCCACGGTCAGTCAGCTTTCCTACATCATCCTCGGGGCGGTTCTGTTTTCGCCCGTCGCGATGGTCGGTGGTATCATACATATCGCCGCGCATGCTTTTTCCAAAATCACATTGTTTTTTTGCGCGGGCTCGATCTATTGCTCCACGGGCAAACGGAAAATCAGCGAGATGGGAGGCATTGGGCGGCAACTGCCCTGGACGATGGCCGCCTTCTTTGTCGGATCGCTCGGCATGATTGGTGTGCCTCCGGCCGGAGGATTTGTGTCCAAATGGTATCTGGCATGGGGCTCGGTCGACGGGGGGCAGTTCGTCTTTCTGGTCGTACTGTTGGTCAGCTCAATCCTGAATGCAGCCTATTTCCTTCCGGTCAGCTATATCGCCTTCTTTGGTAAGGAAACGGAGGGGGGAAGCCGCGTCCGTGAAATCCCGTTGGTCACGGTGCCGCTAGTCGCGACAGGAATTCTGTCGCTGTTGATGGGTATTTTCCCCGGTTATTTCATCACATTGGCAGAGGAGGTGGTCAGATGATCGCGCGTATCGTCGAATTCTTTGGGGACTCGAATTATTCCAACCTCCGCCTCCGCCTGTTCTATCTGGTACTGGCACTGATCGTCGCGGCGGACTTTCTGGTTCCTCGTGAACATGTTGAATACCTGTGGGAACAATTGCCGGGCTGGTCGGCGGTTTATGGGCTCGTGTCCTGCGTGGCGATCATATTTGTTTCCAAGTTCCTCGGTCATCAGGGCGGGCTTATGCGGCCTGAAGATTACTATGACTGAGTTCCTGCACCCGACACTTCTGTTCTTCGCCGGAGCCTTGGTGATCCCGTTTCTGAACGGAAAGCTTCGCAAACTCTGGCTACTTCTGATCCCGGCCCTTGCCATTGCCGTCGTTGTGATGTCCCAATCAGGCTCTTATGGCGCGGTCCGGTTTCTGGGGCAGGAGTTGTTGATTGCACGGGTCGACAAGCTGAGCCTTGTCTTTGCCACCGTCTTTACCATCATGGCACTGATCGGCATGATCTATGCCCTGCATTTGAAGTTGCCCGGCCAGCATGTTGCGGCTTTCCTCTATGTCGGCAGCGCGCTGGGGGTGGTGTTTGCCGGCGACTACCTGACGTTGTTCGTGTTTTGGGAGGGCATGGCCTTTGCCTCGACCTATCTCATCTTCGCCTCAGGCGGTGAACAGGCGATGCAGGCCGGGTACCGCTATCTGATGGTGCATCTCACCGGGGGTGTCGCGCTTTTGGGCGGGGTCATCCTGCACGGGGCGGCAACGGGATCGGTCATGTTCGGCCCGGTCGAGGGACCACTGGGTGCCGCCGCCTATCTGATCCTGATCGGCTTTACCCTAAACGCCGCCGTGCCACCATTGAATGCCTGGCTGACGGATGCCTACCCCGAGGCCACCGTCACCGGCGCGGTGTTCCTGAGTGCCTTCACCACCAAGACAGCCGTTTACGTGCTGGCGCGGGGCTTTCCGGGCGCGGAACTGCTGGTCTGGTTGGGCACCGCCATGGCGATCTATGGGGTGATCTATGCTGTGATGGAAAACGATTGTCGCCGCCTGCTGGCCTATCACATCGTCAGCCAAGTGGGATACATGGTGGCCGGAATCGGTATTGGTACGGAAATGGCGTTGAATGGCGCGACCAGCCACGCCTTTGCCCATATCCTGTACAAGGCCCTATTGTTCATGGGGGCAGGCGCGGTGATCTATGTCACCGGACGGCGCAAACTGACCGAACTTGGCGGGCTCTACCGGACAATGCCGCTGACCGTGATGCTCTACATGATCGGGGCCTTTGCAATCTCGGCTTTTCCCTTCTTCTCCGGCTTCGTCACCAAGTCAATGGTGGTGTCTGCCGCCGGGTACGATCACCGGGCGACTGTGATGCTGTTGCTGACGCTGGCGTCGTCAGGGACGTTTCTGCATACCGGTCTCAAACTGCCTTATTACATGTTTTTCGGCAAAGATTCCGGCCTGCGCCCGCCGGAACCGCCGCGCAATATGCTGATCGCTATGAGCATCGCCGCGGTGCTGTGCATCGGCATTGGCGTCTACCCCGCGCCGCTTTATGCGCTGTTGCCGTACGAGGTCGACTATTACCCCTATACCTGGGCGCACGTGAGCGAGAGCCTCGGCATCCTCATGTTCACAGCGCTTGGCTTTGTGTTGTTCCTGAAGGCGCTGGATCCCGAGGATACGATCAGCATCGACACCGACTGGTTCTATCGCAAGGGCGCGCAGGCGTTCATGCGCTTCGCTGAAAAACCGTTCGCGCGCTATGAACAGGCGGTAAGCACGGTGTCGGAAAAAACGCTGCTGCCCTTCATGCACCGCTCGGCTCAGGCAGGGCTGCGAACCGATCTCGGCGGGATCGATGCCATTGTGAACGGCGTGGCCCGTAAGGTTCTGCGCAGCGGGGAGAGATTGCGCCGGGTCCAGACTGGAATTGTCACTCACTACGCTGTGGGCATGATCGCGGGCGTAATCGCCGCCATCATCATTTTCGCCGTTGTGTGGCTTTAGGAGGTGGCATGGGGTTTCCGCTGCTCAGCCTCATCATCTTCCTGCCGGTGGCGGGGGCGGCTGCCGTGCTGTTCATACGGGATGCGCAGACAATTAAATGGACCGCGCTTGCAGTTACTCTCTTAGATTTTGGCCTTTGCCTGCTCTTGCTGCTGGTGTTCGACTCTTCCACCTATGAGATGCAGTTCGCCGAGGAGCGGAATTGGATACCTGCACTTGGGATCAAATATGCCGTCGCGGTTGATGGCATATCGGTGCTGTTTGTTTTTCTCACCGCGCTTCTAGGCTGGATCTGCGTTCTAGCGTCATGGAACGCCATCGAGAAGATGGTCAAATCCTTCATGGTCAGTCTGCTAGCGATGCAGACTCTAATGCTGGGCGTCTTTTCGGCGCTGGATCTGTTTCTGTTCTACGTGTTCTGGGAGGCGATGCTGGTGCCGATGTACGCGATCATCGGCATATGGGGCGGAGAGCGGCGCGTGTATGCGGCGTTCAAATTCTTTCTCTACACACTGGCGGGCAGCGTGTTGTTTCTGATCGGGATCATCGTGCTGTATTTCCAGGGCGGCAGGACTTTTGACATTCTCGCATTGATGAATGCGGATCTGGATTTTGTCACGCAAGCTTGGCTGTTCTTTGCCTTCCTAATCGCCTTTGCCGTAAAAGTGCCGATGGTACCAGTACACACCTGGCTACCAGATGCCCATGTCGAGGCGCCTACTGCGGGCAGTATCATCCTGGCGGGCGTTTTGCTGAAGATGGGGGCATACGGATTTCTACGTTTCTCGCTGCCGATGCTACCGGATGCAGCGGTTTATTTTTCCACTTTCATGCTGGCCCTTTCCGCACTTGCAATCGTTTACGGAGGATTGCTGGCGCTGGCGCAGGATGATCTGAAAAAATTGGTGGCCTATTCCAGTATCTCTCATATGGGCTTTGTCACACTCGGTATTTTTGCCCTGAACAGCCGTGGGGTCACGGGCGGAATTCTGCAGATGTTCAACCATGGCATAACCACTGGGGCGCTGTTTCTGTTTGTCGGGCTGATGTATGAGCGCACGCATAGCCGCAGCATCGCCGACTATGGCGGGCTGATGAAGGTCGCACCGCTGTGTTCCATTTTCCTCGGACTATTTTCGCTGTCATCGATGGCGCTGCCCGGGTTGAATTCATTTGTCGGCGAGTTGCTCATATTGTCGGGTGCTTTTGCCGCAAATCCTTTGCTTGCAGGTATTTCGATCCTTGGTGCTGTTCTGGCAGCGGCCTATCTGCTGAGCATGTTTAGGCGTGTGGCCCTGGGCTCCGCGACGATCGGCGAACGGTTCGAGTTTTGGGACCTTGACCGGCGCGAGCTTGCCTCGATCCTACCTCTTGCCGTTCTGGTGGTCTGGATTGGCCTTTACCCAAAACCATTCCTTAGCATCATTCAGATTTCGGTCGAAAATTTGCTGACACAGGTTCAAGGACAGGAGGATGCGGAGTGAATCAGGCGCAACTCCTCCAGTCGGTACTGGCCAGTCTGCCCGAGATCGTGGTGATCACCGGGGCATGCGTTTTGTTGATCCTGAGCTTGTTCGTCCGGCCCGAGCGTGGGTATTTTCTGGATCTGGCCGCGATTGCTGTGGTCCTTGTTGCTGCCGCACTGACCTTGGTGCTGGCGGATCAGAACCTGCTTGTCTATTCCGGCATGTTTGTGTCCGATCGGTTTTCTGCCTTTTTCAAGGCTATTTTCTACATAGCCACCGTACTGACACTCTTGCTGTCGCGCCGATATGTCGAGATCGAACGGATCCAGCGCGGCGAGTACAATGTGCTGCTGCTGTTTTCGTTGTCCGGCATGATGATCATGGCTTCGGCCACCGATTTGCTGTCAATTTACGTCGGGCTCGAATTGATGGCTCTTTGCACCTATGTTCTGACGGGGCTTTTACGCCGCGAAGTGCGTTCGAACGAAGCGGCGCTGAAATACGTGATACTGGGCGCGGTTTCGACGGGGGTGTTCCTGTACGGCGTATCGTTAATCTATGGGTTGACCGGCACCACGGAACTTGATGGCATTGCCGCTGCCGTATCCGGGAGCCAGCGCGATCCGGGTCTTTTGTTGGCGGTCGTATTCATCGTTGCCGGATTGGTCTTCAAGGTCGGCGCTGTGCCCTTTCATATGTGGGTCCCTGACATCTATGAGGGTGCGCCTACCCCCATTACTGCCTTCATGTCCGTAGGACCCAAGGCCGCTGGCTTTGCGGTAATTCTGAGGGTTGTCCTGAACCCGCTGCTGGCTGCAACGGAAATTTGGTTAGTCATCGCCGTGATTGCCGTCTTCACAATGGCGCTCGGCAGTTTCGTGGCACTGGTGCAGGACAACATCAAGCGTCTGCTGGCCTATTCCAGTATCGCCCATTCCGGATTTGCGCTGCTGGGCATCGTGGCGGGCGGCCCGGATGGTGCGGCGAGCGTGATGTTGTACCTGTTAATCTATACTTTCATGAATATCGGTATTTTTGCAGCGGTAATCGCGATGCGTTCCGAGGGTAGCCGAGGTGAAGCCATCGACGACTTTTCGGGTTTGTCCAGATCGCACCCCGTGTTCGCGCTGTCGATGCTGCTGTTTCTGTTCGCGTTAGCTGGCATCCCGCCGACAGCGGGGTTCTTTGCGAAGTTTTATGTGCTGGTCGCGCTGATTGAAGGCGGGCACGTGGCGATTTCCGTCATTGCCGTGCTGCTGAGCGTGATCGCGGCCTATTTCTACATCCGTATTGTCATGGTGATTTATATGCGGAAACCGGCTGGGCCGTTCGAGCCGGAATTCACGCCTGGCCTGAAGCTGGCGCTGGTGACTGCGGCGCTGGGAACCATCGTGATCGGCCTGCTGCCAGCATTGTTTTTGGACCTGGTACAGCTGTCGGCGCCGGGGCGGTGATCGGTGGTGCCAAATGCTCGGGGTAACTGGATGCAGAACGCTGATTGTGCTAAAATGCCCCACATCACTAAAAGTTATTGGTGAATATCCGGAGCGAGGGATCTCAGCTATTTAGGAGGATATTCAAATGAACGTTTTAGAACATATCGATATTCTGGAAAAACACCTGACAACGTTTAAATACCCCGATGACGCAGCAATTCCCGCCGCATTTTCGGCGGTTCGCTCAATAGTGAACAAGGCGAAATCTCATAGCGGGCACGCGACAAGGGTGATCGCTGATTTGTCGCGCCTAAGTGATGCGCTTGCGTCGTTCCGCACTCTGCTTAGGGAAGAGGCAGAATTACTGGCCTTGACGCACGAAGCACAGGCCGAGCTGTCCCGAGACCTTTCGAAACGCAAGGCGGAACTGATGGAGTATGCCAGTCGCAAGTTGGGAGCAGATGGAAACACCGCATATATTCGCGAAATCAAGGACCGCGACGCGTTCGGTCTTCCGATCGTCGCTGACAACGCCTTGTTGGTCTACGTTGGAGTAGACGGGGCCAGTGATCCGGATGATGGGATTGACGACCTGACGGCGACATGCGGTGTTTGGGCCTGCATCTTCGACCGTTGCGTTTGTGTCGAGTGGGAATGCAGCGGTGACGGCCCAAGCGGCAGCTTCCCCTAAGCTGGCTTGAGACCGACAGCGGTTGGAATCCCTGTTCGACACGTGATTTTTATTTGAAATACAGCCATCCGCGTATATCATTTCTCCCATAGGGGAAGGCCATGACCTTTCCCCGGGGGCAGAAAAGCCCTCGATCCCGGGGTAGGTTTCACGAGCGCAAGGTCCGTCGAGCACAGGATTTTGCGATATGACCGGACTTGAATTTCTACCTGTTCTCATCATGGTTGCCGGGGTAATCCTCGTAGTGGCCGCGACGCTATTTGTGTCGTCACTGCTGCGCCCTTCCAACCCGTACCCCGCCAAGAACATGCCTTATGAATGCGGCATGGACCCAGCAGGTGAAGCCGCCGCGGGTCAGTTCAAGGCACAGTTCTTCCTGATCGCGATCCTGTTCGTCGTATTCGATGTCGAGGCGATGTTTCTCTTTCCATGGGCCGTCGTGCTGAAAGAAATCGGCATCGTCGGCTATATCGAGATGTTCGTGTTCATCGTCCTGCTGCTGGTGGGATTTGCCTATGCCTGGCTGAAAGGAGCGTTGGAATGGGAAACGTAATCCGCGACAGCGTGTTGTTTACCACAACCGACCAGATCGTCCGCTGGAGCCGCAAATCGGCACTCTGGCCAGAAACCTTCGGTATCGCCTGCTGCGCAATCGAGATGATCTCGGCGGGATGTGCACGCTATGATCTAGACCGGTTCGGGATTGTGTTTCGGCCATCACCGCGCCAGTCCGACGTGATGATCATCGCAGGTACGGTGACACGGAAATTCGCCCCGGTGATACGCCGCCTTTACGACCAGATGCCCGAACCGCGCTGGGTCATTGCAATGGGCACCTGTGCAATTTCCGGTGGAGTTTACAACACTTACGCCGTCGTACAGGGGTCCGAGACCTTTGTGCCGGTAGACGTGCATGTACCCGGTTGTCCGCCGCGACCCGAGGCGCTGATGCACGGATTTCTTCTGCTACAGGAGAAAATCAAGAAATCCGAGGCGCTTACGGATACTCCGCTGGGCCGGGCGGCAGGGCCATGACCGGTGCTGCGGTCCCCTTCATTGCCCGGCTCGAGAAGCGGTTCGGCGATACGGTTTCCTACAACGGTGTGTCACATGGCATCCACGTTTTCACCGCGTCATCCGAAATCATCGTAGATCTCTGCCGGTTTCTGAAAGACGAATTGGGCTTCAATTTTCTCTCCGACATTTGCGGGGTCGATTACCTGCCGGACACGCCCAGATTCGAGGTTGTCTACCATCTGTATTCTCTGTCCGACAAATGGCGCGTTCGTCTGAAATGCCGGTTGGCGGACCCACCGCATATCGCCAGTGTCGTTGGTATCTGGCGGACCGCCAACTGGCACGAGCGTGAAGCGTGGGACATGTATGGCATCGCCTTCGACGGCCACCCGGATTTGCGACGTATCTATATGTGGGAGGGGTTCGAAGGGTTCCCGCAGCGCAAGGATTTTCCGCTCAGGGGCTACCGGGATGAATTGAACCCCTTCGGCGCCGAGGGTGTGCCGCCAACGCGGCCGGACCTTGAGACCAAGGACATCCCCGGCGGCACCGGAGAAAAATCATGACCGAGGCCACGGAACTCAGGCCACCCCTAGGCGGGGTGCCGGATACCAAAGAGGTGCTGCTGAACCTCGGGCCGCAGCATCCCAGTACGCACGGGGTTCTGCGTCTGGTGCTGGAAATGGACGGTGAATATGTCGAACGGGTCGATCCGCATATCGGCTATCTGCATCGCGGCACGGAAAAACTGTCCGAAAACTTCACCTATACGCAAATCTTTCCGCTGACCGACCGGCTGGACTATGTCTGCCCGCCGTCCAACAATCTGGCCTTTGCGCTGGCGGTGGAAAAGCTTCTGGACATCGAGGCCCCCGTTCGCGCGCAATATATCCGGGTCATCATGGCCGAGCTTGCGCGGCTGTCGGGTCATCTGCTGATCACCGGCGCACTGCCGATGGACCTCGGTGCGATGACTGCGCTGCTTTATGCGATGCGCGAACGGGAAATGATCATGGATCTCATGGAGATGGTCACAGGCGCGCGGATGCATACTTCGTATTGTCGGGTGGGCGGCGTGCGCGAGGACCTGCCCACGGAATTCGCAGGCAAGATCAGAGAGTTCTGCGATATCTTCCCCAATCGAATCCGCGATTACGAACGTCTGGTCGAAAAGAACCGGATGTTCCTCAAGCGCACCAAGGGCATCGGCGTGATTGAGCCCGAGGATGCGATCGATCTTGGGCTCAGTGGCCCCAATCTAAGGGCATCGGGGGTGGATTGGGACATTCGCCGAGATGAACCCTATGAGATTTACGATCAGGTCGAATTTGATGTGATTACCCGTAAGGAAGGCGATTGCTACGCCCGTTGGCGCTGCCGGGTGGAAGAGATGCGCGAAAGCGTCAGGATCATTGAACAATGCCTCAAGCAGATGCCCGAAGGCCGTTTTCTGGCGGATATTCCCACAGTAGCCTTCCCGGTCGACAAGGACCGCGTGCACAGTTCGATGGAGGCGCTGATCCAACATTTCGACCTTTCGGCCTATGGCTTCAAAGTCCCGGCGGGCGAGGTCTATTCCGCCATCGAGGCGCCTAAGGGTGAACTTGGGTTCTATATCGTCAGCGATGGCAGCCCCAAACCGTTCCGGATGAAGGTTCGGGCTCCATCCTTTGTCAATCTCCAGGCGCTCTATGGAGCGAAAAACGCCCGTTACCTTGCGGACATGATCGCGGTTCTGGGCAGTCTGGATCCGGTGATGGCGGAGGTGGACAAGTGAACGCGCCGATGGACATGCGTATGCGGATCGAAGCGGCGGCGGCGTGCTACCCCGACCAGCGCTCGGCGATCATGCCGGCGCTGTATATCGCGCAGAAAGAACGCGGTGTGTTGACTGGTGAGGTACTGGAAGAGGTGTCCGACATCCTTGGCGTGGAACGGATCTGGGTCTATGAGCTGGCCACCTTCTACACGCTCTATCACACCGAACCGGTGGGGCGGTTCCACCTGCAGCTTTGCAACAACCTGTCCTGCATGTTGTGTGGCGCAGAGGCGTTGCAGGCGCATATGGAACAGGTGCTGGGCATCGCAAAGGGGGACACCACCGAGGACGGATTGTTCACGCTGTCCACTGTGGAATGCCTGGGCGCTTGCGAGATGGCGCCGGTGATGCAGGTTGGCGACGAGTATCACGGCAATCTTGATACGGCGCGGGTCGACGACTTGTTGGCAGCATTGCGAAATTCAAAGGGGGCGGATGATGACTGAGGCTGTCCTTCTCAAGAGTGTCGGTATCTCCGACAGCCAACGGATGAGCGTTTACGAAGCCACTGGCGGATATCGCGCGCTGGCTAAGGTGCTGAAAGAATACACCCCCGAAGAGCTTATCGAAACGGTCAAGGACTCGGGCCTGCGCGGGCGCGGCGGGGCGGGGTTCCCGACCGGGGTCAAGTGGAGCTTTGTTCCAAAAGATGTGGAGACGCCGAAGTACCTCTGCTGCAATGCGGATGAGGGTGAGCCGGGCACCTTCAAGGACCGGATCATCATGGAGGAAGATCCGCATCTGCTGATTGAGGGGATGGCCATCTGCGCCTACGCGATTGGGGCCGAGACGGCTTATGTCTACGTTCGCGGTGAATATGTGAAGGCGATCCGAACTTTGCAGGCGGCGATCTCAGAGGCGCAGGAAAAGGGGTATCTCGGGCACCGCATAATGGGGTCGGAATTCAGATTTGACGTCCATATTCATGAGGGCGCAGGCGCCTATATCTGTGGCGAAGAAACCGCGATGCTGGAATCGCTGCAAGGCCGGCGGGCGCAGCCGAAATTGAAACCCCCCTTCCCGGCTGTGGCCGGGCTGTATGACAGTCCAACGGTCATCAACAATGTCGAGACGCTGGCTTGCCTGCCTGCCATTGTCGAACGCGGCGCACATTGGTTTCGCGGGATCGGGCCGGAAAAAAGCCCGGGACCCAAGCTGTATTGTCTTTCGGGGCATCTGCGAAAGCCCGGCCTATACGAACTGCCGATGGGCATTCCCCTGCGTGAGTTGATCGAAGTATATGGGGGCGGGCCGGCCGAGGGCCGCCGGATCAAAGCGGTTATCCCCGGAGGCGTGTCGGCGCCGATGATCCCCGAAAGCGGGATGGATGTCGGAATGGACTTTGACTCACTGGCCGCGGTCGGGTCCATGCTGGGTTCAGCAGGGGTCATCGCGATTGATGACAGCACCTGTATCGTCAAGGTTGCGACGCGTATCATCGAGTTTTTTCACCACGAAAGCTGCGGCAAGTGCACGCCCTGCCGCGAAGGACTGGACTGGGTGGTCAAGATCCTGCGCCGGATCGAAGCGGGCGAGGGCGAATCCAACGATCTCGATCAGCTCGAGGGGCTATGCAACGGCATATTCGGCAACACTTTTTGTGCTTTAGGCGATGGGGCGGCGATGGGGCTGCGTGCGTCCTTGGAACATTTTCGGAGCGAATTTGTTACCCATATCGACGAAGGGAGGTGCCCGTTTCATTGAGCGAAACCAGCGACATCACCACCCTGACTGTGACCATTGATGATCACGAGGTGCAGGTCCAGCCGGGAACAACAATCCTGAGCGCTGCCGAAGGGTTGGGCATCGACATTCCCACTTTCTGTTTCCAGCGACGGCTGCCGGTTCTGGCCTCGTGTCGGATGTGCCTGGTCGAGATCGAAGGGCAGGGCAAACTGCAACCCGCCTGTGCAACTGCGGTTATGGATGGAATGGTCGTGCGGACGACAACCGAGCAGGTCGCTGAGACACGCTCGGTCATGCTCGACATGTTACTGGCCAATCATCCGCTAGACTGCCCGATCTGCGACAAAGGCGGGGAATGTGAATTGCAGGACATGGTGATGGAATACGGCCCTCGGGAAAGCATGTTCCGCGATCCCAAAAGGGTATTTCATTCCAAGGACATCCAACTCAGCCCGGTTGTCATCATGAACGTCAACCGCTGCATCCAGTGCCAGCGATGCGTACGCATGTGCGAAGAAGTGGTCGGCGCAGTAGCCCTGGGAACCGTGGAAAAGGGCATGGATACCGCCGTGACCGGGTTTGAAGGCAGCCTTACCAGTTGCGATCAATGTGGCAACTGCATCGAGGTCTGCCCAGTTGGGGCACTGATGAGCTTTCCTTACCGCTACAAATCGCGACCCTGGGATCTGGTTGAGACCGATACGATCTGCGCCCATTGTGGGACCGGTTGCCAACTGACAGTAGGCTCGCGTGACGGTGAATTCATGCGGGTACGGTCCCAATGGGACAAGGGGTTGAACCTGGAAATCCTGTGCGTGCGCGGTCGGTTCGGGATGGATGTGTTTGCCAGCCCAGATCGGATCAAGCGCCCGATGGTCCGGCAGGGCGACGCCTTAACGCCGGTATCCTGGGAGGACGCAGGGACCCATCTGCGCACGAGGTTGTCCCGGACCAGGGAGCGCGCGGCGGGGATTGCCTCACCTCGGTTAACAAATGAGGCGCTGTTTCAGTTCGGGAAACTGATGCAGGGTGCCTTTGACAGCGATCTGGTTGCGATATCCTCACGCTTCGACTTTCCCGATGTGTTAGGGCCACTGCTGGGCGATTTCTATACGCGCGCGCCCTTCGAAGAGGTGATCAAAACCGATTGCACGCTTGTCATCGGCAGCAACGTGACCGAAGAGAATCCAGTCAGCGAGTACCTTCTGCGGGGCGCGGTACGAGGCGGGGCGACGCAACTCTATCTTTTGTCGGCGCGCCCCTCTCGGCTGGATGCCGATGCACGCGTAGCGGAGCGGATGCTGCCCGGAACAGAGGCGTCCGTTTTGTCGGAGTTGCTAGAAAGTTTGCTTGACCGGCGTGAGAAGCCGTCCGAACAGGCACGTGCAGGATTGGACGTTCTGATTAACGCGCTGTCTACAGCACCGAGCGTCACGGTTCTGATCGGCATGGACCTGTTCAGAGCCCCGGAAGCCGAGACAGTTTTTTCCTTGCTTCACGGCCTTTTACATTGCCTGCAGACACTTGGAAAGAACGTGGCCTTACAGGGACTTTTTGATCGCCCCAACCTGATGGGTGCGCTGGACATGGTAGTGGGCATGGAAGGTAAACCGCTTGTCGGGGTTGGTGAGGTGCTCGATCTGTGCGCCTCAGGCGAGATCGGCACGCTTTACATTGCGGGCGCCGATCCTGTCGGTTCCTACCCGGATCGCGCCCGCGTCGTTGATGCGCTGAAGAAAGTGGACCTTCTGATCGTGCAGGATTGGGTTCATACGGACACTGCCGAGTTGGCTGATGTGGTGTTGCCTTCTGCGGCACATGGTGAAGAGGCTGGAACATTCACCAACAATGAAGGACGGGTTCAGATCGTTCGAAAATTCCGTAATCCGGTATTTGCGGCGCGCAGCGACCTTGAGATCTTCGAATGGTGTGCGGCACCGATCGGTACCGGTTTGAAACACTCTGATCATGCAGGAATCTTTGGTGAAATCGCCCGGACACACCCCGTCTATTCCGGCCTTTCGATTGATCAGATTGGACCAGACGGAGCATTTACGTCCGTGTTGAAAGGGCCCTCGGATGGATCGATCAAGGCGCCAGAACTGGTCAAAACGGCAAGCAAGCAAGGGCTGGCGCTGGTTACGGGCAACGGGCTGTTTTATGGAGGGAGTTTCTCTGAACATTCGGCCACGCTCGCCACGGTGGCAGAAGAGCCTTACGTGGAGATGAGTGTCAGGGACGCCGAAGAACGGGGGCTTGCAGCCGATCATATGGTGGTTGTGACATCAACTGCAGGGCACTTGACGGCTCGTCTGAAGATTAACCCGCAGTTTCCTGAAGGGCTGGTTTTTGTTCCGGAAAGCTATCGGAGCTTGCGGCTCAACAGTCTGATGAAGAAAGGTGAATATCCCTGTCGCGTCGAGGTCCGCAAACCTGACGGCTGAAACTCGCGCGAATTGATGTAGTTTAGTGATATCCGGTTCCTGCGATATATTCGTGCAGTTCCTTTTGCGTCCTCAGTGCTTCGTCCAACCGCGCTTTGACAACATCGCCAATGCTCACAACCCCGACAAGCGTTTCACCGTCCATCACCAGAACGTGCCGTGTCCGCTCCTGGATCATTGTTGCCGAGACCTTTGGCAGCAAGTCATCTTTAGAACAGGTGGAGATGCCGTTTAGCATGATGTCCGAAACCGGTAAATTGGCGACCATGGCGCCACGTTGCGCCACTGCATTACAAAAATCACGCTCGGAAACCGTGCCCAAAACATGGTTTGACGTTGTACTCACGATGGCCAGGCCGATCTGCTTTTCATGGAAAAGCCTTAGAACATCTACCATCGTCGTGTCCGGGCTCACCGAAATTACTTCGGAGCCTTTCAACTGCAATATGTCAGAAACGAACATCCACACCTCCTTGGCGGGGTTCCCGCCAGTTGTTACATGCGCATTTCCTTTCGGCTTTTACTTGCGCCGAATATTCCGCCACCAATTGTATCCCGCATCCTGCGCGGTCTCTACACGTACACCGTCTGTGGTTTTCAGACGTGCGTCTACCACACCGCCGCCTGTTTCCGCTTTGCCGGGCATTGTCAGGAGTGTATCCCGGTCCACAACCAGAAGAGCTGAGTCGTAGCTGGAAAATTCGTATTGTTGCCCCAGCGCGATGGCATCCGCCGGGCATGCGTCCTCGCATAGGCCGCAAAACAAGCATCGCGCAGTATCTATATCGAACACCTTGGGGTGGCGCGCGCCGTTTTCGTCCTCATAGGGAACGACGGTGATGCAGTCGCAGGGGCAGATCTTGGCGCAAAGTTCACAGGCGACGCAGTTTATTTCACCCTCTTCGTTACGCTTTAGGAAGTGGTGGCCGCGATAGCGCGAATAAGGTAGCCATTTCTCTTTGTCGGGATATTGCTCGGTCACCGGACGCGACAGCATGTAACTGAACGTCAGCACCAGCGCATCGCCAAGGTCGGCGAAGAACGCCCACCCGATCCAGCCTTGTCGTTTGTTTGCAGCGTCTGTCATGGTTGCCCTCATAGGAAAACAACCCCGGTTATCATTATGTTCGCCAGTGATAGCGGAAGCAAGACTTTCCACCCGATCTCCATCAACTGATCATAGCGGTATCGCGGGAAAGTGAAGCGGAACCACATGAAGACATAGATGAAAAAGGCCACTTTTAGCAGGAACCAGAGGATCGGAGGCAAGGGGACTAATACACCGTTCCAGCCGCCGAAGAACAAGATCACTGTCAGAACTGAGACCAGCACCATCACCACATATTCGCTGACCATGAAGAAGATGAACCGGATTCCGCTGTATTCTGTGTGAAATCCCGCACCCAGGTCGCCTTCGGCCTCGGCCAGATCGAAGGGAATGCGCTGAGCCTCGGCCAATCCGGCGACGAAGAAAACAAAGAACCCCACAGGCTGATACACCACATTCCACATATCGGACTGCGCGCGCACAATATCGAGAAGGCTCATGGACTGCGCCAGCATCACCACACCGATGACAGCAAACCCCATCGGTATCTCGTAACTGATCATCTGGGCGCAAGTCCTCAGCCCACCCAGAACCGAGTATTTGCTGTTGGAAGCCCAGCCGCCGAAGATGACTCCGTAGACCTCAATCCCGATCACCGCAAAGACGAAAAGAAGGGCTACGTTCATGTCCGAGACATACAGTGTGATTTCGTGACCCAAAACAGAAACGCTCTCGCCAAATGGTATCGCGACAAACACAACAAACGGCGGTAGCATCGCCAGAATCGGGGCCAGCTTGAATATCAGCCGATCGGCATCGGCGGGGATATGATCCTCTTTGGTCAACAGCTTGATGCCGTCGGCCAAAGGCTGCAACAGGCCGTGCCAGCCAACGCGCATCGGGCCCATTCGTTGTTGAATGTGGCCGGCGATCTTGCGTTCAAGCCAGACCAGTGGAAGCGGCAGCAACAACAGAGCCGCGATCAGGATTGCGACCTTCAGGACGATCAGGCCAATTGCGATAGCAAGTTCCATGGCTACAGGCTCGTTCAATTCAGGATCAGGGCTCGATGTGAGCGGCCCGATGATTAATGCCCATAGTCCAGATTAGCATATTATTGGTTATCTTGTCAGAGCGGCCGTTTCGGATCTGTTGCGAAGATTGTTGCTGACCGAAGAAATTTCTCCGAGCTAAAGGGTTAAACGGTATCGCCAAGTTGCCTGACAATCTTTCCCGCGCCATCCGCTCGGGATGAAGATTCCGACCAATATGCCTCGCCTGATAGGCTTTCGCTTTCCTCGTGAAATCATCGCCTACGCAGATTGAGCCCGTCATCGCTTTCCCCTCAGCACGGCCGATGTTGAGGATTTACTCGCGGAACGGGGCGTGAATGTGAGCCGTGAGGCAACCCGGCTTTGGGTTATTCGTTTTGGCAAACATTTCGCAGATTGTGTTCGACGGGATCGGCTGCGGCCGAGCGATAAATGGCACTTGGATGAGGTCGTGCTCACGATCTGCGGCAAAAAACACTGGCTTTGGCGCGCTATCGACGCGGATGGGAATGTGCTTGATATTCTGGTCCAGTCACGGCGGAGCGCGAAGGCCGCAAAGCGCTTTCTGCGTGGATTGATTGCCCGGTTTGACGAGCCGAGGGTTGTGATCACGGACAAATTGCGAAACTACACCAAGCCAATCAGACATCTTGCTCCGGACGCAGACCATCGCGCGTGCAAGGGATTGAACAATGCCATCGAAGTTTCGCACCGGCCAACTGACAAACGCGAGAAGATCATGGGCCGGTTTAAGTCACCACGTCAGGCACAAAGGTTTCTTGCCGCTCACGACCAGATCAACCTGATCTTTCGACCCCGTCGCCACAAAATGTCCGCCTCCTACCGCCATTGGGAAAGGCCATCATACCCAGATTGGAAAATTCACGCAGGAACGCCAAAAGCTCTCTCGGCAATGGCTCTGAGTAGTTGCGCTGCAGATAAACCTTTGCCTTTTCTTCGAATTGTTGAATTATTTCAATTTGGGTTCTTTCGTCATTGAAACTGATTATTCCGCTGCCAACGCCGTTAAACACTTTGATGGATTGCGGAAGTGGTTCATAGGACTTGGCGAAATTTTTTCGCGGCGCCGGTGGGATTGGCGATCTCGCAGGCTTAGGTATGCAAAAAAGATGATCAAGCCGCTGATTATCCACCACATGCCCTGTGCTCCTCGTTTAGTGTGCTGCGATTTGAAATTTAGCGTCCTTGTGCGCCAAAAGCTAACGGCAGCAAAGTCCGCATAGCAGCCGTTGGGTCAGAAATGCTTGACGTTTTGGCCAACAATGCCTGCTCAGGTGCTATGATAAGATTCAGAAATTTCGTATCGAGAGTCAGAAATTAGCGACGTTCCACAGTTGGTGTTGAACGTCACACGAATCTGACCCAGCCTTCATAGTGTGACCAAGAGCGAGGTGAGCGCCCTACATCAGATGGCGCACCTGGCCGAAAATTACTTTTGCAATGAAATTGGCATCGAGCTGCAGATCCGCACTAAATGCGCTTAATAATGTCGGCTACGCGGTTTCTGTTAAGCCTATCTCTCTCCATCGGTCTGCCGCGCAGGTGTTTGAGCAAAGCTCTTTAATTGGTTTGCTTCCTACGGGCGTAGCTGCGGGAGGCTTTGGCTCGGTTTCCGCAGGATTCCATGATGCACCACTTGCGCCGGGCGTTTTTGGTTTCGTCAGGAAACAGCCAACCGCAATCGGTGCCGGGACACTTCTTCACGAGCGTCAGTTCGCGCGTATCGCTCAATATCGACATCGCTGAGATTGCGATCAGCCCTAAAAAAGGTTGACAACGCAGGTATTCTACGGACCTGCCGGGCAGGGCTTCGAGGCTTTTCAGGTGTTCGTCGAGGTTCAGATTTTTCGTTTGTGCAGGGTCCAGAAAAAGCAGATCGCAGGTTTGATCTGAATTCATGGATGGTCTCAACTGACGAAATATTAAGCGCGTTGGGTAGCCCAAGCGTCTGCGCCCACAGATCTAAATCAGCGGTTGTTTCAATTTTTTCGTGCGGGACCTGATTGTCATCCGTCCAGTTTGCCGTGTTCAGGAAATCCAGCGCCAGCCTTCCTGCAATCGGTCGAACTATGGAGTGTGTACTGTAGGTCATGCATCTATCCAACCGTTGCAGGGTTTGACTGGCAATGCGGCCCGTAACTAACCTTTGTTCTGGTTAGAAACGCTTCGCCCGATATTCCTCCCGAAAACAGCAAGTTTGTCCTGACTTGGCGAGGAATCCTGCGTGGTGCCCTGCGGCTGGCCCCCATAAGTGCCCACTTGCGGACTATCGTCCGGCCTACTCAGAAGGACCAAGTTAAGCCCGCTTTCACAAAGGGTCCTTGTGCACCATCTCCGAACTCTTTCTCTGCGGTCAACTCCAGCGTTGCTCCGGACGAAAACTCCTTTTCGTAGCCAAGCAGTACATTGCCGCCGGTAAAGTCCGATGCTGCAAAGGTCAGTGAGTTTGTGACGGAAAAAACAGTGACGTCCGCTGCCGAGTCCCCAAGATTTCTGCGGAGCACACCGCCAACTTGCCCAATGAGCGACCCGAAATCAGTGATCGACTTCTTGGCTCCCAGGCCAAGCCGCGCCTCTACTACTTCTGTCGTTACCTCACCCACTGTAGCATTCACTTCAGAACCGGTTTCGGTATAGCCGTCGTCGTCCTGCCGCGTATATCGAACGCTGCCAAACCCCACCAGATCAACGCCGGCTTCAAGATTGTATGCCCGCTCGACGCCAACGCCTAGGGTCAGCAAAGTACTGTCGTACTCTCCATCCGCGTCCGGACTGCCCGAGATCGTTCGTGTTCTGTCAGTCAAAAGAAGACCAAAACCCAGATCGGCTTCGACCAGATAATCCCCGAAATTTCGTCCGCCCGCTACGCTCAGAAAAACCGCGTTCGTGTCAAAGTTCGAATTGTCACTATCGCCATCGGCGTAGAACACGCCAAGTCCGAGCGCCAACGACACTCCGTTTTCTAGCTGCCCCGAAATGCCAGCATTGCCATTGAACAGACTGAGGTCGGTCCTGTCCCCGAAACTGTCTTCAAATCGTTTCCCTTGGGCGTCAATAATTGCAAAGGGTTTGAAGTCGGTTACAGCTAGGTATCTTGCGTCACTGAATGGCATAGCTCGGCCAACTTCCGGCACTGCACCGTAGTTCAATGCATCACGGACGCTGCCTATGACCTCGCCGTAAGTAGCGATGACATCGCGCGATGTGAAGAGCCCGCTGGAGTCCATTGCGGCATACACTGGATCAGTGCCCCCTTCATCCTGCACGAACCAGACAGACCGGTCGTCGGAAACCGTTTTCGTAAACGTTCCGACCCCAGGGGCCGCATCCTCGAAATAGAACACGGCACTTTCACCTTGGGCATCCAGATTTACATCGTGATCAGCGACCCGTATTTTTCCTGTAACGGTATCACTTGTGTCCAGATTTACTGATCCGGATCCCGTTCCCAGATAAATGGCAAAGGCCTCACCTGTTTCGGACTTGGCCGAGATTGCGCCCACATCCGAAATCACCCCGTCATGGTTTTCTATGTAGAGGCCGTACGCATTCGCGCCGACCCCACCGGATGCCGTCGCTTCGATGGTTCCGCTGTTTGCAAACTCACCCTGAAAATCGTTGATACGAAAGCCCGCTGCAGTAGCGACGGCGCTGCTTGTGGCATTGTCCAGATTTGCTGCCGCATTCACAAATCCAGCGTTGGAAACAGACCCGGACACGTTGCCACGCAAGTAGACCGCTATCGCTTCGGCTTCTTGGGCTCCGGCTGCTTGGGCAGTCAACGAACCTGTGTTGGTGAAGTCTCCGGTCAGGTCGCTGCCCACGTAAAGCGCGCTGGCGTCGGCGACCCCCGTTTGGGACTCGGCCGCTGCCGCAATCGTGCCAGAGTTCGAAAAATCCCCACTCAAGTCGTCGTCGATGTAAATCCCGGCAGCGGTGACATCTTCAACTCCAATCGCCGTTGCGGAAATGTCCCCGTTGTTGGCGGCATTTCCAACTACGTCGATGTTGACATACACACCGTAGGCTTCGGCGTCATCGCTGTCTGCATCAGCTGTGACGGCGAGGGAACCTGAATTCTGAAAATCTCCAATCAGGTTATTGTTATAGTAGAAGGCCATCGCCGTCGCGTCGTCACCACCCTTTGCCGAAGCGGCAACGGAACCCTGATTGTCAACGTTTCCAGTAGCATCGCCATCAACGACGGCAAACCCGATGCCGAACGCATCACCGTTCACAACTTCGGCAGACACGTCCACCGTACCTGAGTTACGCACTGCTCCATCAAGTCCACCAGCGACGAAAACCCCGTGAACGGCGGCGGTTTCGCTTCCGGCACCCTGCGCGGCGATTGTGCCACTGTTTGAGATACTTCCGGTCATGCCGTCCGAGACAAACAGCCCGTACGATACGGCTTCTGATGACTCCGAAATCGTCGAGGTGGAAATTGTTCCGGAATTGTCGAAACTCCCCTCAAGTCCGCGGGAGATGAAAACTCCTGCAGCGGTCGAGGATGTAATTCCATCTACTTGAGCACTGATCGAGCCCTGATTGACGATGTTGCCAGTCATGCCCTGATCGGCCCACAAACCATAAGCGTCTGCTTCAGAGTCCTGAGCCGTGGCAGCCACCGCGATCGTTCCTGTGTTGCTGAAATCACCGGTCAGCCTGCCAAAAGTACTAATACCTGCAGCAAGTGCGGAAGAAAAACCATCAGCCTGGATTTCAATGGCACCACTGTTCACGATGTTGCCATTCATTTCACCACCGACATACAGGCCGAATGCCTCGGCTACGCTGTCTCTGGCCGTTGCCTCGACCGTTACCGAGCCGGAGTTTGTGAAACTGCCATCCAGAATTTCGTCGATAAGAAAGGCTCTTGCGTCTGCATCCGTTGCGGCGCTCGCCGCTATGTTGATTGTGCCGCTGTTTTCAATGTTTCCGGTCATCCCGCGTTCAAGTTGGAGCCCGTATGCATTTACACTGGATGATTGATCCAACGCTCTTACGACGAGTGTTCCGGTGTTTGTGAAACTTTCAACCATCTCCCCCGGTGCGTAAACGCCGGCGACGGACACGCCGGAAAAACCATTGGCCAAAACATGGATCGACCCTTCATTCAGAAAATCTCCGGTCGCACCATCACTACTGCTAACATACACGCCATATGCGTAGGCTTCGTCCGCCTGAGACTCCGCTGAGGCCTGAATCGAGCCGGAATTTGTGAAATTCCCATCAAGGCCCCGTATGATGAACAGCCCGTATGCCTCTGCCGACGAAAAACCATCAGCAGTTGCGCTTAAGGTTCCGCTGTTCGTGAAACCACCGTCCACGCCCTGTCGTACATAAAGCCCGTAAGCATCGGCGTCCGCGGATGCTGCTCTCGCAACGACTGAGATTGTGCCGGAATTATTGACGTCACCATCCAAGCTGCCGCGAATATTGAAACCGGCTGCCGTGGCGGATGATCCACCTTCAGCGTAGACCAATACGGTGCCGCTGTTTGTGATATCTCCGGTCATGTCTTCGTCGACACGCAGACCATACGCATCCGCTTCGGATGTTTGACCGAGCGCTATGGCACTAATCGTAAGCGAGTTGTTGAAGTCACCGTTCAGGTTGTCAGAAATTCTAACCGCGCTGGCTGATGCAAAGCCCGCGCCATCGGCCTTCGCGTCGATAATTCCACTGTTCGTAATGTCACCGCTGGCATCGCCATCGACCTCAAGGCCATTAGCTGTGGCCGGCCCACCTTTTGATTTTGCGACAACGCTAATCGAGTTGGTATTTTCGAAGCCGTCCTCAAGATCGGCAGCTGCCAAAATCCCGACGGCACGCCCATCCCCCTCAGAGACGGCAGTGACCTGAATAGCCCCACTGTTTGACACCTTTCCTCGGAGGTCACCATCGATATTAAGGCCAAAAGCGGATGCTGCCCTCATTTGATCGATCGCAGTCACTGTGATGGTTCCGCTGTTTTCGACTGTCCCGGCTACATAATCTCCAACGTACAGCCCCATGGCGGATGCCGCTGTAGCCCCATCGCCACGGACATGGATGTTGCCGCTATTAGTGAGGCTTCCGTCGACATTGTTCCCGGTGAAAAATCCAAAAGCTTCCGCGTTGGCAATTTGGTCCTGCGCGGCAACGTTGATCGTGCCAGAGTTGGTGAAATCACCCGTCAATGCACCCAGCGCAAAATAACCCGCAGCAGTAGCCGAGGAAAAACCATTGGCGCGGACATTAATCGTCCCGCCGTTCACAACATTCCCATCCACACCGCTATAAGCATACAAACCGTAGGCCTTGGCCTCATCCTGAACGGAGTCTGTTGCGGTGACAGAGATCGTCCCTGCATTTGTCAGATCGCCTGTCGAAAGCCCCGGAATATATGCGCCATATGCTAGCGCGCCCGCCGCACCATCGGCCTGTGCGGTGATATCACCCGTGTTTAACCAGTTACCCGAAGCGGCGCGCCGGTAGCGGACGCCGTAAGCTGTGCCTCGGGACGTCTCCGAGTTGGCACTTACGTTAATCGAATTGGAATTCTGGAAGTCGGTGTTCATCTCTTCGAAAAAGAAGAAGCCGGATGCCAATGCCTGCGTTTCAGCATTGGCTGTCACGTCGAACGTTCCCGAGTTCTCAATGACCCCGGATGCCAGGACATCTTCGTCGAAATAGGCGCCAAACGCATTCGCATATGCCCCCGAGGACGTAGCGGTTGCAATTACGATCCCGGAGTTTGAAAACTGGCCGCCAAACGATTGATCGAACCGGAAACCAAACGCGCGCGCAAAGGGCGACCGATCCGTGTCAACCATGATCGTGTTGTTGTTCACGATCTGCCCAGTCGAACCCAGCGTCCCGTTCAGAAATAGGCCGTAAAGGGTTGTTTCAGAGCTCCCCTCGATCGAGATCGTTCCGTCATTGGTAAATTCGCTGGAGTAGTCAGTATCAATCGTAACGGCAGGTGCAGCGGCTCCGGTCGTAGTCACTGTTCCTGCAACCACCGTAACCGCACCCGTGGAAGTGATGCTGTTGTCCTCGTCGATGGCAAATACAGCCTGCGAGGTTTGCGGCACCGTGATCTCTTCTGCTCCGACCATATCCGCACCGAGAACGCCGAAGGATGCCGATGTCAGAAACAAGGATGGCGCAACACTGGCGACCCTTCCTTTCCATTTCACAAGACGTCCGCCACGAGCCACGACCCTCGGATCGTGCCGCTTACTTTTACAATTAATCACAGGAGACCTTTAGATTTTTGAGCTTACTGAACAGCCTCAAGCTCGGCACACATCGCCGGCTTCAGATCCAAGCAACGCTTGGAAGGTGACATGCATTTCATTTTGAAACTGCGCCGCATCCTCAACCCTTGAGTTTATTGTTTTCAGTGAACTCGTTTCACAGTTGACGCACAGTAAGACTTGGCAGGCCCTTTCGGATCAAGGACAGTTCGCGCAAACAACCGGACAGTTTGCGCCAATCTGCAACTCTCACCCTAAGGTCTGGTCGAAGGGTCACACGGCGCGAAAATCCAGTTCAAATGATTGTCAATCAGCAAACCCGGCGCTAGACGAACGAAAGCCCTTTGTGGCAAGGACAGACCTACTTCCACAATAGATACGCGCGACGCAGCGTATGCGCTGCTAAACGACAAAGAACCTCAAAGTGCCGCAAGCAGAAAATCCGTTAAATCATAAGACCATCGCAGCGGCCGCTGCCAACATGGTAAGCTATGCCATTTCGCGCGGAGTTCCGGTCACGGAAATCGTCGAGGAATTGGGTATCGACCCGGCTCAATTGCTCAATCCGAATGCAAGGATTAACGAAGACGATTTCCCGAAGATCATGAACAAAATGGCGACTTCTTTGCCGGGTGAACCGCTCACTCTCGATCTTGCAAAAGTCACACCGTTTTCCATGCTTGGTTATGTGAGCTCGGCGGTCGAATTTGCGCCCACGGTCCGCGACGCGCTTGAAATGCTTGTTCAATATCGGTCGGTTTTGTCGGATCGACTGCATCTAACGCTTGAAATGACAAACACACATGCGCGCCTTGGGATTTACCATCCAATGGACGAGCTTGATAACGGCGCGACGGGAGAGTTCGGTTGTGCCCTTTTGTACCGGACAATGTGCGAGTGGTTTGACCTTGCAGACGCGATTACCGAAGTCCAATTCGCGCACAAAGCTTTTTTGGAACATAGTCTGTACGAAGAATTCTTCGGTACAAAAGTAACATTCGAACAGCCGAGAAACACACTGGTTATAACCCGTGATGCGCTGGATAGACCTAGCCGACTATCCAGCAAACCTCTTTACGATTACGCGCGGGCGCATTTGGGGCGCATGAATAAAGAGAATGGCCTTTCAAACCTCGATATCCAGGACCTGCAGAAAGTGCATGACGCAATCTGTGAGAATGCGGCAGTCGGTGAATACGGTGCGACAGCGCTCGCAGAAAAGCTTCACTTAAGCCTGAGATCGTTGCAAAGGCTTGTGGGCCAACACGGTAAGGAGCTTCGCGAGATGCTTGAGGAAGTGCGCGAGGCCAACGCCAAACGCCTGCTTGCCAATCCTGACTTGAGCATCGATGCAATTGCGCAGTTACTTGGCTACTCCGACGACAGGGCCTTCCGCCGGTCCTTCAAGCGTTGGACGAACCAATCCCCATCGCAATTCAGGGACACGAATAAGAGCGATATATTGTAAGCGCGTTTCATCATAAAGCTGGTACCATTTCCCAGATGTTGGATGCGCATGGGATTGAAATTGAATGGATTTTGATGAAATCGGAAGATTTGATCACAAGCAGTAGTCGGTCCTCGGCACTGTGTCACAAACAGGACTTTTCGACATTCTCCAAAGCAAGCAGGTCTCAGTTCCGGAAGCTTTTCAGCTAGGCATGGCCCACTACAAGAACGGTCAGCTCAAACCGGCTGTACATATGTTCTCAGGGCATTGCCCAGTTGATCGCGTTGTCCTTCTCGGATAGCTCGGTACCATGACCATACCGACCTCATTGCTGCGGCTGAAGGGCTTCCGTTTTCCTCGCGAAATCAATGCCTATGCGGTGTGGGCATATCATCGGT
>NZ_JBQFRE010000024.1:0-43746 GCF_056537245.1 Ruegeria sp. CG11
CGCCCGAGCCTTCATGCGCGCAATCCCAGAAGGTGATGCCGGCTTTCCCAAAAATATCCGAGATCGGCATCATCGCCGAACCGATGATGCCAAAGGCATGTTCAATACCGTGAAGCTGCAGAACCTTAACAAAGGCCTCTTCCGTGGTCATTTTCATCTGTGTCTGTCCTTGTTTGAGACGTCAAAGCGTTGGTGAGTTAGAGAATTTCATCCCTGAGGTAGTAGCCGACATAAGCCATGCGCTGGCCCAATCGTCGGAAAGGTGTGAGGATGCCGTGGCTTGGCAGAGGCGACGTGAATATTGGCAGGTCAAATGCCTTGTCCTTTTCACCGGCAACCAACTGCGCCATGCGTCGCCCGGCCTGGGCTGAATACATCACGCCGTTGCCGCCATACCCCATCGCGTAGAACACGCTTTGATCAGGGTCTGGCTGGAAGATACGCGGCATCATGTCGTGGCTGACATCGACCCACCCCCACCACGAGTAGTCGAGGTTGATGTCTTCCAGCGCCGGGAACTTGCGGGCAAGACCTTTTTTCAGCTGTTCCAAATGCTTGTCGTTTTCAGCATCCCGCCCTGTCACCGCACTGCGGCTGCCGATCTGCATCCTGTTGTCCGGCAACAGGCGATAGTAGTGCCGCAGCGTGCGGGTATCGGTCAGGGGCGACTTGGTCTGAATGCCGCATTCGTCCAGCTCGGACTGGGTTAACGGCCGGGTGACCATCGAATTCGACAGAATCGGCATCAGGCGATGTTTCGTCCGATTGTTCAAGCCGGGTGGCGTGTAGCCGGCGGTCGCCAGAGCTACGGTCTTTGCCCGGACTATGCCCCCCGGCGTGCGCAGATGATGAACGCCGCTTTTGGTCTCCCATCCCATCACCGGGCTGCCAGTGTGGATTTTCACGCCCAACCGGCGGGCCATGTTGACATAACCAAAGGCCAGCTTGCCGGCATGGATGCAGGTGCCATCAGGCTCCCACATGGCGCCTGCTGCCTCCATGTCCCGCACGTGGCTTTCGTGCAATTCATCGCGGTAGATGATGCGGGAGTCATAGCCGAACACATCGTTCAGCAGCTTGCTCTCTTTCTTGAGCGACGGCATCACCTTGTCCCGGTGAGCAATATAGTAATGCCCACCCGGCTGCGGATCGCAGTCGATATCATCCGACGCGATTAGATTATTGAACAGCTCAAAGGCTTCGGTCACCTCTGCGTGCATGCCCTTGGCGACATCAATGCCCCACCGCTCGATCCACTGCGAGCGCTTCAGGCGCCCGGATGAAATCTGGGCCTGCCCGCCATTGCGGGTCGAACAGCCCCAGGCCACGGTGTTTGCCTCCAGAACCACGGCCTGAATGCCATGTTCCTTGGCCAGATGAATGGCGGTCGACAGGCCGGTATAGCCCGAGCCGATGACAACGACGTCGGCGTCCATGTCACTGGATACTGGGCCATCATCAGCGGGCGGCGTGCCTGCGGTGCCAATCCAATAGGTTGGCGCGTGGTCGCGATTGTGACCCGGACCCGCATCTATGATGGGGTCATACTTGGGATCATAACTGGCCTTGGGCCAGTGACGCGGGATGCTGTTGTCCACCATTCTTGTTTTTCTCCGAAGCTGCGCGCAGGGCGGCGGATCAGGCTTTGAACATTGGGCGCGTTTTGCGAAGCGCCTGTTTCACGATGATTTTCCCGTCACGCACAGTGAACAGATCGGCGCCTTCAGCCTCGATCCGCATGCCGTTGGCATCGGTGCCGGAAAAGGTCCATTCCGATACGGCCCGGTCACCATGCACGAAATGGCTGTGGTGATCCCAATGGGCGTCCTTCATGCCGGCCCACACGCCAGAGAAGGCGGCGGCGATGGCTTCGGCACCTTCGACTTTGTTGCCGTATTTCTCGTCTCCGGCGACGGTGTAGAACACGCAATCATCGGCGAAATGGGTCATCACACCGTCGATGTCGTGACGGTTGAACGCGTCGAACGTGTCGGCCAGGTCCTGCGCCGTCAGGGTTTTGCTCATTTTGTGTTTCCTTTTCAGAGGGGGTGTTACGTGTCGTCCGGGTTCGGAACGATCAGTGTCGGGATTTTGGACCGCCGCAAAACGCGTTTCGCGACAGTGCCCAGGAAGGTGTGCGAGAAGCCATGGTCATGCGCGCCCAGAACGATCAGATCGCAGCCCATCTCCACCGAACGGCGCAGGATCACTTCGGCCGGGTGGCCATCGGTGACCTCGACCGAGGTGACCTGTTCGCGGATCTTGGCATCATCGCCTTCGAAACGGGCCCAGAACTTGGCCTGCCGTTCGGCCAACACTTGGCGCACCATTTCGTGGCGGCGCGACTGCGCGGTTTTGCGGGTCTCCTCGTTCAGGATGAACATTTCCATCGTGATTTTGACGTCATCTGAAAGCGGCTCGTTGACGTGTAGGACGTGAATCTGCGCTCCGGTCGCCTGCGCGATGCTGGCGGCATGACGCAGGGCGTGGGGTGAGTTCGCCGACAGGTCGGTGGCAAACAGGATGTTGGTGACCAGTTGTTTCATGTCGTCATCCTTTCCGGGTCAGTAGCCCAGCAGCCGTGGCAGCCACAGCGACAGTTCAGGGAAGAAGGCGATGATGAAGATCGCGGCGGTATTGGCGGCAGCAAACGGCAGCGCCCGCAGCGAGATCTGCTCGATCGAGATGTTCGAAATCCCCGAGGCGATGAACAGATTCTCACCCAGCGGCGGGGTCTGGAAGCCGATGCCCAGGGTACAGACCATCACCACGCCAAAGTGGATCGGATCAATGCCCACCGAATAGGCCACCGGCAGCATCACCGGAACCAGGATCAGGATAGTGGCCAGCGTCTCCATGAACATGCCGACAAACAGCAGGAAGAAGATGATCAGCGCCCAGATCAAATAAAGGTTGTCGGTAAAGCTGAGCATCGAGTCGGCGATGATCGCCGGGATCTGGTTTTCCACCAGCAGGCGGCCGAATACGGTTGCGGTGAACAGGATCAGCAGCACCCGCCCAGTCAGCCACGTCGTGGCCTCAAGCGACTGGAACAGCGATTGCCAGGTCAGTTCGCGGTAGATGACCACACCTACGACCAGCGTGTAGAAGATCGCGACAATTGCGGCCTCGGTCGGGGTGAAGAAGCCGGTGTAGATACCGCCCAGGATCACCAGCGGTGCCATCAGCGACCAGAACCCGCGATACATCTCGCAGAACACGTTACGGATGGACCAGCCTTCGGCCGATCCCTTGTAGCCGCGCTTTTTGGACATGAAAAAATTCAGGATCAGCAGGCTGGTGGCAATCAGGAAGGCCGGAACAAAACCTGCGATGAACAGTTTCGAGATTGAGACCGATTGGAAGGTGCCGAATTTCTCGACCGCTTCGGGCGGTGGTGCCATGCCGAGCGCGGCAATGCCGAAAATCACCATCGGGATGGAGGGAGGAATGATAATCCCGAGGCCGCCAGAGGAGGCCGTGATCGCCGAGGCATAGCCGCGCTCATATCCGCGGTTGATCATTGCAGGGATCATCAGCATCCCCACCGCCGCGGTTGTTGCCGGGCCGGAACCCGAGATGGCGCCAAAAAACAGACAGGCCATGACAGTTGCCGCCGAAATGCCGCCGGTGAAGGGGCCGGCCAGACTTTCAGCGACATTGATAAGCCGTTTTGATATCCCGGCGGCCTCCATCAGGGCTCCGGCCAGGATAAAGGCGGGCAGCGCCATCAGCGGGAAGGCTCCCACCGAAGTAAAGGCGATCTGCACGAATTTGATGGGGTTTTCGCCCAGATACAGGAACGAAAATAGCGAAGCCACACCCAGGGCAACCGTGATCGGTGCGCCGATGAGCAACAAAAGAAGAAACGATCCAAATAGGATTGTGACGATTTCGGATTCCATGACGTGTCCTCCCGGCCCTTAGTCGTTCTTGGCTGCTTCAGTGGCAGCTTTGATTTCGTCGAGGTCGATCTGATCGGGGTCGTGAATTTCCTCGCCCTTGATCAGGCGGCGGTAGTTCACCTGAAGGATGCGGAAGGTCATCAGCGCAAAGGCGATGGGCAGCACCATGTAGATGTACTTCATCTCGATGCCCAACGTCTGGGACTTCCAGAACTTGTTCATTTTGTTGAAAACAAAGTCCGTCGCCAGATAGAGGAAGTAGACGTTGAAGAAGAGCCAGAAGAGATCGGCAAAGGCTTCGATATACTTAATCGCGCCGTCGGGCAGGAACTTGAACTGGAACGTCACGCGGTTATGCGCGCCCTTCAGGGCGGCGTAACTGGCGCCGAAATAGACGAACCAGACGAACATGTAGACCGAGAGTTCCTCGATCCAGCTGATCGAAAAGCCGAAGACTTCGCGCGCGACGATCTGTACGAACAAAAGGCAGACGAAACCGGATAACAAAATCCGGCATATGACGCTTTCTATATTGTCCAGAAATTTCCAGAACATGTGGTTTCCCTCCTCCCTGAGATGAGAAGAGCGCCGTGGCGCTCTTCCCTGCATCGCTCTGCGGCGATTACTGCTGGACCGGATCGCGGCCGATGGCTTCGAGAACAGCGTTCAGCTTTTCGACGCCACCGATGGACTCGTAGAACTGCGGCCATACGGCACCGGTCGCCAGTTCGATGAACTCGGCCTCGTCGTTTTCGGGATCAACAATTTCCATGCCCTTGGCGACCAGCTCTTCTTTGATCGCGGCTTCCGAGTCGCGCAGGAACTGAGCGGATTTCAGGGTCGCTTCCTGACCTGCTTCCAGAATCATCTGCTGCTCTTCTTCGCTCAGGCTCTGGAACACGGCCTCGGAAATAATCAGCGGTTCGATCGAGAAGATGTAACGCAGGTTGGTGACGTGGTCCTGCACTTCATAGAACTTCATCGCGTTGATGGTCATGTACGGGTTGTCCTGACCGTCAACGACCTTGGTCTGCAGGCCGGTGAAGGTTTCCGACCAGGCCATCGGGGTCGGGTTGATGCCCCAGGCCTTGTAGGTTTCGATCATGATCTCGTTCTTGGGAACGCGGATGATCAGATCCTGCAGGTCGGCAACCGAAGTTACAGGTTTCTTCGAGTTGGTCAGGCGGCGGAAGCCGGTATAGGTCCACGCAATGATGCGCACGCCTGCGTCACGGATTGTGTTTTCGGTCAGTTCCTGGCCGATCGGGCCCTGGGTCAGGGTTTCGGCGTCTTCCAGGCTCAGAATGACGTAGGGCAGGGTGAATACGCCCACCGAAGGCGAGAACGGGGTGACGTTGTTGATCGCCAGCAGCGACATGTCCAGCGTGCCGATGGCCGCTTCGTTCACGGTGTCCTGTTCCGAGCCCAGCTGACCGTTCAGGAACAACGTGCCGGTGTGTTCGCCGCCCGATTTCGCCTCAAGCGCTTCGACAAAGAACTTGCCGGTCGCTTCCTGCGGGCTGCCTGCACTGTCGCCGACCGCGATCTTGAAGTTTTTCGCGTCAGCCGCGCCTGCAACCATCAGCGCCGCTACGGATACAGCGGCGGTGAAGGTGCCAAGCTTGTTGATGAATGACATGGATTTCCTCCCTTTTGTCAGGTTTCGAGGTGCGCGCTGACCAGGGGAGAGTTGGCCAGTCCGATTCTGCCTCGGCGCGGAAAACCTAGCTTGCGCAAAGTGTTTCTTCGTTGCTAAACTTTGCGCGATAGGTTTCACATATATCGAACTTGCAGAATGAAGCTCGACACACTGTCCACACGAATAGGCGACGCCGATATCCGGCTGTTGCGGGTGTTCAAAACCGTTGTTGAAAGTGGCGGGCTTTCGGCAGCCGAGGTTGAGTTGAACATCGGCAAATCGACAATCTCCAAACACATCTCGGACCTTGAGCTGCGTCTGGACCTGAAACTCTGCAATCGAGGGCCTTCCGGTTTCTCGCTGACAGAAGACGGGGCAAAGGTGCTGCGCGCCGCTGAAGACTTGCTGATTTCCGTCTCGCAGTTTCGAACCGAAGTGAACGAAATCAAGGAGCAACTGGCGGGAACCATTCGTGTGGCGCTGTTCGATCAATGCACCTCAAACCCGGAGGCGCGGTTGGCCCGCTCGATTCACAAGTTCAACGAGGCTGCGCCCGCCGTTCAAATCGAGCTTTCGGTGGAACCCCCCAACGTGATTGAAACCATGGTTATTACCGGGCATCTGGATATCGGGATCATTGCGTTGCACCGTCCCTCAGCCAGTCTTGATTATATACCGCTGTATGGAGAAGACATGTTCCTGTACTGCGGCAACGAGCACCCCTTGTTCGAGCGATCAGAGTCCGATCTAAGCGTGGACGAGTTGCGCAAGTTCAACTATGCGGGCCTCAGTGTAAATTCCCCAAATCTCATCGTTGGTCAGCAATTGGGCTTTAAGCGGGCGGCAAAGGTACAGAGCGAACAGGCTCTCGCTGTTTTGATTCTTTCAGGCCGGTATCTTGGGTATCTGCCAGACCACCTTGCCCAGCAATTTGTCGACCAGAATATGATGAAGAAGGTTTTGCCCAGCAAAACTCAGTATCGAACGCGATTTGCGGCTGTGACCCGTAGGCAACCCGCGCCAACACGCATCACCAAACTTTTCATGAGTGTTTTGAGCCAACAACACGACAATCCAGATCATGCTGAAACCTGCTCACGGTTGATTTGAAGGCAACAAACACCAAGGAACGCGGTTCCGTCAATTCCGGGCCAAAACTCACAACACAACCGTATGGTCTTGTACTAAATGTAAAGGAGGCCACGCGAAGTTGTCACGTTAACTTCCGGCCCAACAATGAATGCTGATGCCGTGACTTTAATCCGCTCCATTGGTGGCATTCCAGGCATCAAATGCCTCAAGACGGTGATATAGAATTGTTAAGGCTGTGCGACGGCGAGTGGGGACGCAGAAACAATTCCGGGCGGCTGAGTGGGCGGCTACGACCCACTGCAAGTCCCTAGGAGATCGATATCCCCGCATAGTCCGCTCTCGCTTCCGAAATGGCTGATGACTGTTGTCAGCGCAGTTGTTCAAGCCTTTGTGTGCCCAATTATCCAATCCCGGCACTGTCTCCCGCTTGGCGGCGCTATATGAGCGCAGCGTGTCTGTGATGATCCGCTTGGGAATGAAACCGAGACGCTTTATCAGGCGACGAAACAGCCGTTTGACGGCCCGTTTATCCCGTTTCAGTTGGAGTATTTCGCCCAGCACAATACCATGTTGACCGACCGCGCGCCAAAGCCAATATTTGCGACCGGAGATTTTCACTACAATTTCATCCAGATGCCAGACATCGCCAGACCGACCCTGACGTTTTCGCGAATTTCGAGCGATCAGAGGTCCGAACTTGATGACCCAACGGCGAATGGTCTAATAGGAAACATCGATCTCGCGCTGCAGCAACAATTCCTCAACTTCCCGTGGGCTCAGATCGAAGCGTTCGTACAGCCACACCGCATGGGTGATGATCCCTTGAGGAAATCGGTGGCGCTTGTAGCTGATCAACGATGAATTCATCGACGCCACCAACGTCCAATAAAAGGCACAAGCAACCGAGCGAAGATTAACGTGACAACTACCTCAAACGTATTCTCGGCCTTGGACGACTCCAATTACGAGGCCCGTGCGGCGTTCAAGACGAATTCACCCTCGCAGCTACCGCCCAGAACTTCCGGAAGCTCGCAAAGCTCAAGCCGTCGATCACCGCCATAGGATAAAGGGCGAGGCCAGCTTCGGCTGGACCAACAAAATCAACGCTATAGCTCACACCCGAATTCGGGAACGAACGGCTTTTTCAACGGAATCAGCCCAGAATGCCGGATTCTGCGGGATCAGCGTACGGCTGATACTTGTCAGAAAGCTGGCATGCCAGTCAAAGACAACAGTTTCCGGAAAGTGATTTCATCATGCAATGTAGTGCAGGCGGCGCAGCCATCAGCCCATTCATTTAAACCCAGTGGCCTGCCCGTCTCCATTCTAGAAAGTCAGCTGCCCCTATCCGCAAAAGGCATGCGCCCCCGCCAGCCGGCCGAAGACAGATCCACTAATCAAGCCGGTCCCGCCAGGATAGTTGAAATAGAAGACCCCGCCGACCAGTTCCCCTGCCGCGAACAGGCCGGGGATCGGCGCAAGGTCATTGTCCAGGACTTGCGCGCTGTCCGGGTCGATCCTCAGCCCGCCGAAGGTGAAGGTGATGCCGCAACCAACCTGGTAGGCTTCGAACGGACCTTCGTCGATGGTGTTGGTCCAATTGGACTTTGGCACTGCCAAGCCCCGGGTGCCGCGGCCGTCCTTGATGTTCGGATCAAACGGCGTGTCCGTATCCACCGCTGCATTGTAGGTGTGGATTTCATCGAGAAAGCCTTGCGGGTCGACCCCCTCCAGCTTGTGCGCAAGCTCCTCCAGCGTCGGGGCTGTCACCTTGGTCACCCGCTTGATGCGGTATTCGTCTCGCAGCAGATGGGTTACCTTGGCGTCGAAAACCTGCCAGGCGAACTGGTCCGGCTGGTTCAGGATCACCCGGCCGTATTTGGCATAGGTGTAGTTGCGGAAATCCGCGCCTTCATCAACAAACCGGCGCCCCATGGCGTTCACCATCACCCCCCAGGGATAGGAATGCTTCTGAAAGCCGTCGCCCACATCCAGGTCGCCGAACTCCGGCGCGTTGTAGTCCCAGCCGACCGCGTGGCAGCCTGACCAGTTGCCATAGGTGGAGGCACCCGCCGCCATCGCCATCTTGATGCCTTCGCCGGTATTGAAGCGGGAGCCGCGCACCCGGGCCATCTCCCAACCGGGGCCAAGGTAGCGGGTGCGCATCTCCGGGCTGGCCTGAAAGCCGCCTGAGGCAATCACCACGGATTTCGCGTGAAGATCCTGAAGTTCTCCCCCGTGGCGGACCTTGACGCCGGTCACTGCGTAACCGTCGGTCAAGATCTCCACTGCCCGGGTTTCATAGCGGATCTCGACACCGGCCTCTTTGGCAATTCTGGTGTGTGCATCCACCAGGCCGGGGCCGCCGCCCCAGGCCTCAAGCGTCAGCCCTCCCCAAAACTTGAACCTCCCATCAACTTTGAACGCTTGCCGCCCGTAGATCGGCATGAAGCGGATACCCTTGCCGCGCATCCAATGCATCGTCTCGCGCGAGGTGGTCACCAGCCGTTCGCACAAGGCTGGATCGGTGCGGAAACGGGTGACCCGGAACATGTCGTCAAAGAACTGCTCCTGCGTGTAGGTGCCGAAATCGGTGATGGCGACCTGTTCATCGCTCAGGTCGGGGCAGAGCACGCGGATGTCCTCGACCCCATCATAGGCAAAGCGGATGGCGCCTGCGGTATAGCGGGAATTGCCGCCGTTTTCCGCCTCGGGTGCGCATTCCAGCATCAGGACGCTTGCCCCCTTTTCCCGCGCGGCGTGGGCGGCGCAAAAGGCCGCATTGCCGGCGCCGATAATGATCGTGTCCCAGGTGGTCATGGTCTCAGTCCTCGTGCGGTGCCTTGAACAGATCCTTGCGCAGCGTCATCAGCGCACCCGGATCAATCTTGCCTTGAATGATGGTGGTCTCATTACTGGCCAGCGCCGCCTCCAGTGCCGGGCCCAATTCACCGGGACCATCCACCCAAATGCCCCTGCCGCCGCACAGTTCCGCAAATTTGTCATAGCGCGGCGAGATGATCTCGGCCCCCAGAAGGCGGCCGCCATAAAATTCCTGCTGATAGGCCTTCTCGGCCCCCCAGGCCTCGTTATCCAGAACCACCACAATGATCGGCAGCCTGTGCTGAATGGCGGTCTGGATCTCGATCATCGTGTAGCCTGCGGCACCGTCGCCCATCACCGCCACAACCGGGCGATCCGGTGCCGCGGCCTTGGCGCCAATGGCCGCGGCCAGGCCAAAGCCGACCAGGCCGAAATCCAGCGGCGTAATCAGGCTCATCGGCTCATAGTGCGCCAGCCGGTCGGCGGCCTGCAGGCAGGTGTTGCCGGTGTCCAGGGTGACAATAGCGTTTTCCGGCAATGCAGCGCGGATCTCTGCCAGCGCCCGGCGCGGGTGCATCGGCAGGGTGGCGATCCGCGATTCCTCCGCACGTTCAGCGGCAAGGCTGGCCATGTCCGCCTTGAAGGTTGCGCTCCAGTCATCTGCCATCGGTTTCGACGCGGCTGCGGTCAAGGCTTCAGCAGTCAGCCTGGCATCGGCCTGCGCCGCGATCTCGGCGGGGAAGTAGCGGCCAACGGCAGAGCCGTCGATGTCCACATGGGCGATACGGGTCTCCGCGCCGACGTAATCATTGCTGTGAAAGGTAGAGTTGAAACCCAGCCGCGCGCCCAGCACCACCATCACGTCGGCTTCCTTGGTCAGGCGGCTGGCCACCCGGTTGCCTCGTGGCCCGGCCTGTCCCGCAAACCACGGATGGCCGTGACGCATCACGTCGGCATGGCCCGTCGAGGCGACCACCGGCACCTCCAGCGTTTCCGCCAGGGCGGTCAGCGCCGCGCGCCCTCCGCCCCATTTGAAGCCGCCGCCCGCAAAGATCACCGGACGTTCTGCAGTGGAAAGCATTGCAGCGATGGCGCTGATGTCTTCCGGCGCCGCTGGCCCCGCGCGGGCAATGTTAACCGGCTTGGGGTCTATGGCCGCGACTTCGGCGGCAAACAGGTCGCGCGGCACATGCAGCACAACTGGCCCGCGGCGGCCCGAATTGGCCAGCCGGATCGCATCCTCCAGCATTGGCGCCAGGCGCACAGGATCAGTGACCATGACCGAGCGTTTGGAGATCGGCGCAAACAGGGCCACTTGATCGACTTCCTGAAAAGTGTCCTTAGCCTGGTCGGCCCGGGTGATGGCGCCAGCAATCACCACCAGCGGCGAATAGGCCAGCTGCGCCTCCGCCACTGCGGTCACGGTGTTGACGACCCCCGGTCCCGCTTGCGCCCCCAGCACCACCCCGGGCTTGCCGGTCATGCGCGCCCAGGCGTCAGCCATATGACCCGCCGCGCGCTCATCCCGAGCACCAATGTAGGCAATTTCGCCGCCCTGATACATTGCGTCATAGAATTCCAGCATCGACCCGCCCAGCAGGCCAAATACGGTATCAATGCCATTGTTCTTCAAAACGCGGTAGACGGCCTCGCCTCCGGTGATCTTGGTGTCGATTGTGGTCATTGTCTCAATCCTCGGAATGGGGCCGCAGGTTTTGCGGGTCAAAAACTGCATCATCATGGACGGTCACGGCGAATTCCCGATTCAGAATCTGCACGCTCAGCCCTTCACGCGGCGTGCCCCTCTTGACAAACAGCCAGCCCAGCGATTTGCCAACCGTGTAGCCGTAGCCGCCGGAGGTGGTGAGTCCGACTGGTTTGCTGTGCAGAAGCACTGGCTCTCCGCCGTGGATATCGATGCCGTTGGAGTGCAGTTCCGCGTAGAACAGCTCCCAGCCGGGATCGCGAGACAGCAAAGCCTCCTTGCCTAGGAAGTTGCGCCCCTCGGCCACCACAAACCGTTCCAGCCCTACATCCAGCGGGCCCGCGTCTGTGGTAAGCTCGCCGGAGGCACGGTAAGCCTTCTCCATCCGCATCCCGTTGAAGGCATAGGAGCCAAGATCTGCCAGCCCGTGCTTCTCTCCGGCGCCAAAAAGTGCATCGTAGAGTTCGCCGATGCGCTCCAGCGGCGCGTGCAGTTCCCAGCCAAGCTCGCCAACGAAAGAGACCCGCAGGGCGTAACAGAGAATACCCGCCACGGTGATCTCCTGCCCGGACAGCCACGGGAACGCCCGGTTCGAGAGGTCCGTATCCGTCAGCTCCGCCAGAATCCGGCGCGAGGCAGGGCCGGAGAGCGCCAGCATGCCCCAATCCTGGCTGCGGTTGATCATCCGCACGTCTTCGCCGTCGCGGATATGCGACTTGATCCAGCCGAAATCCGGGTTGCAGCGGGCAATGGGTGACCCGGTGAAATAGCGGCCCTCCGCGATCCGCCAGATGGTGATCTCTGTCTCGAACCGGCCTTTCTCTGTCAGCAGGTGGTTGAGGCTCATCCGCCCGTCGCGGAACGGGATCCTGTTGGCCGACAGCCGGTCCAGCAGTGCGCCAGCATCCCGGCCTGTGATCTCAAACTGGGCAAAGGCGCAAAGGTCGATGACACCCGCCGCCTCCCGCGTTGCCCTGGCCTCCGACATCGCGTTGGCGTGCCAGGGCTGATGGCCCCAACCGATCTGCTCCACCTCGCCAAGGCTTCCGAAGTACCGGGGCCGCTCCCAGCCTGCGACCTCGCCGAACACCGCCCCTTTGGCGGCCAGCCTGTCATACAGCGGGTGGCGGTTCAGCGGCCGCAGACTGTTAAACTGCTTGCCAGGGCACGGGGTATCATGGCGGCGCATAAACTCGTCCTTGGTGCGCTCTACGATGAAATG
Organism: Ruegeria sp. CG11; assembly: GCF_056537245.1. NCBI lineage: Bacteria > Pseudomonadati > Pseudomonadota > Alphaproteobacteria > Rhodobacterales > Roseobacteraceae > Ruegeria > Ruegeria sp. CG11. The sequence continues at coordinate 12,387 of NZ_JBQFRE010000024.1, forward strand.
ATCGGTCGAGAAATTGCCATAGCGGCGCGGATCAAGACCGCGGGTGTTGATCGGGGCCTCGCCGTGCACCATCCAGTCAGCCAGCACCTTGCCCGCGCCGCCGCCCCAAGCCAGGCCAATAGAGGAGCCGCAGGACAGCCAGACATTCGGCACGCCCGACGGCCCCACCAGCATGCCGCCATCTGGCGTATGGGTGATCGCTCCGCGCACCACGCGTTTGATGCCTAGCTCCGCCAGCACTGGCATCTTCTCAAACGCCACCATCAGAAAATCGCCGATGGCATCGTAATCCGCCTCAAACAGCTCATTCTCTGCAGCCCAGGGCGCGCCCTGCGGCATCTCCCAGACGGTGGGACAGACATGGCCCTCGTAAATGCCGATCAGGCCGGATTTCTGCTCCTGCCGGATATAACCGCCATAGGCGTTGTCGCGCATCACCGGCAGCTCCGGGCGGTCCAGAAATTCCGGCACGGTATCTGTCACCAGATAATGATGCAGGCAGCTGACAGACGGAATTTTCAGCCCGAACCACTCCCCAACCTGATTGGCATAAGACCCTGCTGCAATCACCACATGCTCGGTCAGCACATCGCCCTTTTCTGTGCGCAGCAGCCACATGTCCCCCTTGCGCGAGGCACCCAGCACCCGGTTGCGTCGCTCGATCTTCGCGCCGCGCGCCCGGGTGGCGGCTGCCAGCGCCATGGTGACAGAGGAGGGGTCGATATGGCCGTCCTCAAAGGTGCGAACGGCCGCCTTGACGCCGTCCACCATGTAGAAGGGGTTCACCCGGGTGACCTCTTCCGGGCCCACCAATTCCATCGGCAGGTCCAGCAATTTACCGACCCCCATGATCGACTTCATCCAGTCGACTTCGTCATCAGTGGTTGCAATGCGGAAACCGCCAACTTCATGCCAGCCAATGCTCTGGCCGGTCTCCTGCTCGACCCTCTTGTAGGTCTCGATGGAGGTCTTGTTGATCCAGCCCATCAGCCGGCTGCCCACCGCATGGGCGATCTGCCCAGCTGCGTGCCAGGTGGAGCCGGAGGTGAGCTCGGCCTTCTCAAACAGGATCGTGTCGGTCCAGCCGTTCTCGGCCAGCTGGAACTGGGCGGCCACGCCCATGATACCGCCGCCGATGATGGCAGCCTGCGTGGTGCGGGTGGTGTCAGTCATGGGCAAAGGCCTCTTTGGCGGGCTTCAGCGACGCCTTGGCGGTGTAGCGGGTGCAGGCAATTTCGACCTCGAAGCCGGAAACCACTCCTCCATCCAACACGGCCGAGGGCAGCGCCCCGGGCGACATCTTAATCATCGCCAGAGCAACGGACCGCCCATAGCGGTAACTCCAGGCGGCGGAGGTGATCTGGCCCACAACTTGGCCGCCGTAGTAAACCGGCTCATCATGGATCGGGATCGCCTCCGGGTCGTCGAACAGGATCGAGATGATCCGGCGTTCCGGGATATGGTCCCGCAGCGCATCCTCACCTGCGAAGCTGGTGCCAAACGCGCAAAAGGCACCCAATCCAGCCTCCTGCGGCGTGGTGCCGGGGCCCAGTTCATGCCCAAAAGCACGGAAACCGCTTTCGATCCTCAGCGAACCGCTGGCATAAAGCCCGGCGTGGCTCGCGCCCGCTGCCACCAGCGCCTTGTAGGCCGCCATCGCCATGTCGGCGGGTATGTAGAGTTCATACCCTTCCTCGCCTGTAAAGCTGAGCCGCCCGGCCCAGCCGCGCGCCAGGCCGACCTCTACGGCGGCAAATTGAAAGCGTTTCAGGTCCGGCACAGAGCTGTTTGTTGTGGCTTGCAGCACCGCACGGGCCTGAGCGCCCGCCAGACCAAGGATCGCATAACCGCTGGTCACATCGGTGAACTCCACGCGGAAATCCCCACTGGTCTCCCGTATCCGCTTCATGTCGCGCACCACCTCCCCGGCACCCGCGATCAGCAGATAGGTCTCCGGCCCGTGCCGCTGCACCGTGACATCGCTTTCGATGCCACCCTTGCGGTTCAGGATCTGGCTATAGGCGATACGGCCCTCAGGAATGTCCATCTGCGCCGCGCAGAGATGGTTGAGGAAGGCACAGGCATCCGGCCCCTGGACCATGATCTTGCCAAAGGCGCTCTGGTCCAGGATGGCGGCGCCGTTGCGACAGGCCTCCACCTCGCTGCCCACCTGATCGCGCCAGGCAGGCACCCCGAAGGTCCGCGGCAAATGCGCGGCCTCACCGCCGAAATGCACCGCCCGCTCCCAGCCGCCGCGGCTTTCAAACCTTGCACCGGCCGCAACCAGACCCGCGTGGATGGGCGAGAGGCGCTGGCCCCGGGCGGTCTCCATCGACCGGCCCGGATAGGGATTGTCGTAATGGCGGCCCAGTACCTCGGGAATGCGAGCCTCCAGCGCGCCCAGCACGTTCATCTCGGGACTGAAGCGGCGGATGTCGGCCTCGTTCAGATCCATCGTCGGCTCGCCCGCAATGATCCATTCCGCCATCGCGCGCCCAGCCCCGCCCGCCAACGCGATGCCGGTGGAGTTCATACCGCCCATCAAGAACAGCCCCGGCACCTCCGGGCTTTCCCCCAGCATGAACTGGCTGTCGAGGGTGAAGCTTTCGGGGCCATTGAGCAGCATCCGCACTTCGGCCTTCTCCAAGGCGGGAATGCGGCGCAGCGCGTTTTCCATCATCGGCATGAAATGGTCCCAGTCCTCGTCCAAGAGGTCAAAGGAAAAGTCCTTGGGCAGCCGGTCCAGGGGCAAGCCTTTGGCATGCGGTTCGAAACAGCCAACCAGCAGCCCCTCGACATCGTCACGGGCATAGAGGAAAGCGTCCTGATCGTTCAATGTCGGCAGATGCGCGCCCTTGCCAAGCGCCTGCACCTCCTGCAATGGCTTGGTCAGGATGTAGAAATGCTCGCAGGCATAGAGCGGCATATGGGCGCCTGCCATGGCAGCCACCTCTCGGGACCAGAGGCCGCAGGCGATGACCACCTCATCGGCCTCGATCAGTTGACCGCCCACCGCGACGCCGGAAATACGCCCGCCCTGCTTTTGCAGGCCGGTGACGGCGGTATCTTCAATGATCTGCACTCCCCGCGCCCGGGCGCCCTTGGACAGCGCCAGCGCCACGTCCGAGGGGTTCACCCGCCCGTCCGCTGGCGACCAGACCGCGCCGATCACATCGCCAGTCTCGATCAGCGGCCACAGCTCCCTGGCGCGGGCGGCATCCACCACCTCGGCCTCGAGGCCAAAGGCGCGGCCCAGCGATACCTGCCGTTTGATATTGGTCAGCCGGTCCGGGTTGGTTGCCAGAGTCAGCGAACCTGTCTGGGTCCAGCCAGTGGCCTGACCTGTTTCGAGCTCCAGCTCGCCATAGAGATCAATCGAGTAGTTGATCAGCTTGGTCAGCGTCGCCGAGGGCCGCAGCCGACGCACCAGCCCTGCTGCGTGCCAGGTGGTGCCGCTGGTCAGCTTGGAGCGTTCCAGCACCACGATGTCTTTGCGCCCTTCGCGGGCCAGATGGTAGGCGATGGAGCAGCCGATGACACCGCCGCCGATGATCACGGTCCGGGCGTGGGAAGGCAGGGTCATTGCAGCACTCCGTCCTGGATAAGCGTGGCAAACACCGCATCAAAGGAGTCGAGCGCCTCGTCTATCAGTTCCGGGGTATGTGCCGCCGAGGTGACGCAGGAGGTATGGCTCATCAGATCCACACCGCGCGCCAGCAGGCCGTCGCGCAGGCCAACTACCAAGGCAGGCGGCACGCTGCGGATCTCAGCCGGGCTCAGCCCCGCCGGGTCAGTTGCGCCGAACAGCAGGTGGCAAGTTGAACTGTCCCCGTATGCGCACCCGGTGATACCGTGCCGCGCCATCAACGCATTGACGCCGCTGCGCAGGTGCCCTGCCATGACATCAGCCTGCGCCTGCGCCTCTCCGGTTGCCAGAATCGGAATCGCGGCACAGGCGGCCGCGGTAATCAGGGGGGAGCCATTGAAGGTTCCCTTGTGGCTGACCGGCGGCGACAGCCCGTCCCGCGCAGCGGCGTTGTTCATCAGCTCCATGATCTCCGCCCGGCCGCAGACGGCACCGCCCGGCAGGCCGCCGGTCACGACCTTGGCCAGCGTCGTCAGGTCCGGCACGATGCCGTCGCGCGCCTGCCGTCCGCCAGGCGACCAGCGAAGGCCGGTGATGATCTCGTCAAAGATCAGCACCGTGCCGGCGGCGCGGGCCGCGTCATGCAAGGCACGCAAAGTTTCCACGGGCAGCGGTACAGAGCCATAGTTGGCCCCAGAGGCTTCGATAATCACGGTGCCGATGCTGTTGTCCTGCAGGGCCGCTTGCATTGCCAGCGGGTCGGCAGCGCAGACCTCGATCAGGTCGGTTACCGCATCGGGAACCCCTAGGGACGCGGCCTGCAAACTGCCCGCCCTGGCACCTTTCAATGCGTGGTCGTGCCAGCCGTGATAATGGCCGTCGACCCGCAGCACCTTGTCCCTGCCGGACCAGGCCCGGCCCAGCCGCATCGCCAGCATCGTCGCCTCACTGCCCGAGGCGGTGAAACGGGCGCGTTCGGCGCAGGGAAACAGCCGGTTGACCCATTCCGCCCACTCGATCTCGGCCGCGTGGCAGTCGGCACTGAATATTGCGCGGGCGGCCTGCCGTTGCAGCGCCTCAACAATTGCAGGGTGGCCGTGGCCCAGCATCTGGCTGGCAGACCCCATCTTGAAGTCGATGTAGCGGCGCCCCTCCGCATCCCATTTCTCGGCACCTGCGGCGCGTTCGATGAAGACCGGATGGGGCGCGCGGTAGCGCAGTTCGTGACTGACCCCGCCCGGCAGCGCCGCAAGGGCGCGGCTGCTAAGTTCGCTGTTGCTCATGCGGGCCTGCCAATCTGTTCACGGGAAAGCCGGATATCAAATGCAGCGCGCAGCGCGCGGTCGGTCTCATCGCTGACATGCTGCGGAAAATGTGCGCCCAGAATTTCACGGGCCGTGTCCCGCGCGACGTCGCCAACCGGCCGGGCGCCATCCTCCTGCCATTCGCGAGGGGACCGGCGGTCGCCGATGTGCGGATAGAAGTAGTCGGACTTCATCCGCTCAAAAGTGTGCTGCTCTCCCAGATAGTGGCCTTCGCCGCGGCACACCTGGGCGATCACATCGGCGGCAATATTCTCCGGCGTGGCCTCGACCCCGCGGATCGTGCGCAGGATGTTGCCCAGCAGGTCATTGTCGCTCACATAGGCCGCATGGCTGACGCCCAGCAGGCTCGCCTGCATGCCCGCCGCCTGGGTCACAATGTTGGACCCTGCATGGGCGGCCATCGCCACGGCCAGCGATTTCTCGGCGCCGTATTGCGCGTCCAGGCATTTGGAATCGGTGATCCCCGCGATGGAGGAAACCGGCAGGCCGAAATGCCGCCCCATCTGGGCCGCGCCCGCCATCAGGACTGCCTGCTCGCCGCCGCCGCCGCACATCGACCCGGTGCGCAGATCGGCCACCAGCGGCTTGGGGGCATAGATCGCCTTGGCCTCCGGGTCCACCAGCCGGGCAAAAACCAGCCCGGCCAGTGTTTCCGCAACCGCCTGCACCAACGACCCGGCGATTGTGGCGGGGCTGGTCGCCCCGGCCTGGCCCGCGCTGATCAGCTGCACCGGGAAGCCAGCCCTGAGCGCCGCCTCCAGCACCTCGCAGGCTTCCTCGGCAAACCGCATCGGCGGCACCACGTGGCAGACCATCACCGTCAGGAAGGGCCGCGCCCGGAAGGCGGTTTCGCCGCCGGCGATCTGGTAGCAGAGATCCGCGATTGGCCGCACGTTCTCCGAGGCGCTGATCGAGATCGAGACATGCTTGGAGGTGCCCATCAGGCAGGCATAGGCGGTGTTCAGATCCATCGCCGCGTTGTCCTCGACGTCGCGGGCCACCACCGAGCGGCTGAAGTGGTGGATGTTCTCCATCCGGTCGACAATCCGCGCCGCGTCATACAGGTCCGCCAGCGTCGAGTCGCGATAGGCCCCGGTGTCGAGGTCAAACACCCCAGGCGCTGCGCCACCCGTCGACATGTGGACTCGCGCGCCATTGAGCTGCAGATCGTTTTCCGGCTCCTGGCCGCACAGCGTGAATGCCTTCTGCGCGTCTTCCACGGCCCACCGCACCAGGTCCCGCGGAAACAGCAGCCTGCGGTCTTCGGTCAGCTGCCCGCCAGCGCTGCAAACCTTGTCGATCATGGACGGAATGGCCTGGCTCAACCCTAGCGTTTCCAGAAGCGACAGCGCCGTTTCCTCAACCAGCGCTACCTCCTCCGACGCCAGAGGTTTCAGCCGCCCGCCTTCAACCCCGGGCCACACCGGCCTGACGTCGCCAGCCTCGCTGGTCGCACTAAGCCGCTCCTTACGCCCACGCCTTCGTTTTCCGGATGCCGCCATTTCATGAGTCCAGCTAAATTCTCCCAAACCGTGGCGCCGGAACTGCCCATTTACAAATGGTCATTGCTCAGCAACTAATGAATTGTACTCATCTTTGGATTCTGCATGCTGCCATCGCTCTCCGCCCTGCGCGCCTTCGAAGCCGCCGCCAGAACGGGCAGCTTCCGCGCTGCGGCTGAGGACCTCTCTGTGACTCCCACTGCGATCAGCCACCATGTCCGAGGTCTCGAGGAGCAGCTCGGCGTCAGGCTGTTCAAGCGCTCCGGACGCGATGTGGTCCTGACAGAAGACGGGCGGCGGCTGGCGGAAACCGCAGTTCAGGCCTTTGGCATGCTCGAAGACGCCGTACGCGCTCTCAGGCGTACCTCGCGCAGAACCGTGCGTATCGCCGCCGGCCCTATTTTCACCGCCCGGTGGCTGATGCCGCGGATCAGCAATTTCTGGGAACAGCACCCGGGAACCGGACTGGAAGTGGTGCCGACGTACCAGCCGGGCGCGCAGGACCGCGAAAACGTGGATATTGTAATCCGCTGGGAGCGCATGTCGGAGATGCCGGAAGGGGCCGTCAAACTGCTAGAACTCAGTCCGGTGGCGATTGCGTCAGAGGCCTTCCTTAGCCGGTTCGGCCCTGTGGAAACACCGGCAGACCTGCTGCACCTGCCGCTGCTGCACCAGCGGAACCATTGGGGCTGGCTGGACTGGTTTTCAGCAATGGGCGTACGGGTTCCAGACACATTGCGCGGCCCGGTGTTTGAGGACGCCAATGTTCTGCTGCGCGGTGCTGCGGAAGGCCAGGGCGTGATTGTAGGATGGCTGCCGCTGATTGACCAGGATCTGGCCGAAGGCAGAGTGGTGCGCTTGTTCGCCGAGGACATCACACCAACCCATGGGTATTTCCTGGACGTGCGCAAAGGCAATCAGACGCGTCGACAAATCCGGGTCGCCATCGACTGGCTGACAGCCCAAAGCACCTAGGTTGATTTTACCCGTCGCTGAAACTGTTTTGTCATTTATCTCGGCCAAGTCGGCTTGTTTGAATGGGCTGACGAACGCCCAAAACCAGCTACCCTTCCAAAAACAAAGGCCAAAAACGGTGGTATTGCGGACATTCAGTCACTTTCGGGCGATGGCAGCTTTTACCACGTCTTTGGGCTAAAGACACAATGCGGCGAAAGTACGGTTCGGGCAAGACCATCAAAGTCGCTTGGCAATGGCCGCTATGGCGACATCTACTGCGTTGCAGCAAAATTCTTGCCGCGCCTGCGAACGGATGCTGCGTCAGCGAAGTCCCAAAATCAGATGACGGCTTTGTCCGCGTTGCAGCCGTCTGATTAACGCTCCATCCCGATTGCAGTTCAATGTCCGCTTTGCGGAAGCTGCACCGCGACGACGCACATCTAAATGAACGGCAAGATTGGGCCGGCCGTTTCACTGAAAGGCGGTCAGGCATTCGGCCGATTGTTAATTTAGTCGGAGCAGTTATCAAGTTTCTTTATATATTGAGCGGAACTGTGTCGGGATCGGCCGACCTTGTCGTTTCTGGAGCAGCTCGCTCTACAGTTTTAGAGAAGCCTGCAGTAGAAAACCCGTGAATTGCAGGAAAGCTCATGCCAGCCACGCGTCGACGTCATACCCGCAGAAATTCGGCGCAAACCAAGGCGCCGTTGATCACGGGTGCTCGCCGCGAGATCCCTACCTATGACCTGATGCACGATGAAGGACTGGAGTTGATTGAGGCTCGATCCGAGCAACTCCTGCAGGAGGTTGGGGTAAAGTTTCTCGATGATCCCGAGGCGTTGAAGCTGTGGCGCGCATCCGGTGCGGATGTATCGGGGGATCGGGTTCGTTTCCCACCGGGCCTATTGCAAAATCTACTCAAAACAGCACCGAGGGTCTTTCGGCAGCACGCCCGAAACCCGGCACGGACTATCGAACTGGGCGGCAATAACGTGATATTTGCCCCGGCCTACGGCATGCCATTTGTTAGCGATCTTGACGGTGGTCGTCGCTATGGAACAATCCGGGATTTCGAGAACCTGACAAAACTTGTATACATGTCACCCTGGCTGCACCATTCCGGCGGAACCACCTGTGAACCGACCGATTTGCCGGTGAACAAGCGCCATCTGGATATGGTTTATGCTCATTTGAAATGGACTGACAAACCCTTCATGGGATCGGTAACCGCTCCTGAACGAGCTGCGGACAGCATTGAGATGGCACGCATTGCCTTCGGTGCAGATTTTGTGGATCGGAACTGCGTAATCATGGCAAATATTAACATGAACTCTCCGCTGGTTTTCGACCATGCGATGTCGGGGGCGATCCGCACCTATGCGGCCGCAGGGCAATGCCCAGTCATCGTCCCCTTCGTTCTGGGAGGCGCCACTGCACCGGTGTCGATGATCGCTGCAGTGACCCAGGCCTATTCCGAAGTCCTGGTGGGATGCGCGCTGGCTCAGCTTGTCCGCCCGGGTGCGCCGGTGATCTTTGGCAATTTTGTTACTTCGGTTGATCTGAAGACCGGCTCACCTTCATTCGGCACTCCGGAATCTGCACTGGCATCTTACGTGGCCGGCCAATTGGCGCGGCGGGTAGGCCTTCCGGTGCGGTGTTCGGGCGCGTTCACCAGCTCCAAACTGCCCGACGCACAAGCTATGATGGAAAGCGTGACCGCCTTGCACGCCGCGGTACTTAGCGGCGCGAATTTCGTGCTGCAATCTGCGGGCTGGCTAGAAGGCGCATTGACGCTATCCTACGAAAAGCTGGTCATGGATGCGGACTATCTGGGCGCAATGCATAGGTTTATGGCCGGCCTGACCCTCGAAGATGATGCCTTTGCCATGGACGCATTCGCCGAGGTCGGCCCGGGTGGGCATTTCTTTGGTTGCGCCCATACCCTCAGGCACTACGAAACCGCATTTTATGACGCCGAACTGTCGGACACACAGGCGTTTGAAAACTGGTCCGAACAAGGCGCGGTCGACATGGCGCAACGGGCCAACGCTAAATGGAAGTCCAGCCTCAAGGAATATGACGCACCGCATCTCGACGAGGGAATTGACGAAGAGCTCCAATCCTTCATGGCCCGCAGAAAGGAACAGTTGCCGGATATCTGGCACTAAACTTGAATGATTGTATGACGGAGTTCGCGCAGAGCCCAGTCTCGCATGCGCAGCGAATGTCTCCTGTCACGAGCCGTAATGCAGCATGGATTGCACTCGACAGATGGCGGCTTTACGCCGCTGGAACGTGCGCCTGAAAGAAATATACAGACAGTTATTGCTGGGTCGCGGTTGGATATGGTCTTCGAAACTAAAGTTTGGGACCTGTGGTTATGCTCGAGCCAATTTCCTGAGCGTCAATCGTCTGCAAAAAACCTTCTGGCAGTTACTATCGAACCATGCAGTCCGTTAGAGGAACTGGTTTGCCATAAGTCTCTCCCGGTCCGATCGAAATACCAGCGTCGCCGGGTACAGAACAATTTGACATGCAGCGGGGCGCGAACACGTCTGGGCGGGCATCGCAAATGAAACCATCGACGTTAGGCATTGTCACTTGCATCAGACTGTCTCGGTCCAGGTTTGCTCCTGCAGGTAGGATATCGTTCAACACCAGGATATGTGCGGTGACGGCATAGACTTCGTCATTGCTTAGTGAATGGGCTGTTGCAAAGGGCATGGCGCGGCGGACGTAATCAAAGAAAGTTGTAATATATGGCCAATAGCTGCCGACAGTTTGCGCAGGCTGTTGCTCTGTGTCGGTCAAGGGCGGCGTCGAACCGACAAGGGTTGGAAATGCACCGCGATCCAGCAGAACCTTTACCCCGACGCCTTCGTCGCCGTGGCAGGCCGAGCATTTGTCCCTGTAAATTTGTCGACCCTCTTCAGCATTGCCCATTCCATCGGGCAGCCCGGTTCCATCGGGGAAAACGTTAAGGGACCAGACCGCCAGATCTGCCTCGGAGATTATCTGGCCCAGACATAGGGGGCGATCACTGCAGTCGCCGGTCTGTGCAACTGCCGGTCCAGAGGCTGTTAACAGTAGAACGGCAAAGAAAATCAGGTTAACCCTGCGCATTATACACCTCGCCATTGCTTTCGACTCGCCACGCCTGAATGCCGTTGTTGTGGTAGGATGAGAACTTGCCGCGTGCTTCGACGAGTTGCTGAACGAAAGGCTGCGTATAGCCGGTTTCGTCAGTGGCACGGCTCATTAAAAGCGTCTCACTGCCGTCCCATCTCCAGGGCAAGGTGAACTCGGTCAGGCACTTCGACATCACCGGCTCCGTCAGTTGCGCCGGGGTCCAGTTGCGCCCGCCATCCAGTGACACATCCACATGCGAAATCTTCCCGCGCCCAGACCAGGCGATGCCTCGGATCTGGTAGAACCCTTTTTCCGGCAGTGACTGACCGCCCGACGGGAAGGTGATGATCGATTTGGCTTCCATCACCAGCGAGGATATCCACGCCTTGCCGGATTTTTGCAGATCGGTGTACTGAGCGGTTTCAAACGTCGCAAACAGGGGTTGGTCAGTCACCTCTATCCGCTGCACCCATTTGATGTTCAGATTGCCTTCACACCCAGGCACGAGTAACCGAACCGGATATCCCTGTTCCGGGCGTAGCATTTCGCCGTTTTGTGCAAAAGCCAGGATGCAATCGTCCAGTGCCCGAGCCATCGGCAAGCTGCGCGCCAACGCTCCGGAATCCGCGCCTTCGACGATCAACCACTTGGCCCTTGCTGTATCGGCACCTGCCTCACGCAAAAGGTCGGATAGCCGAACGCCGGTCCACTCTGCGCAGCTGAGGAGGCCATGAATATCTTGCGCGGTCAAATATGGTGATGTTTCCTGCCCACCATAGGTCGCTTTGCCCCAGATCAGATCGCTGTTGCCGGAACATTCAAGAAATCTGAACGTGGTGACAGTTGGAAAGCGGCGCAGATCCTCCATGCTGAGTTCGAGGTTGCGGTCGACAAGCCCGTGAATGACCACTTTGTGCTTTGCCGGATCCATGTCTGCATAGCCGCCGTGGGATCGTTCATAGAACAGCCCGTTGGGTGTGATGATCCCACGCAGATCCTGTAGCGGCGTGCCGGTCCAGGAGGACTCGTTCATTGGTGGAACATAACCCTTTGGTGCATACTCGGAAGGGGTCGGGCGACGGATCACTGTCTTTTCGAAGGAGGACGGGTGGCCATAGGGATTTGTACCGACCGGATCGCCCAGTTCGGTCGCCCAGGGGCGTTGCAAAGGACCAGCCGCTGCGCCTTCGGCTCCGAGCCCGGCAACCAATGTGACCGTCGTACCGGTAGCCACGCCGACCCCGCCTGTCAGCACGCTGCGCCGTGTCACGCCGGTTTCGCTTTTAGCCTGCTTTTCTTGATCATCACTCATGTCATATTCCACTTTTCCCATCCTCGGCAGGCGTCACCTACTTCAGTATCGCCTCAACGTCGGCCTCGGTAAATTTGGGCAAGTCTGGTGTTTCAGCTGCGAATGCGTGCCGCAGGAAGTTGGCCAATTGCACGATCTGCGTCGGGGACATACGGTCCTTGAAGGCAGGCATCGGGCTGGAATTGGGGACGGATCTGGGATCTGGAAATCCGTTAGCAATTGCGTAGAGCATATTGCGGCCCCCTACCTGCGCAATCGTGGAATTGCTTGCCAGCGGAGGCGCCCCACCTTTGACCCCCTTGCCGCGCGGGCCGTGGCACATCGAACAATTGTTCAAAAACAGTGCCCGCCCCTCTGGATACGGGTCTGCAGTCTCCCCATCTGTGGCAGCAAGCGCAACGTTGCTATCGAAACTTGGGGTGGATGGCAGGTCCAGAAGATAGGTCGCCATGGCGATCCGATCTTCATCAGTCAACTGCGACAGTGAATTCTTCACCACCAGATACATTTCCTTGAAGGCTGTACCTTTGGGCCCTTGTCCTGTTTTGAAGAATTCGGTCAGATATTCAGCAGTCCATCCGCGTTGTTTCAGGGCCTCCGGCCGGATATCGGGCGCTTCATAATCCGCAAGCGGTGCCCCCGCCAACGCCCGGCTACGCTCAGCGGCGCCAAAGGTGTTATGTGGCGTGTGGCAGGCACCGCAGTGGCCCAGTCCTTCAACAAGATAGGCGCCCCGGTTCCAAACAGCGTCTCGGGAGGTATCCGGTTCGTAAGTCCCCCGCTTCGCAAAGAGTACATTCCAAAAAAGCACAAGCTGCCGGATGTTGAAGGGAAAGCTCAGTTCGTTTTTGGGAACGCTTTGGTCGACCGGCGTCTGGGTCATCAGAAACGCAAGCATCGCATCGGAATCTTGGCGTGTCACCAAGTGGTATGATGGATAGGGCATTGCTGGATAGAGAGGCTGAAAGGTTTTGTAAGAGCCATAAGCGAGGACTTGGTAGAACTCGGCCGAGTTCATGCCTTTGATGCCCTCATCCGACGGGGTAATATTGGCGGAATAAATTCCACCGAACGGTGTATCAAGTTTAAGTCCGCCTGCGAACGCAGCTCCGCCCTCGGTGGTGTGGCAAGACGTGCAATCGCCGGCAGCGGTCAAATACTCCCCCCGCGCAATGGTTTCAGCATCGGTCGCGATCGGGTGGTTCTCGACGCTGGGTACGGCCCACAGCCAGAAGAAAAGAATGATCAATGCCACTGCACAGATGACAATTCCAAGAAAAAGTTTGAACAAATACGCCATAGTTGCTTCCCGACCAATCAATTCGATCTCGAGGGTGTTAGGACGATGCTAAAGTATTACCACATCTACACATATCTGTCTCGGTACGTGGTTTAATCGACCTTCGGTCGGTTGTTCAGATTTGGATTTGGACGTGTCTGAGGCCTGTATTTTAGGTCATACGTGACTAAATTTTCGGGCGACGGTGGGTGAAATTTGAAGGCCCGGAATGGGCGGGTTTGGTTACATTGTCTCAGATGAGCGGCCTCAAAAAATACAACAGCATTTTAAGGACTATCGAAACCGCTGCGAAGGATGGGTGTCAGGTAGCAAAGTAGCGCGCACTACCCTTTCGTGCGGGGCGTAGTGAATGGCAGAAATGCGGGTTGCAACCGCAGAATGATGGCACAGCGCCAGTGACCGCTTTGGGCCGTTCGTTCAAAATTAGGACTTGAACTCGCGACACTTCAGGCTACTGGAGGTAACTTTAGTTGGCGGAAAGGTAAGTTAGTTGGTCAAAAGGCAAAATATCTCTGAATTTGACAATCTTTTGTGGAATGCAGAGAAATTCTGCCTTTCCAGAAAGATTAACCTATTGTAGGTATTGATAATTATTTTAATCGCTTTTGCTAACTTGCCATCACCGCCAAGATAAGTTGCCTTTTGTGGCTAAGCTCAGGACAAAGATCAGTCTTTCTTGATAGACCAACAGCAATGCAGCCGTTCAATTGTTGGGAACTGTCCGGCTGTTGGGCAATAGGATCGCCGTCGACCAGGTCAGAGGTCAGAACGGGGGCGGCGCGCCTGATAGCTTTACGGATCGTAAAGACCGGTTAGTCACCCTTGATCGCAAAATAACACCCCAAGTCACAGGTCGGCCGGGTGAGATACGACCAGATTCCCCCTGCTTGCTCTAGCTGGTGCGGTCGAAGGGCGGGCTGGGAAGAGCGTTGAGCGAACGGCGCCGTACCCGGTTTTTTGGATATCCGTCCCTGTAAATCCATCTCGCCAGATTGGTATCGCTTGGTTGTCCCTGTACTTGACTTTCAATCCGCCTCGCTCCACATGGATTATGAGGGGCAAGCTTGTATTGCCCTCTTTCCGAGGCCCGCGCGTAACCGTGGGTATTCGTGTTTCTGGATGTGAACTTGACTCATATTGTGTATTTGAATGACCAACGGCAGGAATGGTGAAGGTTTTCCGATGCGGTCGTGACCAGCGGGCTCGACTTGGCGGATAACCGGGTTCAGGCGCGGAAATTCGATTGGGAAGAAACGGCGCGCAAGTTGCTCGACGTGGTTTAACATTTCTTGGAGAAAAGGCATGCCTGAAAGGATAAGGCCAACGGGCCATTTCTAAAGGCGCGTTGGACGATTTCTTGCCGTTACTGGCGCCCGAGGCTGCTGCGCAGGTTCATTCCTGCCATGACAAGGTCATGAGGGCGGTCGATGTGCATGCTGGCGCGATTGACGCCTTCGTGTCTGAGCACCGGGAGTTGGCGCGGAAAGAGTTCGCGCTGAAGGCAAAGACAGAGCTTGATCCGCGGTTGCAATCTGTCGCTTTCCGGGCGTTGGACGGGACGCCGCCCAGTAAGAGTCTGCTGGATATCCTCGAACGGGCATCGGGTTCCGAAAATAAGGTCGAGGCGATCCGGCCTCTGTTCGGGATGCAGTGGCTTCCGATCAATGCGCCTGAATAACAATGGCGGGGGTGCCACGTTGCCCCGTCGGCAATACTGGGAGCGTGTGGTACGAAAACGGGCGGAAAGCCGACCTTCGCTGCCGATACAAAACAGATCGACGATTGCCCTTGGACCGGACATAAGATCAACAGGGCAGAGGGCGCCAATACACACCGACGCAATACTGTTTGTCGTTATCGCGTTTCTGCCAGCGCTTTGGCCTTTTCGTACTCGTCCAGCAAAGGCTGCATCATTTTTGGGTCATATATCACCTTTTCAAGCCACTGTCTGAGTGGAAAGGTCTCGCCTTCGGCGATCATGGCCGCAAGGCTTTCAATGATTTCCGCTTCTTGGTCGAATTGTTCGAGCGCGGCGTTGCCAGCGGCCTGATAGGCCATCATATGTGGACCGAACGGCCCGCCGAGGTCCAGATTCTCCTGTATCGTGTCCAGGCTCTCGCGATAGTTTCCCGCGTGGAATAACGAAACACCCAGCATATTTCTGTAGGGCCGCCGGATACTTAGGGGATCGAGGCTTAGCGACCGTTTCAGCGGCGTGATTGCCAGATCCGGTTTCCCGGCGTACAAAAAAAACATTCCCAGATAGCCATGAGCCAGGCTGGAACTCGGTTCCTGCTCGACCGCACGTTCACCGAAATCAATCGCAGGTTGCGGATTTCCCATCAAGATTTCAAGAATGCCCAACGTCAACAGCGCACGAACGTTCGCCGTGTCCATTTCCAGCGCGATTTCAGCATTTTGCCTGATTAAGTCGCGCGTTTCATCGGTGTTTGAGGCCAGCCCAAACCAGGTTCGGTGCGCTTCCGCGAACGCCAGACCCGCATAACCGTGCGGGGTGTCCGGCTCCAACCGCACCACACGCTGCAGCAGGGTGTGTGCGGCGTCGAACCTCGACGGGTCGCTTGGTGGGTGAATGATGTCCAGTGCCTGCTGATACAGAATTCTGGCATCCCTACGAGTCCAGCGCGCATCCTCTATTCTGGAAGTCAGTTCGGGGAATAATTCGATGGAGAAAGTAGAGCTAATCTCGCGCGAAATCTCTGTCTGAGTGTCGAAGCGATCCTTGGTTTTATAGTCGAACCGCTTGGCCCAGATTTCGCCCCGGCTTTCCGTATCGACCAGACCGATGTTGAGCCGATATCCATCCGCCATCGTCTGCAGGCTGCCCCGCAAAACATGGGTTGCATCCAGCTTGCGCCCTTCGTCGATTAGGTCAACGGCCCCTTCGGACAGTCCGGCGGTGGATGCGTATGAGATCACGCGCAGCGCCTGCACCCGCGCCAGATCGGTTGTGATATCCTCGGCAATGCCTCGGGCCGCTATGGATGTAACAGCACTGTTTCCCAACGGGTTGAACGGCATCACGGCAACGACTGGCAAATTCCCCCACAGGTCATTGTCCGTGGCTGCCTGATCGGTAGAGGGGGTTTCAGTTTCGAAACTTTGGAACAGCATGAAAGCTGTCGCGCCCACTAACAGCGTCAACAACAGCAACACGACCCAGTTTGGAGCCCGCCAGCCAGTTCTGCCGCGTCTGCCTGTCCGCCCCGAAGTATCGGAAGGTGCCGAAGTTACATCCCGAAATTCGAACGACGGCACATAAGACCCTTTGGGAATGGTAATCACCAAGGGATCATTGCTTCCATCTGTCAGGTAATAGTGTTCCAGCTCGCGCCGCAAGCGCCGCGCTTCAAGGCGAACAACCGGATCTGAGGTCGCGTCGAAATCCTCGGATCGGCCCAGAACGGAAACGCCAATAGCATAACCCTTCAGCCGGTCAGCATTCCCGGCCAGTGTTTCATCGACAATGTATTTGAGGAACGCGCGTCGGCGATCATTTGCACCAAACTGAGAACTCTCAAACATACGGTCGAGCTGTTCGTCTATGGCCGCCTGTTCCAGAGGCGGCGCTGACTTCCGCTCGGATAACTGACTTTCCATCGCAGTATCTGTCGGCTGTGTTCGTTCCATCCAAACTAATCTAACAGTACCCGGCTCACTCGGGCCACGTCCAGCACAACATTCAAACAAAAGAATTTTTAACGTACGATACATGTTCCGAACATGTTCGGTACCCCAATCCTCAGACCCCGGATGTTAGTCTGATGTCTCCACGGACGTCCAAGCGGACAGGCCGTTGGAACCAACTTCTCACTGACGGCCAACGGGCCTTGCCGGGAGGGGAGCAAGTGGAAAACTATCTTGCTGCCGGATGTTCGGAACTGGTGAAACAATCGCCCAGCGATGAATTCACAATCGTGTCTTTGTCGCGGAGCGACCCAAAGTTTCAGGCCATTTGCCGCGATTTCGGCGAGGCGGTGACCGCATTCCGCAGTTTTCAAGCTCAGGGGGAACGCGGGCAAGCCCGAGCGGCTGAGTTTCGGCAGATCTGCGAGGATCTGAAGATCGAACTGATGGAATACGTCAATCAGTCCACGGCCCGACCCAAGGCGCAAGGGCACCAATGAGCCAGCCCGATACCACGACCTGAATTCCGGCACGAAAGGAGACGAGAATGATGAAATTAACCTGCAAGACGCTGCTTATTGCGTTTTCATTTCTGCTCGGCCTCATATCCACCGTTCATGCGCAGGACAGCGACACCCAGGACTGCAAGGCTTTGTTCGTGCACAATGCCGGTTCAGTGTCGATGACCGATGGCACGATAACCATGAAAGACGTCAGCCCGATCATCACATTTTTCTGCGACCGGCCGGTTCGGTATGCGGGTGTACAAAGCATACAGGGCTTTCTGGATATGGTGTCGGAAGGCGATGACAGCTTTGCCGCAGATCCGCCCAATGCCGTGCTGACCATCGTTTCAGAAGGCGAGCAGCCCGTCGACGTGGTCGTGGAGCTGTCGCAGCGTCCTCTGAACGACAAGGGAACGATGACCTATTCCGGCGTCAAGGTGATCAAGGGTGAAATTCCGCAGACTACAGGCCCGGGGACGCTTTTCATTGACCATTTCGGCCGACCAATGTCGCCGGGATCGGTGGCAGGCGTGCATCGTCGGCACGACCGCCGCGAGGTTCGTCACTGCGCGGCCGACAATCCCGATAACCCGAACGATCTTTGCAACTGCGGGCCCGGCCTCGTCTGCAACTGAGACAAGAGAAGTGATGGAGGAGAAAATGTTTTATTGCATTGGAAGAAGATTTAAAAAATTGGCATTCGTCTGCACGACCTTGGCAATGTCTTTTGGCGTCGCCGCAGCTCATGCCGAAAACCTGCCGACCGGCAGAACCGCCACGCAGATCAGCGACGAAGAGTATCCGGCCAGCTATTTCCCGAATACGGAAATCCTGGGGACAGATGAAATGCGGATAACTGCATTGGGAACCGGCATGCCGAACCAGACAAAGGCTGCAGTGTCCATTTCGTTTCTTGTCGAGCTTGGCAACGGCGATGTGTTCCTGTTCGATGTCGGCATGGGTTCGATGGGCAACCTATTTTCACTCAGGCCAGACTTCTCGAAGATCGACAAGGTATTCATCAGCCACCTGCATGTCGACCATGTCGGCGACTTCATGGGGCTACACATCGGTAGTTGGCTGTCCGGCCGCTACACCCCTTTGAGGATATTCGGACCCACCGGATCCACCCCGGAACTGGGCATAAAGGCTTTTGTTGAAAACAGCCAAAAAGCCTACGCTTGGGATCTTGAAGGTCGCACGGGCGCATTGCCGGATGATGGCGGCAAGATCGAAGTGACCGAATTCGACTATATGCAGGAAAATGAGATCGTATACGAGGAAAACGGTGTGACGATCCGGTCCTGGCCGGCCATTCACCTTCTGGATGGATCAGTAAGCTATTCTTTGGAATGGAACGGGCTAAAGTATGTTTTCGGCGGCGACACCTATCCGAACAATTGGTACGTGAAATACGCCAAAGGCGCAGACATCGCATCGCATGAGGCCTTCCTGCCACCGAAAGCGCTGGCACCTTACTTCGGTTGGACCCTTGGTCAGGCGACGTATGTATCCACGCGCGTTCACACTGAGCCTGCGGCCTTTGGCAAAGTCATGGCCGAAGTCCAGCCTCGTCACGCGGTTGGTTATCATTCTGTGCTGTCGCCCGAGAATTACCAGGCAATCCTCGAAGGCATCCGCACAACCTATGACGGGGATCTTACGCTAACGCGCGATCTGACTGTTATCAACGTCACCAAAGACAAAATCATCGTGCGTGAGGCGTCGGTGGATGAATACGCGCTGCCACCATCGGTGACCGAGGCGTACAATAACGCACCGCGATCCAAGGAAAAGAAACCATCTGAAAAGATTTTGGCCGGGAAATGGAAAGGGTACACCCCGCCGAAGATGCCGGATGACAAGTAGCCCACTATTGGAAGGCGCGCCCCTGCCGGGCGCGCCTTTAAACAAAGGTGTCACAGGTCGATACGCCTCTGTCCGATTGCATGAGGGAAAGTGTTCCAAGGAAAGAACGGATTGATGTCAGCCCTTGCCAAATCCCCGATGTTCAAACTGCCCCGATTGGGCGTGCCAGTGTCGGTTGCTCTTGTCGCCCTAGTGTCAAGCCACACAGCGGCGGCAGATGACTCAGAATTGGCAAAACAATTGTCGAACCCGCTGGCGTCGCTGATCTCTGTTCCGTTCCAGTTCAATTACGACACCGGCTATGGCAGCGCCGACGGCGATCAGACAACGCTGAACATACAGCCCGTTATACCCTTTTCGCTGAACGCCAATCTGAACCTGATTACGCGGACGATCATTCCTTACAAATGGCAGAACGATGTTTCAGGCACGTCCGGAAGCAACCAGGGGTTCGGAGATACCACGGTAAGCCTTTGGTTCAGCCCGACCAAGTCGTCCTTTACTTGGGGGGTCGGACCCATCTTCTATTTGCCGACATCCAGTGACCGTGATCTGGGCGTGGGCGAATGGGGTGGGGGTATCACCGGTGTCGTTCTGGTTCAGGAGGGGCCCTGGACCATCGGCGGTTTGGGTAACCACATCTGGTCCGTCGAAAGCGACAACATCAATTCGACGTATCTTCAGCCTTTCCTGGCGCACACCACCAAAGAGGCCTGGACATACACGGTGAATTCCGAATCCACCTATGACTGGACCACAGACGAGTGGACCGCCCCGGTGAACCTCATGATTTCAAAGCTGGTCAGGTTTGGGGAGCAGCGCGTGTCTCTGCAAGCTGGCGCGCGCTACTACCTGGCGTCTCCGGATACCGGCCCCGATGGTTGGGGGGCTCGGCTGTCCGCGACGCTTGTGTATCCGAGATAACTGTAGGGAGGACGTGACAGCGTTTCTACGGCCTATGACGAGAGTATCGACACAGATCAGATGCCTGTTGGCGGTATTGGCGGTTTCCGTTTTTGCGACCGCCACAAGGGGTGACGTGATCCCCTACACCGGGGCGGAAGTCGCCAGGAATATTGCGGTGTTCCGGATAGAGGACGAGGGCGTTCATCTTGAACTGGAAATCTACCCCGAGGACTTGGCTGAATTCGAACGCGCATTTCAATCAAGGCTTGCGTCTGCATCGCATACGACCCCGGCCAAATTTCATCAGTCATCCGGCGAGGGTTTGGAAAGCTTTCGAATTGCGCGTGCTGACGGGAAACCGCTGCCGTTTGATCTGCTGACCGTGCAGCGTCGGCCAAGAGTCGACCGGGCCTCGCCTTTTGCCGGAATGACCGACCCCCTCACCGGAAGGCCGATCCCTGGTCCGCCTGAAAATCCGGACGTTATGTATCTTGAGGTCTTCTACAGTTTTGAGGGCGCGCGACCTGAAACTCTGATCCTGAGCCCGCCCTATGCCGAGGATGGAGCGCCCGCAGCCTCAATTGGGTTCATGGTTTTCGACCGTTCGGTCCCGGTTTCGCGGTTCAGTTTTCTGAAAACAGATATGCAACTGACGATTGACTGGACCGATCCGTGGTTTTCAGCTTTCACAAACCCCAATCTCAACCGCTCGGCACAAGACGGCACTTCGTCATTCCTGTATGTGGCGCCGCGTGAACTTCGGCATGAAATCCTCATCCGGGTTCGGGACCTTGCGCCGTGGATCGACCAGGAATTGACGACGGGTGCCCAGCTGGATCCAGCGCATCAGTCACAGATTTTGACCGCTGCTCTGGACGAATTCAAAGACCGCAATCCGCTGAGCATCTCTGGTGAGGCGATCGTACCTGCTGCGGTCCGTGGAACATTTCTGACGTTAGGGGAACGCGGGTTTCAGGTCGTTGAAGGCGCCCAAACGCTTGTGACCGATACGACATTTGTCGGTGTGATACTGACCTATCCGGTATCCGAGTTGCCAGCCACAGCGTCAATCAACTGGGACATGTTTGATGGCGCGATACAGACAGTCCCGATGACTCTGACCGACGTTGCCGGCCCGTTCTTTGCCTGGGCATCGGCGGACGACCCCGTCGTCACATGGACCAATCACCTAAGGCGATATGACGACCCCAGAGTTGCGCCGGTTCAGGCGGCGGGGATCTTGGTCCTACCGGTGTGGGCGGTGTTGGTTGTTGTCCTGTCCGCTGCCTCAAGCGTGATCGCGTTCCTGTCCTCCAGGAAATTAGTGATTGGCATAGCGGCGCTCTCGATGATGTCACTTTTTGCGGGTATCGCTTTTTCAGGGAAACACACAACTCCTGTCCTGATCCCGATCTCTGGCCAATCCGACACCCAGATTGCGACGGGTGCACTATCCCGGCTTCTGACCAACACATATGTAGCAGCGCTTGAAGTGTTCCCCGAAGAGCGGAAAAAAGCACTCGAACCAATCGTCTTCGATGCCTCGCTGTCCGATGTGGCCGCTGAGCTGGAAACCAGCCTGACGATCCGGGTGCCCGGTGGCGGTCGGGCGCAGATCACAGATGTCTCGGATGTTGTCATCGTCCAAGGAGAAATGACCGGCAAAGGACGGTTCGAAGGTGTCGTACAGTGGCGTGTCGACGCGCGGGCCGGACATTGGGGGCATGATCACCGCCGCCGCGTGGACTATCGCGCCCGGGTAGAGTTTCGACCTGACCGGGGAAACTGGCTTCTCTCCGCCATCACAGTGCTGGAGGCACGTTCCCCCGATGTCTGATGGTATGCGAAAAACACTGTTGGTTTGCGTAACTGCGTTTCTTGTCGTCACTGCGGTTGCAGGTCAGGCGCATTTCCTTCTGAACCTCAACGTGCGCGTCTTTCATATTGAACACACAAGTGACGGGCTCCGCATCTTTCTGCGTGTACCGATGCCCTATCTTGTTGCGGACAAGATTGGCGCACCAGGTGAAGACGGCCTTCCGTCACCGGCACCCTTTACCACAAACGTCATTGAGGACGGTCAGGTCGTTCACTTTGTTGACCTTTCCGAGTTTGTCACAGACCCGCTAGGGCTTGGGCAAATCGTTGAATCTGGTACAGTTTTAACAACTCAGGATACGCGCACCCCCGGTGTCGTTGAATCTGTTTCGGTCCATCGGGTGGGTGAAGAACCCGGGTTTGCAACCTTGAAAGAAGCCCAATGGTCCGTAGCCCAAGGCTCAACCCTGCAGGTTAGCCCGCCCGCTTATGTCGGCGATGTCGTTGTAGATGTGGTCGTGTACTACCCGCTCGGATACGCGCCGTCGGCCTATACCCTCGCAAGCCTGCTGGACCCCGGTCTGCCGGACCAGGAAATGACCGCGAACCTCATTCTGGACTACGGGTCCGGTGACCCTTTGGTTTTTCGGACGCGTGGGTTGATGAAGGAACCTGTCGCGGTTTCCCGATCCAGAATGGCAGGGATCACAACCTTCGTCTGGGAGGGCGTGCGCCACATTCTGGCGGGCATCGACCATGTGCTATTCGTTATTTGCCTCGTTATTGGCGCACGCGGATTGCATTCCCTCCTTTGGCGCGTCACCGGCTTTACAGTTGGTCATAGCGTTACCTTGTCGCTTGGCTTCTTTGGTTACGTACCATCGGGCGCATGGTTTGTCCCATTCGTGGAAACGGGCATTGCTTTGTCCATAATCTATGCGGCTTTTCTGGCAGTGTTGGAGGGCGGCTCAGATATCGGCTCCAACAGAAAGGTTTTTGTCGTTACTGTCCTGATGGGCCTTCTTCACGGTCTCGGCTTCAGTTTCGTTTTGCACGAAATTCTGCAAGTAACTTCTCCGAATATCTGGCAGAGCCTATTGGCCTTCAATGTCGGCGTTGAAGTTGGTCAACTGGCAATTGTCTTGGTGACCTGGCCGCTTCTGTCCTTATTCGCAAGGCTGGGCCCAACACCGGAGATGTCGCTAAGGGTGTCGATTGCGATCGGCTGCGGAACGATTGCAAGCTGGTGGACTTTTGTGCGCGGAAAAGACTTTCTGGAGATGCTACTAAGCTAAATTTAAGATACTGACGCCATGCAAGAACCCTGTCTGAAGTTAGTAGAACACTCATCTCCTCACGGTCAGTGTTGCTTGGAAGCGGCTAACGCGAATGTAGGCAGACGTCAAAGCTGCGATCCGCACCAAAAGTGACTATGAGTTTGCCAAAGTATGGAGTGTGCTTTCGACACCAATGTCCGGTTCAAGAAAGCTGCAGTGCAGCGACTTCGGAGATCGTGAACGGCGGGTATGGGCCGTAATTGGTGGGGAAAGGTATAGTCACTTTAGTCTTGCCATATGCCCAAATCTATTGAACCAAGCGCTTCAGAAGATGCGGTCATTGAGCGAGCTCAAGTGTCGGGCTTTGCATCGCCAAGGCATGGACCACTTCAAACAATGCCTTTTCGAACGGAAGAAGGGCATCAGGCTTCGAGGCCGAGATGGGGTAGAGGAGGCCAAACGTCATCCAGCGTTCGGGCTTCACTGGCACGAGCGTGAGGTTTTCCGAGTTGGTTTGCGCGGCAACTAACTCGTCTGCGATCGTTACACCGGCGCCCTCTGCAACAAGTGAGCACGCGAGTTGAGATGCTGCCACTTCGCACGTTTGCTTCGGCACAACACCTGCCGAATGAAAAATGTCATCCAATTGGTCACGCAACAACAGACCATGCATCAGTCGAATAATGGTCTCTTCCGCAAGATCACCCGCCGCGATTTCCTCTTGGGATGAAAGTCGATGATCCAAAGGCAAAACGGCTTGGGCCCTCACTCTCAACAGTGGTTTTGTGACAATGCCGGGATGATCGACTGGCAACGCACCAATTCCGATGTCGTATTCCCGTCCGGCCAACCATTTTCCCGCTTCACGCCTTGCTCGAACATCAAGGTTGATATTTGTGCCGGGGTTGTTCTTCATGAACCGCGCTACAGCCGGAGCCGATAGGGATTGCGCAATTCGGGGCATGGTCACGATCCGCAGAGTTTCCGTGCGACCCGCCCGGATTTCGGCGGCGATACGTGGTACCTCATCAAGGTTGTCCAGGATGCGGCCCGCCTCGCGGTAAAACGCCAACCCTTCTGGCGTCGGGGTCAGGTTGCGGCCGCTGCGATCAAACAACGTCAGCTTGAGTTCAGCCTCGAGCCCCGAGATCAGGCGGCTGATCGCAGGCTGGCTGAGGTGAAGGATTTCGGACGCGGCAACAAGCGAGCCTTCGGACAATGTCGCGCGGAACGCGCGCAGGGCTTTGATGTTCATCCCGGAATGCTTTCGTATTTTGCAAGAGTAGATAACACCTTTGCATTTTTTACAATTGATGTTTTGGCGTAATTTGATCCCAAGCTAAATTGGGAGGTTACTCATGAAACGCAGAACGCTTCTTGGTGCTGCAATCGCCGCCATAGCCGTCACCGCAACGGCCACCGCGACCCTTGCCGCAGATTGGCCGAAACGGCCGATCAATCTGGTTGTACCTTACAAGGCGGGGGGTGGGACTGATGCCTATGCCCGCGCGATCTCGGCCGCTGCGGAAGGCGTGCTGGATGTGCCGGTCGTTGTGGTCAACAAGCCGGGGTCGGGTGGCCTGAACGGGGCCAATGCAGTGGTTGGTGCCCGGCCGGATGGCTACACATTGATGATGACGTCCGGAGGATCGTTCCTGCTGTCGACGATGACCCGGGACACCGACATTGATGCGTTGGAGAGCTTCGATTTCGTCGCCCAGGTCGGACAATTGCAGACGTCACTTATGGTGCCTGTCAACAGCCCTTATCAGACCGTTCAGGATGTGATCGACGCGGCCAAGGCTAATCCTGGCGATCTGCGTTGGGCGCATTCGGGGCGTGGCGGGTTCCACCATGTCGGCGGATTGGGCTTTCTGGCCAGCAACGGGATCGACGCGCAAGATGTGCCATTCAAAGGCGGTGGGCCGACCCGGGCTGCTCTGATCGGTGAACAGGCTGATTTCGGGTTCCTTGGTGTTCAGCAGCTGGCCGGTTTCGAAGAACAGTTGCGCGCACTGGCCGTCAACAGCCAGGATCGGGATGGTATCATGACTGATGTACCCTCGTTTGGTGAGTTGGGCATTCCGTTTGCCGCAGTATCATCGCCAGTGATCGTGTTTGCCCCCAAGGGCACACCGGCAGAAGTGGTCGCGGCGATGGAAACTGCACTTGAGCAGATCGCGGCAAAGCCCGAGTTTGCCGAGCTACTCGCCTCGCGCGGAACTGGTCCAGTTTATCAAAGTGGCAAAGACGCCAAAGCAACGTTGTCCACGATGAAAGAGGACGCCACTCCTCTGGTCCAAAGTCTGACCAACTAACGTCCTCAGGGCCGGGTGAGCTGTAGTCACCCGGTCCCCCTTGTACCTGTTGAATTCGGGAGGATTGACATGCGTGCCTATGCAGAAGGTCTGGTGCTTGCCCTTATCTCGCTCTTTGCTCTCTGGGGGGCCTGGCAAGTGCCTGTGCCGTCTCCGGGGGATACCTGGGCCGGGATCGTTCCTTTCTCTGCCGCTCTCGCCTTGCTCGCTCTGTCCGGAGTGATGCTGTTGGGTGCTACGCGCCAGACGGCGGGCGACACTGGCAACGATCAGGACAGCGGTGCGACCTTGCAGATCATCGGCCTGTTTATCATTGCTTTGGTGTATCAGCAGTCGTTCCGTTGGTTTGGCTACCTGCTGCCGACCGCGATCGCGGCCCCGGTTGTCCTTTCTATTTTCGGCGTACGCAGCCGGGTCGGTCTGGCCCTGTCCGTTGTTCTTTGTCCGCTGGTCTTCCATCTCATCTTTTTCGTCCTGCTGGGCGTGTTCCCGCCATACGGCGAGGTCTTCGACCTGCTCGGCTGGATTCAGGGGTAAAATACCATGGAGATTTTTCCCGCACTTCTGTCGGTGATCACTGACCCTACATTGCTTTTTGCCATCGTTCTTGCAGCTGTCGTGGGGATGGTAGTTGGTGCGACACCCGGCCTAACCGCCTCTGCGGCTATTGCGATGTTGCTGCCGATCACCTTTTACATGTCGCCGATCTTTGCCCTCGCATTTCTGTATGTGATCGGCAAGTCCGGGCGGTACGGCGGTTCGATCGCGGCAATCCTGTTCAACACACCGGGTACGGCGGCCAGCGCCGCAACGCAGATCGACGGCTACCCATTGGCGCGCGCAGGCAAGGCCGGAAAGGCGATGAAAGTGGCAACAATCTCGTCCATCATCGGCGACCTGATGGGAGATATCCTGCTGGTCATCGGTGTCGGCTTCATCGCGGCCATTGCCCTGAAACTTGGCCCGCCGGAAACGTTTGCCATCTACTTTGCCGCTTTTGTCGTCATCGGTTCAGTCATCGGTAATTCCATCGTCAAAGGACTGGCGTCGGCATTGTTGGGGATCCTGATCGCCATGGTCGGGCTTGACCCGATCTCAAGCGAAGAACGCTACACCTTCGGGTCGTTTGAACTGTCCAATGGCGTCGGTCTTGTGCCACTGATGATCGGCGTGTTCGTTCTCGGCGAGGTTTTTGCCCAGCTGGAATCGCGTCGCAACGCGACCGGTGAGACCGAGGAAAACGAAAGCACGGAAGACGGAAACAGCCTGACTTGGGAGGAATACAAACCCTGCCTGCCACATGCGTTGCGCGGTGGGTTCATCGGTGCAGGTATCGGTGTTTTGCCTGGTCTGGGATCGGCAATCGCGGCATTCATCTCCTATGGAGAGGGCAAACGCCGCGCCAAAAACGCCGAAATGTGGGGCAAGGGGGCGCTGGAAGGCGTTGCCGCGCCTGAGGCCGCCAACAATGCTGTGTCCGGTCCGTCGATGGCTCCGTTGCTGACGCTGGGCATTCCGGGTTCGACCATCGGGGCAATCCTGTTGGGAGTTTTCCTGATCCACGGCATTCAGGTTGGTCCAACCCTGTTCCTGACAGACAAGGAACTGGTCTACAAACTTTTCGCCTGCGGCATGCTCGGTATTCTGGCCTATGGTTTGATCGGCTATTTTGGTGCCACACAAGTTGCCCGCCTGATCCTGAAAATTCCGATCAATGTTCTGTATCCGCTGATATTCCTGACCGCCTTCGTGGCAGCCTATTCCGCCCGCGGATCGATGTTCGACGTGACCGTCATGACGGTAGCAGGATTTGCCGGCTGGCTTATGCGGAAATACGACTTTAACGTTGCAGCGTTCGTAATTTCTTTTGTCCTGGCCAAGGGTGCCGAGGAAACTTTCCGCCAATCCCTGCTGATGTCCGAGGGCGGTGCGATGATCTTTGTTGAACGTCCCATAGCGTTGGCTTTTATCATCGTCGGTCTTGCCGCCTTGGCCTTTAGGATCAGAGGCATCGTCAAAGAACGCCGCATCGCACGCGGAGGGCTGGAGGATGCTTGACTATGGTATCTACCGGGATTGCTTTTCCAGCGCGGACATGCGGTCGATCTGGTGCGAGCACGCGACGATATCTGCCTGGTTAAAGGTCGAACAGGTTTTCGCGGCGCGTCAAGCATCCGCTGGGCTGATTCCGACCAATGCTGCTGCCGCGCTCGAAGCGGTTTCAATCTGCGATCTTAATCTGGCCGAACTGCAGGCTGAGATGATCCTTGTCGGACGCCCAATCGTTGGGCTGGTAAAGCAGCTGCGCGGACTACTGCCGGACCACGCGGCCCATGTGCATTTCCGTGCGACAACGCAGGATGTCATGGACACAGCATTGGCGCTGCAGATGAAACTGGGGCTTGAGCAGATACAAGGCACCCTCCGCAATGTCATGGCAGCAATCCATCATCATGTTTCTGCTCACCCGGACACAATGATGATGGGGAGAACCAATGGTCAGCATGCTGTGCCGATCCGCCTTGCCACGAAACTTGAGGTCTGGCGATCTGAACTGGGCCGGCGATCTGAGGCACTTCAAGATGCGGCAAAACGTGGATTGAATGTTCAGATTGGTGGTCCCGTCGGGGACTTGCGTAACTATGAAAATGGCGCCGGCCATCAGATCAAACGGGATGTTGCCCATTCGCTCGGGCTCAATGTGGTCGAGCCGCACTGGCAGAACGCTCGTGACGGGGTCGCCGAAATTCTCACAGCGCTTGGGGCACTCTGCGGGACGCTTTGTAAAATTGCCCACAATGTCAATCAACTGTCATCATCCGACATTGGTGAATTCGCTGAAAGGCACGAGCCCGGAAAAGGAGCGTCCTCTGCGATGGCCCACAAACGAAATCAACGGGCATCGGAGTTTGGCGAAGCCGTCGCCCGGCTGGGACGCCAGCGGGCAGAGCAGATTGGCGAATTGACCCACCATGAACACGAACGATCCGGTGGGGTCTGGATCGGTGAGTGGATCGTTGTTCCCGAAACATTTCTTCTGACCTCTGGCGCGCTGCAATGGTCGGAACAGATGTTCAAAAACTTGGTGGTTGATACTGATGCAATGGAGAGACTGGTTTTATCGCAGTGCGCTTCAAATAGTATCTGTTCAACAGATGGTATATAACTAAAGGCATCGCATATTTGCCTGTAAAAGCATTGCTGAAACAGGAGATACCATCATGACAAAGAAGATCACCATTATCGGCGCCACAGGCCATCTGGGGCATCGCGTGACCGCAAAACTCGTGGAGAAAGGCGCAGAAGTGACCGCCATCGTTCGGGATCCGGTGGCGGCAAAGTCCGCTCTGCCCGCAGAAGTTCGCCTTGTTCACGGCGACGTATCGGATCCGGCCGGCCTGACAACGGCTTTGCAGGGCACTGAGACGCTGTACATCACACTAAACACCGAGTCGCTGGACACCACCTTGCCGTTCCACACCGAACGCGAAGGTGTGATCAACGTCGTAGCGGCAGCGAAAGAAGCCGGCGTTCAGCACATCATGCAAATTGCAGGGGTCGACACTGCATATCCAGAGTTTTCGACCGAAGGCATGGCCTATGGCACCAATGCGATTCGCCAAAGCGGGATCGATGCCATCAAGGCTTCGGGCATTCCTTTTACATTCTTCTACTGCTCTTTCTTTCTAGATTCACTGCCAAAATTCCTGATGGACAACCAACTGGCCGTCATCGGAAATCACGTTCATCCAATCTGGTTCACCAATTCCAGCGATCTGGCCGATCTTGTCTTCAATGCAATTGATAACGACGCGGCCAAAAACAAAGAGTTTGCCGTTCAGGGTCAAGAAGCCAAGAACTATACCGAGGGGGCGACAGAGTTTCTGAAAACCTACGCTCCTGAGGCAGAAGTCATCCGGTTGCCTATGGAGGCGGTTGGCCAGATGGGGTTGCCGGAAGAGCAAGCGGCTTTTATCGAACACTTGCTAACATTCGTGCAGCAGTTGAAGGAAGAACAGGTGGACAGTGAAACCCGTGAGGTTCTTGGATCACCGAAGCACACGATTTCCTCTTTTGCCGAGGAACTTCGCGGCGAGATCTAAGTCACAGTGGAGTTCTGGATCACAGCTTTTTCTGATAGTTGCTCTAACAGCCTGGCTGTTGCCTGACCCATGGGCTTTTTGAATGACCAGACCATATCCACCGCGCGTTCGGCATATGGTTTGGTCTCAAATTGCAGGGGCAGGATTTTCAACGCTCCGGTCTGAACAAAGACATCCACTGCGTGCAGAGGCAGCGCCGACCACCCCAGGTCGGCCTGCACAAGATCGATGGCCTCCGTTGCAGTGCTAACCTGCCAAATCGACGGCGAGGCCTTAAGGATAGCGCTGTTGGGGTTGTCGGCTTCCTTCAACAAAATCTGACGATGCAGACGTAGTTCCTCCCATGAGACCGACGGCATTTGCGCAAGCGGGCTTTCCGGATGGCTGACGCAGACCAACCTGAGTGTGCCCAGTGAGCGAAAGTCGAGCGCCTGTGGGATACCTTCGGGTTCTAGAATAATGCCCAGATCCACTCCACCCTCGACGATCAATCGCTGAATCTCCCCGGCTGTAAAGGACTGAATTTCCACATCGACGGATGGGAACTCAGCATTGAAGGTGCGGATGATCTCACCCAGGTTCGCCAGCTTGATATGCGGCGCCATGGCGAGCGTAACACGGTTCTCCAGGGTCATCGACAAGGCATCGGCGATAGCCAGAAACCGGCTGCGCCGTTCCAACAGAATTTGGGCTGGCGAAATCAATGCCTCTCCTGCCTGGGTAAGGGTCGGGTATCTTCGGCTGCGGTCGAAAAGCTCGACGTCCAGATCGACCTCAAGATTGGCGACCAGAGTGCTGATCACCGATTGCGCTTTGTTGCATTTTCGGGCTGCCGCGGAAAAGGAGCCTTCGCTGTGGGTGGTGACGAATGCCTCCAACTGTTCGAATGATGCGCGCATCAGGAGTTCTCCACCAACTATCTGTTTATCAGATGCTATCTAGCTTTATTGATCGTAACAACAGAGTAAAACTCCTCCGAGGACATGAATTGAGGAAAATTCTCATGAGTTTTGCTGGTCGGATGGTGCACGCGGTGCTGTTTGAGGTTTTTGCGCTGCTGAGCATCGCCCTACTGCTGCCGCTGATCTCGCATGTCGATGTTCAGAAATCCCTGATCCTTGGTGTGTTCTTTTCCTTTGCAGCGATGCTGTGGAATGTGGTCTTTAACATGACGTTTGATTGGTATTTGGCAAACATTCGCAAGAACACGCAAAAATCGGCATTGGTGCGATTGGCCCATGCGCTGCTGTTCGAGGGCAGCTTGGTTGCGCTGACAATGCCTGTTCTAGCCTGGGCCATGAGCTTGACACTGTGGGATGCGTTGAAACTGGAGGCGGTACTGATTGTATTTATTGTCATATATACATTCTTCTTCAACATCGTGTTTGATTGGTCTCGTGTGAAACTGGCCAATCGGGTCGCGAATTGAGTGTGGACGCGGTTCTAATTTTCCTTGTCGTATTTTTGAAACCGCTTACAGGCTTCGCGCCTACAGCGAACGGCTCCTTTGGCGTGCTGCGTTGCAGCACTTACTAACACGGGTAAACGGCAGGTTTGGGCCGGGGGGCCGCCATGTTGAGCCTAGCCGCCGAACCAAAGAGGCGTGTCGCCTTCTGCCCATGGCGCGTACTTGTGCATTACGTTTATGAAAGCTTCGCTTTCCATGAAACGATCCAGCCATGCAATCAAATTTGGCCATTCCTGTGCGTCAAGCCACTCTCTGTCTATATGGGCGAATTGGCGGACAAAGGGCAGAAGTGCCAGATCGGCGAGGGTAGGGCGATCTCCAAATAGCCAAGACCGC
>NZ_JBQFRE010000025.1:0-38819 GCF_056537245.1 Ruegeria sp. CG11
CTGCCCATTTCAGCAGTTCGCTGAGCTCGCCACCTGACGCACAAGCGGTTGCTGAAACAACTCAACGGGCTCAAATCTTTGCAACAAAACCGCCAATTAGACCCAAGGATACCACAGAACCGGCCTGGGTGTTTTTGGGCTTGCGGTTGTGGGTAGATCCCGAAGGTCTTGCCGCAGCCACAGGCATCCAAAGAGTGCCTGTAAACCACGTTCTTGCCGCCAAAGCATGAGGTACTTTCAAGCAACTCTATCGATCAGAACTCGACCACGGCGCGGATGCTTTCGCCCCTGTGCATCAGGTCGAAGCCGTGATTGATCTCATCCAGTGTCAGCTTATGGGTAATCATAGGGTCGATCTCGATCTTGCCGTCCATGTACCAGTCGACGATCTTCGGCACATCGGTGCGGCCAGATGCGCCGCCAAACGCCGTGCCACGCCAACTGCGGCCCGTGACCAGCTGGAACGGACGGGTCGAGATCTCGGCCCCTGCCGGTGCTACGCCGATGATGATCGATTCACCCCAACCCTTGTGCGCCGCTTCCAGCGCGGTTCGCATGACGCCGACATTCCCCGTGGCATCAAAGGTGTAGTCCGCGCCTCCATTGGTCAATTCGACCAGATGCGCCACCAGATCGCCATCAATCTTCGATGGATTCACGAAATCGGTCATTCCGAACTTCGTCGCCATTTCCGCCTTGCTGTCATTCAGGTCAACGCCGACAATCTGATCCGCGCCGGCAAGCCGAAGGCCCTGGATCACGTTCAGACCAATGCCGCCGAGGCCAAAGACCACCCCGCGCGAACCGATTTCCACCTTGGCAGTGTTTATAACCGCGCCAATTCCCGTCGTCACACCGCAGCCGATATAGCAAACCTTGTCAAAGGGTGCGTCCTTGCGAATCTTGGCCAGAGCGATCTCGGGCACAACGGTGTGGTTGGCGAAGGTTGAGCAACCCATGTAGTGATGGATCGGCGTGCCATCCAGCATCGAGAACCGGGTAGACCCATCTGGCAACAGTCCTTGCCCTTGCGTTGCGCGGATTGACTGGCACAAGTTGGTTTTCGGGTTTAGACAATATTCGCATTCGCGGCATTCGGGTGTGTAAAGCGGGATCACGTGATCACCCACTTCCAGCGAGGTGACGCCCTCGCCCACCTCGATCACCACACCGGCACCTTCGTGGCCCAGAATGGCAGGGAAGATGCCCTCTGGGTCGTCGCCCGAGCGGGTGAATTCATCGGTGTGGCACAGGCCGGTGGCCTTTATTTCAACCAGAACTTCTCCGGCGCGGGGGCCTTCAAGATTCACGTCCATCACTTCAAGCGGCTTGCCGGGGTCAAGGGCGACTGCGGCGCGGGTTCTCATCATGGGTTTGTCCTTACTTGGAATATCATCAAAAAGTGGCGTCCGGTCCAAATGTGTCGCATCCCGGACCGGACGCCGAGATTCGCCGCACGGGTATGCGGCGAAGGGGAGTTTCGGTTTACGCGGCCTGTTCGGCCCCTTTCTCAGGCGCAGGCCCGGCGGGGAACACGCCGGACATCACCACAAAGCCGGGGATCCGTTTGAACCGGTCGCACCAGCGGCGGATCGCCGGGTAATCCATCCGCGATATGCCGCCATCCTCGCTGAGCATGATATAGGGGAAACAGGCGATATCGGCGATGGTCGGATGATCGCCCGGGCAAATCCAATCCTGCCCGTCCAGCTCGGCGAAATACAGGTGTTCGTCGAGGATGCGGAACAGGTTATGAGCCCCCGCCCGGGCCGCGTCGATATCCAGATGGCGGTACAACAGGCTGTCATGCAACCGTGCAGCCGAGGCGGTCGAGGTGATCCCGTCGGCAAAGGCCAGCCATTGCGACACCTGCCCCAGCAGTGCCGGGTCGCCGGTCGGATACCACTTGTCCGAGTTATCGTATTTCGACGCCAAATAAATCAGGATCGCCTGCGCATCGCGCAGCACCAAGCCATCATCGTCGATCACCGGCAGTTGTCCCAGCGGGTTGAGTTTCAGGAACTCTTCGGATTTGTGCTGAAGACCCGGATAGAAGTCGATCTTTTCGGTCTCAAACTCGACGCCCAGAAAGGACATCAGCAGACGCAGCTTGTAGCAGTTGCCCGACAGTTCATAGTCATAAAGCTTGATCATCATGCACCTCAGATATCCAGAATAAGCCGGTCGGATTTGGCCCGGCTGACGCAAGTCATGATCGACTTGCCTTCGGCCTTTTCGCTGTCGGACAGGTAGACGTCCTGATGCAGCACCTCGCCTTCGATCACACCGCAGCGGCAGGTGCCGCAGGCGCCCTGTTCGCAGGAGCTGCCCATGTTGATCCCATTTTCGCGTAGCACCTCAAGAATGGTTTGGCCTGCGGGCACGGTTAGCGTCATGGCCGAGCGGGCGAGATCAATCTCGAAGCCGTTGGAATCGTCCAGTTCGACCGTGTTCTTGAAGTATTCGAAATGCACCGCCTCGTCGGACCAACCGCAATCGGCGGCGACCTGACGGGCCGCTTCCAGCATCGGCCCCGGACCGCAGATATAGATGTGGCGGGCGTGGCCAGGATCGGCCAGAACCTTGCGCAAATTGGCAACGGTTTGGTCCGGGGACAGGCCCTTGTGCAAGTTTGCCGCCTGTTCGAATTCGCCGATGGCCTGTTTAAAGGCCACGTGGTCGTCGGACTGGACGAAATAGTGGAATTCGAACCCCAGATCCTGACTGTTAAGCGTCCGCGCCATCGACAGCAGCGGCGTCACTCCAATGCCCCCGGCGATGAAAATGGTTTGCACCGCATCCCGGCGCAGCGGGAAATTGTTGCGTGGGGCCGAGATCGCCAGAACATCGCCTTTTTGGACGCTGTCATGAATGGCGACCGAACCGCCCCGGCTGTCCGGTTCGCGTTTCACGCCGATGGTGTAGTGATCGGTCTCGCCCGGGCCGTTGGTCAGCGAGTATTGCCGCACCAGCCCGTTCTGGAGATGCACGTCTATATGTGCGCCGGGTTGGAAGGTGGGCAATCGGTTGCCAGTGATCGGCTCCAGCCGCAGACTGACAATCCCTTCGGCCGTCATGCTTTTAGCTGCAACCTGCACACGCAGATCGGCCTTGCGCCCGTCCGTGCTGACGGCTGGGATATCGACCAGATCCTCGGCCACGCGCCTGATCGGTGCTGACATCGGTTCGGGGGCTTCAAGTTGCGCGGCCTGGGCTTCGATCTTCCGACGCAGTGCGCTCAGTGCCTGACTGTGATTACGCAGTAGCGCGACATGTGTTGCACCCTGCGCTGTCTGGTTCGCGAGCCCGCGAATGACGCAGTGATTGCTGTCGCAGGGTTGCACAAACAGCCGAACGGCGCTGCCGTCATCGGCTGTCACCGTGACCGACCCGTCACCGTTGATCGTCCCGGTGCAGTCATCGGAAAAGCTGTAACCGGTCAGCGCCTCGATCACTAAATCACGCGACGCGTTTACCGGGATCGGGCGCAGTACGGTGGCCGCTTCGAACCCGTCCATTGCCGGGATGTCCCCCACCGCCTGTTCGCCGCACCAGACCAGACCATGCGCCTCGTGCGCCGGGTAAGTGTTGTTGCAGATCGTCCGAGCGGGAGCGTCCGCAGGATGCGCCGGGATATAGGTACAGCCCGCCGTGCGGTTGGCGTAGCGCCAGCCGTGATACTGGCATTTCAGCTCGCGCCCGTCATTGATGCCAATCGACAATCGCACACCGCGGTGCAGGCAGCGGTTTTCCCAGATGTTGACATAGCCGTCATCGGCACGCCACACGGCGAATTCCCGCCCCAGCAGCTTGGCCTGATACACATGGCGCAGCGGTAGATCCGAGCTTGAGGCGATCGGGATCCATTGCGAATGAAGTTCCGTAGTCATTTAATGTCCTTTCTGCGCCGGCTCAGGCGACTGCTGGAAGCGTGCCAAAGGTGACCTGATGGTCTCTCAGCCAGCGGCGATAAAGAATGGCGACCTTGTCCGCGCGAATGGGAGTTTCGGCCCGTGGATCAAGCGGCAGCTTGCGCGGTATCTGGTTTTCCAAGATCGGTTTGTCCTGCGCAAAGATCAGCTGCATGAACCAGCGCAGCGTGTCCTCTTCCATCCCGTCCTTGACGTAGCAGAGATAGGGGTGAACGATGCATTCCTCGGGCCCGACCGGCTGCACGAACAGCACGATATAGTCATTGCGGTCAGGATAGGTCGGGTTGGTTTTATACAGCGCCACCGTATAGGGCCGGTAAACGCGATAGGTGTATTCCACCATGATCCCGCCCTCGGCCGTGGGTGAGGCTTGCGGCTGATAGAAGTAGCACTCCGACGCGATGATCTCATCATCTTTGGTCAGTTCCACCTCATAGGGCTGAACCTCGGTATGTGGCTCCTCACCCAGCCAGCCGGTGTGAACAAATGGGAAATGCCCCATGTCCAGAAAGTTCTCGACCACTCGTAGACCCGAAACCTTGACCCCGAATGAACCGCCGCTAACGAGATAGCGGTCAGTTTCAAAAGCCTCGGGCACATGAATGATGTCGCGTTCAGGTGTGCCAAGGCAGGTCCAGATGAACCCGTATTTTTCCTGCAATGGCAGTTTCGGGCCATCTGAAGTGTTGCGCCGGACCGTGATCCTGCCATCCCCATCCCGTGACACATAGACCGGCTCTTCAAACAATACGGTTCGTTGTACGTCGCCAAAAGCCAGCAGGTCAGCCTCGGCAACAACATGCCAGTCGTTCAACAGAATTTTGTTGTCGCAGGTCATGGTATCCTCCGTGGATTTAAATGGTTCAGGGGTTGGAGACCGGGATCACGCCATAGGTCAGGCCCTTGCCACTGAGCCAGCGGCGATAGGCAATGGCGGATTTGTCGGCTCGGATCGGGGTTTCGGCACGTGGGTCCAACGGTAGTCGCTTGGGCACCTGATTTTCGAGGATGGGCTTGTCCTGCCCAAAGATCACCTGCTGGAAATAGCGGATCGACTGATAGGTGTTCTCATCGTCCAGAATGCACATGCCCGTATGCGCCAGAATATTTTCCGGCCCGACCGGCTGAATGAACAGATAGATCGCATCGCGCCGGGTCGGGTCATTCGGGCTGGATTTATACAGAATGGCGCAGTTCGGATGCGGCACGCGATAGGTGTATTCCACGTCTGCGCCCTCGTCCGAGGACAGCGCCGCCTGCGGCTGATAGAACCGGCAGCGCGTGGCCAGAATTTCATCCCGAGTTTCCGAAACCTCGACGTCATATTCCTTGACTTCGGTATGGGGTTCCTCGCCCAGGATACCTGTGTGAACATATGGGAAATGCCCCATATCCAGAAAGTTCTCGACCCCGCGCCCGGCGGAGACATTCACGCCGAACATGCCCGTGGGCACAAAGCGGCGGTCGGTCTCCTGATATTCCGGAAAGGAAAACAGCGGTTCGGGATTGTCGCCCAAGCTGGCCCAAACATAACCATATTCAACTTGAGAATTCACCTTCTTCCCAATCTTGCTCGGATCGAAGGCCATCCCTTCGGCCAGGTCAGCTGTGGGTTCCCAGACATATGCCTGACCATCCGCATCACGCGCAAAGGACAGGGTCTGACCTAGCAAGACTGTGCTGTGAACACTGCCCGCCGTCATCTCGTCGACGGATGAAAGGGGATGCCAGTGCTCCAGAACAACCGGGTCAGTGCATGTTGCGGGTGTCATGAATGCTCTCCTTTTCACGGATCAGCGGAAATACGGGATGCCAAGGCGCTGCGGCTGCCGGGACTGGCGGCGCAGACCCATCAGCAACAGGATCGAGGCGAGGTAAGGCAGAGCCAGGAAGATCTGATGCGGCACGTCGATGCCCAACACCTGAACATGGGTCGCCACGCTTTCCAGCAGGGCAAAAACCAATACGGCGGCCAGCACGCCCTTGGGCATCCAGTTGCCCGCAATCAGCGCCACGATGGCAAGCCAGCCGCGCCCTGCGGTGATGTCGGCCAAGAAGCGGTCCGAGAAACCCAGCATCAGGAAGCCGCCGCCAAGCCCGGTCATCACACTGCCGAATAGAACGGCACCATATTGGCGGGTGGCAACGCTCAGGCCCTTGATGTCCAGCGCCTTGGGGTTTTCACCCAGGCAGCGCAGCTCCAGCCCCCAACGGGTGCGGTAGAGCAGGTACCAAACCGCGGGCACGGCAAGAAAAGCGACATAGGTTAGCAGGCGCTGGTCAAACAGGATTTCTCCGACAATGGGGATTGAGGACAGGATCGGGACCGGGACGTTTTCGAACCCGTCGAATGTCGGCTGTGCGCGGCCCTTGATATACATGCGGAACCAATAGAGCGTCAGCCCCGCGATCAGCAGATTGACGGCGAGCCCGGTGATGAAATGATCCACTCGCATGGTCACGGTCATAAAGGCGATGATCAGCCCGACCAGCGCCCCGGCCACCATAGCCATAAGGACGGCAAACCAGATCGACCCGGTGGCGGTAGCGACGAAGTAGGCGGTGAACGCGCCCATCAGCATCGTGCCCTCCACACCCATATTCCAGATGCCCGCACGTTGCGTCACAAGCTCTCCGATGGCGGCGAACAGTATCGGTGTGGCGATACGAACCATCCCCGCAAGGATGCTGATCAGAATGGTTTGCTGGAACAACTCACCCATCGGTCTGGACCCTCACGATCTTGTAGCGGGCGGCCACGCCGGCACACAGGAAGGTCAGCATCAGAATGCCCTCCATCGCCGGTACAAGCGCCGCCGGAACCTGCGCCAATAGTTTCATGTAAAGCGCGCCGCTGCCGAGCCCGCCAAAGATGATCCCGGCCACCACAGTACCCAGAGGGCGCAGGCCGCCAATCATGCCGATGATGATGCCGGTATAGCCAAGGCCGAACAGCGTATCCGAACGCAGCCGGTGCGCAGTTCCGAAGATTTCCGATACGCCCGCCAGCCCGGCAATCGCGCCGCTGAGGATCATCACCAGCACGATGGTGCGCCCGATATTGGTGCCGCGATAGGCAAGTGCCACCGGGTTGTAGCCCATGGCGCGGATTTCATAGCCCAGCGGGGTCTTGTCCAGAACAACATAGCAGACCAACGCAGCGACAATGGCGAATGCAAAGCCCAGATGCAGCTTGCTGCTGCCGAACAATGCAGGCAATTGAGCGGCCTCGCTGATAGGCGCGGTTTGCTGATAAACGACCGAAGTCGACACCTCGGTCCAGGGACCGCCGCCAATCAGATACGACAGAAGGAACACGATCAGATAGTTCATCATGACGGTCGAGATGATCTCGTTCACGTCGAACCGGTCTTTCAGGATCGCCGCCAGTGCGCCCAGAACCGCCCCGCCGATCATACCGCACAGGATGATCCCGGCGATGTACAAGGCAGGCGGCAGACCAGCCAGCATCAGATAGCCGGTATAGGCCCCCATCGCACCCGCATAGACCTGACCTTCCTGCCCGATGCTCCAGACCTGGGCGCGAAACGCCACGACGGTCGCCAACCCGGTCAGGATCAGCGGCGTCGCCTTGGCCAGAGTTGCGACAAGCGCTTTCTGGCTGCCAAAACCGCCGTTCAGCAAGGCCGAGAATGCCTTGATCACATCCGCGCCGCTGGTCCAGAGCAAAAGTGCCGACAGCATCAGCCCGAACAGGGTCGCCGCCAGATACATGGAGAACGTCCAGATCGGTTTGCGGTTCACGCGGGGTTCGATCCTGATCCGGGTGATTGGGCGTGGTGCCCCGGTATCGCGTTCGATGGAGGTCATTCCGCAGCCTCCTTTCTCTCACCGGCCATTAGCAGGCCAATCTCTTCGATGGATGTGTTTTCGGGGTCGACCACGCCGGTGATCCGGCCACCCGAGATCACCGCGATGCGATCCGAAAGGTTCAGCAGGTCTTCCAGTTCTTCCGAGGCCATCAGCACGGCATAGCCTTCATCGCGTTTTGCGATGATCTGCTTGTAGACATATTCGATCACGCCCAGATCCAGCCCCCGCGTCGGCTGATTGGCCAACAGCAGTTTGTTCGAATGCACGAATTCGCGCGCAAGAATGACTTTTTGCGCGTTGCCGCCAGACAGGTGGTTAACCGGAGTAGTGGCGGATGGCGTCTTGATTTGAAACTCGTCGATCAGACCTTCGGCGATGGTGCCGATCTTTTTCTGGTTCAGAAAAGGCCCCTGGGTGTAGTCGTCATGGCGCTGCCAGCCCAGGATCATGTTTTCCTGAATGTCGAACTCGGGGATCAGCCCTTCGCGGAACCGGTCATCGGGCACCAGACCCACGCCGCGATCCATATAATGGCGCGACGGCAGCCCTTCGATCCGCTCGCCCGCAAGGGTCACGTTGCCGCTTTCGGGGATCAGGATACCCGAAAGGATTTCGAACAACTCCTTCTGTCCGTTGCCGGACACCCCGGCCAGCCCCAGTATCTCGCCCTTGCCGATGGTCAGGCTGATCTGATCCAGCGCCAGATTGTCCCGATCGTCGCGATAGCTCACGTTGTCAACGACCAGAACCGTTTCCATTGCAGCTGTGTCTTCGGCCGAGCGATCCCGGATCACGCGCAATTCGACATCGCGGCCGACCATCATGCGGGTCAGCTCTTTGGGGGTCACGTCGCCGGGCCGGACGGTGTCGACCACCTTGCCCTTGCGCAGGACGGTCACCCGGTCGGATTGCATCACTTCGACCATCTTGTGACTGATCAGCACAATCGACAGGCCGAGTTCCTTCATATGGTTGATGATGCGGAACAGGCGAATGGACTCCTCGGGCGTCAGCACCGCCGAGGGTTCGTCCAAAATCAGAATTTCGGCGCGCAGATACAGCGCCTTAAGAATCTCGACCCATTGCTGCTGCCCAACCGCAAGGTCGCGCACCGTCGCGTTCGGGTCCAGATCGATGTCATATTCCCGGCACAGGACCTCGACCCGGGTGCGGGCCTCGTCCAGATTGAGTTTCCAGCCGTTTTCATGGGTCCCGACAACGATGTTTTCCAAAACGGTGAAATCGGGCACCAATACGAAATGCTGATGCACCATGCCGATCCCGGCATGAATTGCATCGCGTGGCGAGCGGAACTTGACCGGTTCGCCGCGCAGCTCCAGCCCCCCGCCTTCGGGCTGATAGAAACCGAATAGGCAGGATGACAGTGTTGATTTTCCGGCTCCGTTCTCTCCGAACAGGCAGTGAATTTCCCCGGCGACGAGATCGAAGTTCACATCTTCATTCGCGATCACGCCGGGGAACCGCTTAGTCAGGTTCACTGTTCGTAAAATCGGAGACATTGGATTTCCCATCATTTGGGCTGGCTGCCTTGACCTATACCGGCGCAGGCGTTGCACCGGGCGGCGAGTTCACAATCTACAAGCCTTTCAATCGGACTTGGGCGGCGATACGTCCAGTTCGACCGTCAGTGCGCCCGAAGCGATATCGTCCAGTGCGGTCTGAACTTGTGCCTGCACATCGTCCGGCACCTTGTCCGCCAGATCATAGTAGGGAGCGATGCTGGTGCCGCCTTCGGCCATGCCGCGCCAGATGATCTCAGTATTGCCCTCGAATGGCTTGCCATCGGCCTTGTTGGCCCACCATTCATCTACAACCCATTTCACGTCAGGGTCCCAGTTCGCCAGCGAGCTGGACAGGATCGTGGACGGTGAATAGTGATGGTCGTCTCCAAAGTTCGAGAAGCACAGAATACCAGCCTCTTCACAGGGCTGAAAATTTCCAGCCAGCTGGTAAATGATGTCCGCGCCGGTTGAGATTTGCGCCGAGGTCATTTCTGAGGCCTTGCCCGGATCATACCAGCTTTCGATAAAGGCGACCTTTTGCTTGACTTCGGGATTGACTGATTTAGCCCCCGCGAAAAAGGCATTGATCAGGTCGTTAATGTCATCGGCGGGATAGGTGCCAACAACGCCCAACGTGTTGGAACCAGTTAGATTTCCCGCAAGAATTCCCAGCGCATAGGCTGATTCATGCACGCGCTTGTAGACCCAGTACTGGTTGCCGCCCAAGCCTTCATTGCCTGAACCCACCACGACAAACATGATTTCAGGAAACTCATCCTTTAACTTCTTGACCTGATCGGAATAGGTCGAGTGCGCCCAGATGATGTCATACTCACCCGACTCGGCAAACAGGCGCATCGCATCGCCCGCGTCATCACCCCAGAGCGGGTCGGTATACTGCCAGTTGATATCCAGATCATGCGGCTTTTCCGCCTTCACGCGCTCCAGCGACTGGATAAGGGTGCCGTCCCAGCTGGATTCAATACCTGCCGACAATATGACGGCGATGTTCAGATCCTCGGGGTTTTCGGCAGCGGCGAATTGTGTCGAGGCCAGAAAGGTACCCAACCCGAAAGTCAGAGCACTGGCGGATTTCAGAAATGTTCTTTTTCGCATTGCTTTCGTTCCCTGTTGTTTGTGGATGTCATAGATCCAGAACCAGTAGGTCCGAATGCGCCCGTGAACAGCACACCGTCATCTGGTCGTTTTCTGCGTGTTCTTCATCCGTCAGCACGTAGTCCCTGTGATCCGGCGTACCTTCGAGGACTTTGGTAATGCAGGTGCCGCAGATGCCCTGCTCACATGATTTGGGGATGTCGAATCCCATCTCTTCCAGCACATCGATGGCAACCCGGTCCGCCGGGATATCGAATACCTCGCCAGTGCTGGCGACCCTGATTTTGAATGCGCGGTCATCGCCATCCGTTGCAGGCGGGTCGACCGAGAAATACTCGCGATGAACGGCCTCGGACGGCCAGCCTTTGTGGGCCGCGTCCAACACCGCATCCATGAACCCGGTCGGTCCGCATACATACAGGTGCGTTCCTGCGTCCGGAGGCTGGCTCAGCCCCGCGATGACGAATTTTTGGTCCTTGTCCCCGTCATCGAAATGCAGATGCACCCGCTCCGAGAATTCCGAGGCCTGCAGGTCTTCACGAAAAGCCATGCGCTCTTTGGTTCGGGCGCAGTAGTGCAATTCGAAAGACGCACCATTTGCATGCAACGCCTGTGCCATCGACAGGATAGGAGTGATGCCAATGCCGCCTGCTATCAGCAGGGAATGCTCGGCCTTGTCTGACAGAGCAAAATGGTTGCGGGGCTCGCTGATCTCGACCTGCTGCCCAACATCCAGATTGTGAACGGCCTTAGAGCCGCCCCTGCCGTCAGTCTCCCGCAATACACCGAGACAATAGCGGTGCGTCTCGGATGGATCGTTGCACAGGGAATACTGACGGATCACGCCGTCTTTTAAGTGGATATCGATATGGGATCCGGCGGTGAAAGCAGGCAAGGATTTGCCATCCGCCGCCACCAGTTCCAGCCCTGCGATATCCTGGGCCAGAACCGACTTTTCCCTGATTTCCACCTTGATAAGGGCGACCGTCATCGTTGCTCTTTCTGGTTAACTTGCGATCGGAGCGCCAAGGCCGAATTTCTTGACCAGCGCACGTCTGTAATCCATGGAAATGCGGTCCGCAGGAATGTGCATTTCTTCGGTCAGATCCAGTGGCAGATCTTCGGGGTGCTGGCCTTCGACCAGAGGTTTATCCTCTTCGTTGATCTGAGAGGATTCCTTGACCAGATACTCTGCGTCCGGCTCTTCGGTGTTGTCAGTAATGATCTGGAACAGCTTTGATTCATGAGCCGAAACCGGGCAGACCGTGTCTGCAATGATCTGCACGTAATCGCTGTCGATCGGCTTGATATAGATAGCTGTGCTGAACGGGAAGGTCAGTTCATAGGTATAGACCACCTCACGGTCATCGGCCTCCACCCCATCCGGAAA
Source organism: Ruegeria sp. CG11 (assembly GCF_056537245.1). Lineage (NCBI taxonomy): Bacteria > Pseudomonadati > Pseudomonadota > Alphaproteobacteria > Rhodobacterales > Roseobacteraceae > Ruegeria > Ruegeria sp. CG11. The sequence continues at coordinate 11,796 of NZ_JBQFRE010000025.1, forward strand.
GCGGTTCCCGCCTTCCAGATAAGGCATGTCGAAGGTCAGCCCGTAATCGGTTTTATGAACCTTATACAGCGGCAGCGGCGCGGGGATTTCATTGCCAAAAGTGTCTCCATGCACGAACGGGAAATGGGCCAGATCGTTGAAGTTTTCGACATGTCGGCTGGCTGCGGCCATCCAGGTGCCGGACGGAATGAAGTTCAGCTTGATGTTGGGGTCATCCAACATTTTCCATGTTGGCAGTGTCCAGTTTGGCTCCCCGCTCAGGCAGGCCCACACGATGCCATACCTTTCTTCGCTCAGAACGGAATAAAGACGCATCTTGGGTGGAATCTTCGCATTCTGGTGCGGCATCGAGGGAATCTTGGTGCACTGGCCAGAATGATCGAAACACAGCCCGTGCATCGGACAAACCAAGTTATCGTCGCGAACCCAGCCTGCGCTCAGCCGGGTTCCGCGATGGGGACAGATGTCGTGCGCAACCGACACGCCTTGAGACGTCCGGTAAACGACCAGATCCACATCCAGCAACCGCGCCTTTACAGGTTCATCCTTAATTTCATGCGCATATGCGATGGGATGCCAAAAGTTGCACAGAATGCGCCAATCGTTTTCGTCAAAGGTGCAATTGCGCGGCAAATCACTTGCGAATTTTGAGTGATTTACGGACTGAAACATGGCTGGCACTCCGGGCTGGCGGCTTTTTTCCGCGGTTGGCTGAGGGTGATGACACCCATACTGTGTTTGCTCGAAATCAATAAATACATGACCAAAAATCATCTAAAATTGACTATAATGAAAAAAACCGTCATATTTCATGCATGTTTTCTAAACCAGTAACGCCGCCTGCATTCAGATTGGCAGTTGCATCTTTCTGACCGTTAATCCGAGTCGCGACACCTGACACATGGACCAACTCATCAATCAGATTCGGGGCTACTCTTTCGGGGGGATGACCTATGAAAAGGGCGGCCGCTTCGGCCCGATCATGCGTCCCTATCTCTCGGTGATTGTCATCGAAAGCGGCAGTTGCACAATGCGCTCGGATGCCGGGAGCGTAACCGTCCGGTCCGGTCAGGTTGGTATTCTCGCTGGGCGCAAGCGGTTTGAATTCGACTATCTCAAAGGAGTGAGTACAACCGTTAGCTGGTGCGAGGGATTCCTGCCAGACATAGACCCGCCAACATTCCAGGCGCAGTTCACGCATTTCGAACCGATCCCGATTTCAAAGCGGCTCAAACGGTTGCAACGCATCGGAGTGAGTACCGGACACGCTTCATCGGCCGACCTGAATAGCCTGCGCAACGCAATTGGCCTGTCGGTATTTCGCGCTTTTCTGCTGGAAGCGCGTCAGGATCAGTCCGAAAAGAAAATGCCTGTGCGTATTTTAATGGCCAAACGATTCATGGAAGACAATATCAGCGACGAAACCGTCGAGGTAAATTCCGTAGCACGACATGTTGAAATGTCTCCGCAGCACCTGATTGCGTCCTTCAAGACGACCATGGGAATTACGCCGGGCAAATATCTCTGGCAGATACGCGCGGCCAGAGCACGGCAATTGTTGGTTCACACGCGCCTCAGTCACGCGCAAATCGCATTTGAGTGCGGATTCAAAAGCGTGTCCCATTTTTCCAGAAGCCTGAAAGCGCGATTTGGCATTACCCCCAGTCAAATTCGCCGCGAGATGGGATTTGTACAGTCAAGTGAAATGGATAGTTCTGTCGAAGAGTTCTTTTTTGATTGACCAGAGTGTCCGTCTTCAGAGTTTTTCGGAAAGGGTTGGTGTTTTCGTAACGGAGGCTCTGGTTCGGTTTTCGTTTGAGTTTATCCAACGAAGGTTGCTGGTAAGTTCTATTTGCGATCATTTCGATCGTAGTGGTGTTTCCAGGCAAGAATGCAAATGCGGACGTTCCATAGGGATTTGTTCTGCACGTACCCGGAACAGGTTGTTGCCGCCGCTGACTTGCCCGCAACTACTCAGTTGTTCCTTCAGGCAACCCGGCTTTCCGCAATCCGTCAAGATAGCGCTCCAAATCGCCTGTGTTCTTAAAATAGGGCAGGTTCTCTCGAAGTTGAGCGATTGTTAAATGAGGCAGCAATTCCAAAAGCTTTCCGCGAGCGGCTTCTGCTTCTGCAAACTGCCCCAAATTTCCTGCACTCGCGGCCAGCGTACGATACCCGCCCGGAAACTGAGGGTTTACTTCAACGGCTTTTCTCGCCCACCCGACAGCTTCCTCATCCAAGCCAGCCACAAAAGCGGCAATTGCCAAATAGCCATACCAGGTCGCGATATGAACGTCGCGCGGGCTTAGACGAAATGCGGCTTCATACTGTTCGAGCGCCGCATCATATTTGCCCGCAACCCCGAGAGCGGCCCCTAATAGAGCAAGGTTTTCAGCTTCTTTCGGGTTGGCGGCGACGGCACGCTCGTAGTACCCGAGCGCGGCATCGTGGTTGTTCGAAAAGAAGTGGACGAGCCCTATCGACCTGAGCGCTTGAGAATCCTGACTATCCAACGCGAGACCACGTTCGGCGCTGAGGAGGGCCTCCTGAAACGACCCTTCTCGCGACTCGCTCCAGCCAAAAAAGCCGTCCATCAGATACGTCACAGCCAAAACACTATGAGAGTTTGCCTGGTTCGGTTCTAAGTCGATGGCTTGACGCAGAAACCGTTGCGCTTTGGCATTGTCGTCTTTGGTATAGCGCAGTAAGTGCCAGTAGCCGCGCATGAAGGCGTCCCAAGCATCGAGATTGCGCGTTTCCATTCGCTGAGCGCGCTTAAGTTCTGCGGAAAGGTATTCGGGGGCGACCGATGTGACGATACGCTGGGTGATCTCGTCCTGGACTTGAAAGATGTCGCGTAGCTCCCGGTTGTATCGCTCCGCCCATATGTGTTTGTCCGCGAGCGCGTCGACAAACCGGGCTGTGATTCGGAGACTGTCGCCGGATTTTCGGACGCTGCCCTCCAGAATGTACTGAACTCCAAGTTCGCGTGCGGCATCCTTAATGTCCACAGAGACGTCCTTGTACGCAAAGCTGGAGTTGCGACTGATGACAAAGAAAAGCCCGAAATCAGAAAGATCCGATATGATGTCCTCAGTCATCCCGTCCGCGAAATACTCCTGCTCGATGTCGCCGCTCATGTTTGCGAAGGGCAGCACCGCAATTGACGGTTTATCAGGTAGAGGCGGTGCCGAGTTTGCAACAGGCACCTGTCCTTGATTGTACGCCCACGGTTTTTGCCACGCGAGACCTAACGCCCCACCAATAAGCGCCAGGATGGCGACGGTAAATGCCGCGGGGAGCCAGCGCGCCAATGTCGGCCTGGCCGCGCCAATGACCTTTCCTGCATCTTCCGGTTCCAAGAGAACTCGGTATGCGCGCACCGGCTCTGTAATGTTCTTGACCTTTAGCGCGCCGAGTGACTCGAAACCGGCACCAAGTTTCGTTTTGACCTGGTCGAATGCTGTTCCCGAGATGCAGATGCCGCCTGGGTCAGCCAAGGCCTCCAGACGTGCGGCGATGTTGACTCCGTCGCCGTAGATGTCGTCGTCTTCGACGACTACGTCGCCGAGATTGATTCCCATACGAAATTCGATGCGGTCGTCCACTGTGAGACCGGCATTGTAGGCAGCGACATCGCGCTGGACCGTCACGGCGCAACTTATGGCCTCGACGACGCTCGCAAATTCAACGAGCGCGCCGTCCCCCATGAGCTTAACAACGCGACCACCATGATCGGCGATCTCCGGGTGGATGATTTCGCTGCGCAATTCCTTGAGGCGGGTGACAGTTCCTTCCTCGTTGGCCTCAGTCAGACGGCTGAAGCCAACAACGTCGGCTGCGAGTATGGCGGCTAGGCGGCGCTCCATCGACCACCCTCCCTAACCAAAAATTCTAACGTATTAGCCTCGAAGAATCCATTGTCGGTGATATTTTTGGCTGCATGACAAACGTCTGATCTCCGAAATTTCCACAGCAATTGTTTATAGTCACGATAGAAAGTCGTGGCAGGGAAGCTCGAACTGGCTTTTCGGCGTCCAAGGCCCCTTTTGTTGCGCACATTCGGCCTTGGGTAACTCTTAGATATCGTACGTGCAGCGAATGGCAGCTTCGGTGAAGCAGCACTGTGGCACCGCCTGGCAAGATGAATGACTGGTTTGGGCCGGCCGATTCGAGCGGCAGACTGTTTTTTTTGGACACCCTGGTTGTTCGTCTGCCGGTCTGGAAACCAGTGTTCCGAATGCAGTGACACAGTAGTATGCGGTCTTGCCAGGGACTGTTGTTCAACAGAAGCCCTTGATACCGTCCCGGAACTTCGACGTTGCAAATTCGAAGAACGCATGAACGCGCGCGCTTCGGCGGATATCGGGATGTGCCAGCATCCACAGGCTGGAGTCGAACTTTTCTTCAGGCTCACGAATGCGGACCAACTCCAGACAACTCTCACCAAGGTAGCAGGGCAACACGGCTATCCCGAGCTTGGCTCGCACCAGTTCGAATACACCCATCAGCGAATTGGAATAGGTTGCCGGGGTTTCTGGGGGTTTAAAAATTTCCGTCGTCCTGCTCATCGCCGATGGATTGACGCTATCGTTCATTCTGATCCAGCGTTGTTCGCTCTCTGGCAAGTTCTGGCATGTGTTCAGATAATCCCTGTGCGAATAGGCTGCGAAACTCAGCGATGCGAGATTGCGGCCAATCCAATGCTCCGGCGGATTGTGTGTTGGGCGTAACGCGATATCTGCGTCCCGCTGCATCAGATCCAGCGGCTGAGTGCCTGACAAGAGCCGCAATTCGACATCCGGAAATTGGTTCTGAAATACCGTAAACAACGACGCCAGAGTATAGAGCAGTGAATCTGTCGTGGTGACGGTCAATACGCCTTCCAGGCGCAAGTCTCGCCCGCCAAGCTCCCGTTGAATACTGTTCATGCCGTCGCGAAGCTGTAGGCCATTGCGATAGAAGTGCTCGCCGGCGGCAGTCATCACGTAGCCGTGGCTCAACCTCTCAAACAGCCGGACGCCCAATCTCTCCTCGACTCCCTCAATCCGGCGAAAAACGGTGGAATGGTTAACCCCAAGTTGCCGCGCAGCGCCGGACAAGCTTCCTGCCTCGCAGACCGCCAGTACAAAGGGGACATCGCTCCAGTCCAATGTTTGTGCATTCATGCAAAGCCTCCTTGCAGACATCGTGAATTACCTTGCGGGAGTTATCAACCTAAGTTTGTCCTGCATCGAATTGGAGAAACGCCATGAGCCGGACACTGAACCTCCCACAGCGGATAGGCCCGCGACCTCGGACCACTCATGGGCTGCCGCATGCCCAGGTCACGCAGCATGGGCCGGATCGCATAATTGGCCAGTTGCGCCAATGGGCGTTTACCCTTCCCGGCGTCGAAAATCACCCCAGCCTGGTGTCTGTCCCCGGTGCCAGGGCGATGGTCATTCATGACTGTGCTGGCTGTAACCATGACGCCTTTATGGCTGGGCGCGAGTTTGCACATATACACCCTCATCCTGACAACGGCAGCATGCATGTCCAGTTGCCACACAACGACGCTTTTGAAGTCGTGGAAAAGGGATGGGGTGAGCATCACACGCTCGTACTGAAAGGCTTCCGCCCAGTTGGTCTGGTGATGGTGTTTTCACCGCGCGACGAGGCCGAGCTTGAAACTGCCAAGACTGTCATTCGGCGATCCTACGAGTATGCGACCGGCACACGCCCTGTGGCTGCATGACCGGACAGATTTGAACCCAAACAAACTGGAGAAACAGGATGAATATTCTGGTTGTTGGTGCGACGGGCACCATTGGAAAAGCGGTTGCAGATGCTTTGGCCGAGCGCCATACGGTCATCCGCGCCGGATACAAAGATGGAGACGTCTCCGTCGATCTTGGCTCTAAAGCTTCGATTGAAGAAATGTACAAGGCCATCGGGCAAGTAGACGCGGTTGTCAGCACGGCCGGACTGGCGGGGTTTGCCCCTTTCAGCGAGTTGGATGATGCCGCTTACGATCTTGCGCTTCAGAACAAACTGATGGGCCAGATCAACCTTGTACGGATCGGGCAAGAACATATCAGCGACGGGGGCTCCTTTACGCTGACGGCTGGTATTCTGTCGCGCGACCCAATGCCTGGATCTGTTGTGATCAGTCTGGCGAACGGAGCACTGGAGTCCTTTGCAAAAGCAGCCGCCCTCGAACTTGGCCGTGGCCTGAGAGTAAATGCAGTCAGCCCAGTATTCGTCAAAGAGACGATGGAAATGATGGGAATGGATCCAAGCTCAGGACTCTCGGCTGCTGACACCGCCAAGGCCTATCTCGCCGCCGTCGAGGGTGACCTAAATGGAGCCACATTGGATGCGCCCGACTACGCGTAGTTCTTGTAGGTGAGAAGGTCCTGTTTTTCAGGCATATTGAATGGTCATTGCAGTCGCCAGTGCAGCTGCGTTGACCCCTTTCTCACGGGCCTCGGCACAAGGTGCCCTTCAAAAGCTGCCTCACCTCGAGCCTCAATTTCGCATAGAGTCGGCCTTGCAGTTATTGATCGATTAGAATTGCTTCCCGGAGTTCAGACGGCCGCTTTAGCGAAGCTGCACTGCGGCATCTAAAGAGGCGGCCAAAGGCCGGTTAGGGCCGCCCGTTAAGGCGACCCATTAGCACTATATCTCAATGGCTTCGGCGATAGCCAAGGCATCTTCGAGTTCGACGCCGAGATACCGGACTGTACTGTCCATCTTGGTATGGCCTAGCAAGAGCTGGACCGCTCTGAGGTTGCCAGTTTTCTTGTAGATTTGGGTGACTTTCGTGCGCCTCATTGAATGGGTTCCATATGCGCTTGCTTCAAGGCCGATAGATGTAACCCAATCTCGAACAATTCGCGCATATTGACGCGTCGAGATATGCAACCTTTCGTGGAATCTGCCAGGCCTAAGGTATTCTGCACCGACCATGAGTTCATCTTCCATCCATTTCTCAACAGAGGCACGAGTGCCCTCGGATATCTCGAAGCGCACAGGTTTCTGCGTCTTGCTCTGCAGTACTGAAGCGCGTTCCTTGATCTGACCCGATGACATGATATCGACAACCTTAATCTTAACCAGATCACAGCCGCGAAGCTTGCTGTCGATTGCCATGTTGAAAAGCGCAAGATCGCGATGGTTGTCGGCAAGCTCGAGGCGAACTCGAATCGCCCAGACATGTTTTGGTTTCAGCGGGCGCTTTTGACCAACGATACGGCCTTTGTTCCAGGCTGGGCGAAGCGCGCGAATGGCAGGTAAGTTTGGTGTTTCCATGATTGATCCTCCGATCCGCCATGCCCACCCACAACGACAACCCGACGTTGACGCGGTCCAATATCACGGGATGCTGCGATTGCTCCGAGGTCCTCTCAGAGCCCGAAGAAGACATCAAAACAAGCTGTCAATCTCCAAACTTGAACATATTGGTGACAGTAGACAAAATGCTGGGTTTATTGTTAGCTCATCGCATTCAGACAGAACTAAATTCTTAGGAGATTCATTTGCCACTTTCAGTTATTGGCGCAGGATTCGGTCGCACAGGCACCGAGTCGCTTAAGAAGGCCCTTGAAATTTTGGGGTTGGGACCTTGCTACCATATGCTCGAAGTGCTGCCCCATGCTGAGCGAGTAGCGGTTTGGCGCTCCGCCGCCGGAGGGGACACACCAGATTGGGATCAGGTCTTCGCGGAACATAATGCAACCGTTGACTGGCCCGGCGCCTATTTTTGGAGAGAATTGAGCGCGCACTTCCCGAAAGCGAAGATCATCCTCTCCGTACGCGATGCCGACGCATGGTACGAAAGCATGGATAAGACGATATTACCGATATTGCGGAATAGCGAAGACGCCGACTCAATTGGGATTAAGTTAATCGCCGATGGCGTGTTCGGCGGTAATATCGCCGACCGAGATCATATGATTTCTGTTTACGAAAAGAATATTTTGGATGTTCAAGCAGAGTTCGGGAAAGACAGACTTCTGACTTATGAGCTTGGTAGCGGGTGGGAACCTCTATGCGAATTTCTGGATCGCCCAATCCCCGACCAACCCTATCCACACGGCAATTCAACCGCCGAATTTCAGGGAAATGTCGACGCTGTCACTGACGCTCCTTCGGGCTGAAACTCTTTGCGCTCCCAAACGCTCAGCTATTCCACTAGCCGCCAGTTGAAGTCCGGTGTTGAATTTGGCGCGGTAGGCAACACAAGAGCGTAAATTGTGAACATAGAAGAACGGCAGGTTTGTCAGCACAGTCGCCATTTGGGTCGGGCAACGACCGTGTTTTCGTCTGCCGCGCTCCTGCAGGTCCGGCTTGAGCCCTGACCTGTCATTGGCCACACTTTGGTCATTTGCAAGCGCGGCACGCCGCCAACCGCGCAAACCGGACATTCCCACGCGCTTCTCAGATGGCAGAGAAGCGGACTTTTCTGCCGTTCTCTGCGGGGGCACCATTTGGAGCAAGGCTGGGGATAAATGGCCACAAAGCTGCCTTTCGCCGCGTTTGCAGCACCAAGCACCACGAATGACAGCAACGCGCAGGAAGCGGGCCTTAAATCTAAGATGCAGTGTTTTGGAGCCTTGGACAGCTGCTATGCGGACAAAGCTGTAATTCCCGTCGGCCTTCTTTTTTTTGCTTCTGCATTCATTTACGGTCGAAGAATGGACAACGAAGTGCTTCGATACACCAGCCCCGACGGTCAGCAATCCCTGATTTTGGATGACGATGGCAAAACGGGTTATGCCTACCTGCTTGATGAAAACGGGAAAGTTACGGCGGACTGCTGGCTATACAACCGCAGAGCAGCACCCGTTGAGAATGAATGGAAGTTTTCTAAAAACATGCCATTTGCAAACTCTGCCGAATACGTGAAGCCTGAATTTTCCGGCGGCTTCAATCCGCCCAAAAGTGATGACGAATTGAGTGTGGGCTGGTTCGAACAAGGCGCGGAACTGTTCATTCAAGACCGTTTGTTCGCACGTCTCGTCGCCGGGTCAAAACCGGGTTGGTCACGCTTAGCCGCAAAAGACGGGCCTCTAGCACTTATGCTGTCCGATTGAACAGTTTGGGCTCAGACCGGTCATCTGACGGTTTCAGTAGGTCATTGAGTCGGTTCAATCGGCATCAAGGTCAGCAACGCGGACAAAGCTGACTTTCGCTGCGGGGGTTAAGCCAACGGCTTGAGCTCAAGCCGTCATTGAATTCCAGAGCCGAAGAATTCACTTGGCGAACCCCAATGCGGACCTTTGGAAATGCTGAAGGGTCCTTATTGTTGAAGCCTACGTAGCCTCTGCCATGCCGACAAAGCCGCTATTCCAAACGCGGCGGAGGCAATCAACGGAATGACTCGAATGATCTCACGTCCCAACCCGAACAACGCAAGAATTAGACAAGCAATTGAGCATATCCAAATGCCGAAACGAGCGTTTGCAGCGTTCTCACCTACACCGCGTCCCCAGAACTCGATCCAAAGATCAATCGCTGTCTGGTCATCAATTTTCCAAATGCGGCGAGAGATCATCGCAGAAAAAAGAACGCCAGAAACAGCACCCAGTACAGCAGCTGTCAGCGCGTCGTTTTGATAAACGAACCACGCCGTAACACAAGAGTTGAAGGCCAAAGCACCCCATGGGGATACGCTCTTCCACTTCATTCAGTAAACTCTCCTACTAGTTTTCTACTGCACAGCGAAGTGCATTGATGTGCGCGCTGATCTCTTGTGCTAGGATATCGACTCCGCCGCCTTGCTAGATCAATTTGAAAGTGATGTCACCCTCAACGGGAGCTTAGGGCTCGCAGCGGCCGTTCTCTACGGTGGGTGTCGACGGGTAATAGGAGCCCATTGCTGCCGTCGACCGAGCTTCGGTCTTTTGCATGTGCGGCACGTAGCGAACCGCACATTCCGGACGTTCAAAGTCCGGTGTCGGATGGCCGATAAGCGGACAAAGCGGACTTGTGCGATTGCGGCAATTGCTGACGCAGCATTGATTTGCTGTCGCAGCACATTCATCGCTGCGTTGCAGCTGTTGTCGCCAGACCGGTCATTCAAAGCTATGATGATGCGATACTATCAAACTGTAGTTTCGCGGCACATAGGATCAGCAACTTAGACGCCGAACAAAGCCAACGTTTGCGTTGTCGCAGGCAGTGCAGCAGGACAGGCCATGCGGGCCTTCAGCCAGTAAGCAAATTCTCGTTGTGGCTCATGCAGGTCGGCGGGGAAGAGGGAGTAAGTCGCGGTCGTGGAATTTTTCATTAAGTCGAGATATTGCAGAGATTGGAACTTCGGTTCTTGCTTCGTGTTTGAATTGATCGGGAACGAGGCACCAATAGTACTTCTATTTGCTGTTATGCTTTTTTGACGAGTGTAATCTTGTTTTTCTGACACAGAAATTGACGTTACTGCCGAACGCGATAGCCGGAAGCAATGATCTGGTTTATCAGAACAGCGACGGCCTGGTGCATATCCTTTTCATCGTTATTGCCGACCGCTGCTTCGTGGGCAGCGGCTGCGTCACGTAGAACTCCCACAATCTCATGTTCGGGGAGGAGCTCACGATCTTTAATTGCAAGCAAAAGCGCTTCACAAATTGAGAGTGCGGCCATTCCTGAGTGGTCTTGCCGGTCAGCCATGGTAGACGTCCTTTTTTAACAGGCGTCCAAGCAAGGAAGCGCCACGATGAATTGCACCATACTGGCATGGATTGCTGTATACTTAACTGATCGAAAGCAGTCTTGGCGTCGGATAGTTTCGCGGGCTGCGCATCGATGAAGGAAAAACATTTGCGCGCTATCCAAAACAGTCCGCTCACCCGAAAGCTCTCAAACTTCGTCGCTCTGACTGAGGTTGAACTTGCAGTATTAGCACGCCTGCACAAGCGTCGCAGAACCTTTGAAATGGGACGTGACCTTGTGCATCAAGGGCAGTCAGAGCAGGCTGCCTACATTTTGGCCTCGGGCTGGGTTTGTTCCTACAAAACGCAGACTGACGGGTCGCGTCAGATCGTCGATTTCCAAGTGCCGGGTGACTTTCTGGGCTTGCGGAGCGTTCTGCTGCACACCTCGGATCACAGCATAGAACCAATCATGGAAATCCAAGCCATTGAAGTAGTAGTGGATGATCTCCTGGAAGCATTTGCGCAAACGCCCCGGCTGGCGACAGCAATTCTTTGGGCGGTATCTCGAGATGAAGCGATGGTGGTTGAGCACCTGGTCAACATAGGACGGCGAGATGCGGGTGAGCGCATGGCGCATTTTCTATTGGAACTTGGTGTGAGGCTGACTCAGGTCGGGATGGCAAGCAAGATGGGATACGCCTGCCCTCTGACACAATACCACCTTGCCGATACGCTGGGACTGAGTGCCGTACATGTTAATCGTGTCCTACGGCAACTGCGGGAAAAGGGGCTGGTTACTTTTCAATCCGGGCAAGTGGTATTTGATGATTATGACGGACTGGTGACGTTGGCCGGTTTTGACCCCACTTATCTGGATCAGGCCGGGCCACTGTTGAAGCAATAAGTTCACCCCTTCAGCGATGCCGGGATTTTGATAATAGTTGCCTGGTTAGAGACGCCATTCGCTTCGGCAGATTTGGGATTTCACCGAAAAAGAAGCGCAAGATAAATACAGTCCGATTGCGGTACTGGATTTCCTGCGCTTCTCAAATACTCGTTAAGAACACGCCAGCAAATATCCCGCCAACACACATCACGTTGCCGGAATCCAAACATCGTTGCACTGACGCAGGTTAGTCAATTTTTGGCAGTACCTGATCCTCGGGCACCAAATGCATTTGAGATTCCAATAAAATCTCAGGTCATTGGCCGCAGACTAACATCGATCAGCGCGCGTCTGCCATTTGCACATTATTCTAATTTACAACGCCAGTACTACCGCGGCGCTTACGAGCGTGTACCGCGGCAGACTGCGCGGGGAAGATCCAACAAACTATATGGAGGACCAAGGTGAGCACGAGATCGTCCAGTTCTTTGGTGACGTTTTCAAATCCGTTCTCTTTGTCCGGCTACCCGGATGAACTTCCTGCAGGCAAGTATGAAGTAGTTGTTGAAGAAGAACTACTACAGGGCCTGAGTTTCGAAGCATATCGAAGAACCGGAACCTACCTGACCGTTCAGGGCAAGGGCAGCAAGCCAGGCCGCACAGAAATGCGCCCAATTGACCCAGAAGATTTTGAACTGGCGCTCAAGCACGACCAGACCTTGGCTACATCTAACAATGACAGCGATGCGGCGCTTTCCCCGCAGGAGGAATAGATTATGAACACGCCCGAATGGCTTAAACCCGGAATCTACGGCGCCCTGATCGGAGGGGTTTTCGTAGGCGTAGTTGGATTTTCTTGGGGTGGATGGATGACCGGCAGTAACGCGGACAAGATGGCCAACGCCGTGTCCCGCGACAATGTAATCGCTGCGTTGGTTCCGATCTGCGTCGACATGGCGAGAACTGACACCCAACGCGCCGAAAAAATAACAACGATCAAAGAAGCTTCTTCTTTCAAGCGAAAGGATGCCGTTATGGCAGCCGGCTGGGCAACGGTACCGGGATCCCAAACCCCCAACAAAGATCTGGCACAGGCCTGCATTGAGGGGCTGAACCTGGATGGATCGTAACTCAATCACTCAACATTCGGACAACGCCGTTTGCACCAGGACAAATCGAAAAAATCAGCACTGGTTTTACTCTCACTTTATGACGGCGCTGTTTGTTGGCGTTTTCAGCTGCTTGGCGGGCTCCTTTATCTCATCAAATCCCGCATCGGCCGAAACAAATTCGATCCCGGATAATGCGCATCCCAAAAAATATGGCGACGGTTGGGAATGCGATTTGTCCTATCGGTTGGAAGGCGAAGAATGCGTGGCCATTGTCGTGCCGGGAAATGCCTACCCCACAAACAGAACCTACGGCTCAGGGTGGGCATGTATGCACGGCTTTGTTGAAGTTGGCGGCACCTCATGCACTGAAGTGATTGTGCCTGAAGGTGGATATCTCGATCCATCAGGTGAGAGGTGGCGGTGCCTGCGTGGATACACAAGAGTAGACGATAGCTGCCAGAAAATCGTGGTGCCGGATAATGCTTACCTGACGAATAGCACTTATGGATCTGCATGGCGTTGCAACCGTGGCTACGAAAAAGACGGAGAAGCATGCGTGGCAGTAGCGGTGCCGGAAAACGGTTTTCTGAACGCATCAACCAGCGGGCGTCCCTGGACGTGCGAGCGTGGGTATTTTGAGCGCGACGGACGGTGCGATGCCGTGTTTGTGCCTGAAAATGCTTTCTACGATGACGCGATCCATGGAGTTGGATGGAAATGCGAACGTGGCTACGAGGCGTCCGGTGATCGCTGCAATGCAATCGAGCTACCGGCAAATGCCCATATCGACCGATCCGGCAATGGGTGGCAATGCCACAAAAACTATCATCGATCAGAAGGGCTGTGTGTTCTGAACCAGTGAGAATTCAGACAGAAAGCCCACTTTCCCAAACTTCACAATTTTTGCCCGTCCTTACCAAGGACGCGCGTTTCACACTCTAAAAAGGAACAAATATGAAACCCGTACCCATTGCGTCGGATGCCAAGCAGTTCATTGCCAGCGATGCGCAAAAGCTGGCGCCTGAACAAGCAGTTTTTCCAGAGCTTCACCGCAAGACACTCGTGACAGATACACCGACTGCAATTGTGTATTGCGAAGGAAACTTCGCAAAGATCGATGGCAAGACGGCTAATGGTCTGGTTCGACATTCACAGGCCTATCGCGTTCTTTCGGTGATCGACAGCACGTATGGCGGTTGTGACAGTGGCAAAGTGCTTGATAATTTCGCAAATCAGGTTCCCATCTTCGATGATCTTGATGCCGCCGTCGCTAATGAAGCTACGATCCCCGACACTTTTATTTACGGAATGGCGCCGGCCAGCGGCAGAATGTCCCTTGAGGATCGCGAAGTTGTTGTGGATGCGATAACGCTCGGAATGAACATCGTGAGTGGACTGCATGAATTTCTTAGCGATGACAAGGAGCTCGCCGGATTTGCCAAAATTCACGATGTCACGATACGCGACATTCGCAAGCCGCGGCCCAATCCCGACCTGCGCCTGTTAGATGGCAGTATTGGAGACGTCCAGGCGATCCGCATCGCGGTGTTCGGCACCGATTGTGCAATTGGAAAGCGTACAACCGCGACAATCCTGACATGTGCCCTTAACGCGCATGGGATCAAAACAGTTTTGGTCGGTACCGGCCAGACAGGATTGATGCAGGGCGCCAAGTATGGTGTCGCGATGGATTCGGTGCCGCCGCAATTTTGCTGTGGCGAGCTTGAGCGCGCTGTTGTTGCAGCATCTGAAGATGAACACCCGGATGTCATAGTGATCGAGGGCCAGGGCGCGCTAAGCCATCCGGCCTTTTGCACATCAGCCTTCATTCTGCGAGGCAGTCAGCCACATGCAGTTATTCTTCAACACGCGCCTAAACGAAAACGTCGATGTGATTTCCCCAACATGACTATGCCCGACCCTTGCGATGAAATCACCCTGATCGAGGCTTTTGCGAACACAGAGGTAATTGGCATGACGATCAACCATGAAGGAATGAATGATGTTGAGATTTCAAAGGCCATCACAGATTATAACTGCAAATTGTACCTCCCGGTCACTGACGCTCTGAACCGCCCTTCATCAAACTTGGTGAACATGGTTCTTTCTGCCTTTCCGCGTTTGCAGCACGTACCTGTAACGACGATTGAATGAGCAAGCTGCGTATCGACATTGATCTGAGCAAAATTCTTTACAACACACGGTTCCTTGTCGATCGCCTTAGACCCCGTGGAATTACGGTGACAGGCGTGACAAAAGCCGTGTGCGGTCACCCTGAGATTGCGAATGCTATGCTTGAAGGCGGCGCGACAGGGCTGGCGGACGCGCGGATCAGCAATATCATGCGTATGCGCGATGCTGGAATCTCGTGCTCCATATCCTTGATCCGAACACCCATGCTGAGCCAGGTCGCGCAAGTTGTTGATTACTGCGATGTAAGCTTCAACACAGAGATGGACATTATCGCAAGCCTGGCCATGAGTGCGCTGGGAAAGAACATTACTCACAACATTATCCTGATGGTGGAAATGGGGGATATGCGGGAAGGAATCCCGCCTGAACACCTTGAAAGCACTGTGTTTCAAATTCTTAGAATGGAAGGTATTTCTCTGAAGGGGATTGGCGCAAATTTTGCCTGTCTGGGTCATGTGGCACCCTCTGCAGAAGCAATGGCATTGCTTTCGTCGCTTGCCATCGACACCGAGCGCGCGTTTGGACCCGCTCTTGAAACAGTGTCAGGCGGCGGCTCCGCCAGTTTGCCATGGGCGCTTGGCAAGGGTGCGACCGGAAAGATCAACAACCTACGTCTGGGTGAGGCTATCCTGTTGGGTACCGATCCCGTATCGGGGCACGCGATCGGCGGGCTTTACACAGATGCTTTTACGCTTTGGGCGGAAGTGATCGAAACGAAAGCCAAATCAAATCCAAATCCCTTGCAAATGAATTATCCTATACCTTCAATGCAGTGTGTGACTTTAGACAGTCCTTCGAATACTCGGTCGATCCTTGCGATTGGACTCCAGGACACCGATGCGGCGGGTCTAATATTCCCTGCTGGCGTCACGTTCGTCGGAGCCACCAGTGATCATATCGTTGTTGAAAACACCAATTGTCTGCTTCGCCCTGGTGGCGAGGTGAAGCTGAAATTGAACTATAGCGCGCTCTCGCGCGGCATGGCTGCACCCGATGTAGCAAAAGTCTTCCATGGTGATGGCGCATTGGTTGACTGCACCGCAGCGAACACTGATCGCCCATATTCGAAGCGAAAGTAGCGCGCCAGGGTTGCCGCCGCCTCGGTTCTGCTTCAGCCACCCGTCTTATTCTACGGCTTTACGTAGTAAATTGGGCCACCAATACCTATATTGGTGGTATCCGCATTCACTTTTCACACCCCATCTGGGCTCGTGGGTGGTGCGGACAATCAAAGGATCAAAATGATGTCTTTCAAGGACTTGACGACCAGAGCGGCTGCCGCACTGAAGGAAAACGATGCGGACGCGCCGAAAAAAGAAGTTACGTCTGAAGCGCCTGACACCGTCCCCGAAAAACCAAAGCCGAAACCTCAAAGTTCATAATACCCTGCCGGGAGAGGGTGGCTTGTTTTTGTCTGCATCTCCGAGCGCTATCAGCAAAGGAGAACTACCCAAATGAACCAGATAACCAGCAAGACAATCGCAGTCTTTTCCAGGCCGTTTACTTTCCCTGGCTTTGACGAATTACTCCCGGCGGGCGAATACGACATAGAAACTGAGCTTTCCGCACCACCAGATTATTTGGATCCAGAAGCCTGGAAAGCATCGGTGTTAATCTGTCTGCATCCACGGAAATCTCACCCCGGTCTGGCGCGTACCTTGACCGTTTCTCTTACTGATTTGGAGAGAGCCCGCGCGAAGGATAAACTGTCTTCAAAGCAGTTGTCGCAGTTCTTGCTCGACCAACTTTTGGCCGATCCCATGGTGCAATTGATTATGGAAGCGGATGGTGTGTCTGAGACTCAACTTCGGCACCTATACTCGGAGTCGCTCATTTCTGAGGCAGACGACGGATCATCAGATCAACGAGCCATACCGCGAGGATGCGCAAGCGGTTCTCGGTATGCTTTCGCTGTCCAAGCTGCTGAGAACGAAGGAATGCCAGTTCGTCCTATTAAAACCCCTCGGATTACAGGCCGTCCCATCGGACAGTCTGAACCAGGCAGCTCCTTCAATCTCAAGGCTTAGGGCTCGGAACTTTCTTTTCCAGTCGCTGTATAAACCAAAACAGAAATCGAGGCTAAGAACTGATGGAAGACTTCGACAACGACGCAGATACGATCATGGCTCGCGCCCACAATGACGTGCCGCAAGAACGCCCGTGTCTTCGTTGCAGAACGCCATTCTGGAGCGAAGGGTTCGGAGAGCGGATTTGTCGACGCTGCAAGGGGTTGAGCGCGTGGCGAAATGGCGTATCAGTAAGCCCCGGGTTAGCTCGGCGTCGCTGATAACCTGACGCCGGTCTTACCAGCTTTTCTGATCATATCTCATTTTATCTTATTGGTGCTGACCCGGGCCTTTTAACGTGGAACCCGATCGGTAATCGGTGCTGAAGACGAAGCGTACGCGCGGTTTGGACTCGAACCGTTCTTATGCGTAGTGATATGGGCTCAAGCCGCCTAATGCACACACTTAAACCATGCCAGTATTCATAATCGGACAGCAGGCATTCACGCCGCTTGTACTATTCGGTGGTCAGCGCGGTGCTGTTGCTTGGGTGCGGAGGGTGGATCGGAGTGCAAAATATGCCAAGAGTCCAACTACCTGCAGTCACCCCAAAACCCAGAGCTTGGAACAAGGGGCGGATCATCGGTCAGAAACGACCGCTACTCCCAAAACAGGTCTGGGCGATCCGTGCCCGGCTCGAACTTTCTGGAAATCTGCGTGATCTCACAATGTTCAACGTCGCGATTGATAGCAAGCTACGCGGCTGCGATCTGGTCAAACTCGCTGTGACCGATCTTGTCAAAGACGATCGCGTCCGTGAGCGTGTTTCGGTGATCCAGAGCAAAACCAAGCGATCTGTTCAATTCGAACTGACGGAAAACACGCGAGAAACTGTATTGGTATGGGTAAAATCACCGGAAATGTTTGCTAGCCGGTTCATGTTTCCAAGCCGATTCCATGATCGACCACACATCTCGACGCGCCAGTATGGCAGGCTGGTTCGAGACTGGGTGACTGCAATCGGATTGGAACCGAGCGGATATGGCACGCATTCGCTTCGCCGAACCAAAGTAGCTGAGATCTACCGCAAGACAGGAAATCTCCGCGCGGTCCAACTTCTGCTTGGGCACACAAAGGTCGATAGCACCGTGCGATACCTGGGCGTTGAATTGGAAGACGCGCTAAGCATTGCAGAGCGCATAGACATCTGAGACAGTTTGGCGAGCGGCGCTGTCGGTCGCCAATCCATAGTGGTTCTAGTTCTTTTATGCAGGAGTGGGACGCAGCGTGCCCTGAGCGGAAGTGTCAAAATCTTGTTGCGTACGCTCGAAGCACAGTTTTCTCGGCTCAGGCGCAATTTACAGGGTGCGGGACCGAGCGGCCATTTGATCACGCCGCGAGTACTTGTGTAGAAGCGGCGCGAAAATCGCTGCGTTGCAGCCAATGTCATCAGGCCAGTCATTCATAGTCACGGGGAAGCCTTGATCACATACTCCTCTTTCGCCGCACTCAGGCCAGACAATTTCTTTCGGTAGTTCACCAGGAATCTTGGTCACCGGCAGTTCCAAAAACTATCTGCCCTAGTGGTGCTAGCGTTGCGACGAGGGAAACTTCCTTGACTCTATGCCGGCTAAGGACCACAAAAAGTGCATTGGTGAAAATTACTCGTCGCCGCGATGCTGCCGGTTTCGATGATCCAATGGCCTTCAGACTAACTGTAGCATGTACCCCAGCAAAGGAACGGGTTTCGCTGGGGTCTTCGCTATGAGCTCGTTCCTCGCAAGCATTCGCAACTGTCACCTGACAGGCTCCAGTCATCGCGTGACTCATGAAAAAAGGCGCCGTATGAACAACACATGGCTAATAATTAGCGTGCTTGATGCCCGATAGATCAGGCCCCAGGTTTCGCTTCAATCTGTCATTCATCGTGTTTTCGAACCGCGTTTTTTGTTTGATCCCGACACTCTTGTTGTTGCTCACAGGGACGCAGCTTCCTGCCCAAGTCACAGGCAATGCCGACGGAATGGTTTGTGAGGAAGGTTTCGAAAACAAGAACGGATCGTGCCAAAGAATAGACTTACCGGAAAACGCATATTTGACGGGTAGCTCCTATGGCAGCGGCTGGGAATGCAATCACGGTTTCCAGAATGTCGGAGAACTCTGTGAGGAAATAAGAGTTCCTGAAAATGCCTATCTTACATCTACCGGAGATCAGTGGGAGTGCAATCGGCTGTTCCAGCGAGTCGGAGAACTCTGTGAAGAAGTGATGGCACCTCAAAATGGATACGTCGAAACCCGGTTTGGCGTGCAGGAAATACACTGCAACTGGGGATTTCGTAAGGAGAACCAGGATTGTGTTGCGATAAATGTCCCGAGCAACGGCCGCCTGACTGACAAAAACAGCGCGGATGGTTGGGTGTGCATCAGAGGTTACAGGGCAGCGGATAGCGGCTGTGAGCCCGTGGCAGTTCCACAGCATGCATACCTTGCGCCTGAAACTTATTCCGGATGGAAATGCGAACGTGGTTTTCGCGCAAACCGGGACAGGTGCGTTGCGATCCTTGTCCCTTCAAACGCTCACTTGAATCGAAGAGGTGATGGTTGGGAATGTAATCGGCCGTTCACAAGACAGAACGATAAGTGCACCGAAAATGTGCCGCGACAATAGGTTGGTGGAAATCAATACCGCCAGACAATTCCGGAAGGAACAAGCCGTGAACCATAACTCGATTGACGAAAACCTGGGCAAAAGGCTCAAAGCCGAAAGGGCGCTTCGCTGGTCCTACAGAGTAAAGATGTTTATCGCGTTAGCGGTGTTTGTTGCGGCCATAATTGTGGTGGTGTTTCTCTGATGCGTAAAAATGCCCCTCAAGTAACCCTTCCCGGTTCAAAGATGTCAGCTCATGGTCTGGAACAAAGAGCATTTCAGGACCGCAGTGTTCGTAAGTCGCGGAACGCTGACGTATCAGGAGTGATTGAAGTAGAATTTGGAAAGTACTTGATTAAGGCTGGCATTCTGAGCGGTAACAGCGTTGCGCGCGCATTCCCCAAGCCACCAGCTAAAACACAGGCAATGATTGCCGATGCAGTCGGCGAAACACCGGTATTGGCCATTGAAGCCTTAAAAGAAATTCTCGAAGAACGAGACAGGAAGCGTAGCGGTCAACGCCGTTTGGAGGGAAACTCCGGCACCTTCGTTCCCAGTGAAAGAGAATATGCAGAGGCATTACGCCAGATCAGGCTCACCCCTGCGCAGGTCACAATGCTCAAAGCACTTACAATCGCAGGCAAGGACGGTCTGACCATTGGTCACTTGTCTCGGGCGGCCGGTTACAAATCGCGCGAGGCCTCCATCAAGGTTTTCAAGAATATCGGACTATTGATCGCAGAATATCTGGAACTGGACCTACCCGAAGCCGGATCGGCACAGAATGATGGCGCCGCGCAGGTTCTGGCATTTTCTCACATCGAAAGTGACGATGAGCCAGCAACTTGGATTATGCATCAGGAACTGCGCGACGCTGTTCGTTCGGTTCTATGACGTACGTTCCAGGCCCCACTTTTGTAGCGAGCTCTGAACCGGAACAAATGCACGAAAGGTTGCTCACGTAGCTTATGTTGGAGAAAAAACCATATCCGCTCGACCTGATCTATGTACCTGTGAAACGGGCGAAAACGCTTGATCAACAAAAAGTTCTGACGCTGGCCGAAGATATCCTGAAGAACGGCCAGAAGACCCCGATCCAGATACGCGCGGACAACAAGAGGTTCGTGCTGATTGAA
This sequence comes from Ruegeria sp. CG11, assembly GCF_056537245.1. Taxonomy (NCBI): domain Bacteria; kingdom Pseudomonadati; phylum Pseudomonadota; class Alphaproteobacteria; order Rhodobacterales; family Roseobacteraceae; genus Ruegeria; species Ruegeria sp. CG11. The sequence goes on from NZ_JBQFRE010000025.1 coordinate 32,410, forward strand.
GGCCTTCACCGATTAGAGGCCATTCGCGCCCTCGGCGGTGATACTGTCGAAGCCTTTTTGGTCCGCGCCAGACTACACTAAATACCTATTGGAATTGGCGTTCGACAAAGCCTCGGAAAATGTCAGCAGACGTTGACTTTTTTCATCCCAAAGATGCAACCGTGCGCAATGAAGGCTCTCAAATAAAGTAATACGCTGGCAATCTTCCAACTCGGAATGGTCACGCAAAACCTCGTTTAGCCGATAAAACGGTATGCGGCTGGCGAGATGGTGAACATGGTGCACACCAATGTTGCCAGAGAACCACCGCAGGATGCCTGGCAGGGCATAGTGAGAACTGCCATAGAACGCGGCGTTCTGAAGGTTCCACACTTCTTCCCGCTCCCAAGTTGTGTGTTCGAACTGGTGTTGAATATAGAATAGCCAAATACCAATCGACGCGGCGACGATCATGGTTGGAAGGAATACAAAAACCAGTACATCCAGGCCTCCGGTCCAAAAAATCAGAGCCAGGACCACCGCAATCGCGGCGTTTGTTCCCATTGCACTTGCCCAATACAGCCAGCCTGACCGCATGAAACCAAAGGGCAAGCGATTTTGAAAAAAGAACGTGTAGACCGGTACGATACAGAACAGGAAGAAGGGGTTCCGGATTAACCTGTAAGCGGCACGCCCCAACCAATTCCGCTTCAGGTATTCCTCAATGGTCAATGTAGGAATGTCACCCATACCACGCCGATCAAGGTTACCGGTTGAGGCATGGTGAATCGCATGGCTTTGCCGCCAGACGTCATAGGGTGTCAGGGCGAGAACACCCAGAACCCGGCCAGTCCAATTGCAAACGGTGCGGTTTCTAAAGAAAGATCCGTGACCACAATCATGCATGATGATGAAGAGACGCACCAGAAATGCGGCGTTCAGGATGGCCAGTAGAACAGTGACCCAGATACTAAGGGATAGCGCAAACCACGCTGTGCCCCATAGCGCGAAAAAGGGGATGACAGTGATTGTCAGTTCAAAAACGCTACGCTTCGTATCGGGCACACGGTATTGCGCGAGCGCCCGGGTCAATTCCTGCTGTTGCAACTGACTTGTTCTCCAAGGGCTTTTAGCAGCCCATTGAGCAAACGGGCACCCGCAAGGATGCCCGCATGAGATCAGGCGAGTGCCAGATTGGCGGCGCTTTCGCGCCCGTCACGGCCAGCTTCGACGTCAAAAGTAACCTTTTGACCGTCTTTCAATTCGCTAAGGCCGGAACGTTCGACTGCTGAGATATGTACGAACACGTCGCGTTTGCCGTCTTCAGGTTCGATAAAGCCAAAACCTTTGGTCGAGTTGAACCATTTTACTGTGCCATTTGCCATGGTGGAAGTCTCCTAATACTTGCCGCCCGCATCATTGCGGCGACTCGGCGTGGTCGGTCTGAATCGAAAGACTGAACGCCGAGTTTGGGAGACAGCAGGTCGAAAAAGAAAAACGTAAGCCTTGTGTATATGGACTTTGAGTACACACGATACAAGCCTTGATACAATGGAAAGCAACAGAAGATCTGAGTCTGCCTAGCCCAATTTGGGACAAAGATAAGCAGAACGCATTGCTCTGCGTTTCGGAAATCAGAGGTCGGCTTCTGATAAAACCTGCCGAATGCGTATGCAGCAAATTGATTGCTCAGGCACGGCAGGTAGGGCTTACTGTCCGAAATCGCCGCGTGCTTCAAGAACACCGCGGCGAGGCACAAATGTTCATTGATTGATTGAAACATTGCTAAATCAACGAGTTGACCTCTCTAACGAACGGTAGATTCTGCGCGGCCCGAATCTTGGGTCATGCTGCGTTGGCATAGGGCGACTGCGAGCCTCAAAGTGCCATTAGTAGGTCCGTATCTGCGCAAGCATCGGGCAAGAAACGTTCCCGATGTTACAGTTGGCCGTAAGTTCATTCAGGGCGGCCTCCAATCGCTTAAGTTCGATTATCTTCATACGCACATTGGAGATATGAAGCTCGGCCAGTTCCTTAACGGATTGGCAATCCTCGCTATCACCTTCGGACAGGTTGAGAAGCACCTTTGCATCGGCAAGCGAAAAACCCAAGTCTCGGCACTTCCTTAGAAAACAAAGCCGTCCCACATCGTGCGCAGAGTACATGCGTCGATTATTCGATGCCCTTTCTGGTTTCGGCACGATCCCTTCGCGTTCGTAGTAGCGGATAGTTTCAATTCCGACACCGCTTTGCCGGGATGCCTCCCCAATCGCAAACATGTGAGATTTCCTGTCTTGATCCTGTAGTGGCTACAGAAGTTATACGAGAGGTTGTTGTCTCTACAACTCCGCGTGACGTAGTCCATCAGGGAAACAGAATGCAGAAGTACCTTAGCCTCAGCTATTTGGGATCGCTATCAGCGCTTGGCATCGCGACTTGCTGCGTTTTGCCCATGATGATGATGTTACTGGGGCTGGGCGGCAGTTGGTTGGCAATCTTTGGGAAGGTTGCGGCAGCGAGTTACTATGTGCTGACGATTTCAACGGCGCTCGTCGCGATATCGTGGCTGGTATCTTATCGGCGCGGTTCCTTACCGACGTTGAAATGGCGGCTTGCAGGAACAACTCTAATCACCGGCGTGGCTTGGGTCGTTGTGTTTAACGAGGCACGGATTAACGATTACCTGATAATGCAGATGTGAGACTATGACAAAACAAACTGTAGTCCTAGAAAGCACCCTGATTTGCCCGAAGTGCGGCCACAGCGAAACCGAGCAAATGCCAACGGATGCTTGCCAGTGGTTCTATGAATGCAAGTCGTGCAAAACAGTTTTGAAGCCGTTGGAAGGCGACTGTTGTGTTTACTGTTCATATGCCACGGTCCCGTGTCCACCAATTCAGCTAGGCGATAGCTGTTGCGGATGAAGTGAAGGACGGTTTTGTTGAGCGAACTGTGAGCTGCCGCCGCGAGCATCGCTGCTATTTGCATGAATGACAGTTTTTCCGCTGCTTGGCCGCACAAGGTATTCGGCAGTTGCAGTGTCGTTACTGCTGCAAGCGCATGCAGCAATAAAATCCAGGGTACAGGTTGGGCTCGTTGCAGACCTTTTCTGCTGCCTTCACGAACGTCCGATTTCTGCGCGTTGCTGCCATTGGTGATGATCGGTGCCGCAACCGCAGCGAAGGTCTGCTTGGTGGCCATGGTGTTGAAAAACAACGTGTTGCCCACGCAGAAACCGATGCCCAGGATATAGCGCGAGCGCCTTCCCAGTCAGGCTTTTCGCGTATGCTGCGGTGCAGGAAAGATCTTAGCCAGTTTGCGGAGGTTTTGGGCGGTGGCGGCGAGGAGAAATTCGTCGTTCGCGCCACATGGACCACGTAATCGGAGCCTTCTTAGTCCGAGGATACGTTTGAGATGGGCAAACAGCATCCCGACCTTCTTCCGAAGTTTCATCGAGACCTTGTATTGCCTGGTCTTGGCGATATCGCGTGCAAGCTGCCGGGCGTCTTCGTGCTCTTCGCGGGTGATCTTACGTGCATCCGTGTTCGGGCAGCACTTTGCCTTCGATGGGCAAGTCTGGCAGGTCAGTTTGAGGGCGCGATAACGGGCTGTCCCTTTTCCGGACGGGCCCCGGTCGGGATCTGAGTAGTTACGACGAAACTGTTTCAGCGCATGACCCTCGGGACAAATGTATTGGTCGTTTTCGGCATCCCATTCAAAGTCAGTGCGGGACCATATGCCATCAGGGCGCCCGGCCTTGTCGATCACCGGAATATGAGGAGCGATCTTGCGATCAACCAGCCAGCCCAACATCGGGCCAGATCCGTAGGCCGTGTCTGCGATCAGTCTCTCAGGGTGAAGGCCAAACCGCTGTTTAACCCTGTCCAGCATGGTTTTTGTCGACCCCACTTCGGCCTGCCGGATGGACCTGGTCGCTTCAACGTCAATGATGACGCCATGGTCTGTATCAATGAGGTAGTTATCTGAGTATGCAAAGAAGGCTGGCGCCTTGTGCGCCGCTGTCCATTAACTGGCTGGATCAGAATATGATGTGAACTTCGGCTTGACCGGCGACGCCGCGCCAAACGCTGCCTCATCCAGGGTTTCCAGATACTCCCGAACAGCACGTGGCGCGGTATCGGCATCGATCCGGGCAGCATCCCATTCTTCCTGTGATGCTGAATACTGCTTGGTCGCTTCCGCCTCAATTAAGCTGGCATCAATCGCCAAACGCTGGCCGCTGACCAAACCTTCTGCAATGCACCGCGCCACTGTCGTTTCGAACACGTGCCGCAAGAGTTCGCTCTCACGGAACCGATCATGGCGGTTCTTGGAAAAGGTCGAATGATCCGGCACTCGATCCGTCAGATCTAGGCGACAGAACCAGCGATATGCAAGGTTCAGGTGCACTTCCTCGCACAACCGCCGTTCCGACCGGACGCCAAAGCAATAGCCCACCAGCAGCATGCGGATCAGCAACTCGGGATCGACGGAAGGGCGACCAGTATGGCTGTAAAAATCCGCCAAATGACTGCGGATACTGCTCAGGTCAACAAATCGATCAATCGACCGCAGCAGGTGATCTTGGGGGACGTGGTCCTCTAACGAAAACTCATAGAACAGTGCGGCCTGAGCTTCCTGCCTTGATCCCATCATTGCCCAATCTCCCATTCGATAGGAGAATTGAATCAGCGAGATGCTCTTCGATCAAGGCAGAGTTTTTCAACAAAATATGGCCTTCTTTTAAACCTAACAGAACCTTCAAAGACCGAGAAGCTCTGGGCATGCCAGCTTGAACCCAACTACCAGAATCGCGAATCTTCAGGTATGGAGTCTCATGTTGATTTCTTTTTTGAGGTATTGCCATGACCATTGTCCGCACTCTGACCGAGTACCGTGCTGCGCTCCGTGAGATCGAGTACCTATGGGGATCTGAGCCGAACACGGAAGAGGGTCGGAAACTGGAAGAATACCTGTCGGCGGTCGATCAATACGAGCAGCTATCGAATGTAGCGCCTGAGACACTGACAAATATTTGCCTCTTTGGCGTTGCGCCTCCGTGGAGGCTGCTTACCGCGATGGGAGAAAGGAAATGAATAGAAACTTCATAGTAATCGCTGCAGTTCTGGTTGTTTTACTCTTGGGCCTCACAATGATGACGTCGGTTGAAGAGGGCGTGGGAAGTGAAGAAACCGCCCCAGCCTCAACAACGGAAGCAACAACTGCTACGGATTAACCGCCCCACAGAACCCTAAAGGAGTGTTTCGGCGCAGCGAGCGTCGGAACCAGTCCAATGTCTCAAAAGTAGTAGTAGCGGTAGAAAAAGGGGTCTTGCATGTTGTCAGTGTATTGGCCGGTTTCTCGAAGGTCTTTTGCGACCAGAGCATCGGTCTTCCTTTGGTTCTTTCGCGCCAGTTCTTTTCCCTTACGTCTTGCATGCCTATTTTCCGGAGAGACGAAGAGGGTGCCACGAAAATTTTTGCGCATTTCTTTGCCTGTAAAAGCCATTTCAGTTCCTCCCGCGGTTTGCACTGAATCCATGACTTTTAACTGGTTCCTTTAAGTTGGAAGTTCTCTTCCAAATCATTAAGAAAAGTACATCGAACCAACCGCTTTGGGATCGTTTCGGTAGGGCCGGGTTTTCAGATGCATCACATCGCAGACAACTTCGAAAGTCTTATTGAAAACTACGGGCTGTTCGTACTTTTTCCCACGATTTTCTTTGAGACCTTTGGGCTGCCTCTTCCAGGAGAAAGCGCCCTAGTAGCTACATCGGTACTTGCAGCAAAAGGAGCTATGAACATTTTTGCGGTTGCAGCGGTTGCCAGTCTTGCAGCCATAGCCGGCGACAATGCTGCGTACCTGATTGGGCGAAGGTACGGCCGCGCTATCATCCTGGCGTATGGATCGCGTTTTGGCATTACCGAGACGAAGTACGCGGCCGTAGAACGCGCGACAAACAAATATGGTGCCTATGTAGTGGTCTGCGCGCGCTTTTTTGTATTGCTGCGGCAGTTAAACGGTTTGGTCGCCGGGTCAGCTAATATGCCGTGGGTAAAGTTCTTTTTGGCAAATGTTGCGGGCTCTGTGCTGTGGGTGGTGTTCTGGACAACTATTGCATACCAGTTCGGACATCGCGTCTCGCTGCTACCCGATGCCCTGCATCATGTATTACTGATGGGTGCCGTCTTGGTTCCTATAACCTTGGTGCTGGTGTTTGTGTTTGGCCGTAGGGCTCTACTGAAACGAAAAGCAATGGCAAAGAAACAACCTGGAACAAGTTGAGCGCAACTGGCTTGCGGCATTTGTTTGGGTTGAAGCGGCAACATGTCCCGCTATTGGTTTTGTTGCAAAGATTTGAGCCCGTTGAGTTGTTTCAGCAACCGCTTGTGCGTCAGGTGGCGAGCTCAGCGAACTGCTGAAATGGGCAG
>NZ_JBQFRE010000026.1:0-38409 GCF_056537245.1 Ruegeria sp. CG11
TCATTGCCGTCGCCGCGGGACCAGACATAGGTATCATTGCCATTATTCGAGACATAAGAACCACTTCCGCCATAAAGGTGGTCATTCCCAATGCCGCCTGTCAGCACGTCGCTGCCACCTTTTCCTTCAAGCGTGTCATCGCCGGCATGGCCGTTGAGCGCATCATTTTGATCATTTGCACCGGTCAATGTTTGGCCTGCAAATGTCCCGTCCTTGGTGACAACAGGGTCTACAGCCGGTGCAACATGCGCATTGCCGATGTTTTGATACTCGACACTCTGTGCCAGTGAAGCGACAAACTGAGCCTTTGTAATCCTGCCATTGTCCAGGTTACTGGACCACAGCGCCAATTCACCCGTTGTAGGTGGTCGACCCAGCGCATTCATAAAGGCTTGCTCGATGAACTTGGCACCATTCAGACCATTAAGGCTGTTGGTGGCCACACCCTGAATACTACCTTCCAGCGCCAGAAGATCAGCGGCGATATCATCCGGGTTGTCCGTATCCTTGAGCAACCGTTTCGACAGAACGGCAATCTCCTGGTCTGTCGCGTCCCGGTCATAGACCACGTCGACAAGGCTCTTGATCAGGTTTTCCGCGTAGGCCCTGTCGAGACCACGTTCAAATTGCGCAGGGTTCAGGATGACGTCAAAATTGTTGGTCGCCCTATGACCGTTTCCAACCACGATATGCTCGGCGGATTCGGAAATCTCGGCGGCCAGTTCACCGCGCGTGATCCGGCCTTCAAAGAGATCGGATAAAGTAACTTTGAGCTCGGAAAGTGCCGGAGCGCGGCCGTACGCATTCAAGAAAATTTGCGTGATAAACTCCGCATTCGTCAGTGTCCCATATCGTGTCTGAAACTCTGCAGAGCCGATCAGGGCAGAAGTCAAAGCAGCCTTGTCCAACTGCCCATCCTCAATAAATGCGACGAGTGTTTCCAGCTCGGTAAAATCCGCATCCCGATCAAGAACCGTGTCATAGATCCGGGCTGCCTCCTCCAGCACGCGGGCCTTGGCCGCTTGATCAACACGCGCGGACTCTGTTTGGGTCAAGATCGTTCCGGAGGAGTTTTTCCATTTGGCAACAGATGTCCACGTTTCGACGCCAAGCGCGTCAACTTCGTGTGAGACAACAACACTTGTATTACTCACACTCGCCGAAACACCATTGTTCCAAGTATAAGTGCCGTTATCGACCGCAGATCGGGTTATGGTCTGCTCATTGCCATTTCTCAGGATCGTTTGCGTCAAACCGTCTGAAGACGTGGTCGTGACAAAGATGTTGGTTGCATATCCGGCTTCGTTGAAGGCGCGCTCGGTCACCACCTGTTCGCCGTCCGAGCGAATAACCACTTCGGTTACCTTGTCCGCAATGCCGTTGCCATCGAAGTCCTCGGTCTGCACAACGGTCCGTCCATCGCTGCTGACGGACACTGTTTTTTCGGACCGGAGATCACCGTTTGCATATTTGATTGTGTCGGTTGTGACCTGGCTGCCATCAGGGTTCAGGACGGTTTCGCTCCGCTTGGTACCATCCAGTTCTCCATCGCCATCCAGATCGAAGCTGGACGTTGCAACCAGCCCGTCCGCGGAGACGGTTCGGGTTTCCTGATAGGTGATCTCACCATTTTCCCCTGTCTCGGTGAATGTGGTGATCCTGTTGCCCTGAGCATCATAGCTGACATCGGTGCTGCGGGTGATGTCTACTGAGCCATCGCCCTCGATGTCCAAGTCCAGGGCATGGTGCATGCCATTCGCGGAGGTGGTTTCTACAATCTCTGTCTCGACACGTGAATCTTTGGTCAGCTCACTGATCGTTGTGGTAACCACACGATCCGCGTCAACCACCGATACGGTTGTGCGGTCATCAAAACCATCCCCGTCCAGATCGGAGGTGATAATTTCCGTTCGCCCATCCGCACTGACCGTTCTCACATGCGCATTTTGAAGATCGGTACCCGCCCCAAACTCGGACACCGTTTCCGTGAACGCGCCATTTGCCTCAGCAACCCTCAAGGAAATCCGGTTGGGGCTTCCATCGCCGGAAAAATCCGTCTCAACCGTGGTCCGCAGCCCATCTCCGCTGGTGACCGTTTTGATTTCCGACTGCGTTTGGAACTTTTCGTCTAGGGTAGCCTGAAGATTGACGACCTCGCCGTTACTTTCGAGGAGCGTTTCACCCTTAGTCGTGTAATCAAACAACCCGTTGCCATCGAGATCCAGCTGTACTGACGTACGCAATCCATCATCGCTGGTATGATAAACTTCCTCACCAAGGCTGACGTTGCGTCCGTTGCTGTGGTTCACCGTGCGTGTGGAAGACCCGTTGCCCGACAGCGTTGTTGTATCTTTAACGATACGCTCCGCCTCCCCGTCGCCGTTTCGATCAACCTCCATCGTGGTGGTTAGCCCGTCTCCGCTGACGGTTGACGTGGTTTGCGCCTCAATACCGCCGCCCGCAGAATAGTAGGTGGTGTTGGTCGTGGTCAGGCCGCTGTCATCTGTGTGGGACACAGACACCATGTCGTCGATCCCATTACCATCGACATCCAGAGATTGTGTCGTGGTTCGTTTATCCGCACTGACCTCCGTGACGGATGTGTTCAATGTTGATCCATCTGCAGCAGTCTGGGTGACTGTGGTGGTTTCAACACCGTCGGTCGCCAGATCATAAGTCTGAAGCGTGGTCAGGTCGTCATCACCATCATTGTCCCAATCCTCACGGGTGGTGGTCGTCCACTCGTCTGCGGAGGTTTCAACAACCGTTCTGGAATAAACAGTCCCATCCTCAGCGCTTTGCGCGACGGTCATCGTCGTAGACCCGTCCGCGTTCAGCACCGTTATGTCGCTGACGGTCCTCTCATCGCCGCCGTTACCGTCCGCATCGTGCCGGGTCGAGATTTCCAGACCGTTGTCATTGGTGGTTGTCGTGCTTTGGCTCATGATGGAGCCATCGCTGTTCAGTTCTGTTTCCGTGCGCGTGACCTGTCCGTCATCCCCGACAACACGATGTACCCTGACATCGACATCGCCGTCGCCATCGATATCTGTCGTTACCAGAACATCCCGACCATCATCGCTTGTGGTAGTGATGCTCTGCGACCGCAGGATATTGCCGCCGCCTGACACATCTCTGACATCGGACGTGACGGTGGTGCTGCCATCATCGTGCAGGACGGTTGTACTGGTGGACGCAATATCCGCAGATCCATCCCCATCATTGTCAGAGCGGGTTTCGACCGTAAGCCCGTCATCGCTGACGATGGTTGTTGTACGAGACAGGAGAGCATTGTCGCCTGCACTCAGGTCTTCGGTGGTTTCCTGCGATCCATCTACCTGGAGTTGAGTTGTCGAGGTGACGATCACATCGGCTGTGCCATCCCCATCGGTATCTTCTGATGTTGTGACAACCAGACCATCGTCACTCACTGTCGTCACAGTTCGACTGCGCAGACTGTCGTCCCCGTTATGAACGGTTGTTGTGGTTGTCCGCCCCCCATCTGCATTCAGAACCGTGTTTTGAACTGTCTTGGTTTCGACAACGTCATTACCGTCCAAATCCGTTGCCACCGTCACGGTCAACCCATCCGCGCTGGTATCGGTCTGTTGCCTGTACAGCGTCTCACCGTCGGCGTTCAGGCGGGTTTCCGTCTCGGTCATGCTGCCGTCAGCGTGTTTCTCCGAATGCAGGGCCGTATCTGTTGAACCATCGCCGTTGGCATCAATTGCCGTATCCGACACACGCCGATCCGCGCTTTGGATCACCGTTGTTTCCGACAGAACTGTGGTCTGATCCCCGGCATATACGGTCTGTGTTTGTGTAACGCTGCCATCTGCATTCGGGGTGCTGACAGAAACGGTTTTACTGTCGATGCTACCGTCACCATCCAGATCGGTCAGCGTTGTGACGGTCAGCCCGCTGGCACTTGTTATAATCTCCTGTTCACTAATGAGGCTGCCATTCGAAGCGCGTTCAGTAACCGTGCGCGTCGAGGTTCCGTCTGCATTTTCAACCGTGATATCTTCAACGATCAGATCCGTGTCGCCGTCACCGTCCGTGTCGAAGCTGGTGGTCACATCGAGACCATCCTCGCTCGCGACCGATACGGAATGCGCGCTATAAGACCCATCCGCATTGCGGGTCCAGCTTGTTGTGGTGCGCTCGCCGGTTGTCCCGTCAACCGTCACACTGCGGCTCAGGTCGGTTGCCTGGAACACGTCATCCTGATTGTGATCGATCCAGGTTTCCGAACTGACTTTGTCGCTCCCCAGAGTGACTTTGGTCTTGCCGCGGACAGAGCCATCCGTATTCGTTTGCGTCGTCTCTGTCTCACGGCTGTCATCGGCGTGGATTGTGGTGGCCTCAACCATGGTGACATCCACGTCGCCATCGCCATCCTGATCGGTGGCTGAGGTCTTCTGCAGAGCGTCATCAGATTGGGTATGGGTGCTGGAGCTGCGTAAGCTCCCATCGCCATTCTTCATCAGCAGGGAGGATACTGTCGAGCCATCCGCGTTGACCGTGATGTTCAGCTCTTCCTGAACGTCAATGTCACCATCCCCATCCTGATCGCGGGCGATGGTCTTGGTCTGGCCATCGGCGGAAACGGTCTCTGTCACTGAACTGCGCAGCGATCCGTCCGCGTTGAAATACTGTATGGTTTCCGAGCGGCTGCCATCAGCATTGATGACAATTGTATGCGTGATGGTCAGATCAACGCTGCCATCGCCGTCTTCGTCAATCGCATCCGTGCGGACCAGCCCGTCGGCCGAGACCGTCTCAGACGAACTCCGGATCACGCTGCCATCCGGACCGCGATCGGTTGTCACGATGGTCAGGCTGTCATCGGCGTGCGTCGTGCGCACCTCGGTCTGATCGTACCAACCGCCCCCCGTGGAATCCCGCTCGATCGTGACGACTGCACCATCTGCACTGGTGGTGGTTTTGGTCTCATTCACCAGGATGCCATTCGAGAAATCCGCACCCACCTTATTGGTGACGGTTTCGCTTTTGCTTCCGTCCACGTTGGTGACCGTGAAGATGGTCTGAACCCGGTCCACCACCCCGTCGCCATTGTCGTCATAGCTGTTGGTGATCGAGGACCCATCTGCAGTGGTCACGGACGTGATGACAAAAGAAATGGCGCCATCGGCGCCATATCCAGTCTGGATATGCGTACGCACCCCCTCCGAGTCGATAACCTCACTTTCCTCAACGCGATAGCTGGCCGTCTCAGACACCAAAGTCGTATCGGCCACGGTCCCGGTGGTGCCATCGGAATAAGTAAAAGTTGTTTTGCCGGTAATCACCGAGCCATCTGGCAGTTCGATATTGGTCGCATCCGCCGTCAGATCGATCGAGGTGATCCCCAGCTCATCCAGCGTCTTGGCCACCAGCGATCCATCAGCCTGTGTCACCAGAACCTTGAAGTCACTCCAGGCATCGTCATTGGCGTCAAAGACGCCGTCCCCATTGCTGTCAAAGATCGCCTTCAGCGCCTCGATATCGCTTGTCGCCGTCGGGTCCCATTCGGTGAAGACATATTCCCGCTTCTCCGAGATCGTCCCATCCCCATCCGCATCATAAAACAGCACACCGTTCCCAGCCGCCGCCCACGCGGTCAGGTTCCGGAGGCCATCGCCAGTTGCGTCAACAAAAACTGTCGAGTTCGACAGCTCGGTGATCTCCACACCCATGCCGTCAAGATCGAGAATAATTGGATGTTCTCGGTCCTCACCTCGGGTTGTATCACCAACACTATCGACACCACTACGCGCTCGGTCGGTTGCGGCCTCCACTTCTGCGCGAGAGCGGCCCCAACCACCGCCTTTGTCGTTGTCCTTACCGAGATCATCCGGGCGCAACTTTGGGCGAATTGGTTTTTTGCTGGGCTTGTTTCCACCCTGAAGCCCCCATTCTCCATCCGTTATCCCGAGATAGTCACCCAACGCTCTAAAATGGTTACCCAAGGTCGCACGAGCTACTCCTTGTTCGGTTACGTGTCCGTATCGATCCAAGAAATCCTTGCTATAGTAGCTGTTGGGATTTGTGACACCACCATTCCACGTGGCTACCGCGCCATCTTCGCGGTACGATGTGCCTTCTGGAATAGATACAGGAGTGGTCTCTTGCTGCGGTGAAACACCAAAGAGATCGCCCAGCCACGCATCGAATTGCGTTAGTTTTTCACCAATCCAGCCACCTACAGCTTTAGCCGCGTTGATGGCAAGTTCAGAGGCACCGGTCAGTAGCCTGCCTAATGCATGAACAGGTGCAAACAAGTCATTCGTAAAGTTATCGAAGGCACCTCCTGGTTTAGCTCCAAGCAATTCAGCAAATCCGTCGATTGCTTCTTCGACAAAGTTGGCTGCTTTACCAAGCCAACCTGAAGTGTTGTGAACGCGAATACCGCCCGCGACATAGGTGTGATATTGCTCAACCTCAAAGTTATAGACATCGAAGCTACCCTGAGTGTTTCTCAAGTCTTGCAAATCACCGATGGCGGCAATGGCAACTTCGGGAGCCTCCTTTGAAACAGGTGGGAACGTGGTGCATTCAAAGGCATCAACAAATCTGCCTTCCCTCATCAACGACATATCGCCTTTTGCCAAAATAACAGGTGCCGCAGCTTCGCGGTCGGCGCTATTGCTTACAAGTTCGGTCATACTGCCCCTTCACACCGCCTAATTCATCGCGGATCGAATAGTCTTTTTGGATTTATGTAACAGAATTAAATCAGATGCTTATGCGTTTCCGCAGCCTCATGAGCCGTTTCCTTTGAACTGGGCATCGGTAGACGAGGTGATACTGCTTCCCACTCATCAGCCTCATAAATCTCCGCCAACGTGACTGCTGAACGCTGCAACACATAGTCTTCCGGCCTGGGGAGATGCGGAGTGAACGTCCATCGGAATGGCAGCTTCATGCCACCCGAGGATTCCTGGACATAGCCGTCATCGCATAAGACCCCGCCGTTGGCCTCAATCAATTCCAAAACCGACACATCCTGCCCAGACTCAAGAATGACCCTCGTTCCAGCTCGGATCTCACCCGTCTCGCCTATTCTGATCTGACCATTCGATTGCCGCTCGCCGACAATCGCAACAACCATCCGGTCTCCTTCGGATCTCAGATCACACCCGGTGGCTGCCCGAACCTTCGAGCCATCAGCCCGAACCAGAGCACCATCCGAGCGCAAGATGTCCAAAATCGGAACATGCTCGCCTTCGAATTTGCCATCCCCACACAGCGTCACATGACCAGGAGTAACCTTTAGGCCAAACACATCCAGCACATGCCGAACCCGGTTGCGATATAGCTGCGTGACACGGCCAGGTTGGAGGTTTCCTATATTGTCGTATGATACAACAATGTCGCCAACAGCGATTTCCTCGATTGGCTTGAACTCGCGGCGCAAAAGAACCAAAGCCTCGTCAAACGAGCCGTCTTCACGTGGCTTAACCAAAGAGTCGGTTGGCCACATCTGGATTGGGGTTTCGGCAATGAAGCATTGATTATTGAGTTGATAGTCTCCTGCTCGATAATTTGGCCCATAATAGTCGTCTATGAAATGTTGCAAACCCGCCAGGTCAATATCGATGACGCCCGTTGCATTGTTAAAGAACTCTTGGAGAAAATCCGGCCCGTACATGCTCGAATAGCCTACGAGGCTGGCAAAAGCCTCTGATGTCATCAGTACGTCGCCATTGTCGAGAACTGTAGCCAAACCTCTGTCGATAAAGCCGTCGATCTCCGCGCTGTAGGCATCAGAAAGATTGCTAGTACCTAATGAAACCGCGATTCCAGCGGTCGTGCCAATGACCGTTGCGGTAGCGGCTGATCCTGCAACTACTGTGCCAACCGCTGCACCGACGACAACCGCTCCACCAAGTGCTGCAAGGCCAGTAGCCCCTTCCCGAATTGCACCTGGTACATTTCCAGCACTGAATTCCCGGTAAGCTTCAATTCCTGTTCCCACTAGGTCTAGTGCAACAGCAGCGCGACCAAGTACTTTGGCCGTATCTGCAAGCGCTCCGGACAAATTTGCCCTAGCAATGGCTTCGTTATCGCCAAATACTCGTGCAATTGGAACACTACCGCTGAAGATACTTCCTGATCGTGCCGTCAGGTACGCCTCGGCACCCGAAGCGATCCCGTTAGAAAAATCCCAAGCTGTTACGCCTGGTGTGTCACTTCCCAAAAAGAAATCTCTTATACCGCCCATATTTTTTCCTAATTTGAATTCCTAAGAAGAGAATTGCAGATTCCTGAGTAGGTAATGCTCAGGAAAAGAGCACCTACCAAAACTAAGGATGTAGCCATAACGATTACGAACGTGGTACATCCGCCAGCAAGCTCAGCCCAGCGGCTACAATCTCTTGTCGACAAAGACAGACCCAACAAGCTCAAAGCTGAGATCAGTAAACAAGAGATGGAAAGAAACCAAACTCGCCCATCCGTTCCACGCACCACATCTTCTGCCAGCCACGCTTTCAGCTTTCTTGAAAGCGCTGCCGACAAAAAAAAGACCGTGCAAACCCCCAGGAATAGTTTAAACGACGAAGATAGTTCCATCCGGTAAGCTGGCACAACAACGGCAATTGGCAACATGAATGCCGTGGAAAACAAGAACAATCTCAAAGTTTGGCAAATCCTCTTTTGTCAGCGGACTTTACTTATGTTGATAAGCTACATCGTTTGCGTATCACCAAGGTCGGGTCATGCGACTGCATCTAAGCTCAGCTAGTTGCTTTTGTCACGTTCAATCTACAGGCGAACTACCGCAGATTTTGACGTGTTCTCGGCACAGCCCCGAATCCGAAAAACGAGCGTTTTTCTTATGGTCGCTGTCGCGTCCTTGTTGTGATGTGAATATCACCAGAAAAACCGTTGCGGAAATCATAACGAGATCGCATCCGGAAAACCCAGCCATTCTTCATAGTGATGACTCTACTTGGTAAAACCCAAGCGCCCAGCAACGAGCAACCACACTGTGTCTGAAGCAGCCACCCGTTGAGCCGAAGCCATCAAAGCAAGCCGATATCTATGAGCCACTTTGTAAGGACCATAACCGCCAAGGTGGATGCTGCCCCCAACAACATTGGCGGCAGCGCTGCACGCCAAGTGGGTACTTTCGCTCGCTCTATCGATTGGGCCAACACCTCTCGAACTATAGCGGAGAGCTCTGCGTCCGAAGGACTGTTGGATCTCGCCATAGCCGTTGTCTCCCGAAACCGCTGTCAAACATCAAATACTGTATTTCCGAGGGGTCAGCCGAGTCAATTTCGCCAGGCAAGCGGCCATAACCCCACGTCAAACCGCAGCCGGTCTTGACCGCCAGCTCCTATCTCCGACCCGGTAAGTTTGTAGCCAAGGCCAGATGCGAATTCATCCACCAACGAAATGTGCGTCTTCAATCCATCGCATCACCCCTCCGGACTTTCGTCATCCGAGCCACCCAATTCATGGATGCCTTGCTTTTTCATACGGCGGATGAGCGCGACGTAGTCCACAATCCGGTCGATCTCATCCGCATTTCCTGTGGCATAGGCGACAGCAATCATCTGGAACTGAAGTGCGGGATCTTCCGCGAGTTCCTTGCCCGCCCAATCCGGATTGTTTTCGGTCTCCGGAACGGTGGCATCTGTTTCAATTTCCTCGCCCCACATCTCGTCCAGGAAAGCCTTCAGATCAGAGCCAGTGCCCTTCAACCCCAGCTTGTCGACGGCCTCCCATATAGGCTTGAGGCGTTGGAGAAGATCACTGCGATTGTCAGCTATTGGCATTCAACCTCCCTATTGAGCCGTTCCTGCTATTCGCTGGCGTGCTTTTTTCACTCGGCGTTCCGCTGCTTCCTCGCCGATCTTCTTCGAGGTCGATCGGAGAAGATTTCAGACATCTCAATTTTGGAAACAAGCAGGTTGCTGATTTTAAACTCCCCTCCAAGACGCCCCGACGCACTCAAGCGGCCAGCTAGAACCAGTTGCACCAACTCTGAGACCCTTCGCCGCTTTTGCCGAGCTAAGTTTGGCAACGTTTGGCAACCGTCAGGAACAGATTGGAAAGCGCGCGTACCACCAAAAAGGTCGCGGATCAGCTGCCGCAGATGAACGCTGTCGTATCCGCCACGTTCCTTATGTCCCCCCCCTGTAGTTGGCTGTAGAATTCGGCATTCCTGAAGCTCTTTCAGTACGCCATCGGAAACGCCAAGAAACTTCGCGGCCTCTTTCTTGGATAAATATCTCGATTTTTGAGATCCCAAGCGCTCGACCAGCGGAAGGGTCAACGGTCTGTTGAGCTCAACTTCACCGTCACCGTTGCGCTCAGCGATGCCATTTTCAACTAGGATCGCCTCAAAGACATCACGGCGCACTTTCAAGTGCTGAGTGGCGGAACTGACGCTGTGAATGCGGCGTTGTTCAACTTCATGCCCCAAAACCACCGCGCCTGGGGCATACGGATATGTATCCAATAGATAGCCACGCATGAGGTTTCGAAACAGCTTCAGGTCGTCATGGCCATTGGGCTTTTGGAGCAAGAGCCTTTGGAGCTCACCGTAGTGTGGCAAGAGCTGAAAATGGGCTGCTTTTAGCGTTCTCTGCGAGAAATAGGTCAAGGCTTCGAACAGCACCTCTTCCCCGGCATTCAAGAGCCCAAACCCTGCCAAAAGAGCCTCCCGTTTTGCATGATCATCCAAATCGGACCGACGTTGTGATTTACCATGGATCAGGGCGGTACCGAGTGCTTCGGACACCCTCCAAAGGGCATGAATGGTCATCCGATCACATAAGGAACGCCGCCGTTTTCTGCGTAGACGCTTGGACAGATACTGATCAAAGCTGTCAGCGATCATGGGGTGATCAGCATGCCAGATGTCATCCCAGGCATTTTTGATCGCCAGACTACTATCAAAACGTTGGGCAACCGTGGATTGGTCTGCAATCACCAGCAAACGTTCGTTGTGGAGATAACAGCTTTGGATTTGAGGGACCTGCCAGGGCAGCTGATGCACCTTTGCCCAAAGATCTGAGGAAACCTCATGTTGTTCCAAAATGCATTTCGGGCAAACCCGAATTTCTTGACGATTAAGGGTCTGGCGATCGAAGGGCTCTTGACCAATGCGGTACTCGAATTTGGCCTTTTTGATCACGGCAGTTTTCGCGAAAGCATCCCGCGGGAGGTCCGCGAGACGACAGAGATCTTCTATGGCGAACTTATCTCCGTTCGATATTGCGTGGAGATCCAACCCAAGATCGGCGCAAAGGTCAGACATATCTGCGCAGCCGTTGCGGGCAGCCAATCGCGACAGAAAGGATGTAGGGATTTCCAGCTCCGCTGGCTGCAAGGTTAGGACGAGCCTGCTCATTGGCCACCTCCGGTCTCAAATTGTTTAATGGTGAGGTCTGCCGGGGGTTTTCCGGCGCCCATGACAGCTTCTTTTTCATAGACACGCACGAAGTCGCCGTTGCATGAAACGGGCTCAACCTCTGCGCGGTCAAGTTGCCGGGCCAGATGGATCGGCGCGACCTTTCGGTGAGAAGCGACCTGACCCAGGGTGGCGTAGTGCGCCTGGAACGCAGCAATACTGTCACGCGTGACATAGGTTTTGATGTGGTTGGTATCTGGGTTGAGTTTATTTACCGCAACCAGGTAGCCCGCATCACGTAGCTTGCGGATTGAGATAATACTGATCCTGAGGAACTTCGCCGCCTCTGCAAGCGTCAGATCACGGTCCAGGCGGAGTTCATCCTTTGCTGCAAACGCCTGATCGGAAACCTCAATTGCATGCACTCCAGTGCCTCTGCCGCGGCGCAACCGACCATCCAACGCGCCGGACATCAGGTCTGCAACAACCCGAACCAGTGGAATGCCTTTTGAACGACAGAACGCACGGAGCGGCAAGAACCCATCTTCATCGGGTGCATCCGGCAGGCTTTCAATGCGCTGCAGCAGAGTGTGGATTTCCTCACGTCGCGCATAGCGCAACGCTGAAGTTAGCTGAACCTGGGTCAGAACCCCCAAACGCATGAGCGCCTTGACCTGCTCAGCCCGAATGGACAACTCCTTCGCTGCTTGTGACAGGTTCATTAACCCCGACCAGAAAGAAAGAACCCGCGAAAGCTCAGACACTCGAATATCGGTGCGTTTCATGGCTTCGTCGGCGCTGATCCCTTCGAGATGCCCTAACAGCTTTTTCAAGAAGACAGCGCCAAAACCCGAGCGCTTGCGGGCCTCTTCAATGGTGAGCCAGATTTCGCGCGGCGGCGTTTGCCCAAGGACGTCTTTTTCCAAGGGAACTGGGTACGTCTCAAAGATGCGGTCACGTGTTTTGGTTAGTATGTCGCGCAGAGTTGGATCGTCCTGTACCTCATGCAGCCAATCATAAAATGGCCCTAGATCAGTGCTGAAATATGGGCGGTCGCTCTTGCTCTCTTCGTGAAGCAGGTGGAGTGCTCGTGACAACCCGTCTGGCCCATCTGCTAGGTAGGAGAAGCCAAGTTCAGCCAATTGATGTGCCTCCGGGTGCGCAAGGCTGTTGGCGGTTTTTCCGCGGCACCCATCAATGGCCGCTCCAAGCGACAAACAGGCGCCATTCAGAGCGGTTAAACCAAGGTCTCGGAGCCAGTCATCTTGTTCACCTTTGCGGATGCGGTCACGCACATAGCTCTCGTAACGCGTCGGTGGCAGAACCGTACCTTCGGAAGCAGCCGTTTCGATATACGCCCAATGCCCGAGCGCCTGGGTTGCAAAGTCGTAAGCTTCATGGGAGTGACCTGCTGGCGGAAGTGTTCGCAGCATCGTCCCGTGTCTTTCGCAGCGATGCAGGCTGAGCACTTTCCACTCGAGCAACTCATAAATCCCATGATCGCCTGAGCGCTCCCGTGCCTCCAACACGCATTGCGGGCAAAACCGGAGGGCCGTTCTACGAAACACACCAGTGGATGAATGTGTTTGTCCCACGCGATATCGGCCCACAGAGAGCTTTGTCGCCGACCATAGTTTCAGGGTTGAGAAATCATGCCCCGTCAGCCACGCGAGGCGCTCCAACTGGCCCTCATGTCCTGAACAGAGAAACGGCCATCGCATTCCAAGATCAGAGCTTAAATCGCGTGGTGTGGTCCGAAAGAGGCGGGCCATTCGGGCGACATAACCTGACGGGGTCTCCCCCTCGATGAGGGGAAGACTAAGGGTCAACGGGGATTTCATGCATCTTCTCCATCTTCAGGACTGTCGCCATCGTCCAGGAGCTTTCTCGGGTTAAGGCGCCCATAGTCCTCAGCTATAAAGATGTTCATCCAGTCATCTGCGCCATTTCGCTCGCGATAGACTTCCGCAAAATGCCGAATGCTCAGCTTTGCCTCGAAGCCTTCTGTGAACAATGCATGCGACACCGAGAGAACAATGATCTCGGCCATAAGCCCAAACTGGTAGTCCGCCGCGTGCATGAGCCTCATGGCAAAGGCTTCATTCTTAACAGAAGCCACTACATCGATCTGCGCCCGATCGGCGTATCTTTGCACGATCTTGATGACATGCTCGACATCACGCAGAGAATGCAGCCGTCCGATTTCGATTGGATCAACCCGTCGCGCCAGCTGCGCATCTTGATTTACGATTTTCTTGAGGTCTGGCATCCCGGACAGCAGCAACCCCACGGGCCAAACGGAGTTTTCCATCATCGACTTAAGGGTATTGACGACAGACTGTCTTTCTTTGTCAGTTTGGAAACGGGCCAAATCCTGCGCCTCGTCGAACCCAAGAAAAAGCGTCCGACGAAGCTTGAGTTGCTCTTTGACCTGATCCCAGATTGCCGGTCCTTGTTTATTGCCGGAATACGGGTATCCCAGCGCACGTAGCGTTGCCGCACCGACAAACTTCATCGTGGCCGGGCTGGGCACCTGTAGGCCAATGAACTCACAGATATCCTTCTCCGGGTCCGTGGCCATCAGATGCGCGTATTTGTGGACGAGCTGTCTAACTGCGGTGGTTTTTCCGCTGCCGGATGGCCCCACCAGCATAATGCTTCGGGCTTTGAACACGACACCATCAGCCTCATCAGCTCGGCGCTGCTCAAGGATGCTGCCAAAACGCGCGTCAAGCTTGTCAAATTCTGGCCGCGGGATGTAGAGCTTTCTTAAGCTCTGCACCTTTTTGCGGATGTCTTTGTCAGACTGGAACTCCCTGCTGTGTTTATTCATCACCCTTCTCCTCGTCAGAATCTGTGTTGTTTGAACTCGGCTGATCGCCGTCTTCGTCGTCCAACTCATCGCTGAAAAGCCATTCGCCTTCGCTGGGCTCCGGCAACACAGGCTGTTCTTCAGGAAGCGGGCCTGGCTGGTAGGGGATTTCATCGGACAGGAGATCGAAGTCTTGCTCCGGGATTGCCGCGTTTTCGTCGGTGGCGATTTCTGGATCAGCGCCTAGGGACAGACCCCAGAACGTTTCGCGTTGCGCACGTTTGATTTGATCCCTGGTAAGATTGATCGGGCCAAGCTGCCGCATCGCCCGCTGCTCAGCGTCAATCTCCTTGATCCGCCGAATAGCACGGTCCACCACACCCTGCGTAAGCCTGGCGGCTGCGCGATTGTTTTGGCGCAGTTCAAAGATCGTGCGTTCCCACGACGCGAATGATATCCCGTCAAGCCCATCGATCGTCGCTCGCAACGTTGACCAACCGCTGTCCTCTCCACGCTCAAGCCACACGGAGATGTGCCCCATATCTTCGGGATCGATACTGACCTCGACCAATTGAGGGCCGTATTTTTGGAAGTGCTTTGCGAGCCGTTCAGAATGGTAGTTCACGCCGTTCATCAAAACGCCGTGGGGGCCCGTATTGCGATTGAATTTTAGCCCCAGGATATGTCGGATTTTGTGCACGCTCATTGGCGGGGACCAGCCGAACTCAGCGATCAGCTTGTCCCACATATTGTTGGGCGTGGCGTACTCCAGGCCGCGATGCTTGCGATTGTGGTAGACATCGACCGTGAACCGCACCAGCAACTCCAAGATGCTTTCCGCGGTATGCACTGCGTATTTCTCTGACGGGTAGTCCCCTCGTTCTCGTGGATTGGAAAAGGTGCGCCCGG
Source organism: Ruegeria sp. CG11 (assembly GCF_056537245.1). Taxonomy (NCBI): domain Bacteria; kingdom Pseudomonadati; phylum Pseudomonadota; class Alphaproteobacteria; order Rhodobacterales; family Roseobacteraceae; genus Ruegeria; species Ruegeria sp. CG11. The sequence goes on from NZ_JBQFRE010000026.1 coordinate 15,090, forward strand.
TCAGATAAGGCATCAACAAAGTTGCAAGGCTGCGAAACACGCGCTCAATCGTCCCTCTCAACCTGGGAACTCCGGCAGGCAACACCGAATAATCAATTGCCAGATCTGAGAGAGCGGCCTTAAAATCAACGTTCACAAAGGCCGGGCCATTGTCGACTGCAACGTGATAGATGTGTCCATGCTGTGCCCAGGCTGTTTCACATCCCAGCCCGGCCGCAAGCGTAGTCTTGTTACGCAATGCCATCCAGATGACGGCTTTTGCGTCTTCTGCACTTGGCTTGGTCGACAGCTTGAGACCCAGGATCGAGCGGCTCGCCGTGTCCATGGCAACGCACACCCAATAGCGGCCAAGTTCAAGATCACGTAGGCTCGGGTGTGTGATATCGATCCCTTTACCCTGCAGGATTGCAATGAGATCGATTTCCCATTCATCCATTTCGACACGGTGTAGTGGGGCTTGAAGCTTAATGCCGCCGACATGGGCACCCAGCTTGTTCTTGGCGTATGCAACGCCCTTGCGGGCAGCCAGGACCTCAAACCGATCCAAATCATTGATACGGCGCTCGATCGTGCTCAACGAGACCTCAGGAAGAAGATCCTCGCCAGCGATGCCAAGTGCAATGTTCCTTCGTCGCACCTCAGCATTTACAGCATCCAATACCTGTGAAGGGTAGATTTCGTTTGGATGGAGATAATTCGTGAATTCCATCTGAGTAATTGCTTCGACCCGTGGGTCGATGCGCTTACCGTTTTGGCCATTGAAGATGGATTTCTTGACAAAGATCATCGGATCTTTGGTCTTTTCCCACTCGCGGTACTTTTCCATGATGCCGGTGCGACCGGGCACGAAAGACAGCAGTCCCGGGTCGATCTCTTCCCCGTTCAAGGCCTTGAACAACCCATCCTGAAGCTTTTGTTGCACACGATCCTGAAGCTTCGGCAGAAACTCAAACCACCGTTTGGATGATCTATTGAACCACTCTTCGTCTTCACCTTCGCTCATCGCCTCGCACCAGGCTTCGGCAACAAAGGCATTGACCTGTGTTTTCAAAGACAGACGCGAAAGCAGTGCCCGTCCAGCCCGAGCGCGGCGCGCGGCCTGCCGATCGGAGAAATAACCATACTCGATCGAAAAATGCCCGTCTTCGAGCAGTCTGGCGAGTTCCTCGTGGGTGAACGTCAAAGGTACAGCGCCCGCTTGTTTCGCAAGCAACGTAACTGTGTTGGCAGTGCACTCTTGGACAATGTGGAGATTCCCCATCCCTAACACCGCATCTACAAAACTGATGTTGAGCTGAAACTGGAAATCTTTCATGGCCTGTCCTTTCCGGGGGCGACGGTTGTGTTGGTGGAAATGAGTTCACGCGTGTTGGCTTGCAGAAGCTCCGCGTAGATCGCTCTGAAGGCCGCGCGGAACCCGCGCGCGCCAAGGTCCAGAGGTTTGATGAGTTCTCCGATGGAGAGCTCGTCTGTGAGACCCGAAACAAGCTCGGCAACAAGAAGATCGGCCTCGTCATCCGGGCAGCGTCGAAAGAAGTTCAAAAGCTCAGCGTTTTGAACTTCTTTGGGATGGCGACTGCGTTCAGTGATGAGGCAGACTTTGTCGGCAAACCCCTTCGGCAGATCACGACGGATTGCGGCGAGCGTGCCCCGAAAGTTCAGCTTTTCGACGCGTTCTGCCGGTTTGACCGCCATCGCCACGCGTGACCCATCCCGGTACTCCGCCAGATAATCAAAGCGGTGCGTGCGCTGGCGGCCAGAGGCATCAATATAACTGACGGGACGCGGCTGATCATGCAGGTTCCAAAGATTGGGATCTGCAAGTGCCAGGAGGCAGGTTGCCCGCTCATGTTGACTGGCAGATATGATCTGCCGCCAGTACATTTCGGCAGGTGTCATGGCAAAGGTAAACCCGCGCACAGTGAACTTTGAGCGCGCAGGAAACATAAGCCCGGCCGTGGTGGGTGCGGGGGGACGATAGAAATCGTCGTCGTCATCTTTAGACATATCTCTAGCCGTGGCTGCGGGTTGCTCCCGTGCCATTCGGCTCCTCTTCATTGATTAAGGTAAAAGGTGACCCGCCCGCTGAATCGATCAGCGCGGTTGACGGGTCGCCAGAATTGGATCATGAAGGGTGTGCAAAGAGCTGCTAAACTTTTGCACGAGCCTTTCGGGAGCCCTGCTCTTGAGGGGCTCTTAAATTTTTAAGGTCTCTTGATTTAGGGGCTCATTTTTTCCTCCTCGCTTTAGAGTGGCTCGAAAAGCTCTGAAATATGCGTGCCCATGGCATCCGCCAGAGCCAAATTGATCTGTCGATTTTCGGGTTTTGCGAACCAACGAGTGCCGTCGTTGTTGGAGAGACACCGGCTTGGCGAACGGTGGGCACCAGCCTCGTACACTTCAGACGCTTGATTGCTGGAAAGCGGTTTAGTTAGTTTCGCCGCGATGACGGTTTGAATAAACTTCACTGTTGGTTCCATTTGATGTCTGCAGCAAAAACAACGGTATTGATCACACCTGATGCGACAGGTGTGTTTTCACTTGATTTCCATTGGGCAAGGTGGGATGAAAAAGGGAAGAAATCGTACTAGACTTCGATTTTCAGAGGCCTTCAGGGTATGCACACCCTGAGGGTCTCTTTCATTTCACGTCGCCAATTATTAACAGTGCAGCTCTACATTTACTCTTTCCCACGTTAGTCCGCATAGTGTTCCGGCCAGACCTCTGAAGGGTCGGAACAGCCAATTACTTCGCAGATTTTGGCTTCAACTCGTGCTGAACGGCCGCGCCCTTGTGATACGGCTTGGACCGTAGCCGGGCTTAGATTTAACCTTCTGGCTATATCTGCAAAAGACGACCCTGCTAATCGAATCCTAAATTTTCGGGTCTCATGAAATCGTCTAATTTGTTCACTGGAATTCATGCCGATCACTGTTCGTTGAGTCACAGCAACGTTAGGCGCGGCAGGACTTTTGAATCAACAGCAAAAACCCATGATCATCATTTTTATGTTTGAAAACAAATACATCTAAGTAATTTACCGCCAAACCATCCAATCAAATGTAAAAGAAAGCCCGCTTTAGAAACGTTTTATAAGTCGCTTGTATCGCGACCAAATTTTAAGCCGCTCAAGAGGCATAATCTTCCAGGAACAGAGGCAAAACTTGGGAACTCGTCTCTTTTGAAGCAACGATACCCATAGTCATGATTTGGATATTTTCTTTGTCACCTGTCTTCTCAGTAAGATTTCAGACTGGAATCAACACGGGGTCTCATCGCCAGAGCCGGTCGTAAGCGGTTTAGCCATCATAGAAATAGAATCAGTTTCTCACCGAGGGGGCGGATTCCGGACCTTCTCTGCAGGTGCGAGCCGATCACATTTCAACATAGGAAGCTAACATTCATATGGGCCCGGAACGGGGAGCATCTCTACGCCGCCGCAAGTCGGCTTCGAGCCCTTTGCAGACTTTGATCACTGTTCGGTTCTTTGCCCGCGCAGCAAGTCGCGAACCGCTCATTCCGGACGTTCAAAACCAGGCAGTAAATTGCAGGAGAGCGGACGAAGCTGCCGTTTGCGTAGCTGCATTGAACGTCCGCTTTTATGCCTCGTGCCAATAAAGTATACACTGTGAAACGATCGACCACCCCCGGAAACCAATGACATCAATTCATTCTCTCGAAGTCCCGAAACCGAAGAACTGGCAGGATTTCGAAGCCATTGCCTTGGATGCTTTACGTCTGCGCTGGGATTCGCCCGATCTGGCCGCGAACGGTCGTCCGGGTCAGCAACAGAAAGGTGTCGATATCTTCGGGCCGGACGACATCGGACGGAAGATCGGAGTTCAATGCAAACGGTACGCAACACCGTTGAAGATCGACCTGGTCAAAGCGGAAGTGGAGAATTCCGACGCTTTCGAGCCTACACTGAACACGATATATATTGCGACCACTCGGGATCGCGACGCAAAGCTTCAGATGGAAGTGAGGTTGTACTCCGATAAAAGGGTCAGCGAGGGTAAGTCAGCTGTCGGCCTCCTGTTCTGGGACGATATCGTGGGAAGCCTCGGTACAAACCCTTCGATGTTCAAGAGCCATTTTCCCAACTTTACACTTCCAGAGGCTCATGCCTTCCCTCGAGAACGTCTAGTAGCGGCATTGAACCTCGGTTACTTCGGCGGCCATCTGTGGGATTGCGCCGAATTGATCCACGGCGAGTTCGGTCGGATGGCCAATACCGATCCTCACGAGTTCCAGATTGTCCTAGGCATAGTAAGGCAGTTCTCCCATTCGTTCCTTCCGGCCAAGGAGAGAGATGCCGTAGTGGGCTCGTTAGATAAGATCGTAGCGATCATGAGCACCGAGCAAGCATTGAACCGTGGCGATTGGGAGGTGATCGAGACCCACTGTAAACGAGTTTCTAGACGGGTGGTCTCGCTCTCATCAGTTGCTATCTTGGAGTCGAATACGCTCGAAGTTGGCCGTCGCCTTAGTGCAATTTATTATGGACCAGGCGATAACGTCGGTGCAGCCAAAAGTGCTGAAATGAAGAGGCAAGTAGACGCCATTCTGCCCAGTGAATGTGCTAAACGAACGGCTGCGAAATTCGACGAAGCGGATACAATGAAATATCCATACGGATACTACTGGGCACCCAAAATACTCGCTTATGTCGAGCGGGAGATAAGGTTCGCCAATCCCATGAACCAATAGGCACAAGGCGGCAAGCGTTCACAAAGGGTGCGCCTATCTGAGACAGCCAAATGACACGGTTTGGCCGTTTTAGTAGCTTCCTCCCAGATTTCGGAAAGCGCTGACTGGCAGCTCAGGCTCCAAATTAAACAAAACAATAGCCGTGGATGCAGAAGAGAAAGTCGTCTGTTCAGCATCCAGAGATCACCTCCGAAGGCGAAGACAATCTCGTTTATGTCTCTGGAGATCTTGTAGACGTGAACTATAAGTGGTCCGTCGCACAAAGCCGGTTTTTTGTCGGTCCGGACTGCTCCTTTATCGAGCGATTGTTTGCGAGCGAAAATCACAAATTGAAGCACCCGAGCTTAAGCCGTTCTACGCATTGCAAAAATATGAAAGCAGTAACTAGGCGTGGATCAGTTTAAAGTAAAAACATACACGCCTGTTTTTTATTTGACCGGAACGTTTGCAGTGCCTTAACGTAAATCAACCTCACACCCGAGGACGATTCGAAGGCCCATGACCCAAAGCAAACAACAACAGAAAAGCGAAGACATGCGCGCCAGACTGCGCCGCGCCACATTGCTGACGCTGATGGAGAAAGGGTTCCGCAATGCCGGGACGCCCGAGATCTGCCGTCAGGCCGGTGTATCACGCGGTGCGATGTTCCATCACTACCCAAACCGCAATGCGCTATTGCTGGATGCCGCAATAGACCTCTGGCGAGAAGTGCCGGAACGTCTGCGCGGTCTGGTGGCTGAGCTCAAGGACGGTGAATTCAACGTTGACGCGTTTGTCGACGGCGCCTGGGATAACATGTTTGCCGATGACGTCGTTCTGCCCTCGCTAGAGCTGACCCTGGCGGCACGCAACGACCCGGAACTGGCCGAACCTGTGGCCCAGGGACTGCGCGATCTGTTCAACAGCTATTACACCATTCTGCACGACACCTTCGCAGCCCAAGGTTGGGAAGAAGAGGCCATTCGCGACTGCATCAATCTGGTGCTCTGCGCTCTACGCGGGCTCAAGGTGCAGTCACTGGTCTATCACAGCCCGCAATTCGAAACCGAGATGATAGCGTCGCTCAAGAACGCTTTCAGACATGCGATCCAGGCCATGGCCGAGGACACAAGCTAGAGAAAACAGGAGCAAAATGACAGTAATTCGGAACGTGCTGCTGGTCATTGCCGACCAGTGGCGTGGGGATTCTATTGCCGCATGGGGGCATCCGGATGTGAAGACGCCGCATCTGGACGCCTTCGCAGCCGAGGCGATGTCGTTCCGGCGACACCACGCGCAGGCCGCGCCCTGCGGGCCGTCGCGGGCCTCGCTGCTGACCGGGCTGTACCTGATGAACCACCGGCAGGTCAGCAACGAAACTCCGCTGCCCGCCAGCGTTCCGACCCTTGCGCATCTGGTGGCGGACAGCGGCCGTGCTCCGGTTTTGTTTGGCTATACCGATACCCCTAACGACCCCGACAATGCTGCTCAGTTACAGCCGTGGGTCTGTCCAGGCTTCGAGACGCGCGCCGGGTTCTTCTATCATGATGGCTTTGCCGCGTGGCGCGACTGGCTGCAGGGTCACGGGATCGAGATCGAACTGGGCGATGATCCCGAAAGCATCTTTCTGCCCAAGGGCGGCTATGATCCGTCCCAGCCGGACGCTCCCTGCCAATACCCGGCGGAGTTCAGCGACACAGCCTTCATGTTCGGCGCGGCACGGGATTACATTACAGAGACGGGAGCGCAGCCATGGTTCGTGAACCTCAACTGCCTGCGCCCGCATCCGCCGATGGTCGCGCCAGAGCCATTCAACTGCCTGTTTGACCCAGCGGACCTTTCGGTCCCGGCGCGACCGCATGCCATCGCGCAAGTGGCCGAGAGCCACCCGTTTCTGGCCGCATCCATCGCCGCTTACGGGGCCAAGCGCTATTTCCGCGCCGACCTCACAGCCGATCAGGTGACCGACGACCACGACCGCGCGATGCGCGCCGCCTACTACGGCAATATGGCAGAGGTGGATCAGAAGTTCGGAGCCCTGATCGCAGACCTCAAGGCCAGCGGGCAATATGACGAAACGCTGATCATCTTTACCTCGGACCATGCAGATCAGTTGGGCGACAACTGGATTTACGGGCGACGCGGACCGTTTCCGGGTCTGTTTCACGTGCCGCTGATGATCCGCGACCCGCGCCATCCGGCCAGCCATGGAACGGAAAGCCACGCCTTCACCGAAACCATCGACATCCTGCCCACAATTGCTGAGGCTATAGGCCAGCCAGCACCGCATTGCGACGGTCATGCCCTGACACCGTTTCTGCGGGGCCGCCCGCCCAAGAACTGGCGTTGGCATACAGTGTGGGAGACCGATTTCCGCGAGCTGCGCCTGAACCCGGATTTGGCCCATCTGCTGCCTGAACACGTCGACGATTGCTGTTTCACCGCGCTGATGTCGCAGGACTGGCTGTATATTCACTTCCCGGCGCAGCCCGCGCTGCTGTTCGACCTGAACGCGGACCCTCACTGTCATGGCAATCTGGCCGATGACCCGGCGCATGCCACTCAATTGGCCGCCTGCGCGCAGGCGCTGCTGAGCCACCGCATCAAACACACACCCAAGCAATTGTCGGATTACTGGTTGACCTACGCAACCGACGGCAAGGCGCAGAAAATCTGGAACACGGGAGGAGACGCGTGCTGAAGATTTCGGGCCTGACCAAGAAATTCGGGGCCTTTAGGGCTCTGAATGTCGGGCAAATTAACATACCCACCGGACAGGTGACCGGGATCGTCGGCCCCAACGGGGCGGGCAAGACCACGCTGTTCAACACCATTGGCGGCGCCTATCGCCCCGATGCGGGCAAAGTGACGTTGGACGGTGCCGACATCACCGGCCTGCCGCCGCACAAACTGGCTGGACAGGGGCTGGTGCGCACTTTTCAGATCAGCCGCGACCTGGGCGCGCTGACCATCTTGGAAAACCTGCTGCTGGCACGGCCCGGACAGTTAGGTGAAAGCATTGCCGCCTCGCTGTTTTCCCGCGCCCGCATCCGCGCCGAGGAAGAGAAAGCCATCGAACAGGCCCGCGCCTTGCTGGAGCGCGTCGATCTGTGGCGACTGGCCGATCAGTCGGCGGCGAACCTGTCGGGCGGGCAGAAAAAGCTGCTGGAGGTGCTGCGCGCCATGATGCTGTCACCCAAGGTCATCCTGCTGGACGAACCCGCCGCGGGTGTTGCGCCGACGATGGAGGGCGTCCTGGCCGATTTCATCCTGTCGCTGAAGGCCGAGGGCGTCACCTTCGCCATCGTCGAACATGACATGGAGATGATCGAGCGCCTCTGCGACAGCGTCTACGTGATGACCGAAGGGCGCGAGATGATGCATGGCTCGTTCGCGCAGGTCACCACCGACACGCGCGTGCTGGAAGCCTATCTGGGGAGCATGGTGTGATGAGCGATCCGATCCTGACAGTCGATGCCCTGCGCGCCGGTTACGGCAGTGGTGGCGACATCATCAAGGGCGCGGGGTTCACTGTGTCCGAGGGTGCGATCTCGACCATCGTAGGCCCCAACGGGGCGGGCAAGTCGACGTTGATAAAATCGCTAGTCGGCTTGCTGACGCCGCGCGGTGGGACGATCACGCTGAACGGGGCCGACGTCACCAAGCTGAACGCGCCCGCTATGGCGCGTGCCGGGCTGGGTTACGTACCTCAGGAACATAACGTGTTTCGCAACATGTCGATCGGCGAGAACATGACGCTGGCTTATGAGTTCATCGCCAAGGACACCAAAGGACTGAAAGCCGCGCGAGAGAGAGTATTCGAGATCTTTCCCGACCTTGCTCATCGTGAGGGTGATATGGCGGGCAACCTGTCCGGGGGCCAACGGCAGATGCTGGCCTTTGGCTGTGCGCTGATGCCCAATCCCTCGTTGCTGTTGCTGGATGAACCCAGTGCCGGCCTCAGCCCGAAATACGTGGCCGAGATGTTCCAGGCTGTGAAGGCCGTGAACGATGCGGGCGTGTCGATCCTGATGATCGAACAGAACGTGAAAGAGGCGATGGTGATCTCGGAAACCGCCATCGTGCTTGTCTCGGGTCAGGTCAGGGCGCAGATGCCTGCCCCCGATTTCCTCAACCATCCGGATATCCACGCGCTCTATATGGGCACGGCGGATGCGGCAGCGACGGAGACCATCTGATGTTGCAAATCCTGCTGAACGGCGTGGTATCCGGCCTGTTGGTCGCATTGCCCGCCATCGCGCTGTCGTTGACCTACGGCGTGTTGAACTTTCCCAACTTTGCCATCGGGTCGATGATCACGATGGGAGCCTATATTGCACTGTTTTTCAACGTCGATATCGGCGCGCCACTGCTGCTGGCCGCCGGGCTTGGGGCGGCTGGGTTGGCCTCGGTCGCGCTGCTGACGGACCGGCTGGTCTATAGACCGCTGCGCAATTCGGATCATGTGACGCTGCTGGTGGCGTCTATGGGGGTGTATTTCGTACTGGAAAATGTGGTGCGCTTTCTCTGGGGGTCGGACATTCGCGGCTATGACATCGCGGTGGCGCGCCCGCATCGCTGGTTGGGGATGCGCGTCAATAACGAGCAGATCACCATCGTTATCGTCGCCTTGCTGGCCATGGTTGTGGTGTGGTTCATCCTGATGCGCACGCCACTGGGCCGCGCCATGCGGGCGGTGTCGGACAACCCCGACTTGGCGGGCGTGCGCGGCATCAACCGCAACTATGTCATCGCGGCGGTCTGGGCGATCTCGGGCGTGCTGGCCGGTTTTGCCGGAGTGCTGGTGGGTATGGACGGCGTGGTCGATCCGCTGATGGGCTGGAACTATATCCTGCCGGTCTTTGCCGCCGTCATTCTGGGCGGCATCGGCAACCCGCTGGGGGCCGTCGTCGGCGCGTTGCTGATCGGCGTGGCCGAAGAACTGTCGACCCTGATCCTGCCCACAACCTACCGTCAGGCTGTAGCCTTTCTGGTTATCGTCCTGGTGCTGCTGCTGCGCCCACACGGACTGTTTGGCAAAGCGAGGATCAGCAGATGATCGGCTATCTCACCGCAATTCTCATCTTCGTCATCATCTCGGCCCTGATCGGGCTGGCGCTGAACCTGCAATGGGGTCAGGCCGGGATGGTCAATTTCGGCATCTTCGGTTTCTTCGCCGTCGCCGCCTATGTCGCGGGCCTGTCGGCGCTGGCCGGAATGCCCGCCCTGATCGCCGCCGCGCTGGCGGTGATCGTGACCGTGATCCTCAGCGCACTGGTGGCGCTGGTCTCGGCCCGATTGCGCGAGGATTACCTGGCCATCGCCACGTTGGCCTTTGCCGAGGCCGTCCGCCTGTTCCTGCTGAACGAAACCTGGCTGACCGGCGGCGCCAACGGGTTGCCCGGTATTCCCCGGCCGCTGTCCGGCCTCGCTTCGGGGCTGAGTTACGAGATGATGTTCCTCGCCATCTCGGTCGCGGTCTTCGGCTTGTGTTTCATTTTTGCGCAACTGCTGACTGTCTCACCCTTTGGGCGCGTCTTGCGGGCGCTGCGCGAGGACGATCTGGTCGCCGCCACCCTGGGCAAGACCACCCTGTCATTCCGCGTCCGCGCCTTTGCCGCGGGCGGTGCGATCATCGGCGCTGCGGGCAGCCTGCACAGTTTCTACTTCAGCTATGTCGACCCCACCCAGTTCGGCGCCTTCGTCACCGCCTATGCCTTCATGGCCGTCATTGCCGGCGGACGCGGGTCCAACACCGGCCTGCTGATCGGCGCCGTGTCGGTGATGGTCCTGCTGGAGGGCACCCGTTTCCTCAAAGACCTCATGCCGTTTCTGGATGCGGGTCAGGCGGCCTCCCTTCGCCTGATCCTGATCGGCGTGGGCCTCATCCTTCTGTTGATCTACCGCCCGCAGGGATTCATGCGTGAATACCGCCTGCAGGCCAAGGACGGAGACCTGTCATGAGCCGTATTTCTCCCCTCTCGGCCGACACGCTCCCGGATGAGGCCCGCGCCGTTTTTGACGAAATGAAACGCTATGGTCCCTTCGGCAACCTGGTCGGCGCGATGGCGCATCGCCCGGTGATCCTAAAACACCTGTTCGCCATGCTGCTGGACCTGCGGGACGAGGCCGCCCTGCCGCGCCGCGCGCTGGAACTGGCGTTGGTGACGGTGTCGAAGCTGAACGAATGCACCTATTGCATGTCGCATCACGCGCCCATGCTTGAGGTGTCGGGTCTGAGCGCCGAGGGCGTCGCCCGCCTGCCGGATGTGGACAATCACCCGGAACTAGACGCGGTCGACAAGATGGTGGTGCGTTACGCCGTGGCCGTCACCACCCGCGCCAACCGAATGAAAGATGCCGAGGTCACCGACCTGCGCGCCCATTTCACCGATGCGCAGATCGTCGAACTCACCTGGCGCATCGCACTGTGTGGCGCGTTCAACCGTTTCAACGATGCATTGCAACTGACGCTGGAAGATGGGGTCGAGGAGGTCCCCGCCAGCACATGACCACTCAGAGGAGGATAGAGTGATGACGAAACTGATCATGAACCGCAGGCGGTTTCTGGGCACGACGGCGGCGGGCGTTGCCGCCAGCACCCTGCCGCTGCCCGCGCTGGCGCAGAACGCTCCGGTGAAGATTGGCATGATCTCGCCCCTGACCGGCGGCGGTGCATCTTACGGCCCCAACATCGTCAAGGCGGCGCAGGTCATCGCGGGCCAGATCAACGACGCGGGTGGTATTCTGGATGGCCGCCAGATCGAAATCATTGCCGAGGACAGCGAAACCAACCCCACCGCCGCCGTGCGCGCCGCGCGCAAGCTGCTGGACGTAGACCAGGTCAGCGCCATTGTCGGCATGTGGGGGTCCGGTCCGACGCTGGCGGTCAAGCCGCTGGCCATCGAAAAAGGCGTTTCCGTCAGTTGCCTGGGCGCGGCGGACGCCATCACCGAAGGCGACCATGGCGGTCTGATCTGGCGCTTCCAGGCCACAGGTCGCGAATGGGGCGTACCCCCCGCCAAGGCAATGCTGGCGGCGGGCCACAAAAAAGTCGGCGTCCTGGCCGTACAGACCGCGTTCACCCAATCGATGATTGGCCCCTTTGTCGAGACAATCGAAGCCGGTGGCGGCGAAGTCGTGGTACAGGCCGAGGTCAAACCCGATCAGCCCAGCTTCCGCGCCGAAGTCGACAAGGTCATGAGTGAAGATGTGACCGCTGTCTTCCTGCCCGCTTACGTCACCCAGTTTACCTCGATCGCCAAGGAATGGTTCCGAGGCGGCTACGAGGCCGAGCTTTATACCCTGACCATCGCTGCCAGCGCCGGTGTGAACGGTGGCGGCAAGTTCATTGAGGCCGTGGGCAACGAGGTCGGTGAGGGCATCAACCACCTTCAGGCCACCAATGACAGCGCATCCGCTGCCTACAAGGAGTTCGAGAGCCTGATGGGCGTCGAACCAGGCACCTTCCTGCCGTTCTCGGCGCTCTGCGCGGATTCGATGGCGGTCCATGCGGCCGCGATGGAAAAGGCGGGCACGCCGGATGCGACGGTTTACACAAAGGAAATCCTGAACATTACCAATGGGGACGGTGACGCTGTCGGTGGCGCAGTAAACCTGCTGGAAGCTATCCGGGCAGGCATCCCGATCAACTATACCGGCTATGGCATGGATGTGGCGTTCCACCCGGATGGCAACCTGAAAGATCGCCCCTTCGCCCATTTCGTCATCAAGGGTGGCAAGGACGTCGAACTGGGAACCATCTGATCGATCGGATGCCTTGGGCAGCCCCAAGCCTGGGGCTCCCGTTCATGGGACACAAACAAAAGCGTTTCGCATGGCTGGAAATGAAGATGTCACCTTCTGGGCGCCCAGGGTCAGCACAGAACTGACCTTCTTAGCCAGACTTTGCAATTTCCGATATGCGGGAGTTTGCTGCCAATCGTTCAATGTCTGCTAACTGTCACTGGCGATAGGTCGCAATCTTATATGCTGCGAAGCTGAAAAAGATGCCGAGCGATCCTTCGATCCACCGACGTGCCTTTTGGTAGGCGACGACCACCGGCGCTGTCGAGAACGTAACCGCGTAGAGTGTGTGAACAGCCAACGATAGTGTTGTAGCAATGAAGATAAGCGCAATACCGACCCATAAAGGCGCCTCATTGCCAAGGCCAATACCAACAATTGCGATCCACTGGAGCGCTGCCTTAGGGTTTGTGAGTTGAATTGCGATACCTTGAAGATAGAGGTTCTTGCCGCGAGCAGCCTTTGGTTTGTGCAAGTGAGAAGGTGTCGCCGCCGAACGAAATGCCTTGTATGCCAACCACAAAAGGTATGCCGCTCCGAAAACCTTCAGGAGTGTGACTGCACCCGCATAGGCGGTTATCAGAGCGGTCAGACCCGCAACGGTGCATGTGGCCCAGACCGCTGAGCCGGACCCCACACCGAGGGCCAGTTTTACTCCGGCCTCCCGTCCGCGCTCCATCGAGGTGCCTATAATGGCAAGAATATTCGGGCCGATACTGACAAAGCCGACCGAAAAAATGCCCAAAGCCAAAAGCAAACTAGAAATATCTGCGCCCACTATCGTTCTCCTTTCACCTTCTACTGAACGCTAGCAGACAGAGTGAAGCGAAAGAAACAATCATTCGCCGCGCTGTGACGAATGAGTTGGTTGGGCTCGCACCGGACCTTCTCTGCGGTGTACACTGATTGATACTATGAGCCCTAACCAGACCTCCGCGGTTGATTAGAATTTCACGCATGCAGCATGTGACTATCGTCGCAAACCGGACATTGGTAGCTCCGGCGACTTACGGCTTTGATGTACAACAAAACTCTCGTGCTATAGCCGTGATTGGATCTATAGTGATGAGACGTCTAAGCCATTGTTTTATATATAAGGATAACCACTTGTGAAAAGTGGGTTTGGAGGTCCAATAATGAAACTGTATTACTACACAGGCCATGAATATCTTCGCGACATACTCCAAAAAAAGAGAGTGAAGTTGTCGCGATTCGGGAAGTTTGGAACTCTCAATGATCCCTTCGAACTGGCTCCATATGACATATCTGACCCCGGCCTCAGATCAGCTCACAAAGCAAGCATTGAGGAAACTGCAAAAAAAGCAGGTTTGATTTGCTTGAGCGAGACGCGGTGTTCACCTGCGATGTGGGCGCACTATACAAATAATCATGAGGGTGCATGTCTCGAATTCGAAGTCACATTTGATCATGTGACCAAGGTTGAATATCAGGACCAAAAGTTGTTCCAAGGAATTACTTTAGAAAAATTTGACAGTCTCTTGGATGAAGATCAGGTCGAGAAGTTTTTTAGTAGAAAATCATGCGACTGGGCCTATGAAAAAGAGCATCGGATGATTGTTCCCTTAGATAATGAACTAGTTGTGCGTGAAGGCGAGCGCCAATTCCTGCCATTTCACGAGGTTGCAGACCGGATCTTTATGCTTAAACGAGTTTTCGTCGGTTACAGGTGTAGTAAGGGCATCTGGAACTTAATGGATGATGTAAGCAGTTACCCTCACAGAGTTGAAGTCATTCAAACACGTCCAGCGTTCAAGACCTTCGAGGTGAGGAAGCAACGAGACAAAAAACACTGGAACTGGGATGAAAGTGAAAGAGGGAACGAAAGGTTTCTTCCTGCAGTCCGCGCAGTTTTCGGTTGATTTGAGCTTGGTGTAAACACTGCTGGGGGCTTTTTCCTCTGTTTCACTGAGTGGGAAAGACGTTTACCCATCGCCGTGGCTCTACTAGCTCAACAATAAAATTTTTTGAAAGAGTAGCCCGTTGGCAAATCGATCCAGGAAACATCATTATCTTCCACAGGTCCTGCAAAAGCCGTTTTGCGACGAGGATGGAAAGCTTTGGTATTCAGAGCGTAATAGCCAAGGAACGTTTAAGAATCCGGAGCATCGAAACCGGGCCAGTGCTTTTAGGCGTCGCGACCTCTACACAGTTTTGGATCATGCGGGAAATCTATCAGATGTTGTCGAACGTGAGCCCTATGGGGCATTGGACGACTACCTAGGTTGGCTGCTACCGCAACTGTTAACACTTATTGCTTATGGTCAACCGCCACTGATTACAGGAGACGCACTAGAGGATCTACAGAATGCGATACTCATGCTTCTCAAGCGAACTCCTGAATTCTCTAGGTCGGCCTTTAAGCTTAGCGATACTGAGATTGGTAAAGGCTATCATGAGAGTGGTGTAAACAAATGGACCCAGAGACCAGGTGAAAATGAACAAGCGCTCTCATACTACAGTTCTGTCGCGGCGACCGAACAAAGCCTGAGACACCATGGCCGAAATCTTAGAGTTCGAGCTGCTTTAGGAATTACGTCAGAAGAAAGAAAGATCTTAAAAGATTTTCGAGCAAGTTGGGCGCTGAGTGACGGCACCGGGTTTTTCATATTGGGAAGCCGTATTTGTCACCGAGTAGGAAATGGCGGCGGGAACGGTCTCAGAAATCTCCTTTTGGAGTTGTGGATGCCTATTTCCCCGATGGTATGTCTTGTCATGCACCGTTCCAATGCCTGCCATACAACGGTCTTGTCTAAGTCTGATATAGAAGCGTTTAACATGGACTTTCTACGCTCTTGCGAGAGCGTAGCTTCTTGTGATCACAATCATCTAGTTGGGTTGCTTGAAGCATTAAGCGAAGTTTGAACCCTCCTGCATAATTGTAAGGTCGCCGTGGGATCCATTGATTCAGTGGGAAAGGTAAATATGGACCATAATATCGCCAACGCAGCTGTCTGACCTCACAGTGCGACAACACGCACATTACAAAACGGGAGAGTAGTCTGAACTTCTGGGCTTCACCCAAAGATACTAAAATTGCTCTTTTTGTGGGGCAATCAAGTTCTCCATAAACACCCTCTAGAATCGCTCGGGATAAAGCCGGGTGATTTGTCCGAGACATGACTTAAGGTTGGATATGCCGTTTATCTTTTCTAGGCGCTTTATACAGCAGTGTTTGGATGTGCTTAGCACAGCCCTATCTGCCGCTCAGTACGCTGATCTAGTATCGAGATTGAACCGGAAGAGCCCGGATCGCCTCGCAGCTATGTGGGAAGCAGTGTTGCTCTCGTGTTTAGTAGATCAACCCGACTTTGCTCACGAAGTTCCGCTGAACAATGGTCGCAAGCCAGATTTTCAAATCTGCCTTCCAGACACAGGTGTTTTTGTCGTAGGCGATGTTACGAGCGTCTCAGACAAAGGCTCGAAGAAGGATAATCCTATTGAGTTGCTGATCGAAGATATTGGACGCATTGCTTCCAAACACGGATCGGATATTTCTCAGTTTGATGTTCGGGTCGAAGCGTCAGATGTGGGAGATTACGAAAAGCGTAAAATTGTTCTCAGCCTTCCAAAAGGGGCTGATCGTGCCAGGTTTCTCAAAGAGGAATTGACGCCATACATCGTTGAACGCATCAAAACGGAAGACTATGGGCACAAAAAGATATTCAATTCTGGAGAATACCACGTCGAAGTGACCTTCAAGCCGAAGTCGCAGTTTTCTTCATATGGTCACCCCAGTTTCACCAGCGTTCTGCACATAAATAGAAACCCTGTTTGGAATGCACTTAAAGCAAAAGCTGACCAACTGCGAGGTGCCCCAACAGGAGCGCTTCGAATTCTCTTCCTGTGTGACGGAGGAAGTGAGGCGATGCGTGACCGTGGAATGAATTCCTTAATAGGGCGTGACGAGATAGTTAGAGAATTCCTTCGGAGAGAAACCGGTATCGACATAGTCGTAGCCATAACGGTCAAGGACGAACACTATCCGATGGGCCAATCCCGTCGAACCCTTAACTTGACATGGTCAATCAAAGAAAAATGGTTGCAATCCGAAATGGAAAGTTCCGCAGTCGTAGCTGAGGTTCGGCAAATTTTGAATGATATTGGAGAAAAACTGCCGAAACCGAAATCCAATGCTGAGAGTGCAGTGAAGAACCTGACTAGAATCAACTACAGTATTGGGGCATGGGGAGGTCTCAAATGGGGAGGTGGTAAATTGAAAATGTCAGCACGTGCTGTGCAACGGCTTTTAGCTGGGGAGATCGACATCGCGGAGTTCAACAGGGCACATGGTTGGACAGGTGATAATCCTTTCGCAAACGCTTTGAACGACGGTCGGACAATCAGAAACATCAGCATCGAAGAGACGGACCGCCAAGATGATGATTGGTTGGAATTCGAGTTTGGGGATGATGCTGAGCTGCAACCTTTCAGGTGAGAGTAAGTGCTGAGCGGCATTTTAAAGCGCAGAGCATGGCCGTTCAGCAATTTCACATAGCATTGCAGCATTGCCATTAAGTTTGTGCGTCAGCGCCGCGCTCTCGTCATCTCAATTGGACATAAGAGCCCAAAGCCAACATACCCAACCAGAAGGCAGGGCGGAGAGCTGACCTTCGCTGCGTCTTGCGCCAATGTCAGCTAGGGACATCATCTATCACTTCTCACCCCACCAAGGGGCCGCTGCTTTCACAAGACTTGAGTAGTCGAAATTTGGTTTTCTCTCACCCTTTTCGGCAACGGTACTAAGTATGCCCGACAACTCATAACCATGAAACTTCTCTTCGACCGATTTGGAAACAGCATCATGAACGTCGGAAAGGTCATATGACCTTAGACTTCGTTCGAAGTCCGCATATCCAACTAGCGCAACTGGAATTCTCTTGTTTTTTGGAACGGAAAGGTTGTCTGCCATTTGATGCGCTCGTTCAAAGAGCTCTGAAACGAACGCGTTGCCCATGACTGCCCAAGGATCATATTGCAGGACTAATCCCACCATGTGTTTCCTTAGCATCGAACCCAGTTCGCTGTTGGTGCGCCAAATTTGAACTATTCCCTTGATAATATCGCCAAAGTCTTTTTCGCAATCACGCCAAGGATCAGGAGACGTCAAAACCTTCTGAGGTAGACGTCTGATCTTGCATTCAACAATAAAACCCAGATCAGAATCGTTCCCCAACAAGAACAGGTCAGCGCTCTTTCCATAAGAAGTATCTCGCTCTCCCTCGATCTCGAAAGAAGGGTTACAATAGTGTTCCAAAAGGCGGCGGCATAGGTCTTCGAAGCGGTCTCCTGAACTCCGCCGTGCATCACCGTCCTGCACAATATCGTAGTATAGGCCGTCAGTCACTCTAAGCATAAATTGGGCTCTAGATGGCACCAAGAAGGCAGGCCCCTGACGATCCCGGACTTCGAACAATGGGCGCTCCTTAATGACGCTCCGTCTGAAATCTCTCGGAATGCTAGCGTTTCGAATTTCCTTGGCAAATGCGGCTTGCTTTTCAAGAGTTCCACCAATGATTTTTCCAACCCTCAAAACTTCGCTCCGAGTTGCTCCGATGCTCGCAACATAGGACGTGAGAACTGCAGGATGGCTTTCTGTCGACACATAGAAAGCAAATGCAACCTTAAGAAATTTATCAAGATCAAGAGTGTGTTTTTGAGCGAATGCTCTACTTCCCTCTGGCGTCGCGTAAACATGCCAAGCTCTTGCGATCCGAAAAATGTTTTCAAACCCAAGTTGCCAATCATATTGCGGCCAGAACAGTCGTGGAATGGCAGCAATTATCTGATTGCTATCGTAGTCGCTCACTCCTTCGATGTTCGCTAGCCCGCCATATACATTCATAAGTTTAGCGATTCCTCCCCATGTCTTGAGGTCGAGACGGCGATTGCTTTCACAAGTTGCTGCGCCCATCACCAGTCTCTCATTGAGGACCCCATCTATGCTCCAAGGAGGGATGAAATACTTGCCCGTAATTTTGTGTTCTTCTGGATTCCCGGGTATAGCGGCATGGCGCAGTGCAGATGATGTCCGGCCGCTTCTAATGGCTTCAATCGCCCAGCTCATGATCAACAAGTCAGTGACTGGGAGTGGTCCCAAGAGATCCCATAGTCTTCTTTCCCAATATCGCCGTTTCTCACCTAAAACTCTTGTCGTCATCTTGTGTCTTTCCGCCCGTGTTCATTCGGGTGTTGCCGCTTAACTTAACTTGGCGCGAATGGCGTTATTCGACTTCCCTTTTTGATAAGAAAGCCCCTCCGGTTGGAAACCTCGGCCGACTTTCTAGCTTCTTGCCAACTTCAATGCGAAGTTCCTGAAGCACTTTCTTCGGCAAATTTCGATGCCGGTTGGCGTATTCGACTATTACCATTTCAGCATCTTTGTCTGGTAGCGCGCTTTCGAGCACCTGTTCGACGAAATTGTCCTCTAGCAGGCGGGAAATAAGCGAGCGCGGCATTCTAAAGGCAGCTCCAACATCAACCACTGCGTCCCTCAAGTGCTTATGTCTTACTCGCTCATTCAAGTAGGTCTCGTAGGCAAATTTCATGTCGGCCAAGCGGGCATCAACGATCTTGCGATGGAAACGTACGAGGCGAACGACATCTTTCGTGACCTCTGTGGCTGTCTCTAGAATATCCAGCTTCGCGTTGTTTTGCAGGAAATCCCTGCTTGTGGCTTTCCATTTAAACCCAGAGTAAAGGAGCGCAGAACTATCCAACAGAAGGCTAACCTTTCGATTTTCGGATAGTTCGATGGTGACGTAGGGTTCGGGAACCTGAAAATGAAGCGTATAGTTGCGTAAATCTTTCGCGAAACTATGTGCACCTTTATTCTTCGCAACCAAACGTGCAATCGCCCGCTCGTAGCTCTTCTGATCACCCAGATTACAGCGGCGTCGAATGCGTCTGCAGACATCGACATATGATGCATAAAGCGCACCAAAGTTCAGCAATTGAGCAGTTGCTTTGGATTGCTCCCTCTGATGAGTTGCTAAACGAGAGCGAGAAGAATCCATCGCTGTTTCCATTCCAGCTTTTGCCGCATTCAATCCAATGCATGCCTCCTCTAAAGCCGAAACGATCAAGTCGAGGTTTCTTAGTGCAGAATCTACGGGCTGGAAGGGACAGAAACGTAAAACATAGTTCCATTCGTCTTCGCGCAAATCAGAAGCTAACTGAGAAAACAATTCAGGCTCATCAATTTGACATTCAGTAACGTAGCCAGCCATAGCCATCGCAATGCCCAGCCTCTCCAACTCTTGACGTTTATGGTCCAACCATAGCAACTGCCCGCCAGGAAATACGCGCGCTAGCTGGTAATCGTGTAAAGTAAGTGGTCGGTGACTGGCGATATCAGCCAATCGAAATCTGTGCCGCCTAATAAACGAAGCAAAATTTTCTTTCATATGGCACTGTCTTTAATTTCCACCACCTTCAATGTTGTCAGGGTCATAGTCACCTGAAGCTACCTTTCTTTGTGCCGCCTTAAAGCAAAATTCTGGTGGGGTCAGAGATGCATTACGTGCGTTGTCTAAGTCGGAAAGCGCCTCACGCGCTTCGATCTCAAACTCGGCGAATGGCTTGTGCGACCAGACATTAGCTGCCCTTCGTAACGTCCCTTCTGCGTTTTTGAATTTTGCGGCGGCGGTTTCATAGTCCAAAATTGTATCATCAAGTTTTAATGCCTTGATTGCGCCCGGAATGATCACTGCCAACAAGGCAAGGCCTGCTACTAGAACCTGATTTTCCTCGCTTTGCTTAAGCACTGTGCTCGCTGCGCCAGCTCCAGAAGCGGCGGCAAGTATCCAGAGTGCGCCACGTATGCCTTTCAACCATTTGAGCCAGATGTAAAATGTAGTGGAAGTGTAGATCGTATTACGCGCTTGCTCCGCGCATTCTGCCACCAAGGCTGAATGTGCCGCGCTTAAGTCACCATTTCCGGGATCACATTTCCGAATATCTTCTGCCATTCTGCACCCGCCGAAAGGTTCATATTGTCACGCTCAAAGCTACAGGCTTTCTCCGCACGCTCATAGGCCGTCCAAGCCTTGCTCCGCCAATCATCACCGAGGTCAATCCACTCGAGGTACCGGCCAGGCATATAGAAACCACCGCCTGCTCTGCCCCACATGTACAAAAAAGTATCTCGTATGATCCAGTCGAACCAAAACTCGTTGCTTCCGCCCCAGTCCATTTGTGCGAGGGCCTCTTGAACTAGCCGTTCGATATGGAATGACTTGATTGGTACATCGCAGTGCTGCCTCCACTGCTTTACGATCCGGGTGATTTTCCGAACGTTCCCGTTGAACGACTGATCAGAGCAATCAAGGTGATAAATCTCTGCGTTAGGATCGATTGATTTCCATCGTCCGCCATCATTTGTGTCGCCAATAACTACACCACCATCTTGCCCGTGAAAGGAGGGAACTACTTCGATCTTGATGCTATTGAATTCAATGACGACAACTTGGCCATCGCCACGTATCCGCGTTTGTGGATAGGTCGTGCCCAACGAACCCCTAACATGTTGCAGCAATTGCGAAGGTTTGTTTCCTTCTCGCGCATTAAACTGATGAAAAACCTCCGCAGGAAGGAAGCATAGTAAATCTATATCCGAAGGCGGGTGAATGGCAGTATGCTTTCCCCAAGAGCCGGCCAGCATGTAGTATCCTACACAGCTTTCGTTGCGATAGGCTCGATTAACAGACCGGATTACGCCGCCCAGTTTGGTCTCAGCATCTTCAACCTCTTGTGGGAGCAGACTCAGATTTGATTGAATGCTTTTAAATCGGCGCGTGACGTATTCCCACTGCCGGGAGCCTACAGAATTTGAAAAGAGGCTTGGTTGACTTAGTAGCATTTCTTCAAGGTAGGGGCTCTAGGTTTAGATTCCAAGATCGCCTCAAGCACTACATGTGTGAATTTTTTGGGTCTGATAAACGAATTGCACAAAGGTCTGCTTTGGCGCCCCTTTTGACATTGCAAAGTCAGCTTTCCTGCGCACAGCCGCCGCTCGTGAGGCGCAGTGCTGCTGACGCGGCGAACAGCAACTTGGTGGCCTGAGCTCCACGAGACCACAATCTCAAGCATGGTGCGAACGGCAGCAATGCGGACTGCATCGCAGCATTCATAAGGTTTTGGCAAGAGCAGCTTTGGGCCGCAATTGGCAGATAGCAGACCACACAAAAGATCGAACAGTTGCGAGTTACAGCGACTGATCTGCGGTCCTGGATCTCACCCGTTGATAAAAGAAAAATTGACTTGGAGTGCTATCTTATGTCGAGCGTCCACCGGTTCTCTGGTCCAACTATGACGGTTGGGCCAGGCACGTGTGACGTTCAACAAGTTCGTCAAATGTCAGAATAATAATCTATCGAGGAATGCACTCCGCGCAATGTTGGTCCAGGCCAATCTCCAAAAACACGAAAACCCACGCTTACGCGTGGGCCTCGGAAAGAGGGCAATACAAGCTCGCGCCTCGACTCTCATATGGAACCTTAGTGGTCAAATATCAAGAGCCGGGTGGTTGTCTGAACTTCGGTAGACGGTAGACGGTAGACGGTAGACGGTAGACGGTAGACGGTAGACGGTAGACGGTAGACGGTAGACGGTAGACGGTAGACGGATCTGCAGCTCAAAGCCAATTTCATTGCAATGGTACTATCCGGCCAGGTGCGCCATCTGATGTTGAGCGTTCACCCTATTCGTTGCTCCTCGATTCTCGCTTGCCAGGTCTCGATCAAAAACAAAGCCATGGAGCCAGCCAGGTTGACCGTCAAAGCAGCGTGACGCGGCTTGAATGGAACTCGCGAGCGCCCCCCAGCATGGGCGTCACCACCCTTATTTCGGAGAGAACCGATGCTCTGAATGACACTTTGGCAGTTTCCCAAAATCGTTTTGAAGACTTCTTCCTGATGCTGCGATGGTGCGAGCTTCAACACCTTTGAAGCCTCGGCGTATAGCTTCGGGACATTCCATTTTGCCTCCCACTTTCCGCCGCTATCTTCGATGATGTGTTTGCAGACCTCTTCAAGAAGTGTGCTGGCGGCAGTAACAGCGCCGTCCGGGTCCGTCGTTCGTCTGTCCAGTGCCTTCGCCCAAAAAGCTTGAACAGCAGGCGCATCGTAGACATCAAGACCATTTGTGATCGTGGTGTCCGCTGCACCGCCACCCGTTTCCAGAAAGGTCAACAGGGGAACGAAAGCTTCGACAACGTGGCCTCGGCGGATGGCCCAAGAACCCGCTCCACTTGCTACGCTTGATAGG
Source organism: Ruegeria sp. CG11 (assembly GCF_056537245.1). Classification (NCBI taxonomy): domain Bacteria; kingdom Pseudomonadati; phylum Pseudomonadota; class Alphaproteobacteria; order Rhodobacterales; family Roseobacteraceae; genus Ruegeria; species Ruegeria sp. CG11. The sequence continues at coordinate 37,869 of NZ_JBQFRE010000026.1, forward strand.
GCTGAACGCACTGAGGCAGCATCATTTGAGAAACGCACAAACTCCGGAAGAAGCCGCTTGCTTGCCGGATCTTCCATTAGCTTTCTTCTGGCCAATTTGTACTCAGGCTCTGAACCACCCTCGGTAGTAAGGGCAATGATGTTGTTTTTAAGGAGTATCGCGCATTCAAATAGGTCGTCAGGTATTTCTGGCGCGTGGAAATCGCCATAGGTCATATTCTTTCCCCGAACACAGAGCATCCCAAATGTGATTCCAATAGCGAATTGAAGGCAAGCTCGCAAACGCTCGACGTTTTTCGCCAACCCGACATTCATACAACCCCCTAAACATAGTGGGTTTTTCTGCAGCGCGTCGTCGTACCGACCTGCAGCTTGTTACCAATTTCATTGCAAAAGGACTGTTCGGCTTGGTGCGCCATCTGATGTGGAGCGATCAACTCACTCTTGGTCACACTATGACGGTTGGGTCAGGTTCGTGTGACGTTCATCAGGTGTGGAATGCCGCTGATTCCTGACTCTCGATGCGAAAATTCCTGAATCTT
>NZ_JBQFRE010000027.1:0-36223 GCF_056537245.1 Ruegeria sp. CG11
CGCAACACGATACGACCGATGTCCAAAGGTCTGCCTCTCAGCAATCGCTCTCGCAGCTCTCGTCATCTATTGGCTATGAGGCCTGAGCCTAGTTTGCTTCTGGAGAGCTCGCTCTTTGGGCCTGCCAGAAGGTCGCCGTTCTGTGCTTCTCCGGGCCCGGAAAACCAATGGAAAAATTTTCACTAAAACTTCGGTGCCTAGCCTCGGGTAGAGTGCCTGAGTACGCTCTAGTTCATGAGGCTTGACGAAGTACGAATAAAATGGAGGACTGGCGCAAAGAAGACGATAAAGTCCGATCTCATAGCGCGGCCGAGAACAATGCTCCGCCCTCACCAATCAACGGTTCAGGGGTCGATAAACCGCCCTGAACGCAAACCTTGGGAAAATTCCCGACCAAGTGGTTTGAACAACGGGAACACCTCAGTATTGGCTTACATTACGCTGAACTCCGTCCAATCATTGGGGAGAAACTCAAGATTATCGAGCGGAAGAGAGTCATATGAATAATCCTGTAATTTCAATTATCTACAATAGTTCGCGACATGTTGCCCAATCTCGTATGAGCCTTATCGCTGAAATTCAGGCTGCTGGTTACGATGTTTGTGTCCTGTCCCCGGAAGATGAGGGCACCAAGGCATTAGTAGATCACGGGGTGAAGCATTACCCAATAGATATGAGCCAGTACGGATTGAATCCGATTTCAGAGATACGATGCGCGCTGCAAATTGAAAAAATATTGAAACAAATCAAACCAGCCGCTTCTCTAAACTACACGGTAAAGCCAAACATATTCGGAAACTTTGCTGCCAAACGAGTTGGAGTCCCGGTCATTAACAATATAGCGGGGGCAGGCCAGGTATTTTCCGGCAGAAGTATAGTGTTGAGGCCGCTCGTTGTCTGGCTGTACCGAAGAGCACTTCGGCACTCCTATCGAGTTTTCTTTCAAAATTTCGACGACATGAAGATGTTCGTTAACAAAAAGGTCGTTGAAAAGGAGATTGCGAAGAGAATCCCCGGCAGTGGCGTTGATTTAGAACGGTTTTCAGTCAAACCTTTCCCAAGCGGAGTGATCAGATTCATTTTTGTTGGACGTATGCTGAAGGAAAAAGGCGTGCGAGAGTTTTTGGAGGCGGCTCAACGCTTATTGGAGAAATCCGGTCAGCCTAAAATAGCTGAGTTTCATATTGTCGGAGAGCACTCCAATCACGGGTCCTATATTGATTTTTCTATCTTAGATCAAATGGTAAGCAAAAATATGGTGGTTTACCATGGAGCAGTCAATCCTGAAGAAATTGACCAATTATTGGCGAATGCACACTGTTTGGTTTTACCATCATACTATGGCGAAGGCGTACCTCGGGTTTTGTTGGAAGCCTGCGCGGTGGGGCGTCCAATCATCACGACCGACAATGTAGGTTGTCGTGATGTTATCGATGATGGAGCCAATGGATTCAAGGTAAAGCCCCGTGATGTAAACTCTCTGCTTACAGCCTTGGAAAACTTCTGCAATTTGGATAGCGATAAAATTATGCAAATGTCCATTGAGGCAAGAGCAAAAGTTGAAAAGGAATTTGACGAATCCATTGTTATTAAAGAATATTTAGACGCAATTTCGGAAGTTACTGACGAGCAAAAAGCAGATCGTGGCCGCTCTGCCCTATCCCCTGACGTCCGCTGTTGACGCAGGCGTCCATGTTACCTGTATTTGGACGTTGATGTACGGCTGATGGGTCGTACGCCAAGCTCAGCGCCACTTGTCCCAATGCCTGTCTGTAAGAATTTGTCCTGAACATGCTGTCGGCTAAAAGGGACAACGGGCAACGCCAAGACGTCTCATCCTGACTGGGCAGTAATCCCGGAAAGCTGTGTGGCTGGATGGACGATACTGACCAAAGCCCCCGCTGGTTTTAGCTGGGGCTTACATCGTCTTTACAATTCCGGTGTTTATTCTTGTGGTCTTTGGATTTCTTTGACTGTTCCAAGTTGTACTCGGCATACACGAGTTTGTTTTGCATCGTATAGTAATACGGATGATGTCTCTTGTGTTTCGATAGCCATGTTTTCAGGTCTGAGGTAACTTTTTCCCAGTCGGAAGCTTTATAGGAATCGTACACTTCACCCTTGTAGTGGTAGCATCCGACTGTGTCCGCATGAGCTGTTGAAATGAATAACGCGGGCAATACAAAGATGCCGGATAAAGCAATGGCTTTAAAAGTTGGCATGAACAATCCTCACTAAGTACAGCCTAAACAATAACGGATGCACCGTTGAAAGTCCATTTGAACGGGAGGCAGGTCACCTGAAGCGCTGTACTTAGGTGTTCAGCACCGGCATTTGGTGAATCGCACCATCAAACCTTGGGATCAAACATCTGATTCCCAAAGGGACAACCACGACCATAGCAACTAGCGCCCGCCCGTGACTGCGAGACAATCTTTTCGGTCTTCTACAGCTTGTTGGCCATCCCCGCTTTCTGAACAAAGTGGTGAATCCGCCCAAATTGGAAAGGTTCAGTCGGTCAGGGCGAAAAGGTGAAGGATCTTTCTAGCCCGACAAAGACGGTAGTACGAGACCGATCTTCCTGCACTTCCTCAGTCAGCAAAGTGTGCGTAATTCCGCTCTCAAGCCCCCAATCCCGTGTGAGGTCATGACGGTAGGTCAATCCAACATCAAGTCGCTGACCATCGTTGCTGCCGTCACCCAGTTCGTTGCGGTCGAAAAAATCTACATTGACCCCAAAACTGGAGAGGTTGTTGATCTCCTGATCGTAGGCGGCACGCAAAGAGGTGTTGATGTCTTCGTTGTCATCTTCGTCGACCACAACCCGTTGGCTTAAGCCAAAGCTCAGTTGCGCAGCGGGCAGCTCATATAGGTACTCAACCTCAATCAACGGATCTGTTCCGACTGCATCGGTGCCTGTCACCCCCAGCGAAAAGGCCAGAGCGCCGCGGGGCAGATCCATGTCCCGGTTCACGCTAAAGAAAGACCGTCGACCATCGGCGTTGGCAAAAACCTCTGACGCATAGCGCAACCCAATGGTGCCGTTGGGCAGCGCTCGCGTGACTTCGATCTCGCCACTTATTCCGTCGTCGTCCTGTTCTGTTCCGCCGGTCCGGTCAATCCGGTCGTAGCTCAGCCCGACATCCACTGTCAGTACCGGGTTTACCTCAAGCTCAGTCGCCAGGCCAAGACTTCTGGTTTCGCGATCCGTCCCGTCTACAGCCTCGGTGGTAAAGTTCTCATAGCCACCAGTCAGGCTTAACGTAATCCGCGGGTTGAGACGGAAATCGACCTGCCCCGAAATATCATTCAGCGTACTGTCATTGAGACTAGGGTTATCGGTATCCCGAAATTTGATCTCGTTGTAATCCCAGTCGAAGCTGGCCCCGAGCGGCCCCTCCTCGCCGACAGCACCGCCTAACGCAAAACCATAGCTGACCCGTGTGCCGTCATCCTGATTGACGATATTGCCGTCCTGATCGAAATCTCGATCAGAGAGCGTCGAGTCAGTATCGACCTCACGATACCGCACATCCGCCCCGAAAAAGGCATTGCGGGTTGTTCTGTCGTAGGTGAGCGTCGCAAATGTGTTCGTAAAGTCGAAGTTATCCGGGTTGTCTTGGCGAAACTCTTCAATATCCGTCCCCAGATCCAGTGAAAAGCTCTGGATGTTCGTGACACTTTCCAAACCAAAGCCCAGAATGGTGCGCCCATAAAAATCAGAAGTACCGTCGACATCCAGATCTGGATTGTCGCTGTATTCCAGGCGCTGCGAAACATCGAAAGTCGCAAGGAGCCCTGAAGGAGGTTCTTCCGCCGACGGCACGCTCTGCGCACGAACTACAGCTCCGGCACAGCAAAAGAGGACGGCAACCACCGCCCCCTGTTGCACGGTTAAACGATTTTTCTTCTGCGCAGGTTTGTTATTCGAACAAACGTCGTTCCGGGACCAGAATAACATCACCATCCTTAAGCTCGATATCCGTTGTTACAGCCCCGTTTGCCAGAGCCTTGTAGTTTAGAATTGTTACCCGCTGGACACGCGTGCGCGGATCGGTTCGGCGCAGTTGGATGCGCTTGATCGCTGCAAACCGCGAGACACCGCCACTGACGGCCACCGCCTGCAGCAGAGTCGTGCCCTTCTGAACCTGAACCATGCCGGGATTGTTCACTTCGCCAACGAAATAGACGTCGATCGTCGGACCGGTTGCCGTTTGCGCTGGCGCGCTGAGGTCCTGAAACGGCTGCACGCCGACAAAAACCGTTGGAGGCGAAGTAAAATTAGAAGTGAGACCTTGACGCAATGAGGCCTGCACCTGACTTACTGTCTGCCTGCCGGCACGGACGGTCCCGACGAATGGGAAGGTGATTTGTCCATTAGGTAACACAGTGACTGCCCGGTTGAGACTGGGGTCTTCCAAAACTTCAATTTCCAGTACATCACCAGGTCTGATGCGATAGTCACCCTGTGCATTGGCCGTCACGGCGCTGATCAATAGAACCAGAACAAAGGAGATCAGATTAAAAAATTTCATAGTAGACGCCTCCATCGCCTTTAAGAACGGTTGTCGCAAAATTGCTTTGGTAAAACAATCCACAAGACGGTGACGCCCCAAAATCACCGTGCCAATGTATTGATTACATCACGGTTTTGGCGATTTGATCTAATTGCCCGTTATCAGGTTGTCTGAACCAGTTGAGCTAACAGAGGGCTTCGCGTCCGTCGTGCTGGCCCAATTTGAAGCCGAAGATTATTAAGCAGCTTCCCGCTATGAATGACGGGGCATCAGGGGCACAGAACCGGGACCCACCGAACCACTACCGGCTGATACCGGTAGGATCGGCGATGTGGATTCCGAGGTATTGCAGAACGATGTCTTCGGTGATGGCTCCGTTGGTAGTGGAGAAGTAACCCCTGCCCCAGAACCGGCGGCCCCAATAGCGCCTGCGCAGCGCAAGAAACTCCCGTTGCACCTTGTGGGACGAACGGCCCTTCACCTCACGCACCGAGTCAGAGAAGATAATCAAAGCTCAGTTTATATAAAGGTAAATTCATCAGCACTGGTATCGAGTAGTACTATTTCGACCCCGTTGATCAGCGGGTTTTGAATGACGTGCTGGAAGTCGATATCGATGGTTCCATCGGTGACCTCACCGACCCATTCAAATACTCCGCCAGCATCCGGGCCTAAACTTGCAACAAGGTCTAAATCGTCCAGGAACAGCTGGTCTTCAATCGATACATCGAACACCCGTGAACCGGTCTGATCGAAGAACCCCTCGCCCATGTAGAGACGCACCGCATAGGTGCCGGACTCAAGAGTGCCAGCGCCAAACTCGAGACCCATCTCCGAACCACTTGAGGGATCCCAGCGTTCCTGTGTGAAAAGGGCGGTAGGAACAGCCGCCGGGTCCACACTGACATCTAGAGAAGAGATGTTCCCGGAATAGACCTTCGTGGGCCCGCCAGCGACAACCGAAGTGTCCGCAATCCAGTCTGGTCCGCCATCCACTGCGGCCACATCCGAATTGCCCCCGTTCCAGCGATAGAGAACCGTGCCGCCAACCGGCGCGTCATTATCGGTGATATCAAGTGAACCCGATACCGTCATCCCGAGCTCTATCCCAGCAGATGGGTTCGAGATCGTGAAGGTTGCCGTCTCCAGGTTCTCGATATCCGTATCGTCTGCCACGTTGAGTATGATGCTGGCAGAATTGGCTCCGTCCGGAATGGTTATTGAGGCAGGGATGGCCGTCGTGAAATCCGAAGCAGAAACGCCACTGCCACTCAGGACCAGATCGACGGTCTGATCGCCGGTCACTGCGAACGAGGTGGTCACGGTAATCGTCACCTCAGTACCTGCATCCTCAGTTCCGGTCGACGGAGTCACCGAAACGCTGGCGTCAGGCGTTGAGCTGTATTCCAGATAGATCGGATCTGTAACTGCACCCAGCGGGAGGTCGTTATTGCTGGTATCGATGACACTGGCGACAAACCCGAGCGGCAGTTGGTCTTCTCCGAGGAAATCATAAAGCGCGACGTCGGTGAAATCGAACAGGTTGGTAATATCCTGATCTGTGCCATCAAGCACGACATCCACAGTCTGAAATTCAACTGCGTTGTTTGCCGGGAAATCTTCGGCCCCAAGAGCTGCAAGCTGTGCATCAAGTTGCGATTTGTAAGGTTCGGTGAAGTTGTTGGTTACCGGCTGAATGAACCCTTTGGTCAGGACGATCCGCGCGGTGGCACCCGCAGGTCCGCTGACGACAACTGTCGGGCCAGCGACATTGTATTTACCAACCTCTCCTTCGGAAAGACCATTTATGCTGAGTTGGACAGCCGTATTTGGAGAGGCCTGATCCGCCAGTCCAATCGAACCGCCCTGGGACCCATCACTCTGGAGTTGGCCGGTCGCGGTGGATCCATCGGTAAATGTGACTGTGAACGACGAACCGATGAGTTCCGCACCGGACACGCCCCCTACATCCCATGAGGGAGATGACCCGCTATCAAGCGGGCCTTTCTGAGACCCGGCAATGGAGTTCGGGTCCATGTCAATTGAAAAGCCCAATGAATCTCCGTTCTCGAACCCGCCGTCTACCTGCGGATCAAAGTTGAGTACAATCCCGGAATATCCGGCAGTCCCGCCGGCTCCGATGTAGGATGCATTTGTCGGGGCCTGAACGCCGGTGAATCCGTCAAAATTGATCTCAAGCTCTTTGGAGGCCGTGTCGCCTGCGAGGCCAAACGGATCAAACACGCTATCCGGGTAAAGCGCATTTGTTACATCGATCTGGATAGACGAAATTACTTTTGACCCAACATTGGTGACGACAAATGAGTTGTTATCATAGGTAGAAGTCTGGACGTTGTTGACGCCGGCATTGACCGACAAGGTCGCGGCACCGATGTTCGTGTCGTTTGGATCATCTGCGACAGTAACCGCAATGTCCTGGGTGACCGTATTTGTGCCATCGAACGCGCTGACGGTCACATTGTAGACGTTGTCGCCACCAGCATCGGCGGGGGCTTCAAAATCCGGAGCTGCTAGAAAGCTGAGCGCTCCGGATGTCTGGTCGATTGCAAAGAGACCAGCATCTGCACCACCCGCAATGGCAAACTGGATCGCGTCGTCCTCAGGATCGGTTGCACTGACCGTGCCGACGGCTGTCGAGTTCTCAGTGATGCCAAACGCCGAAGACGACGTGAAGCTGGGCGCCTGGTTGGGAGGCGCATCGTTATCGGTGATATCAAGCGTACCCGATACCGTCGTCCCAAGCACTACTCCTGCGGACGGGTTAGAGATTGTGAAGGTTGCCGTCTCCAGGTTCTCGATATCCGTATCGTCTGCCACGTTGAGAATGATGCTGGCAGAATTGGCGCCGTCCGGGATGGTTATTGAGGCAGGAACTGCCGTCGTGAAATCCGAGGCAGAAACGCCGCTGCCACTCAGGGCTAGATCTACGGTCTGATCGCCGGTTACGGCAATCAAGGTGGTCACGGTGATCGTAACCTGCGTACCCTCATCTTCGGACCCAATCGACGGGGTTACGGACAGGCTTGCAACAGGAGAGGTGCCAAGTTGAATGATCTCGACCCCGTTGATCAGCGGGTTTTGAATGACGTGCTGGAAGTCGATATCGATGGTTCCATCGGTGACCTCACCGACCCATTCAAATACTCCGCCAGCATCCGGGCCTAAACTTGCAACAAGGTCTAAATCATCTAGGAACAATTGGTTTTCAATCGATACATCGAACACCCGTGAACCGGTCTGATCGAAGAACCCCTCGCCCATGTAGAGACGCACCGCATAGGTGCCGGACTCAAGAGTGCCAGCGCCAAACTCGAGACCCATCTCCGAACCACTTGAGGGATCCCAGCGTTCCTGTGTGAAAAGGGCGGTAGGAACAGCCGCCGGGTCCACACTGACATCTAGAGAAGAGATGTTCCCGGAATAGACCTTCGTGGGCCCGCCAGCGACAACCGAAGTGTCCGCAATCCAGTCTGGTCCGCCATCCACTGCGGCCACATCCGAATTGCCCCCGTTCCAGCGATAGAGAACCGTGCCGCCAACCGGCGCATCCAGATCGTTGACGGTGATGTCGAAGGTGGACGTGACATCCGGATTGACCCCGTCAGAAGCGGTGATCGAGGCAGTGTAAACGCCGGTGGGCGAAATATCCGGTGTGGACCAGCTGAAATCGCCGGTGCCATCACCATTGTCGATAAAGCTGTAGCCGGTGACGGGCGTGCCGCTGGAATCCTCCAGCGCCACGGACAGCGTGATCGTATCGCCGTCCGCATCCGTTGCCACCACCTGGGTCGTCGCTATCTCAAGCTCGTCAACGACCAGATCGGGCACTGCGGTGATCACAGGTGCCTGATTGGGGGGATTCAACGGATCAACGGTCGCCGTAATCGTTGAGGTTGTCGGGGAACCGCCCTGGCTCCACCACAGTGTATAGCTTCCGGCGCCAAGTGGCGTTGCAAAGCCAATCGTCCCAAGCCCGCCTGCATTTTCGATAACGCCGTCGGCCATATTGGCCAGAAGATCATTTCCAATACCGAATTCGTCGTAAATCACCCCGCCAAGCAGGTTCGAGGCATCAGGATTTTCCGGGGTTTCAGTAAACTGTGTGCCCGCCTGCATGCCAAGGAAGGTGGCGTTGGTGATGTTCACATCGTAATCGGCATAGTCGCTCAGGGTGAGGGACGTGAGCACATGGTCCGTTGGGACAACAATCGTGACATAGTCGTAATCCCGCGTCGGGTCACCATCCTGAGTAGAGACCAGAACCGTGTCTCCCTGCGTCAGATTGACGACGGTCGGGTTCAAACCGTCATCCGAGAAATCTCCGATATTTGTCCCGTTTACGCTGTCCTCAAGGTCATCGATTGTGACGGTTGCAACGGCCGTTCCGATTGTGGCATTCGCACCGCTGACATTTGTCACGTGAACCTCGAACGCTTCCTGGCCCTCGATTTCAGCATCGGGCAACAGGGCGACAGCAATGTCGAGCGTGGTCTGACCCTCCGCGATCTGACCACTGCCGGAATAATAACCGGTTACAGCGTCGTATGTCAGGCCAGCTGCTGTGTAGTCCAACTCTGGCGTTGCGCCGCCTGCGATGGGGCGTAACTCAAAGTCGACATCGACGGTCTGTCCGGACGGCACGGCCGTTGCAGAGGTGATGCTGAGAGAGACTGTTCCATCTGTCTCGGAAAAATTCCCGGCATTTGCCGAAACGACCGGATCAACAGGTGTCGTGTCCAGCTTGACGATTTCGACGCCATTAATCACTGGGTTTTGAATGACGTGCTGGAAGTCGATATCGATGGTCCCATCGGTGACCTCGCCGACCCATTCAAATACTCCACCGGCATCCGCACCAAAGCTTGCAACAAGGTCTACATCGTCCAGGAACAGTTGGTTTTCAATCGATACATCGAACACCCGTGAACCGGTCTGATCGAAGAACCCCTCGCCCATAAGAAGCCGTACCGCATAGATGCCAGTCTCAAGAGTGCCATCGCCAAACTCGAGACCCATCTCTGAGCCACTTGAGGGATCCCAGCGTTCCTGTGTGAAAATACCGGTTGGAATCGTATATTGCGATGCACTGGCATCCAGTGTGGAGATGTTTCCGGTATAGATCTTCGTGGGTCCACCAACAACAACCGAAGGGTCTGCAATCCAGTCTGCTCCACCATCCACAGCAGCCACATCTGAACTGCCAGCGTTCCAGCGATAGAGAACCGTTCCTGTGGTCTCAACGGCATCCTGACCAGTGACTTCGATCCAATCCCAGGAGGCGGCAAAACTGTCGTCCCCGGTTGGCGCGGACGAGACAAGACCAACAACGGCACCAGTAAGGTTGCCATTGTTGTTATACTGCCCAAGGATCGCATCTCTTACATCGGCAGGCAGGGACAGTGCACTTGTGCTCACCCAATCGGTGAACGCGCCATCGTCGACATATCGCGCACGCGCCGAGATCGTCGGCGCCCCAAGCGTCAGATCAACATCAAGCGCAATTTGCAGATTGGGGTCTGATATACCCCGTACAGGATTGTCGATGCCGGGAATTTCAACAAATACCGTGTTCGGAACATCGTTTTCTTCAACAATAAGCTGCAGGCCAAATTTTGGCGTTCCGCTACTCGCATCCACTGCGATTGTTGCTTCCACAAAGGTGCTTTGATCTCCGGGGCCGACCATCAGGCCGAATTTTTCGCCACCATCCCAAGCCTTGGAGGCATCCGTATTTGGCGTATAGCTGAACACGTTCAGCATTTCGCTCGTGATAGTAAGGCCGCTCAGATTGTCCTGTATTTCGAATCCGATCCCCAGAACATCCGCCTGATCGTTTGCGGTGCCAACCGCATTGCCGGTATCCGCAACATCGATACTGACAAAAGTGGACGCCCCACCCAAATTCCAGATACCCGGATTATAAAGGGCCGGGCTGCCATCGGTGGTTACCTGAGTATCAATCCCGTTGCGCCAGACCGCGTTAATCCCGATATCGCCAGCTATACTGTCACCGCTGGGGATGGCCCCAGGAGGTGTGGTTGGAGTACTCAATTCGAACTGCCATGTCAGGGTCTCGTTCGGCCCCACAACGACGCCGCGACCGTCCAGCGGATCGCCAACATGGCTGTCATTGATGTTGTCCTGACCATCAAGGTCAAGATCTGTACTTGGATCAATTGGCTGACCGCCGGGGATAAAGAACGTCACATTGTCAGCACCGTAAGTCCCGGCGATAATCAGACCCGCAAAATCATCAACCCCGTCACCGTCATTATCGATGAATGTACCCAGCCCGTTGTCGCCCAGAGTGGCGACTGTCAGCGGTGTCGAGCCAAATCCATTGATTGTACCCAAGCTCTGGACCGAATCCGTTCGTCCGTCACCATCGGTATCAATGGGCTTTTCAAAATAGAGATTTCCATTGAAGGAAGCTGCAACAATGACTCCGTTCAGGGCACCATCGAAATGTGTGGCGGTGTACTCTGCCAAGCCGTTTGTCGAGGCATTTACCGTCTTCAACGAACCATCAACACTGTCATCAAAGAGTTGAGACTCGGGGGAATAGAGTGTGCCGTCCTGAACGCTTGTGCCGTCATAATAAGCGGTCGGGTCGCTGATCGAACTTCCCGGGTGGATCCAGTTATAGCCCGAGACTACATCGTGAAGGTCCGCCGGAAGCCCGGTCGTGCCGGTAACATCAACCCAATTACCATTGCCCTGCTCTTCATACACAATCAGGAGCGCGGCGAGATAGGCCTGTGCCTCAGTCTCATTGGCAAAGATCACATCGCCATTTGTATTCAAAAGCGGATTACCCGCACCAGGTATGTAGTTCCCATCAGCATCAAATGTAGCTGCCAGAATAGCCGCAGCAGCCCGTATCGGAGAAGCAAATCCACCGTAGGGCCCAAACTCATCCGAGGTATCCCCGGCATAGTGCAACTGGTCCCCGAAACCTTGTGATCCTGATTCATTGAACAGATTTGTCGCAAGCTCTTTTGTCCAGTCCTGGACATAGTTAATGGCGTCGCCCGGCGTATCGTCCACGAATGGAATCGGCTGACCGCCCCAGCCCGTGTTTGGCCCGTTATCCCAGGTAAAGACCTCACCCGCTTCGGTGACTTCCACATCATACGGATTGCGGTATCCCGGCGAATGTATCTGCAGGGGATTGTCCACGAATTGCAGCTGTCCGCCGATGCTGACCAGAACCTTTTCAACAACCTTTGCCGCGTTCAGGCCATTGTTGCCGCCTGCCCAATCAGGGTTGAGTTCACCGTTTGTGCCCGTCCCGTTGTCATCCAGAGTGAAATTCGGAGCGTCCTCGGGATTCAGAATGTTCAGGGTCGAAAGGTCGATATTTGGTCGCGAAGGATCGTCCAGCGTCGCCAGATCCAGAATGAACTCTTCGCCATTCCCGTCCACCCGGACATCGTAGCCCTCAAGAACGGTCAGATCGATCTTCAGGATCGTTCCGGAATAGGGGTAGTCGACCGTTCCGGCAAAGTTATTCCCTGGAGCACCGTTGTTGGTGTTGCCGCCGACAGCGACCCAGAGAATCTCGTGCCCGGTTACCGGATCAATCGCGATGTCAAATCCGTTGACCGAATGGTTTTCTTCGGACCTCGGCAGGCCACGCACAATGGCGATATTCGAGAGAACCTCACCCGTATCAGGGTCCAGGGTAATTTTGTGAATCTGGCTGGAATTGGTGTCAAGATTGGCGTCATTGCCAACGGCAATGCGCGAGTCGGATGAATTGACGTAAAGAACATCGTTTCCGTTTGCGTCGGTGGTCGTGATCAGCCCGGTCATCTGACGGGTGGTCATCGCGTTGGCCGACCCGTCATCATCGTAGTTCTGGGTGCCTGTCTTTACATCATCGATAAGGGTGGAACTCGTGACGACAAAGTCCGGCAGAGTATCGGCATCGGGGCCATCGGCCTGACGCTCGACTTCCAGCCGCCATATACTGCCATCCTGCTGAGCAACAAATAGAACCGGGTTACCGGTTTTGCTGAAATCCAATGCTGTCGGATTATTGACCGCCTCACCCTGTAGACCAGTAACGCCAAAAGAAATATCTGGGTTAGAAAAAGCCATCTAACACTCCACACACAAACATAAACACAACACATCGGAGGGCCGCCGGCCGAATAATGGACCTGAATTAGAGGTGGATGCTCGTCACCCTCCGAGCCAAACACCCTCAAAGTATGTTGCAAAAACGTTCGAAAGTTAAGATTTTTTTAGCCATTCTTTTCCCGGCCATATACACCGGCCATATACAAATGTGAACAAATCTAGGGATTGTACCCGCCTGACGGGAGGCTTCCGCTGGTGGCACACCTTCACACCATTTCGCGATAATGCCGCCCCTGACGCTCGAACAGATCGGCATAATGGCCCCGGGCGGCGATCAGGTCATCATGGGTGCCGTGTTCGATAATCCTTCCGTTATCAAGCACATAGGTATAGTCCGCCATCCGCACGGTAGACAGCCTGTGGCTGATGATCAGAGCGGCCCGGTGCCCGATCTTCTCGCGGAAATTTTCGAACAGCTCAAATTCCGCATTGGGATCCATGGCACTTGTCGGTTCGTCCATGATGATAAAATCGGATGCGGGGAAAAAGGCCCGGGCCAGTGCCACGCGCTGCCATTGTCCCAGACTCAGCTCGCGCCCGTTGTCAAACATTCGGGTTAGCGGTGTGGCATAGCCCTGATCCAGTGTTCTTATGAAGCTGTCCGCATCCGCACGACGGGCAGCCTCGACAATTCTGGGGCTGTCTTCCGGCAAACGGACATCACCAAAACGAATATTCTCAGCTGCGGTTGTAGCGTAACGCGAATAGTCCTGAAAAATCACGCTGAAGAGCCTGCGATAGTCCACCGGATCAAACTCGCGGATATCCTGCCCGTCCAGCGTGATGCGGCCCTGATTGGGGTCATACAGCCTTGCCATAAGTTTAATCAGGGATGTTTTGCCAGATCCGTTCTGCCCCACCAGCGCGACCACCTGACCGGGCTTGACAGTCAGGTTGATGCCCTCAAGCGCCGGGGCATTGTTGCTGGGATACTGGAACGTCACATTCTCGAAGCGCAGACCGGATGTGATCGGGGCTGGCAAGGGTTCGGGCACTGCCCGGGAGATGATTTCAGGTTCGACTGACAAGAAACCGAACAACTGCCCCAGAAAAAGCTGGTCGTCATAAAGCTTGGAAACGTGGCGGACGAATTCCTGCCCGCTGCTTTCTGCCCGGCGAAAAAGAAGCACAAAGAGCACCAGATCGCCGACGCTCAAATCCCCCGCCAGCGTCCGCATCACCAGAAACGATACAGCGCCCGCAAAGATGAGCGCGCCCAGCCCCGAGACCACAAGCTCGGCAATTGCTCTGCGTTTCTCAATGGCGTAATGCTCTGCACGTATGCGTTTTCTCAGGTTGGAATAGAGCTCTTTAAGATGGGAGCCCAAATCGCCAAGCCGCAGTTCCTTGGCGTGGATATCCGAGATGATCAGCCAGTCCAGATAGCCTGCCCGTCTTTCAAGCTGGACGCGATCCTTCTGCCATTTGAAAAGGGTCTTGGTAAACTTCAACCGGATAAACAACACCGCCAGCATGGCCAGCAAAATGGCGGGCAATAGCCGCCATTCGATGCTGGCGAGCATGACAAGAATGGCAACCAGATAGAGTGCACTCTTGAAAAGTAGCAGAACGGTCGAGATCACCTGGGCTGGCCGCTGCGAGCCTGCTGCCCGCGCCCGCTCGAGCGAGTCAAAATAAGCGGGGCTTTCGTAGAAACCCAGATCGATACTGACAGCACGGTTGTGGATCTCGCGGTCCACATAATCGGCCACCAGCATGCCTTGAGCTGTCCGCGCGAGGTTGGCCAATGTCTGGATAGTCACCGCCCCTAAGAGACCGGCACCTGTGAGCACGAGATAGAAGAAAACCGGCCCCGTATCGACGTTACCTTCAGCAGCGAATTCGGTTGAGATCACGTCAATGAGCAATTTGATGCAATAAAGCACACCTATGCCCACAACCACCTCGATGGCGGTCATGACAGAGACGATCACACTCATCTTCATACTGCTGTAGCGCAGCAGACGGAACACTTTGGGCCAGACTGTCAGGCTGGTTTTGATTTTCGACTTCACTGACCAGCATCTCGCTTGTGAAAGAAAAACAGATGTCGCTTCAGAATGCCGAGCGGCTTGGAGACATAGTAGATCCACTGCAATCCGCGTGGCAGGGGCCAGGCCTCGTATTCGTCATAGCCTGGCAGAACCCGGGAGAGACGTGTCAGGGTGCGCGCGCGCTTGCGCACCTTCGGCGACGCCATCCATTTGAACGGCAGCCCCAAAAGCTCCTCTCCTTCACGCAGATCATATTCCAGCTGCAAATCCCCAGGCAGGTTCTTCAGGCAAATGGCCGCCAGTTCGGCGCCCTGACTGTCGCCTTTGGCCAGTGTGCTAGCTTCACCGGACACCGCGATCTGATGAAGCTCCAGACAGGCCTCGACATTCGAACGCAGACCCAGTTCCGCAGCCCGCGCCAGAACCGCGCTCCGGTCAAAGGCAGGATGGGAGATTATCGCATCGAGATCGGCGATCCAATGCAGGCGCGACCAGATATGGCGGGTATTGTGGTAGCAGACATAGCAAAAGAAATCAGCGGTAGGCATGACGCCGTAGCGCAATCTTTCGTCAGGGATTGTTTCGCGGCGCTGCAATGCCTCCTGGACTTCAAAGAGTCCGAGCCTTTTGTCGATATTCCAATGGACCTCGATCACTATATTGTCCGGTGTCACAAGCGTCGCCACGGTCTTGTAGGTCAGAATGGCGTTGAGATCGCGTTTACTGACCTGACAGCTCTTCAGTTCGTTCCTGTCGACGATTTGATAGCCTTGGGACAGTGCATGGTGCACAAGTTTTTTCCGATCCTCGGGCGACACAAGAATATCTATATCGCGTGCAAAGCGCAGACCCGGATCATCATAATAGCGCGCGGCAAGGCTGGGACCTTTGAGATAGACATGGGCAAGGTTGAGCGGAGCCACGCAATTACTGTGAAACTTCCGTTGGGCGGCCAGAACACGTAACGCTCCAAAAGTAATGGGTAAAACCTGAACGCGCATAGCATCGAGCATAGGCGCATAGGTCTCGTCCAGCTTTAAGCTCTGTAAATTGCGATAGACAAAAGGCAGGCTGAACTTGCGCTGCGCGATATCTGTAAACATCGGCCAGTCATGGACTCGCGCGCAAAGCTCGCGGGCGCGATCCATGTCCTGAGGCGGAATAACAGCCCGGGACAGAAACAGAAGCGCATCGCAAATTGGCGCCGGGATGGGTTGAAGCCGCCCCATTCAGGCCTCAAATTCCGGCACGGTCAAAGCGCACTGCGCCTGAGGGAGGTGCTTCTCCACGAGCGAGTGGTAAAACATCGTAGTTCCTGATCCTTCTGAAATTTTGTACCGTATCATCAAATGCCCAGCCTCATTTCCATGAGCTAATTCGTGGTAGAGTTTCGGAAACAAGGTGGGTGTATAAAGAGTCCAAGACGACCACACCTATAGGTATTTCTCCCCAAAACGCTCCCACAGTAACCTTCATTGCCTGCCCTCAGCGCCCCACATCAATAAACAAATCCCGTAACTCTCTTGCGCAATCATCCCATGAAAAAAGACCTGCGCGCGCGAGACCCTGTGAAATTTTCGCCTCCCTGAGATCCGTATCCGCGCAGATAGAACATATAGCCTGCGCAATCTCGGAAACGTTGTCGGGGTCAACAAGCAGACCCGCATCTCCAGCCACTTCCGGCAGGGATGACGTGTTTGATGTGATCACCGGCACACCCGAGGCCATTGCCTCAAGCACCGTCAGGCCGAAGCCTTCATAAAGCGAGGGATGGATATAGAGCGACGCCCGCCGGTAAAGTGCGCGAAGCTGTTCATCCGTCACATAATCCAGCAGGTGAACCCGATTCAGCAGGGTGCCGTCATCCAGTTCCTTCAGCGCGGTTTCGGTTTCCCATCCCGCGCCACCGACCAGAACCAGATGGTGGTCGATCTTGTCCTGCACCTGCTTAAGCGCGCGCAGGACCCCCTGCACATTCTTGCGCGGGCTGATCTTTCCCGCCGTCAGAATGACAGGCACATCGTCAGGCGGAAGGTTCAGCCCGGCCAGACAAGCCATATCGCTTGGCGCAAGAAACTCTGGCGAAACCCCCTCTTTGATCACGCGGATCCGATCCGCCACATGGGCGCCAAGATAGCCTTCGACCTCGTCTGCTGTGGATTGCGAAACGCAGACGATCGCGTCGGCACGGGCTTCGGCCTGCCGCAGGCTTTTCTCCATGATCCAGGGCTTGGTATTGGTGAAATACTCTGGATGTGTAAGCGGCCCCAGATCGTGGACAGTCACCACGTAAGGTTTCCGCGTGGCAATCGCATATCCCAACGAAACCGCATGGACCACATCCACGGGCCCGCCAATCAACCGCTCCAATGTAGGCATATCGAGATAATGCCAAGCCAGCGGCGTCAGCCTGCGCCCCAGCGTGACCAGTTCAAGCCCTGTATCCGCCTGCATAGCAGACAGCCTTTCGGGTGACAGCGAGGACCAGGCCGCCACCGGCCGGATGGTAAGGTCATCGCACTTGCGCAAACCCCGGTACATCTCATGTGCGTAACGGGTGATGCCATGCCCCTGAGTCGTCGCAAACTGGTTGGAGAAATAGGCAACATTTAACACTGTGCGCCATGCCTCTTCTGCTGGGCCTGAATATCCGGAAAAAACCGCTCAATGATTGTGTCCACCTTTGCCTGCCAGCTATGCCGGGCAGCAAAAGCCGATACCGTGGATTTCTGGTTGTCCATGTCGGCCAGGATCGCCTCTACCGCCGGCGGTATATCCGCATCTGTCCCGATCTGCATAACAGGCGGGTTCAGCGTGTCGAATTCGTCATGGGCGGTTGAGAGCACGGGCAGCCCGGCGGCGGTATATTCATAAAGCTTGAGCGGGTTCTGCCCGCGATAGACCTCCTGCCGCCCGCGATCATAAAGCATCACGCCGATATCCGCGGCCTTGAGGTACGCGGGCAAATCGGGCGGGGCTTTCGGGCCCAACAGCGAGACCGTGTCCGGCATCTGACCCGCCAGATCACGTGCCCATTGCGCCTGTGGACCGATCAGTATCAATGATCCACCTCGTGCTTCCATCTCTTTGGACAGGGCTGCAAAGAGGCCCGGATCGCCCTTTGCCAGCACGCCGCACCAGACAGCGCGAGGGCGGGGCAAATGCGCGACCTCGTCCGGGGTGGCGGTTTCCGCCTGATAGATTTCCAGCTCGGCCCCCTGCCCCAGAACCGTCACTTTGCTGGCGGGAACACCCAGATCTTTCACCAGATAAGTCTGCAGGCTTGTGCCAATGACATAGACTGCGTCCGCCTGCGCATAATCCTGACGCTCCAGCGGTACAACCGCCGCACCGCGAAAGGCCGGATAGTAATCGACGACATGAAAAACGACCCGCGCCCGGTGAAAGCTTTTTTTCAGCGCCCCGACGCTGCCCGGCACGGTGGTCCAGATGAGATCGGGCTCTGACCTCTCCTGCGATGTCACGCCGGACCGGAGCGACGGTATCATGAACCGGTATTTCAGAAAGGACGCCGCAAGGGTACTCAGGGGCCAGACATCGCGGACCGGCATGGGTGTCGCTAAATTCAGGACCCGCACCCCTCTGTCCGTGTACGGTGCTTTCTTCCATTCCTGCACATAGCCCTTGCCGCGCAGCAGATGCACAGGATCAAGCGGGTTTTCCAGATAACTCACATCAAACCCGCGCTGCGCAAACAGCCGGGCCAGAACCTTGGTCGAACACTGGACGTCGGAACTCCATAGTGTCGGCCGGTGGAACAGGATATGCGGGGTCAAAGTCATTCGGCGGCAGGTTTTTTCGGGTCTGGTACCGCTGTCGAAACAGATGCATCCGCCCACATCGCGTTCAGATCTTTGTCGAGCTGTTCCCGCGCGATCGCGTTCTGCCGGTCCCAGACAACCGCATTCGCTCTGAAAATTGCCGTGGCCGAATGGACTGCCGAGATAAAGCCCGGCGTGCCATCCAGAAACCCGCGCTTCACCAGATATTTGCGAACAAATTCCGCAAACGGGCGCCCTGCTACATCAATCCATGTGACTGGACGGCCGCGGCCTTCGACACCTTTTGTAACCTCCTCCAGATAGGTTGCACTTTTGCGGATGCGCTTCTCGAAGTCATCTTCATTGAAATGGATCATCAGCCCCTCAAGCTGACCGATCCGCTCGGCGGGTGCATCTATCAGGCAATCTTCGTGGAACATGCCGCCAAAGCGAAATTTGTCTCGTCGTGCCAGATGGACCAGATTCCAATCCCGCCAGCCGCCACCCTTCATGGGACGGTGCATGAAATAGTTCAGACGCCGGTAGCGATAACCGTCCTTTCCCGTATCGGTAATGCCCTCAAGGATTTCTCTGGCCAGCTCAGGGCTGACACGCTCATCAATATCCATATGCAGCAACCAGTCGCTGGTGGCCGCATCAATCCCTTTGTTGCGCTGGTGGCTGAAATACTCGCCGTCGGCGCGTGGGCTTTTGAGGAATTTTACCTTGTCGCCATAGGCCTGCGTCATCTCTTCCGTCCGGTCCGTCGAGCCGTCATCCACAATCACGATCTCATCGACCCAATGGACGAGATTTTCCAGAAAGCCGCCGATATCCCGCTCTTCGTTATAAGAGATCGAGACAACCCCAAGACTTGGACGCTGCATATCTTTCATTTCTTTACAGCCCGCGAGGCTTTGAGTTTCAGATAAACTGGGCGTACCACCCGGTCGCGGATGCGGGTCATGCGCTTTTTGATGCGGGTCTTCAGGTCGGGCTGCATGGCAGCAATAGTGGCTGCTGTCGGTTTGTGTGGATTGATCAGTTCCAGATCCTTGTAGCCGAAGGCTTTGGCAATCTGTTTGACCGAAGGGTCAAGCTGCAGCGTGTAATTCTCATTGGTCCTCCATTTCTCCTTTGAGGAGGTATGAACCGAAGCGCCGATTCCGTCCTCGTATTCGACGCCGATGAATTCGCAGATATCTGCCAAACTCTGTTTTGGGTCGGCAATAACGTCTTCGTAGCGCACCAGTCTGAACACTTCCGGCGGAAGCATAGACTGGATGCTCAGAAGGTTACGCTGAATATTGAGCCAGCCGAACTGGCGACTCTCAGCATTGGTCGAAAACAACTCATGCGCGGAATACTGGACGGCCAGCGGATTGCGCACGAGACCGATGATCTTCACATCCAAATCTGTGCGGCGGGCCCATTCCAGGAGCAGGCTGAGGGCGCACCATTCAGCAAGAATCTGTGGTGATTTCTCAAAAAAGACCGGTTGGGCGAAGGTCTTGCACAATGCGTCCCAGCCTCCGAAAATCAGTTCCTGGTCATTTGCCGGAGGCTCATAATCGGGCATGTTGCCCTTGAGCGTATCGATCAGATAGGTACGCGCATTCTCGCGCGAACCATAGCCAGCGTATGGCTTGAAACCCGAGTAAAGCATGTCAGGCCGGTTCAGAACCACGGACGCCTTCAGCCAATGATGGGTTTCAAAATACGTATGGGGCGAATAGTCAACATGGCGGATACCCGAGTGTTTGCACAGCTCGTCCTGCAACATGGTTGAACCAGAACGCTTGTCAGACAGTAATATGACGGCCGTGGGCATGTCCTGCCTCCTTACGTTTTGAGATATTCGAATGAACCGGAAAGTGCCTGAGCGATGTCAGCAGGCCGAATACAAAATAAAACATCATGGCCCCACGAGGCTGCGATACCATTGCGTGACCAAATATTGCCCATGGGGCCATCCCAACCACCGAGGCCAATAAAGCCTGGCTAAAATATTGCCCCATGCCTGACCGCCTTCCCTTCACATGCCTAAGCACATAAAAGAACGCACTCACCAGCAGGAACATGTGGAGCAGGGCCGCCCCCATGCCGTTTGCATAGTAAGATATGGCAAACAGCGCGTGGTTGGCTTTACCTGCGACCTCTGGCACGACGGTGTCAGACTTCAGGATGGCAACACCTTGGCCCGCAACAAGAAAGGCCGGATGTTCGAAGAGGTGCTCGAAGGGCTCTACATAAGAAAGCAATCGCTCGGATTCCCGCTCATCTTCGAGAGGGTTCTCAAAGATTGCAGCGGATCGGTTGGTCAGACGTTCAAAAAAGAAGATCTCAGAGTTGACGCCAACCAACATGACCAGAAGGAATCCAAATCCAACGGGCCTAAGGATACCCTTCCTAATTTTAATGAGACCAAGGAAAACTGTAAAAGAAACGATCAATATGGTTCCCAAGATCGGTCCCCGGGAATAGCTCATCAATACGCCCATGGGGGCCAGAAAACACGCCACCATCGCCACGGTTCGCCAGCGCCCGATCGGTTTGGGCCAACTGTAGAGCAAGGCGGCCAGCGGCCACGACAGATTGATGAAACTGGCCCCCATAATGGAGACCCCTACCAAAGTTCGCCCCCGCACCCCGGTGTCGCCCGAACCCAGATAGGATACAGCCACCTGCCGACCCGCAGGATCAAGAAAGGTATTTTCAAGGACAAACCGCACCACGAAATTTCGAGTTTGTGGGAGGGAGGTCAAAATCATCAATGAGGCCGTGACAATCACCCCAAGCGCCGCTGCTTTGATCACAAGCTCAAGATCTTCGGCCGTTCTGACAAGCTGTCCGGTCGCATAAAAGACCAAAAATGCGAGTGTCATACGCGCTGCCTGATAAACATGCTCGAAAATGGAGCCGGTATAAATGAAGCCTACAAACTCTCCGATCATCGTGAATGAAAACAGAGCCAAAATAATCCACTGGAACGGTCTGCCATTGGATCCAAAACCGGGGCGCCGACTGGCATAATAGACGATCAGAACAATAATAATATCAATAAAGTAAAGGGGCACCGGGCCCACACGAATATTCAACTTGGGAACAGCGGTCAGCATAAAGACAAAAGCCGCCATCGCTATCGTGCCGTGGGAATACCGCTTAAGCATCGCCGATCTACCGTGCTACGGCATGATAAGCCGCAATATACTTTTCGGACATCAGTCGCTTGTCAAAAGATGCCGCACGCCGAAAACCAGCCTCTCCCATGTTCTGCCGTTTCTCCGCATTTTCAACCAGCGCCGTAAGGGCCTCTGCAATAGCGCGCGGTTCCGTTGGCGGCACAAGCAGGGCACATGTCCCGTCGGTTCCCACCACCTCACGTAGTCCCGCGGTATCGGACGCAACCACGGGCAGTCCGGCATTCATTCCCTCGACTGCAGCCAAGCCAAATCCTTCCCAAAGTGAAGCCATCAAAAAAATATCTGCCTCCTGCAAAAACGGACCCACATCCTTGACGTGTCCTTCAAATCGAACTGGCGTTTTCATTGCCGTCGCCCTGGCTTCCAGATCTGTTCGCAAGTCGCCATCACCCAAAACACGGTATTCGCACTTGTTTTCCGGTAGCAACTCAAGCGCCTCAAAGGCCGCTGAATAATTCTTGGACCTGCGCAAACTGCCCACAGATACGATTTTGATCCGATCCGTTGTGCTTCGTTTGGTGAAACTGTCAAACCTCAAACTAGCGCCATTCAAAATAACCTCCGCTTTGTCCGACAGGGTTGGATAAGCGGCCACCAGACTTTCCAGCGTACCATCACTGATACAATAGACTTTTTTGAACTGTTTGTAGATCAGTGGATCGACAATCTTTCCGACAGCAGACCCGCGGCGTTTATTGAAAGTATTGTGCTCTGTAAAAACCACCGGACAGCGGATTGCACCGATATGCTTGAGCGCAGCAACGCAGGCGCTGGTTGGAAAGAGGTGCGCGTGTACAACATCCGGCTTTGGGATCAGCGTGCTAAGGTACTTGCGCAAAGCCAGAACAACGCCCGGCTTGTAGGAGCTTGAAAAACCCAAAGATACGGCATTGCGCAGCCCAGCCGTCTCACAACGCTCCAACGCCACCAGATGCGCATCTACGCCAGCGATAAGTAGGTCCTCATGAAGATCCTGTACCAGTCGCTCAGCCCCACCACTATTATAGCCGAAGCTATTTATGATCTGTACAACCCTCACGATATCTCTGCTATCTTTCCTATTTTTTTCGTAATTCTATTTTGTTTTGCACCATCCAGACAGATCCTTACCGACGATACTGGATAGCTCCTCGATATCATCTCGGTAGAATTGCACGAGGAATGCCTTTGTTTGCGCCTCCATTTTCGGGCGCTCCAGAGTTTTTGAGAATATCAAAGACCGCAATTTCACCTTGGCGGACTTGGGTATCAAATCCTTCACTTTCTTCAATTGCGCGTGTTTTGAATCCATAGCACGGATCATCCATTTGGCCTTTGCGGCTCCACCTTTTTGTGCATGAATTTCTGTGACAACAAAACTGTCATCAATCTTCAGCCAACTGAAAATATCAATCATTGTTTCCGTCGGGGCACGGTTTAGATCATCAAACAACACCAGCTTGACCCGATCCCGTCCAAACTGGCTAATCCAAGGGGCCAGAAATTCGGCTTGGAGACCCTTGTTCAGTTTCGGCACGTTGATCTTACTGAGAATACTCCCGTTTAAATAGCCTGATGCATAGCGTGCTACGTAATCAGAGAAATCGCCTGTCTCGGTGCCTTTACGCAAAAACAGAAGATACTCAGAGAAAAGGCGGTCCACAGGGTTGCGCAGACAGACCAGAATGCGTGCATCAGGGCAATCTTTATAAATTACAGCCGCGATATCAGGATGATAAATATAATGTGAGGCTTCACCTACAATTTTTGCCTCTTCCACATCCTGAAATAGGCTTTGATAGGTCTCATCTGTCCGGTATTTTCCCTTTTCTAAGAATGTCTTCAGGAAATCCCTGTCTTCGGGTGATGGCTCTTTAATGTTCCGAAATAATTCGGCCAGATAATAATCAGGTTCCTTGACCGGAGACATGTAGATATCCGGATGCTGTTCGAGCATCAGGTTCAGGCTTGTTGACCCGCATCGCATGCCGCCGATGACGAAAAAGTTTGGCTGTGTGAACATCAAGAAACCTCTGAGCAAAGCAGGTACATATCATCATCTGAATCTCCGCAAAAAGGCCTTCAATCCGACCGGAATGCGGCGCCGCCAGTAACCGGGGAAGTTGGGGTCGGGTTTGAATGCGCTCCATGGGCGTGGTGTCCAATCCGGTGCAGGTTCAGACATTACATCCCGGATCAGGGCGGCATAGGCATCGGCTGCGACCTCATCTGTATAACGTGCCCGCGCCTCAGACGCCGTAGTCCGGCCGAGTATTGCAAGCTTCGTACGATCCTCGTGCAGGGTTGCGATGGTGCTGGCGAAACCTTCAGCATCACCCAATTCCTCGATAAACCCCGTGCGCCCGGTCTCAACCAGAAAGTCGGTGATTCCAGCGATCAGACCGCAAACAGGTACGCATCCAGCCATCATCGCTTCCAAAAGCGCATTAGGACAGCCCTCAAAATGAGACGTGAAGAGATAGACATCCGTCTCGCCCAAAAATTGCGGGATTTCCGCAGGGGAGAGTGCTCCCATAAACTCAACGCGACCCTCGGCCAGATGTGAGGCCATCGCCTTTTCTAGCGGCGCCCGGTCCACACCTTTTCCTGCAATCCGCAATCGGAAAGGCACCCCCCGCGCCTTGAGTGCATCGGCAATGGCAGGCAGATACATCACGCCCTTCTGATTGTGTTCGAGGCGACCCAGAAACCCCAGCGCCAGCTGCGCGCCTGTGCCACGTTCCGTTTGAGCTGCCGCATCAAACTTGGCCGCGTCGATGCCGTTGGGAATCAGCACAACTTTCGCAGGATCAGCACCGTAGTCGGTAACCAGATCATCACGAAGCCGTGGGGTTAAGGCTATGATCCGCGCCAGCCGTTCCCGGCCTGACATAGTGATACGATAACCGTGATCAAACGCATTGGCACAGCGCGACAGAACCCGTATGTGCGCGGGTAAATGCGGGATTGCGGACAATATGCCTTCGGAATTTATCGCCATGACACAGTCTATATCGTTGTCTGTGCACCATTTCGTGAAAACCTGCGCCTGTCGTTTCATATTCAGGGAGGCCGAGGCCAATCGAACACAGCCATCATCCACATAGGTATCTTCCCAGAGCTGCGCCTGCGGCTTTCCGATGGTCACGCAGTAAAGCGAAACCCCCCGCGCTGCGAGAGCGGGACGGATATTGCGATAAAACGTGAAGGTACCACTGTCTTTGGGCACGGAACCAAACGCGACCTTGAACGATTTATGCGGCTGTTCTAACACTGCAACCATCACAACAGCCCCGAAATCTGAACGGCTAGAGCTTTTGTGTTGTAGCGCTCTTCTACCTTGGCGCGACCATTCGCACCAAAGTTGCGTCTCTCGCCCTCATCTGCGATCAAGCGAGACAAACTGGCGACCCATTCCTCGGACGAGGAAACCAGGCACCCATCCGATCCATGGGTGATCACATCTCCATTGGCCCCCACGCCGCTTGCCACCACTGGAATGGATGTGGCCATATATTCCAGCGCCTTGAACGCGCATTTATAGATGTTGAACGGGTTATCAATAAGCGGGTAGAGCCCGATGTCGAAATCGGACACTGCTGCCGATACTGCTTCCGGATCAGACCAATCCACTTCATCCACCAGATCGAGCTTTAACCCACCTATACCACCGAAAATCTCCGTCAGTTTCGGTTCGCCACAGGCTCCTACGATTTTGAGACGGATGTCATATTGCGCCGCAAGGCTGTGCAACGGTTCTTCAAGGATCGAGGTCAAATCCTCTACGTAGTGGGCACCGTTGCCGATCCAGCCCAGACAAACTTGTCCTGTACCACCTGCTGTCCGTGCTCTGTACTGATCCAGACGAATGCCCGAAGGTATGAAATGTGCTCTGCCGCCCGCCTCTCGAACCAGGCCTTCCAGATTACGACTACCGGCGAAAACCCCATGCGCATCGCGCATCATGGTGGCCGCATTACGCTGAGAAATCTCGCGCCCCGCCCGCGATGGCGCGTCGTCAATATCGAAAAAGACACGCTTTCCCATGAATTTAGATACGCGCAGCAGGGCAATATCATAGCGCGAATACTGCTTCTGGAAAATCAGGACGTCATGGCGCATCGCAGCCGCCAGCATTCGTAGATAATCCCGTCGGCGCGGCGCGTGATGGTAGGAAACACGATGCCCCAGCGCCTCAAGCTCTTCGCCGATCCAGTAGCCGCGTACACGAGAGCTGGCTTTATTGCGATCTCCCAGAAGGATAAACGCAACCCTGAGGCTTTGGGAATCCGGGGCGTAAGGTGTCGTCATCCGAAGAGCAGACCTTTCCAGTTGCCCGCGTCATTTGGAGCCTGCCTAGTGGATGATCTTGGTGTCGCGGAATACCCAGGAGCTTCGTATCGACCTTCCATAAACGTAATCCTAGCGACTACATAACTACTAGCGAACCAAAATTTGACCGGCAACTCACACAAAACACACCATAAATTTCTGGGTTTCTAATCATATTTTCTCAAGTTATTGAGACTAACACCAAACGTCCAACGGATAACATAGACATCTTTTATCCGAACAGAGATCAGTCGTCTTGGAACTCATAGCCAAACCGGTTGATAATCAGACTCTCACGTTCGGCGACGAGCTGGCGCGTCTCCATATCGTAGAAATCCGATCTTTTTGCGGTGGTCGAGCGCGATGCATTCCTAGGCTTACCAGTGCCAATCACAGAATCGAGAGTTTCGGCCTGTGCTATCCCGTGGTCGAGCATGACCGACCGGAAATCGACCGCAAGTGTCTCGGTGTGCAGAAAACGGTCAATATAACAGTGTTGTTCAACCCATTTCTCGAGAGTTACGGGATCTCGCAGACGTCCCGAATGCAACGTTTTGTTGTCGGCGCAATACAGATTGCAGAACCGATAGCTGTAAAGGCCGCTGTAGCTAAAAAGACGCGATGAATAATATGCACCAGACAGCACGGAAGCTAGCTTGGGATCCATCAATTTGCGAAGCCATGTTCGAAAAGCTTCGGGATTGTTGGGGTCTGAATAAAGTTGCAAATTTGCTTTACGGTCCTGGCGGGCTGCAGCAAGAATAGCTGGGACGAACCCGAATATGGCGCCGCGCGGATTCTGTGTGTAACCGCGGCTCTTCAACGGTCGGAACCGAGTTAGAGCTAGGTAGGGCCCCGATTTCCTTTTTTGTTTTACTCCATAAGACCAAAGAGAAAGGTAGAAGTCCCAAGGGTTTCGTATAGTCGCAAACTTTAAAATGCCACTTGAGATGGTAGCCTCATCGGGCTTCAAGTGGTGTTTCACATGTCTCTGTGGAATTTCGAGCGCGCGCAGCCAGGTCAAAACGGAAACACTCCCCGTCTTGTTCAAATCAACGTAAACAAACTCGTCGGAAAGGAACATATACTCACCTTAATCTGGCACGGCTGCTCGCTCTTGCGTGCATAATAACTATCTCCAGTTTATTCATCACTGGGCACACTTGCCAATCCTGCATCCTTTCCGGCCCAACACTCATTATTCGCAGACATCCTGCCCTGACCGCAACATGATCCACCACAGCCGCGTTCGTAAGCTCACCGAACAAGGTTTCCCGTTAGGTGCAGAGAATTACAACGTGACCGGCCGAGAAACTATGTTAAGGCTGGAAAACAACAATTTTTCAGGACGACTACGTATGAGTGACACGAGTTTCATCAATCCGACTTCCAAACGCATTATGGTTACCGGTGGGGCGGGGTTTCTGGGCAGTCATCTATGTGACCGTCTGGTCGAGGCCGGCCATGAGGTTCTGTGCGTCGATAACTATTTCACTGGTCGGCGCGGCAATGTCAGCCATCTTATGGATGCCCCCAATTTCGAATTGATGCGCCATGACGTGACCTTCCCTCTCTATATAGAGGTGGATGAGATCTACAATCTGGCCTGCCCTGCTTCACCGGTCCATTACCAGCACGATCCGGTGCAAACGACCAAGACATCCGTGCATGGTGCGATCAACATGCTGGGCTTGGCCAAGCGTGTCGGCGCAAAGATCATGCAGGCCTCCACATCCGAGGTGTACGGCGACCCCGACATCCACCCCCAGCCCGAATCCTATTGGGGCAATGTGAACCCGATAGGCGTCCGCTCGTGTTATGACGAAGGCAAGCGCTGCGCCGAGACCCTGTTCTTTGATTACTACCGACAGCACAAATTGCGCATCAAGGTCGCCCGGATTTTCAACACCTACGGGCCGCGCATGCATCCCCATGACGGGCGCGTGGTCTCGAACTTCATCATGCAGGCGCTCAAGAATGAGGACATCACCATTTTCGGAGACGGCCAGCAGACGCGCTCGTTCTGCTATTGCGACGATCTGATCGAGGCCTTTATCCGCCTGATGGACACGCCAGACGATGTGACGGGCCCTATCAATACTGGAAACCCGGGCGAGTTCTCGATGCTGGAACTGGCCGAAGCGATCATCGAACTGACGGGCACCAGGTCCAAGATCGTGCACAAGCCCCTGCCCCAGGACGATCCCAAACAGCGCCAACCCGATATCTCGCTGGCCAAGAAACACCTCGACTGGGAACCCAAAGTGCCCCTGCGAGAAGGTCTCGTCCCCACGATCGCTTATTTCGAACACCTCGTGAAAGCGGGCATTGCTTGAGGGCGATCGTCACCCCCCTGCAAACACGCGCTATCTTCGAACGTCCGGTCCTGACGTCTGGTTCATTTTTCTGGCAACCCACCCCAGAAACGCCTTGTCGGCGTTTCGCGGAGGGGTGCGGGCGGCGAAGGCCTGCCATTCGGCCTCCAGCGCGTAGATGTCCGCGCCGGGGGCCAGCCTGCGGGCTTCGTCCAGTGTCTCGGGGGTCAGCAGCAGCCTGCCGCCGTCTTCAACCACCACGTCGCGGCGCGTGACAGAGATGATGTCGCCGGGTTCTTCCTCCAGCTTGTAGTCCGGAAGATTTTCGTTGGCGATGATATCGCGCAGCATTGCGCGAAAGACGCGCCGGGGACTGGCAGAGCCCGACTTCTTCAACAGCACCTCTACCGAAACACGCCAGCCCGATTGCTGCCCACAATGTTTGCGCGCCAGCGCATAGAGCCGTCGCTCCAACGGGCGGCGCAGCGTGAAATACGCCCGGCTCAGCGTCAGCACCGAACGCGCCAGCACCGCCTCATAGATCCATTCGCTTAACGTGACCGAAACCGAGACCATGCGCCCTGCCCGGGTCTTGCGCACGATCTCCCAGCGTTCAATCAGGCCGAAGCCCGTCGTGATCTCACGCTCACCGGTGACTATATTGGTGGTGATGCGGGTTCCCGCGAGCCGCTCGAACGCCTCTTTCAGGCGGCGGTAGGCGTCACCGCTGGTCTCACGGCCGGTGGCAATCAACAGATCATGCGCCGTCAGCGTAAGCTGCCGCGACACCGCGCGGCCGGCATTCAGCGCCGCCATCAGCTGGCTGATGCAGAAGATCAGGATGTCGGCATCAAAAATCGTGGCACGCCCCTTCACTGAGGGCGTCACGGTCACCGTAACATCATTGTGGGCATAGTTCAGAATGCGCCTGTCGGGGCGCGTCGCCAATGAAAACAGCGGATGCTCCAGTGACGCCAGATCGTGTTTCAGGCTCGCCCCAAAGAAATCACATACAAAAAAATCGTCTGGACCTGCTGACGGTGTACCTATAGTCATCTGCCTCTCCGTGCCCCATTTGCGGAACTATGTATTTTTTTCATTTTTGGTCAGGGAAGGACTGCTCTGTTTCCCCGGGAAATGGATTCGTCGTTTCATTGACACCCAAGTTATCCACAGGCTGCGTTCAGGTATAGTCTTTTGCCCGCACAGATCGGGGGATCAGAATCGGTCCTTCGGGGGATCAGAGTCATTTTATCGGGGGATCAGAGTCATCTGAAACGCGAAATTTCATAAAAAAACGAATTTTTTCAAAGTCTTATAAGATCTCTGAAATGCCTTAACTTTAAGTAACCAAATTTTAACACCCTAAGCTGGTGCCCAACGCATCAAAAGCCACAATCTGGCGGCAAATATCCTTGATTTCTTAGAAAAAAAGAAGAGAAGGGTGCGATAATCATTACAAGTAACGTGTTTTGTGATATGTTATATAAAACATGGAACATGGAGGCGTTGATGAGTGGTAACAGCCAGACTCCCTATCTGGGTCTTTCACCGGATGATGCATTGTCAGGCATGGATGCCCCGATTGGCACAGACGGTATTGCAGCGATTGCAGCTACCTGCCGGAACGGCCGGGATAATCTTGCAGGTCGCGGGCGGGATGCCTCTGGTCGGAAATTGCTGCGCCGCTTTTCTACATGGGAGATCACCAAATATCTCATCCCCGTGGCCCCGGCCCATTTCCGCCGGGTGTTGCGCCAGAACCCCGCGTTGCCGCAGGGCCTGACAGAAACCGAGGGCGGGGCCAAATGGTTCACCCTTGATGAGGTGCTGCGCCTGCGGACCCATTTTGCGGCTGAAGGCAGCAAACATCGTGACTACCTGCCCTATCGTCCTCCTGGTCTGCCCGCCAAGATCGTGACCCTGGCCAATTTCAAGAGCGGTGTCGGCAAAACCTCGACGAGTGCGCATCTGGCCATGTCCGCCGCCTTGGATGGGTACAAGGTGCTGGTAATTGACCTCGACGGTCAGGGGGCGATGACATCGATTTTAGGGGGGCAGATCGAAGACAAATGGAAAACCGTCTTTCCCTTACTTGCCCGCCATTACGGTGATCACTTGCGGCGGGATAATCAGTCGCGTCTGGATCGGGGGGAACCTCCCCTGCCCCTTGATGCCACTGTTGCCCAGGCCATGGAGATGACCACGCAGGATGTGGTGCAGCATACCCACTGGCCGAATATCGATCTTTTGGGCGCACAGCTGGATTTGTATTGGGCCGAATTCCAGGTGCCGGTCTGGCGCACGCAAGCACGGGCATGGAAATTGTGGGATGCGCTCTCGGATCGGCTGTCCGCAGATGGGGCGCTGCAAGAGTACGATCTTGTGGTGCTCGATACGCCCTCCTCTCTGGGGGCTCTGACGATCAGTGCGCTGGCCGCTGCGGATATCCTGCTGGTGCCCACAGGGGCCTCGGTCTCCGAGTTTGAGGCCACCGGCCGGTTTTTTGACACGCTGCACAAAACCTTTGCCACGATTGAAGAGGCCGAGAATACCGCCGCCCAAGCCCTGGGGCATGCCGGACTGAGTTTTGAATGGGAGGCCGTACGCACGCTTGTCACGCGATTTGAAAAGGGGCAGCAGGCGGAAACCGCGGCCCTTATTCAGGCAAGCCTCGGGACGGCCCTTTCACCCTATTATCAGGATTTCACTCCCCTTATCGGGCAGGCCCCGAGCATCTACGAGATCGATTACCGGGACTTCAATCGCGAAGCCTACGCGCAGGGGCGCTCGACCTTCGATGCGACTTATGCCGGTTTCAAACGCTTGCTCCTTGGGGCGTGGCGCCGTGATGAACTGGCCGCAGAAAAGGGGGTAGGGGATCATGCGCAATCGTCCTGACCGGTCATAAAGTTGACAGCTGTCAACCTGCCCCCGTTGTTTCGGAATAGACTCTGGTAAATCGATCCTCTCATACCGCGTTCGTCAGGCGGCCACCCGGGTCATACCGTTCAGTAAAGCCATCACCATTGGCCCGGGAGAGAACTGCCCAGCTGCCGCCTTGCCAGCCAAGGCCCGCAGATACCCGCCGGGGCTGTTGATGTCGCTGAACCGCTGCAGAATGCAGGCCACCGTTACAGCGGCTGTTTCGGCCCCCATAAGCTCTTGCGCCTCTTGCCAGGCTGACGGGCTGATCCCCATCATGCCCCGAACATAGCTAGCGGCCACTATCAGGTCGCGCCATTCGCGCGGGTCGCGCTCACAATAGGGCAGGATATCAGGACAAGCCTTCAGGATCAGCGGCAAAGGCACCCGGGGCAACGTGCGGTCCGGTTCGGGGCTTGCGCCCCCGTCGCCCTCGCCCCTTTCAGGGCAGAGTTCAGATTCAGGGTTATCTGGTTTTGAATTCTGATAGTGCCGCCCGGAATCGTCGTCATTGCCGCTCATTTTTTCTGTCTTCATAGCCAATAGTGACTGGATGTCCCTAAGGATATTCGCGGTACGGCGCTCGAGATCAGCTAGGTCTTCCAGGCCCAGCTTGCGGCGCATGTGCTTGTGAACCTCCAGCAGAGCGGCCAGCGGCGCCTCCCAATCGCCGGGCAGGGCGTTTTCCTGACCATAAAGCGCCAGTTTCAGAGCGTCGCGCTTGAGCAGGGACAGCTTCTCTCGGGCGGCGGCCAATTGCGCCTGATCCGCGCGGGCCTGATGCGCCGCATCGGTGATCCGCGCGGCCTGTTGCAAAAGCGGGCGCAGGTCGAAGCCGAATGCACGGGAAATTTCACCATCAGCGCCGCGGCGGGCATAACGTTTGCCGTTGGGGCTGTCGTGACGGGCGACCAGCCCCGCATGAACCAGGGCAGCCAGATGCCGGCGCAAGGTGCTTTCGGCCATACCATGCGCGCGATCCGACAACGCCACGTTCGACGGGAAGACGATCAGGCTGTCATTGTCTGACAGGGATGCGTTCGGGTGAAACGAGACCAGCGCGTTCAGCACCGCCAGATCCCGATCGGTCACGCCAAAAGCACGGCGTGCGGTGCACAGATCGCGCAGCAGTTCCCATTTGTCGATATGCGTAACCTCAGGCGCGGCCTGCATGGCCTTTGCCTGTTCGATCAGACCAGCCGTCACCGGCCGCCGCCCAAAGGGCGTCGTTGTAATGTGTTCCATATGCTGTCACGAGACAAAACTTTTTCACCCGCCGGACTCGACGCCAGTTGACAGCTGTCAACTCAAAGCCCTAAAATCGGAGGTGCTAAATCACCAATTCAGGCCTCTTGGAACTTCGGTTCTGAGGGGTCTTTTCTTTCCGTCCTGCCTGTTTCGTGCCTCCTTGTCACTGCTTCATGATTATCCCGCTGTTGCGGGGCTATTCATCCCGGCTGGTTTGCCAGCGGTGATGAAGCTCTGAAATATTCTCAGCCAGCCAGTCCTCAAACCCTTTGGCCGTTTTGGCGTTCAGGGTCAGAACCGCCTTGGTGCCGTTGCGCCGCATCTGTCCAAGCACTGTGCCATCCGCGCCTGTTAACGGCGTCTCGATGCGTGGAGTAGGGGAAGTGCGGGGGGTGAGGGCGGTCAGAACTGCCTCGAACCGGTCATCGGACGTGTTGCCCACAGCCGCATCAATTGCGCTTTGCATCTGATCCTGTGTCAGCAGATCTGCCAGTTTCAGCCATCGGTCCCGACCCACTGACGGCGCGGCGCCAATGGCCTGAATTACCGGTTCAGGGATACGGTCGGATACGGAAAGCATCCTGGAAATCAGGGTTTTGTCCACGTGCAGCGCATCGCAGATCACTTTGCGCTCATACCCGATATCCTGCATCTGGCGGGCGAAGTTGACCTTTTCGATAAAGCTCAGATCGCGCCGGGCGCTGTTTTCCTGGCCCTGTGCCAGAATGACGGCGCGGTCGTCCAGCACGCGGATCAGCGCCTTGACTGGCTGACCCAGCGCACGCAGCGCCGCCACCCGGCGGCGGCCGTAGACAACCTGAAACCGTTCAGCATCATTCGGATTGGGGCGCAACAGCACCGGCACCTGCTGGCCGTATTCCCGGATCGACTCGATCAGCTCGGTCAGACCGGCGGTTTCCTCCAAACGGTCACGCAGACCACCATCATCAATCATTCGCGGATCAATTTCCTGAACCGCGCGCGACTTCAGATCCGAAATCGACTGACTGACGGCCCCGATCGCACCCGAGCCATAACGTGGCCTAGCCACATCAACCCGCAACTGTGCGTCATCGGATACCGGGGCAGGCGGGGCCTCCATCAGCCCCTTGAGCAAGTTCTTACGCGCCATCACTACGCCCCCATGCAGATTGGACCAAGGATGCAATCTCGCCGTTCACCGCATTCAGGCTTTCCATCGCGCGCTCATAGGTGGCGCGGGTGAACTGGCCTTTTTCGACCTCATAAAGGGTCTGTTTGGTGATCCCCGCGTCAGAGATTGCGGTGGATTTCAACACCGGATGGTTCAGCACATGATCCCCGAACATGGAGCGCATGAAGCTGACCATCTGGTTCTGCGGCCCATCGCCGGGTTCGTACCGCGTCACGACATAGCGCAGCCAGTCGTATGACATATTCCCCCCGGCCTCGCTGACCACGCCCAGCAGGTTCGAGGTCATCAGCAGAAACTGGCACATCGACATCACGTCCAACATCTGCGGATGCACCGTAACCAGAACGGCCGTGGCCGCCGACAGGGCGGACATGGTGAGAAACCCCAGTTGCGGCGGACAATCGACGACGACAACGTCATAATCATTCTCCACAGAAGACAGCGCGTCGCCGATCCTTGTGAAAAACAGTTTACCGTCCCGTTGCGTCAGCGCACGGGGGGTGTCGTGTTCGAATTCCATCAGGTCCAGATTGCCCGGAACGATGTCGAGATTGGTGAAATAGGTCTGCTGGATCACATCGCGCAGCGGCACCGGATTGTCATAGCGGATCGCGTCATACAGTGTGCCGCCATCCAGCAGGTCGAACTCGGGCTGAAATCCGTGCAGCGCCGAGAGGCTGGCCTGAGGGTCCAGATCAATCGCCAGCACCTTGTATCCGTCCAGCGCCATTTTCTGCGCCAGATGCGCGGCGGTGGTGGTTTTACCAGAGCCACCCTTGAAGTTGATGACGGTGATGACCTGCAGATGATCGCCCGTGCGGCGCCCCGGCAGATAGGTGCCGGGCGATTTGGCTCCGGCCTCCAGCAATTCGCGCAGGGCCTGAATATCCTCGGGCGAGTAGTACCGACGCCCGCCAGCTCGGGTTTCGGGCGAGGGGCCTCGGCCATCCAGATGCAGCTTGCGCAAATAGGCGTCCTTGACGCCCAGCAGCTCCGCCGCTTCGCCTGATGTGAACTTGCGTAAGGACCGCCGGGCATCCGGCGGGAACAGTTGCGCCCGGTGCGCCTGCAGCCGTTCTGACAAACGCTGTGCGTGATCTCCGACCAGCAGGTCGATCCGTTCCCTGTTGTGACTCGATTGCTGGGCTTCCGGTACGGGGACCCCTGCGGTTGCTTGCTCCATCTCTGCCCTCATTCGGCCCTTCGTTGTTACGCTTGCGGCCGTTTTATTCATTTTCTTCCGTAATTAATGGGGTGCAAGTTGGGATTCTTGCAAGCCTTTTTTTAATACCGTGCCGTCAATCCCAGAAGGAACAAGTGGAGACTTGGGCGAAACTGCTGCCCATCCCCGATTCGCCAACCTCGATCCAATGCATCAAGGCCTGTGTCACGTGGGCTTTGAGCACCGGTCAGATGAGAGCGCTCACTTGGATGTCATCCGATCTGGAGAAGAAAAGCCGGAGTGGTTTTATTCGAAGGATGCTAGAATCGAAATTTGTGCGGCTGTCCCCATTACTCCGCAGAAAAGAAACCAATTTCTAAATAGGTGTAAGGAATTTGTTGGGGGTGAGGTAACCAAAAACTTGGTTTTGGCAACCATTCACCGGGCTGCCGGTCAAGTTCTGAAGTCAGCTTGGTTGGGTGCTTTGTCGGGATTAACTCGGCGGAGGGATTCTGGTTTCGTGATCGGTCAGGGAGTGCGATATTGATCAATATCTCACTGTTGGCATATATTGCCAATTAGGAGGCTTATGTCATGGTAACCCGCAATGTCGTACTTACAGAATCTCAAGATCAACTGGTGCAGAATCTGGTTGCATCCGGTCGCTATCAGAACGCCAGTGAAGCGTTACGTGCCGGCCTTCGGCTCTTGGAACGGGAAGAAGCGGGACTGGTGTCTCTCAAACAAGGCCTGCAGGAGGGTGTAGCCCAGGCTCAAGCTGGAGATCTGGCAGAAGGCAGCGGTACGGATGTGATCCGTCGTGCCTTTGCAAGGGCACGAGCCAAAACGTGACCAGACCCTTTCGACTGACACGCCGCGCTGAATCCAGCCTGGTGGAAATTGCCCGATGGACGATCAAAAAATTTGGACTGCATCAGGCTGATCATTATGAACAAGAGCTGATAGCGCGCTGCCAAGCCATCACCGAGGGTAAGGTGGCCAGCCGCAGTTGTTCTCTATTGGTCGAGGAGGCGGTTGATCTCAGGTATGTACGGGCAGGAGAGCATTTCCTTGTCTACTTGGATCAGCCGGATAGCGTGATCATAACCGATATCCTGCATTCCCGTTGCGATCTGCCGCGTCATGTTTCTGCGCTGGCTACTTTAGCGGATGTGACAGGGAACAAGACATAGGCATTGCAGCCAGTTTCCCTCAGGCCGGGATTTCATTGAACAACCAGTAAGCGCTCACCTAAGCAGATCTGCTGCTGGATTTTCGGCGATATCGACGTCATCGTAATATTTCTGCGCCTGAGCCATGGAACGGTGCAGGGACAGGCGCATGGCGGCCTGGATCGGGGCGCCGTCGAGGGCGGCCTGGGTCAGGAACCCGGACCGCAGCCCGTGCGGCGAGGCGAAGCCTTCGG
>NZ_JBQFRE010000028.1:0-33731 GCF_056537245.1 Ruegeria sp. CG11
GACAACTCTTTGAGATTTGGTGAAAGAGCGCGTGTAGGCATGTCGAAAGTCACTGACTGTTCCTGGCCAGTTGGCGGAATGGAAGCTGATCAAGACAGTAGGTCAAGGAACGCAATACCGACTGATCGTGGAAGTGGGCCTCGCATGCTTCGTCTTGGAAGGACATGGCCATGGTCAGTCAGTTACCTAAGATCGCTCACACGATTCTACTGTGTCCAAGGCAGTATCCTTACGGCTTTCGACGGTCAGCATGGCTTGTTCCGGCGCAATCTCGATAGTTCCGATGTCACCTTATCGATAGATAATTCGGGGTGGTTACGGAGAGTTCAAGGGTAGAAGTTGAAACTTAAGAGCTGATACTCAAACCAGAAGCAGCAGAGCAGCGAGTGGCTGCAATCCGTCCTTTACTTTTTTACTACAGTCGAGAACCGCACAAAGCGGACCTTGCCACTCATCCTTCGAATGGAAGCTTTTTTGCGCAGTCCAGACCTCCGATGTTAACCCTATCTTGCACTTGCAGCGAATGTCTCCTCTGACGGGCCGCGCCGTGGCGACAGTTGAGTCGGGTGAACGGCAGCAATGGGCCGACCTTGCCGGAGCGAAAAGGTTTTTCTAAAAGCTTGCTGCGCCGCCCGTGAGGTCCGCAAAGAGCCCTGACCTGTCATTGGCAACACTTTGGTCATTTGCAAGCGCGGCACGCCGCCAACCGCGCAAACCGGACATTCCCACGCGCTTCTCAGATGGCAGAGAAGCGGACAAAACCGCCATTGGCCATTTCGCAACGAACGGCTGCTTTGAACGCTTCGCGACGGCAGCAAAAAACGCCAAGGGCGGGGAGCAGACATTTGCTGTGGATGCGAAATCCAGATGCGAATCTTGGAAAGCAGTCATTCATTTTAGAATTTCTTCCACCCGAAGCGTTAGTTGCACCAACTTTGATTGCGAGATTGCCATACTGTCTGGACACGGCTCGGTTGAGGCTGCAGTCTCAATGCAAAACCAAGAATTGTGAGTAGCGCGTTGTCAAAAGATGATTTCCCAACACCTTCTGAGTTTATGCGGAGCCGACGTCCGGAACAGTTTTCTGACTCGCGTGTCGAAGAGAACATCGAATTGGATGAAGACTTTCTCGAGTACAAGCTGGAAAGCATAACAAGCCGCAGTGAAGAAAAACAATTCGAACATCTCGCGAGGCGTCTCGCTGAACGAATGATCTGCCCAAATCTCATACCTCAGACTGGGCCGACTGGCGGTGGCGACAGCAAAGTTGATACCGAGACGTACCCAGTTCACGAGGACATTTCGTCCCGTTGGTACGAGGGAAACGTCGAAGCAGCGAACGAGCGTTGGGGGGTTGCCGTAAGCGCAAAGAAGCAGTGGCAGGGCAAGCTTCGTTCAGACATGGCTTCCATAGCATCCACCGGTCGTGGCTATAGAGTAGCGTATTTTGTTTCCAATCAATTCATTAGTGACAAATCCAAGTCGAAATTTCAGGATGAGCTTTCAAAGGAGCACGGGTTTGAGGTCCGGATTCTTGACCGCACTTGGCTGATGGAAGCGATCATAGAAAAGGGCAACGAGGACATTGCTGCTCAGGCACTGAATCTATCGAACTTCACGACTTCGAAGAAAATTGGTCCTAACGACCTTTCCAAACAGGAAGCTTTGGACGAGCTCGAAAAAGAAATCTCTGATACGGGTAGATATCAGGGAGTTGAATATCAACTTGTTGAGGATTGCATCTCAGCAGCGATCATCTCAAGGGAACTCGAACTTGACCGGCACATTACGGAAGGTCGGCATGAACGTGCCATACGGCTTGCTGGGGAGCATGGAACAGAACGTCAGATCGCCAGTGCACTGTATCAAAAGGCGTGGACTGCGGTGTACTGGCACGATGATTTTGGAGTCTTGCTTAGTGTCTATGATGAAATCGAAGCATTCTCCCTTGGTAGCAGAAATTCGTCGGACATAGAGAAGGCAATCAACCTTTGGCAGACTCTGCACACTTCGGTCATTTCTGAAGCGCTTTCGTTGGAAGAAACCAAACTGGTAAATAGGGCAAATCGCCTGATCCACCATTTGGAAGAGCTTTCCGGTGAGGCGGATCGACCAAACAACGCCGCAAACTCAAAACGGCTTATGTTGGGGATGCAGATTGTCCAACACGCTGCCGACGAACGCCAACGAGACAAGCTACTGCGAGATTTTGGCGACCTGTTGGTGGGTTCACAGCATCTCGGAGGTTTCGAGTTCAATCGGGCATATGAGCAGTTTGAGGTACTTGGCGCACCCTTTGGCGAATTGGAGGTTTACGATGAGGTATTCGAGCAAGTTCTCCCTGTTTACCAAGAACGGCATAGTGATGTGGCCGTTGCAGATAAGCTCTTCAATCGCGGCATAGACAAACTTCGCGCTGACAAGGTCATCTCTGGTATCGACCTGCTGGGGCGTGCGTTACCGAAACTAATTAAGGCTGAGAAAAAGGAGCGCATGGTTCGCTGCCTCGCAGCCTTGGCTTCAGCTTACAGTTCAATGGATTTGTTTTGGGCTGCATACGCAAACCAAATGTCAGCTCTTTCGATACTAATCCAGGACTTCGGCGAAACCAGTGAAATAGATCCTTTGTTGCTCATGTTGCTGGAAAAAATGTTCTGGGGAGAAATCTCAACAGGACGCATTCCACAAGCGCTGTGGTGTCTGCAGTTGCAAATCTCGATCTTAAGGCAAACAGGCCTTGATGAAGAAGATGAAGGTTTTCAGGAAGACTACCGGTTGAAGGATGGGGTGTTGGCAATGCTCCTGCTGAAGGCGAATGCTAGCCAGTTGAATGAATTCACAGGCCTAGTGGATTTCTTTGAGCAGAACGGTCTAATTTCTTGCTCATTGGCTCTATTGTTCGCTTTTGGAGGCCCTGATTACCTTCGACAGCACGAATACGTCCCAGATTCTGAAAGTGACACAGAGATTTGGGAGATGATGAAGGGGCTGTGGGGTCAACCTGCGCAGGATAGCTTGCCAGAACGTATTGATACGTTTGGAGGCAAGAACGTGAGCCTGATATCTCCTTTGCTGGGAACACGATGGGAAATTGTGTGCCAGCATAATCCTTGGTGTGTGAGAATAGGGGAAAGCTATATGGGCTTCCTCGAAGCCTTTCTCGCTACCAGCCTTTCTCATCAGGCCGTCGGCACGATGGAACGAGCGAAAATGCGATTCCAATTGGCATCCGAGGGCGAAACTTGCCCAAATGAACAGGGATTGGAACTTCGCCCTGGATCGGGGAGCGAGTTAGCCACGGTAGTGATATGGCCGGAGAGATTTC
Organism: Ruegeria sp. CG11; assembly: GCF_056537245.1. NCBI lineage: Bacteria > Pseudomonadati > Pseudomonadota > Alphaproteobacteria > Rhodobacterales > Roseobacteraceae > Ruegeria > Ruegeria sp. CG11. The sequence goes on from NZ_JBQFRE010000028.1 coordinate 3,326, forward strand.
CGTTAGGCAGCCTTAGAACAGACAAGTTACGTGATTTCTTCGTATATTCTCTGGTGAACATACTGCCCAAAATTCTGTTTCCTCGAGACGCAAAAGCGTTTTTGGACGTGGTTGCCGGTTCGGAGGAAGGTTTGCCTCGCTCGCTCATGTTTGCCGATGTCTTGGCGAGTTCATCAAATATTTTCGATGACTGTCGTTCCCCATCATTGAGCGACTGGGCTGGCGAGGGAGATGGCTACGAAATAGTTGTGAACCCACCCTGTAATCTCGCTTTGCAGTCAATGATGTCTCTCGGGCAGCAGAAGAATAAGGAGGAGATGAAGTTCGGCGAAGGTGAGCCGCCCGATGATTTCCTTGAGGACACACCTCTCAAGCACGGCGCTTACCAGACCTTTTCAATGGTGGATATTGAACTGTGGCAAGAGGCTGGATGGGATGGTGTAGGAGTCGCTCTTCAGCCTAACCTACCGAATGCACCACCCTTCTTGGGCCTTCTGTTTAGGAACGGCGGAGCTGGACGGCGCATCTTCGAGAACTGGATTTCCGACATCGGACGGGAAGATGTTGATGAGAAAATTCGCATTGTAATATTAACTGGAGTCGAAAAATCGAATCCCAACGCCTACACGTTAGCAGTGGGTTCAAACATCGACAAAGCGCAATTCAAAGAGCTTGATCGCATCTTCGTGACTTCAAAAATGAAGACTATGGAGAACCCCGACCCACGAAACTTAGAGAACTTTGGCAGAGCATTCGCTGCCTCTCAGAGCTATGCCTTGGTGCCGGTAACCCTATCCGACGATGGAGGGGCGCCTGATTTCCACTTTGATTTGTCGATCCTGAAACGCGAGGTTGTGATCAGGGAAGCTTGGACCATCGGCCTCAATGATCCTGATGGCATGGCAGTATCCCCAAGCATCGATCCAATCATCCCAGAAGGCCAGGAGAATGCGCCAATACTGAAGTTGATTGAGTGGCAGAAGAAACGCGACAGGTGAACTCCATACATGCGGAATACGGCAGGGCGGCGCTCTCAAGTGAACCAATGTCGGTTGTGGGCCGGACTATTCGCTAGGAATAGTCAGTTTGGTCAATCAAGTTTGAGAACATTCTCTCGACATCGGTGGCACCAAAAGTGGTTGATAGCCCTTTCGGGGGTGGCTTGTGTTCGCTCTGCAATCGGCAATAGGCTCACCTGACAAAGAAAACGATTCAGAGAGTCGAGCATGCCGATTGAAATTCACTTGCACCACAAAGGCGAAGAGCCACCCGAAGGTGCATTCATCACTTTTAACAGTGATTTCGTCCCTGAGGTTGGGGAAGAGATACTCATTCAAAAGCCGGAGTCGTCGGAACTAACAAAGTACGTAGTCCGAGAGCGACGCGTTTTTCTGGACATGGCAAAAGAGGAAGCAGAGAGTTCGTCTCTGATGCTTGAGGTAGAAGTTGTGGATCAGCCTGCAAGTTCTTCATTTGGCGGCTACGAATACGAGAAACCAGCGGACGCGATGCAAACCTAGGTGAAAGACTTATCCTAAGTCACTGGCAACTTTCCAGATAGGGCCAACCTCCCCATCGCTGGCGGCTTGATGTTGACACTGTGTGCTTGTCGCGCTGAGATCGGGGCGTTTGATTTGAATAGGAATGAATTTTGGCGATGGATTTCGACCTAAGCAAGCGGCACTACGCCGCCCTCGATACCCTCCAATTTGAGTGCGACTACGAAGATGGTCACAACGGCGGGGAGCTGATTTATGTCCAGCGGATCAAGCTGTCGCCAGGGATTGGAGACAAGACGCTTGCTGATCTTGAGGGTTTAGGATTGATCGAGAGAGGCATCAACAAGTGGTTCGGATCGCTCGGTTATCGCATTACGGGTCTCGGTCGCGAAGCGCTGGAGAACAGACCGCGCAGCAAGCCAAAGGCAGGTCTAAGCACAAGCTGCGTCCTTTGGGTTCCCGGATTGGAACCGAAAGGAACCGGCTAGACAGGTAGAATGGCAAATTAGCAAAGGGCAAGATTGGATGTCTGAACGTATACCGAGGGCTGAAATCCTAAAGGAACTGGCAAACATCAATGCTGTCGCCAGAAGCTTGAGCATGGACCTAGAAGACGACTTGACGCCGAAGGATATTGCAGCTGGCGCCGAGCCACTGACGCCCGAACAGATTCAGGCAGAGCTGAAATCCATATGCAACTCTGTAACGCTGATCGCGTTTGAGCACCTGAAGGCCGAACGGGAAGAATGGATCGCGGTTAACGACAGCATTGCATAGGTGCTGATCTCGAACCATTCACCAGGCAGACAAATGAAACGCAAAGAATCCAATAGTGTTATCTCCGTTCTTTGGGAAGAACCGAAAGCTCTATTAGGTGATGTTATCGTTCAGTGGGGCTTTGCTATGGGTTATGTCTACAACGTCCCAAAGTGCCTCGGGATCGAAAACTATCAGGCTGTTCAAACCAGCCTTGCAATGCACTTTGGAGACGCAGATCGCATAAGAACGCTGCGGAGGATATTGGAGCGTACTCCGCGTCCAGACCTAGAAGGTAGAGATCGTTTCAAAGAAGCGGAAACTGCCCTAAGAAAGCTTGAAAAATTAAACGAAACGCGAAACCGCTTAATTCACGGCATTCCAGTCTTTTCAATGAAAGCAGATCCCGAAACTCATGAAGTGATCAGACAGGGTTGCTACTTGATCCAGCAGCGAGAGCACGAGATTAGCTCTAAGCGGTACGTCGACGTTATAGAGGAAGCGACCCAACTCCTAGGCGAATTGAACGAAGTTAACGTTTTGCTGTCTGAAGCATCAAGCGAGATGACTTGGGAGCAGTGGCAAGAGTTTTTTGATCGAGTCGAACCTGAGAAAACGACCGATCCCGGCTGACTGCTATTTTGAGCGTTTTTCGGCTTAGCCACGTCGCATTAACTTGACCAACTCCTCCTCAACAAACCTCCTGGGTAATTCATAGAAATCAAACGCTTCGTAAACAGGGGCGATGAGCGTATGAAGCACTTCGGGTAAATTATCATCGATCTGTTCCAACGTAATCGATAGTTCACTTTCGATCTCTGCTGTGCGGGACACCCGATCATATGACAAAGGTGATCGTGAACCGCTCAGCGTACTTAGAACTCGGCCTTCTAACCCAGACCACCGAACGCTGGCTATAACCGCTTCGACGCCCTCAAAAGTGGCTGCCAACCGGCGAGCAAATAGTAATGCCTCTCCCACTCGCCAAATCGGCAAAATGAGATCGAAAGCCGTTCCAGGCTCAGCCCGTTTCGGCGCGTTATCCTCATCATAGCCTGTTGTCGTATAAAGCATACCTTCCGGCACAATCCGCCAAAAATCCGAATGCGCAGGGTCCTCTTCGAAGAACCTTTCAATTCCCGGTCTTCCTATCCATGCCTCGACCCCGCCGTTGGCAGCATACGGAGCCAATTCTTGTCGCGTCATTGCCAGGAAGGCAGGCCACCCTGTGAGTTTTACCTGATGGGCAACGTCAATGCGTTCTCGCAGGTTTGCCAGATTAGGCGCGGGTTGGGCATCCTCAAATTCAAAGCTGATCTCATAGTGGCCCAAGGGCATACGTGCTGGGGCATTTTGAGGTAGATCGGCCTCGTCAAGCAGCAATTGGCGACGCTCACGCGTTGCAGTAATGAAATTTGCCAGGCGTTGTTGGGCGTCAAGAGGCGCAACCCTTTCCTCCACTCGGCCTTCTACAATCGCACGGATAGCGTCGAGCATTGTCGAGCGGCTGCGTTGAACACACCGGTCGAGCAATGTACGCCATTCTTCGACAGTGCGCGGCTCCTCACTGCGGGGACCTGGCTGACGCACGTAGACGCGCGCCTGGCGCAGCACGCCCTCGCAGTCTCGTACGGCCATAACTGGTGTGGTAGCGGTCGAGGGCACTACGATCACTGGATGCAGAACTCCAGTGTTTGTGTTTTCGATTACTTCCATTTGAATATGCATTGCGGGAGCGACGAAGCGCTGGACGGCAGCGTTAACGAGGTCTTGAGTGATTTCGCCGATTTCATCTGGTCGAGGCACAGAACTCAGCGTTGCGCCTTCTTCTTCATATCCGATTACGACGTAGCCGCCTTCAGCATTAGCCATTGCGATCACAGCCTTAGCAAGTGTTGCCTTGCCATGCTTTGTACTCAGGTCGAGCCAAGCCTTATATTCAAACGACAAGTCCTCATTCGGATCAAGAATCGCTGCTTCAAGTTCAACGCGCCGTGACAAGCTGCTGCCTCCGTAAGGTGCCCGAAACTGGGGCCTCTTTGGAACGGTTATCGACTCTTCGTTTACAACGTCAACGCGACTGAGAGATCCACAGTGTCGCAGTATCCGCCATAGGCCAACCTATGTGACCGCCGGGTGGGGTTACCCCGCAGAACCCGGTTGTTCGTCAGGCAACTGGCGTGAAATCCATTGTCCAGTTGGTTTCCCAGTTGGCTCCATCATCAGTCGAGAAAGCTTGTTCCCATCGTGGGACCGGCCCTTTTTTCCAAAGAAATCTGACGATGAGGGGTTGCCCGTTCAACACGTCATGCGCGCGAAATTCACCGGTATCTCCTTTGAATCTACCCTTTACCGGTGTATCAAGCCTGTGGGGCGATCTACCGTCGAGCCACCAGATTGCCCATTCCCCTGAACCTGGATTGAAGCTGCGCAAGGCAATGGCGCGATAGGGGTGCCCGGGAAGCTCGACAAAGTTGTCTTCAACATTTCCATGGCCAGCAAGAATTGGCTGCGTGTGCGAAAGGCCTGCGAATACCTCCCAATCATCGCAGCCGGTTAGCCGCTCTTTCAGGCGTCTGTGCTGTACGGTCCAAGACCCGAACATGAAGTCAAAATCATTCTGAACGGTGTTTGTAGCCTCGCGGCCGCGATCGGTTTGCATGGATTGTCCTTTCTCCGTGACATGACTGCTTATGAGAGAGATAACCCGACATAACGTGTCATGTTTTTCGGAGAGCCGATGAAATCCTCTCGCTTACTGTCAATTTTGTTGCGCCTTCAAACCCGCGGCCTGATGACGGCACAGCAGCTGGCCGACGAATTTGAGGTCAGCTTGCGCACGATCCACAGGGACATCGACCAGCTAAGCTATGCAGGTGTCCCGGTTTTCGCCGAACGCGGACGCAATGGCGGCTATCGGTTGATGGATGGTTACCAGACCCGATTGACGGGCCTTGATGCAGATGAAGCGCGCAGCCTGCTGCTGGCGGGGCTTGGCTCCGCATTGGATGATCTTGGTTTGCTGGAGGCCGCGAGCCAAACTGAGCTGAAAGTCATGGCGTCGCTCTCTGGCACGACGCGCGATCAGGCCATTGTTGTTTCAGAGAGGTTCTTGTTGGATCCGTTGGGTTGGTATCAAAAGAAAACCATGGCTCCATTTGTGTCTGAAGTTGCCTCGGCGGTGTGGAATGAAAGGCAGCTGTCGATAAAATACGAAAGCTGGAACGGTGTCGTGCACCGTATTGTGTCGCCCCTGGCGATTGTCCTGAAAGCCGGTAACTGGTATCTCGTCGCGCTCGTCGAAACTCCACGTGTCTACAAGATTGCAAATATCCGGAGCATCAAGCTTCTTGACGAAACGTTCTCTCGGCCGAGGACTTTTGATGTCAGCGCCTTTTGGCACAGCTGGATCGCAGATTTCGAGCGCCGGCTTAAGTCTCAACCAGTTGCACTTCGGGTCAGTTCAACAGGCTTGCGCATGTTGACGGAAAGAGGTTTTGCACCGCAGTCGCCTATTGAGATTCCGAAACGAAATGGATGGTTCTCTGTGTGCGTACAAATGGAACTTGGCGTGAAGGCCGTTCGAGATGTTTTAGCTCTGGGTTCTGAGGCCGAGGTGCATGAGCCAGCCGCATTTCGAGAAGACGTGATCGCTGAGGCCCGCAAGGTTATCGCTCTAAACCTATCTTGATTTCTCCGATGTCCGCTTAGTGCAGATAAGCGGGCACCCTTGGCGATCGCAACGAACGCCCGCACTGTGTGAGATCGCCATAGCTTTGATTTCGCGGTCGCGGCGAAAGTCGGCAATGTGGGCTGCAAACGCAACATCGCAGCTGGAGGCCGGATGTCGGGTCTGGGCCGTCCTCAACGAAAGCCTTGACCCGTTCTGAGCGAATTCTGCAGTCGATCTAAGGTTGGCAGGGAGCCCAAAGTGCATAATGCTGCAACCTTTCCTGAGGTCTGCTTCAGAAAGCCCCGGCAAAAGCAGCGGCTTCATCTAACAGCTTGTGAAATTTAGACAATTAGACCACAAAATGTTTCAACCAAAATTGCGACCAGCAGATTTAGATGAATACGACACCCGAGTTCGACCGGATTTCAGAAAATACACCCTTGGAAAGCAATACGTTTGTCAAAGGCTTGGCTATTGCTCGGCTGTGCGTTCTCTGCATTGGCCTATTCGCTGCATTGTCTGAGCTAGCCGGATTCGTCGAATGGCCCCGCTATTTTGACAGTGCTATAGTCATTGCCGCACTTTGGCTTGGATGGTCGCCAAAGGGTGAAGGCATTGAACCCATTTGGAAAGCAATGGGTGTTGCTGGTCGCTGGGCGGCTTTAGCACTTGGCACTGCAATATGCATAGGTCTGTTTGTTTCGGGCGGAAACTACTTCTATTCACTTGCCAGCGAGGTGTTCGTCGTTGGGCTAATGATGTTCTTGGCATCTGGGCATATCGGCATAATCCTGAATACGTCACGCGCTGCACGCTACCGGCAGATACAAAAGTATGTGCGCAAACTACCGCGATCTGAGCGCTATCAGCCAAGAAAAAGCCTTTCGATGGACTTCGATGCACTGATCGCTGAGGGATTCGACTAAGAAAATTCCGTTTGTCCCGCGCAGCAACCGAACTGTCAAAGACCGAATGGACATTCACCCAGCCAGTTATCGCTGTTTTCTTCAAAGCAGTCGTTTGCCGCAGGTTGGTGAATGCCCGTTTTGTCCCGCAGACCGTAAGTTCGTGTGGCTCGTGATTTTGCACTCGCGGCGAATGTCCGGAATTTGGGCTGCGACCGCAGAAACCGAACGACCCGCCCGAGGTCCGGTATGGGCTGCTCCGATTGAGTGTTGCCTTGGATAAATTGGTATTGATGAAATGGTCTGTCGCTTAGCATGTTCCCCAAGGAAGTATGAGCGTATAGGTTGGAGGCCATTGAATGGCAAAAATCAGAGTAAATTTTGTCGGTGCCGGTCGCGTGGGTCAAACCATCCTCGGCCTTTTGCGGCACTCATCCAATTATTCGGTTCAAGACATAGTGAGTTCTCGGTTTAGATCAGCGGAAAACGCCGTCCAAATTGCGGGCACGGGCAGAGCGGTGGAGAAATACGCAGACCTAGCGCCGGCCGACCTGTGGATTTTGGCGGTGCCGGATTCTCAGATTTCAATTGCAGCAACTGAACTCGCAAAAGTTGTTGGTCAACACGATGCCAATGAACCGCCTCCAGTTGCGTTTCACTGCAGTGGTTTCTTTCCGGCAGACAAAATGGCGCCGCTTCAGAAGCTAGCCTGGCGACTGGCCAGCGTGCATCCGGTACTTACGTTCGCAGAGCCGGCAACCGCGATCCAGCAATTCGAGGGAACACTTTGTGGCATTGAGGGCGACGACTCTGCCTTGGAATTAATCAAAGGCTTTCTGGCCGAGATTGGTGGAATCCCATTTCATATCAATTCCGATTGCAAAAGCCTTTATCATGCGGCCGCCGTAATTTCGAATAACTTCACCGTGGTTTTGCAGGCGATCGCGCGTGAGGCTTGGGCTACCGCAGGAGTGCCTGATGACATTGCAAAGCAACTGAACACCACACTGCTTCAAGCCACCTGTGAGAATGTTGCCGCCCATGGACCACTGGGAGCGCTTACGGGACCTGCATCACGAGGCGACACCTTTGTCGTCTCGCAACAAGGGAAAGATATAGCCGCTTGGCACCCTGCTGCAGGAATCATCTACAAAGAGCTGAGTTTGCTCGCTCAGAAATTGAAGGCCGACGGTAAGACACAGGATTGGTTGGGTCCCGAAGCCTAGTCTGACCTACAATTCAAATGTGATTTTGTGAATTCTTGGAGCCTCTTATCTCGCGCTTGCGGCGAACGGCAGGTTCGGCGGGCGCATTGCGACATCTTGATGTCGGCTCATGAGACCGGAATAGGCCGTCGTTGTTTGCAAAGGATCAGCTTGGCATATGGCATCATACCCGGTTGGTGAGTGAAACTCCGGCAATCACCAACGTACCACCCAGCAGTATGGAAGCCTCAACTGGTTCCCTCAAGACAGCGGCCCCAAGGGCCACCCCGAAGACGGGGACGAGATTGGTGAATACCGCAGTACGCTCAGGCCCGAGTGTTTGTACCCCCCGATAGTACCAAACAAATGGCACAACTGTTCCACCAATGGCCAGATAGATGATGGCCAAGGTGCAAGTGAACGTCGGTAATTCCGGCAGTTGCACTGGACCGGCCAGCGGCAACCCTAATGCCAGAAACATAAACCCGATTAGCGCCGCCCAAGTGGTTGCTGCCAGCGGTGTTATGCTTCCAAGCGCCTTACCTCCAAGAAGCGTATAGCACACCCAACTGCCTACCGCAGCCAGCATGAACAGCTCTCCCCGCCCAAAACTCTGCCGAGCGTCAGACATCAGCCCTGCAATGTCTCCTCCGCTAATCACGATCACGGCCCCGACCAGTGCCACACAAATCCCGACAGCTTGTCCAATCGGTAGGAACCGCCGCGCAACGAGCCCTCCGGCTAGAGCCACGGCAATTGGATTAAAGGCAACAAACAGTGCTGTTCGCGAAGCTGGCATCTCAGTCAGAGCGGCAAAGAAGAACAGGTTGTAAAGGCAGACGCCGGACAGCCCGAGAAGCCCCATCAACACGCTCTGCCGCCAGGTGAGGCGTGGTAAACCGCCTTCTTTTTTCCATACGAGATAAAGCAATGCCAGCGATGCCAAGCCAAACCGTGCCGTTGCAGCGACCAGCGGAGACATTTCGGTCGAAACCATTCGACCGGCGACAAATGTGCCACCCCACAGGAAGGCTACCACTGAAAGCCGGACGTAAAGCAGGGTGTTATGCGACGCGATGGAAAGAGATAGGGTTTGGGACATGGGATCACCTAAAAATACCGGATTGCCCACGTCGAATTTCAGTTATACTATATTATAGTCAAATGAGTATTTACTTATGACTCTTGGTCAACTTGAAATCTTCAACACGCTTGCCGAAACGCGCGGGTTCACGGCAGCTGGCCTGCGACTTGGTATCAGCCAGCCCGCAGTGTCTCATGCCCTCAAGAGTCTTGAGGATGAGCTTGGCGTCACGCTTTTTGATCGCACTGTATCGCCAATCGAACCGACCCCGCTGGGCGAACGACTTCTGTCCCGCGCACGTGAAATTCTTGGGCTGGCCGATGCCATGCATCAAGAAGCCTCGGAGTATCGCGGAGTGCAGACCGGCAGACTGCACATCGGATCTTTTGGTGCGACATCATCCTTGCAGATACTGCCGCGCCTTCTCGATTCATTTCACGAAGCCCATCCCGGAATCGAAGTGCTGATTGAAGAAGCCCCTGACGATGAGATCATCCGTTGGATCGAAGACCGGCGCATTGATCTCGGTTTTGTTGTCTTACCGGATGAACGCTTCCGGACATGGCCTGTCGCACAGGACCAGTTTGTCGCCTTGGTTGCTGCTGACAGCACTTTGGCCGGACAATCCTCAATCCGATTGGAGCAGTTGTGTGAAATGCCTTTCATCATGCCGGAATCTGGTTCTGCCCGGATCATTCGCCGTCTGTTCACTCAGTCCCGACTTAGCCCAAATGTTCGGTATCGGACATCGCAGGTGCTAAGTACTTTGACCATGGTGGCACGCAATCAGGGCGTCTCGGTCGTGGCCGAGATGGCCTTGCCGCCAACGAACGGTAAAGAGGGCTGGGTCAGCAAACCGCTGAATTCAGTCAGGACACGAAAAATTGGCCTCGCGATGCACCAGCACGCAACGCCATCCCCTGCGGCGGTCGCTTTTATCGAAGTCATGGAAAAGAGTAGAGACGATCTCTGACGACGCGAGCAAGGGAGAGAGGCGATATCTCGATATGAACTTTTTGGGCTCGAACCGGACATTAGAAAACACTACGTTTACGGCTGGTTTGTCCGCGACCTGCGAATTCGTTGAGCGTTGATTTTGCTTGCGCAGCGAACGGCAGGTTCGGCGGGCCGCAACGCAGCATTCAGATATTCCGTTGGACGGCAGCTAAGGGCCGCTCTTGCAATAGCCAAAGGCGGCTTTGTGCGTTTCGCAGCCTTAAGAACACTGCGCAGCATTTTGCACTTTGGGCTCATCGCGGACATTCTCTGCAGTGGGTTCAGACAGGTGCTTTGAGCCCAAAGCCGCCGTCTACAAGGCTTCAGTCCATTGCATGGGCAGAGCGTAGCAAACCGCGCATTCCTGACGTTAGAACCAGGTGGGAAATGGTAGGTGAGCGAATTAAAAGGACCTTCGTTGCACTCGAACATAACGGTGGTCCAAATCAAATGGGGCACTCGAGCCAAATTGTAACACACACGTATTCTTCAACGAATCTGTATGAAACATCAGGCGCCTATTTCTGTCATGCGAGGGGATGATCCTCGCTGACAAGAAAGGAAAACACCGTGAATTCGTTGAAAACAAACAAGCTGTGCATTGGCGCTGTAGCTGGCCTGTCTTTTTTGGCCCTGTCCACCCCTGCGTTTGCTGAACCGGCGGGATCTGAAAAGGTGATTGCACCTTCGGTTCCCTTCGCGAAAGCAATGGAGATTGCAACCGGCGCTGCCGAGGGCAACCTGGTGGCGCTCGAAGTAGACCATTATGGCGACAGCCCGGTCTATGTTGCCGAGCTCGAGGGCAACACAACACACACCATGCTGCAGATTGACGGCGTGTCCGGCGAGGTGCTTGCGAACAATACGATTACGGCAGCGTCCTCGGAAGCAATGCATGCCATGCTGGAAGAACTCGATCACGATGGAAACGACGATGGCGATGACCACGAAGATGATCACGACGACGATCACTAAGACCTAAACTTACCAGGAGGCAACGTATATGTTGCCTCCTGAAATTATTGCGGGCGTGATCAGGGTGAAAATTTTACTACTCGAAGACAATTTTGATATTACTCAATGGGTCGAAAAGGGATTGGGCGACGCCGGGCATTCCGTGGATTGTTTCGGCAACGGACCCGATGCCCTTTTTGCGGCAACCACCCGTAGCTATGACGTGCTTATCCTCGACCGGATGGTGCCTGAACTGGATGGATTGACGGTTCTGAAGGCCTTGCGCGCCGCCAAAAACACGACGCCCGTATTGATGCTGACTGCCCTAAATGAAGTGACAGACCGCGTCGAAGGGTTGGAGGCCGGCGCCGATGACTATCTCGCGAAACCCTTTGCGATCAGCGAGTTGTCTGCTCGGATAGCGGCGCTTGGTCGCCGGGCCCACGCGGTTCCGTCAGGCGAAGTAACCACCTTGAAATATGAAGGTCTTGAACTAGACCTGCTTTCCCGAACCTGTCGCCGAGATGGACAACTGATCGAGCTTCACGCCAAGGAGATCCGGTTGCTTGAGGTCTTCATGCGCAACAAAGGTCGGGTGCTGACACGTTCAATGCTTCTCGAAATGGTTTGGGATATCAATTTCGACCCTGAAACAAACGTTGTGAATACAAACGTAAGCAGGCTGCGCAACAAGATCGACAAACCATTCCAAACGGCCTTACTGAGAACCGTGCGCGGGGCGGGATATGTATTCGGCGCTTAGAGATTTCCTGCGCATGAGCGCAATGCGGAACGCCATGCTTCTTGCGGCAGTGTTTCTTGCAATCATGCTTGTCGCAGGCAGCATTTTGCGATTCGAGCTGACGCGTCAGACCTATGATGCGATTGATGACGATTTGACCTTAAGCGCCCAGAGGTTCGAGTTTGCCGCACCAACATCCAACGCATTGCAGGGGAAACTGAACGCTACACATATCGGCATATCAGTCGGATATATGTCCAATGCGGGCGAGAATTTTGGACCGGTCAAAAGCAGTGTTTTTGAGACGCTGGGGTTTCAGAACCTGACCAGGTCAGAGCTCTTTTCCAAGAAGGGTTCTATTGCGGCCGTACTGGATGATGTCGAAGATCACGACGACGATCATGAGTGGAAAGATGATCCCGAACTTTGGAGAGTTTTTGTCGAAAACGCTCGCGAAGGTCGGCTGGCGGTCTTCACACCTATTCATGAAGTCGAAGACACGCTGGAACTGCTACCTCAAATTATGTGGCCGATCGCGATCGCAACCGTGATCGCGACATTGATAGTTGGAGCTATTCTTGGACTGGTTCAACAGCGACGCATCACCAAGGTGCAAAACGCATTCGAACAGATCGCAATCGGGAACCTTGCCTACCGTATTGCTCCACAGTCTTCGCGTGATGATGTGGACGATCTGATGCATGGATTTGATAATGCAGCGGCACGGTTGGAGATCTCCGTCCAACAGGTGAGAGATTTCTCCCGTAATGTGGCACATGAGTTACGGACTCCACTGAGCGAGTTACAACTTGCACTGGAAAGCCTTGAGGATGGGCCTGAGCAAGAGTTCGCACTTGCGAGGGCCAACAAAGTAATGCGCACATTCGATGCAATCCAGCGTATATCGCGTTTGTCTGCAGGCACTGACCGTTCGCATATGGAGCCGATAAAGTTGAACGAGTTGGCACAGCAACTCTACGACCTCTATGCCGACAGCGTGGATGATGCGGGTCAAACTCTGAAGCTGGAGCTAGGGGATTCCAAAGCTGTTGCCGGCGATCGTCAGCTCTTGTTGCAGTTAGGGTCAAATCTGATCGAGAACTCGATAAAGTATGCGGGCGATGGCGCCGAGATTTCAATCCAGACAGACGACAAGAAATTGACAGTGTCAGACACCGGACCCGGCATACCTGCAAAAGACCGGAAGAAGGTACTTCAGCCGTTATTCACATTGGATGGATCTCGTTCGACGCAGGGAAGTGGGCTGGGGTTGGCACTCGTAAAAGCCATAGCTGACCATCATGATACTGTTCTGAATTTGGACGACAAGACAGAAGGTGGTTTAATTGTATCGGTCCACTTTGATAAATACAGTGACAGCAGGCAAATTCCCTAAAACGGGAACTCGTGGTGCGCGTAGCACTAATCAAAATGAGCTCGCACCGGCTATCCTCGACGGCAACCTTAGACGGGCAGGATGAGCCCTGACCTGCCATCGCTAAGCCATTTGAACTCTGCGCATGCATACGTCCGGTAAGCGGACAAACCTGCCGTTCAGCTGTTGATTCTCAATTGCATCAAGCGGTCTACAGGCGACATTCGGAACCTTCTGGGATTCAGTTGTCGACTTGGGTCGCAAACTCGCATCACGGCGCGCTTGCTTTGAATTTTTTGGCTTTGCGCGCTGTTTGACGTACCACAACCAGCTTCATGTGCCATTCTGGTTTACTACTTACCGCATTGTCAAATGCCGCAAGCCTCTTTGAAGTGGCCCCGCGCTTCACCTGTTCCTCGCATGCCGAACTCCGCGATACCGGCGCCCGTCGGCGCGCTCAAGCTCATCGTTCTGCCGTTGCGGAACTGCTCAAGGATCAGATCGGAAACAAGAAAGCGCCCCACGAAAGAGCGCTCTGGCCTAAAGTAATACCCATCAACCGGATGGCGCGCGGTCCGTCCGTCGGATTGTTCAATCCACATCATCATGGACTCGTTCCCGTCATCAATATTCTTCATCCCCGGAAACGGTCCGCCGGACAGAATGAAATAGAAGTTTGGGTCACCGCGATTGCACGAAATACGTAGGTCATTCGTGCCTTCGGAGATTGATGCCCAGGCCCCCCTTTCACTCTCTCCACTCTGCCAGTCAGTCGCGTTTGCAGCGCCACCACTCAGCAAGAAACCCAAAACGGCGGCTGCAACACAAGGTCTCTGCATGGCATGCTTCTCCTCTCAATGTCACTGGAGCAGGACGTAAATCGCTGCAATTCATCCTCGGCATGATGCCTTGCTGAGCCAGAGGTGACAACAAACCTCGCTATTGCCTGCGAATCCGGCGCGTAACTGTAAGGATCAATACGACGGTCGGCCCCCGATTTGGCCGACTCGTCGGATATGTTAGTATCTCATTGAGAGATTTGTATGCGTGACCGCATCACCTGATGTTGTGCTTAGTTTTTTTGGGGGGAAAGTCATGACCAACTACGCGAAGACGTTTTGGGCAACGCTGTCTGCATTGATTTTCACAGTTTCCCCTTCGAATGCTGACTTCGTCCACATCGACGACTTTTCGCTCGGAGGCTTTGCTACGGATCAACTTTCGTCTGCTCTAGATGGCGCTCATCGAGCCGAGCAGGCCGCTGGAGCCATGTCACGGGACGTTCAGGAGGCCCGCGAGAGGTTCGTTCACGCGCTGCGAACCGGTCAGGACTTGCAACAAGCGGCCGAAGAGTTTCAAAAAAGGATGCTTGAAACCGATCTTTGGTTGATGTCGACAGGCGTCATCATGGGTCTGGACAGCGACGATCCAATCATCGCCTTTGTGCAGCGCCGCGCCGCTATAGACTCTTCAGCACGTCAGCTGGCAGCAGTTCCATTCTATAACTGGGTTCGCGAAGTGCGGTATCACATGGGTGCGCGCGATGATGCGGACCTGATCCTCCTCACACCTGGGCGTTTCATTGAGGCTCTGATGGCGTCAGAGCCACGCGGACTTGCTTACACGCGCGCACGGGACCGGGCCGAGATATTTGCAAGCGGTGTCCCTCTTTCGCAGTTGTTCTCCACAGAAGACTTCACGCGAATTGCCATAGAAGATTACGTTGTCCGCACAGATCGAACATCCCCAGGATCATCGAGATTCCGCAATCCCATCGAGCACGCAGACGAGATTTATAACCTACTTGCGACCAAATTTGGAGAAGACCGTTTGCTGGAGGCTGCCAGTATAGTTCGAGAAGCACGAATTAATGAGAATGGAATACCGCTAAATATAGAGTCACTTGTCTATCCGCCGGGCGGCAATCTTCCCGCGCGCAATTTGTTTACGCCGATCTACACCGAGCTGTTCACGACCCCGGAAATGTACGCCACCTATGTCGGTGCAGGTTTCTTTCAGGGTCGGGAGTGGCTAGAAGCCTATCGCGCCGGCGAGGCATACGTTTCCGAACTGGCCAATCAATATGGCGAGGCGCGCGTTCGCGATGTTGCCTCTTTGGTGTACAGCGCCCCGAAGAACAAGGTTGGAAGGCTGATTGATGGCTCCGGTGACGAACTTCAATATCCCAGATGGTGGATCGAGGCCTTGCTTGGCGGACGCAAAGAAAAGCTGCCTGAAGCAGTAAGTGTGGGCGTTCTATCCCCCAATGATTTTGAAGCGATTGAGAAAGCCCGCACGTCTACACGTTTTGGCGTAATGGAAGGAACCATCGAGAAAGTTGAGTCGATCCACGGCTCGACATATTTCACTTTGGCCGGCTCTGAGGGCCGCGTTTCCATCATACTCATGGAAGCGATTCCATTTAGCCAATTCCTAGATACCAATCTCTATGGACCTGGAGGTGCAGGATTGGAAGGAAAGACAGTGCGGGTTTCCGGTCGGATCGACTCTGGAGGTGAAGGTCGTTGGGTCATTAGGCCCTTCCGTTCCGGCAGCGACAAGATCATTGTCCTAACCGCCAGCCAAAACTTGGAACCGAAACAGAAAGTAGACATCGAAGAAAATATAAGTGACGAGATACAGTCCGATATTTCGACTTCATATTTTCTGGGACGCGAGGATGCGCCTATTACTGTAATTGAGTATGCGCATCCGGTCGGTTGTGAGTTTAGTCTCATGTTCCATACGAAACCGGAATACTGTGGTGACTGGGAAATACGAAAAGGAGACAAAACTACGCGAATCTGCGGGGGATTTAATCAAATTAAAGAGAAATTCATAGATACTGGAGAAGTAAATTATACTGTTCATGATTATGCTCTGACGCGTGAGGATCTACTCGCAATTGCGGCAATAGAATGTGCCAATGAAAACTCGCAATGGGATGTTCGAGAACAGATCCAAGAAGAAGTTTTAAAGACATGTGTCACCTACGCAAGTAGTGAGAGGGGAATTTCCATAGGCGAATCTGTGTCTTGGAGACGCTTCATTGACAATAGGCTGCCACGGATTCTGCGGGTGGCCGGCGTGAGTGGTGAGCAATATGAGCAGTGTACGTCTCAAGCAAGATTGGAGCGGTTGGCGGAGTATATCGGAACGGAAATGGAGAGTAGATCGGTTAATGCATTTCCTCAGTTCGAAATCGATGGAGTACGCCTAAAGGGAATTGGCTCAATTTCTGAGTTAGAGAAATTCATAGCTTTGCACTTGGATGATCGGAGCGCTGAGCGGGCGGTGCAGCGACCTGCAATCGAGGAGGCGCCTCAATCTCAAGGAGCGGAGCGGGAGAGACGGAAAACTTCGGAGCCTGACAATTTGACCGTAGGTTCGAAAGATGTGGAGTCGCAAGAGCAGGAAGAAAGGTACCCGTATATAAGCTGGGGGGTCTTCCCTTGCGATAAGCTGGCTTCCGTGTCTGAGAATTTTGCAAAATATTGGCATTTGGAAAGGTTCGCGTTGGGCTTTGTATCTGGAGCTGATGCGATTTTTAATGCTAATTGCCCTGCGTCATCTCTTTCTCAAATCGAGCTGAAGTCGGGCAGCTGGTTTCAAGAAGGCGGTGCTTTGCGCAAGCTATGCACTGGAGAACTAAGGTATCGAGACGCTTTATCTCTGCTCTACGACATCAAGCTTAGAGGATCGCAAGATCTAGAGCCCATATCTAGTCAGGCATGTCTGTCTGGTGAAGAAAACGAAAGTATTATCTCACCGGCTGAAATTGACCAATTATCAGAATTCTCTTGTGAATCTATTAACAACGGCGGTTTCCCGCCGGACTTGCTTACTTTGTGGATTGCAGGGTTCGTAAGCGGTTCAAATTGGTCTCTCGAAAGTCGCTGCAGAATCGCTCCTGCAACTTTCAATGCGGGCGAAAGTGGGCGGCTAGAGAGGTTTTCGAGCTACTCGCAGTTCTGCAAGACGAATCCTCAGGCGACGTTTACAGATGCCGCAATGAACTATTACCGGGACACGAGAGATAGTCAGGGACTGTCGTCAAGCGACATTGAAGAATGTGCCTTTAGGATCGGCGGGTCGAGCTTGGAAGGCATCCCGGCAAGTGTTGAAGAGGTAACTGAGGTGGACGATTCCAATGTCATCCCTGAACCAGCTGCCCAGCAGAATGTGGAAGAAGTCGCCGCGCTCGCGAAACAAAGAATGCATAACTACCGCCTTCGCATGAACGGTTGTCGAGAGGAAGATGATCTTGAAGTCAAACTGTCTTGTGCCGAACAGGTCTGCGCAGAGATCGGCTCAGACCCCGGCCGCGATACGATTATCATGGGCGAGTGCGACAACCTGTTAAATGATACGCGATTTCAACTTGAGAGCCTGAAACGCCAGATAGCCGCGGAGAGAACAGCCCGCCAAAATGGCTGCGCGTTCAAATTCATGCGTATGGGCGACAAATATTCCTGGGTACCTCTCGGTGGCACTAAAGAGCGCGAGGCTGCAATAGAGGCGTGCTCAGAATCGTCCGAACGAAGCGTATACGGCGCTGATATGTTAGGGCTTCGATTGGGTATGGACAGAGCAACGGCAGAAAAACTCGTCAGCAACCGTCTCAAGTCCAGATTGGTCGCGATCATGGACGACCCCAGACCGTTCGATGATGCTGTTTTAATGTGGAATAGCGATGGAAGCGAAGGAATTGCTCTCTTCGGGTTTCACAATCCGGAAGTTCAACTGATTGGAGGCATGAGTCGACGGCTGATTTTCCAAAACTTCGTACCAACCAAAGATTCGCTATTGGTGGGTCTTAAACGAAAGTACGGAGAGAACCTCTGGCATGATGGCGAGCTCACTTATCTCTGGTCTCTCGCTGGCCATGACCTTATTCGACGCTGTGCGACACACAATTGCCGGATGCTTGCAAAGTCGCTCGTTCCAGTAAAGGGGTGGTCAAGAGAATGGCCCACCAACGGCGGCAATGATCGTGCCGAAAGGCTACCACTGATGATGAGTCCAGTTGTGGGCAAGCAAACGTTGCTCGAGTTTTCTGACTTAGGTCCCATTCTCGCGGTTCGGTTCTCATCGCCCGGGTTGCTCGACGACGTGGCTTTCGTGTTGTTCGATCCAGCCTGGCTTGCAGAGCAGCCGGATTTCTATTTTGAAGCAGGTAGTGACGGTGATTCTGAAGTTGAAAAAGTCATCGATTTCTAAGGTAGTAACAGACCGACCGAACTGCTTTATAAGCTCATGAATCGTTCATTCTTCATAGCCAAAAAATGACGTAAGCAGCGAGTGGGATGGCTAAAAGAACAGCTATTGGGCATCTGTCGTAGCGGGTGGCAACGCGCCCCCAGTCCCTGTCTGCGTTTGAAGCTCCGCTAGGACAGGGCAGTCGCGTTGCGAATGACGTGGAAAAGCAGCCTTTCGTAGGCCGCGCAGATATCGACACTATGGGCTCGCAGCCGACATTCTCTGCAATGTGTCCCTACAGGAAGTAAGAGCCCTGAGCTGCTGTTGGTCTCACTTCAATTGTTCGCTCATGCAGCAGGTCGCGAACCTCGCAAACCGGACATCCCTCGGATTGCTTGCATAGGTCGGTATGCGGATAAATCCGACATTTACTGCGGCTGAATCAATGTATGCCATAGGGTCGATGCAATCGCACTTAAACACCAAAAGGGTTCATTTGGTTACTATTCGCTCGCCTTTAGATCGCTCAATAAGCGATCTATTTCTGTCCCTTCGGTAATCTCCACCTCTTGCCCGTTAAAGAGCACTTTCATAGTGCGCTTAACCCGTGAATCTTCTGAGAGCTTCTTCCAATCGACCATTATTCCCAATGAGTTTCGAAGGAAAACCACAAACGCTGCAATGGAAGCGAATGAGTAAGCGATTGTTTCTTTACTCAAGACCACTTCGAGAACTGGACCGCCAAATTCATATGACTTTGTAGTATCATCAAGGTCAGTAAAGCTCTCTTCGGTCACACGCCGCGCAACCCTCACTTCACCAGAATCTAGTGAAGAATTGAGATCAGCCAGTTTGCCATCTGATAGCCTTTCTCTGCGCTTAGGGTGGTACTTGAGTGCCGCACCTTCCAGACCGCCAATAGGTCTGTCGTACCAACACTCGTCAATTAACAGAATTAACGGCTCTTCTTGTTTGTTCTTCGACATGTCACCTCCCGAGGTAAGAAACCCAATTCATCTAAAATGACAATTCTTAGCAACACTACAAGCGACAGTCACGTACAGGAGTAATGAGCATATCCCGAGCCCAAACGCGCCCGACGCCGCACCAACACAGCCGTAAGCCTTTGGCGTTACGCCGCTCAGCAGCTTAACAGCCTACACATCGGTTCAACAGAGCGAGTACAACGGACGGACCCGTCGCGCTTGCTCGAGCCCATTGCGGTCGTCGGCCGCGTGGAAATGCAGCACGCTAAAAGCGGCACCAACTGCGTTTCCTAGAGTCTCAATCACCAATACTTGAGCTTGCCATCAGTACCTCTTTGACGTGTTGTTTGCCGATGATCTAGTCTACGCTTTCAAGAAACGTATTTTGAACAATCAAATGAGATTTCACCATGGCGGAAGGCACGCCAATTACCTACGAGCAACTGCTAAAAGACGAAAACCTGTTTCGTGAGGTTTACAATTCTTATCCAGAAGTGATGGATGCAATGTCCGGCGTTGTCATGGGCTTCTTGAATAGCAAGAAATATGACGATGCTGACAAGCTAATTGGAGCGATGCAAAGCGTCGATCCAAATCATGCCGAAGTATTGTACTTCTACGGCATGCGTCAGCTAGAGTCTAAAAACATAACCGCATCCAAAGATGCTCTTTTCAAGCTGTTAAAATTGATCCGTGAAGGCAAACCTATGAGAATACAGCCTCGGGCTGGATGCGTGTCTTTACTGGCTATGGGAATCGGCATGTACGTATTCCCTGCAAAAGAGTCTGGCGATCATGATGATGTGCATGATTTACTTCAAGAGATTTACTCCGAATACTCGAATGCCAAGCGTATGTTGACAAATGACCCACGGGATCTGGGTCAGATTGAAAGATGTTTGGATCGCATGGATAGCATCCTCTCGCAAACCGAAATCAAGCCTGCCTTTGCAGAGACTTTGATGGTTGATCTGCGTAAGCTGCTTCAAGAAAAGACAAAAGGAACTCAGCCGTTACTGAGTGAAAGGTGCGGTTTGCGCATTCTTTTCCCGTCAATTGTCGGCCATGATCCAGCAGCAGGCCTGCCAGAAGGCATCAGGTTGGACATTAGTATGTCAATGGGATTTGAGCCACTAACCGCGCAACCAGACATCCTGTATTCTTTTGAAGATTGGTTAGAGCAGCCAATCGTGTTTGTAGGAAAGAGACAGACCATTGGTGAAGTGATCAAGACACTCGCCAACGCCGATGGTGCCCACGCCGCATCTCAAGATCGGATCGAAAGGGAGCATGGAGAAGGTAAGTCTGGGAACCTGAAACTACTAGTGAACGACGACATAAAACATGAGCTCACTTACCGAACTTGCGCGTTTATCATTACTTGGCTTGCAGAATACACAGAGCTAATAGAAGCCTTCCCAATTCTCAAAAAATACAGAGGAAGGTACGAGTTTAGTTATCACACACCGGGATTCGTTCCAGACTGGGTTGATTGGGGAGGGAAAGGTACTCTTCGAGTGAAACTGGACGCTTGATTTTTTAGGTGCCTGACCCGACACTCTAAGTCGCTCCACCGATCAATTCGACGCCCGCACTTTGCGCATTGCGGTCGTTCGCGGTACTCGGTGCTGCAAATGCGGCGAACGGCTGCTGTGTGGCCGGAGTTCAGCGAAACCTCAATCTCCGGCATTCCGCGAACTGCAGGTTTGGGCCGCAAGTGACGACTTGCTGATTATCTAAAAGATGGGACCAAATTCGAGCTCCAGAAAATTATCTGCAGCTCTGCATCTCAATTCGTTTCTGAAAAGAAATTTGACTTGGGGTGCCTTCTAATGTCGAACGTTCACATATTCTCTGGTCCAACTGTGACGGTTGGGTCAGGTTCCTGTGACGTTCAACAGGAAATGTGGAACGTCACTGATATTTGACTCAATCGACAGACAAAACCTCAATAAATCGGCCAATTACGTCATTCATTTCTGACCCAATCGTCAGGCATTTCTGACCCAACACGAAGAGCGGCCACTCATCAACGCTGCGGCTAAGGGCTCAATTGAGGCCAAACTAACCAATGCTGCAAAAAGTACGAAAGACCGCTTTCGTGAGACTAGGTTTGACTTTGGCTTAAAAGGAAATTTGCCGATTGGCATGACGCAAGGCGTACCTGCTTCGCAAGTCCTGAATCGGGTAGAGCTCTGGAAATCACCATCCCACCAATGCAAAGCGCGCTGATGGCTTGCGCCCATTGGCGGTTGGTCGCCTCGTCGTGGTTCATGTTGGTCTCGAACAATGAAACCATTGCTTCCAGCAGGATTTGAAATGACTTCTGTGCATCAACCCCGCCTCTTGAGATATCAGACGGCAAAGCGATCATTGGGCATTGGCCATCCAGATCTCCAAGATGTTCTGGAGACAGATAGGCATTGATCATGTGCTGGGCCATCTCGGGTTTCAGGTTGGAAACGTCGACACCGGCCTCTTCTCGCCACTCCGCTCCCCGTCCCATCAGAAAGCTCTTAACAGCTTCGCTGAACAGTTCCTCCTTGTTTTTGAAATGGTTGTAAAAGCCGCCGCGTGTCAGCCCGGCTTCCTTCATCACCATATCAATTGATACACCGTTAAAACCGTGCCTATTGAACAGAATACGGGCGGCCTCAACAATCTTCTTGCGTGTTTTCTGTTTATGTTCAGCGCTGTATGGCATCACTCTCTCCGAGTTTAGCTTACCTTAGCACCGTACCAAAAAATGTTCTTTATCATATTTAGATTTATGTCATTCGTCATATCGTTGAAGAAAACAGGAGATTACAACGTGCCCGAATATCTACTCGCACATCACGGCAGCCCGGCATCATGTCAGTAATGCTCCTTCCCGTGACCTTCACCTTCGTCAGTGTGCTGGCAATAATACTCATTCCTATGACTGGTTGGGTCGGTCTGCGCCGGGACAAGATCGGTGGCGTTTTGCGAGGGGATGGAGATGACGAGGTGCTCTTTAAACGCATTCGCATACACGGCAACTTAATGGAGAATGCACCACTTTTTGCTCTAGTACTTGGCGCCTCGGAATATGCAGGTCTCGACACGCGCTGGCTCTGGCTCGCGGTTGCAGTATTTCTAGCTGGACGAATACTGCATTACGCGCTCTACGACAGCGCCAAACGCGGCTTGGCGATGCTTGTCACCTTGTTACCCGGCCTAATGATGGGATTCTGGCTGTTGGGGCAAATTTGGTTCTGAGTAGGGGCATAGGAAGAATGGCAAAAGTGTCCGCTGAGCGATCGTGCCACCTTAAGGGGCTGGACATCCACCATCCTGCGACCAGCCACTGATCCGAAAAGCAATGAACGGCGACAAC
Organism: Ruegeria sp. CG11; assembly: GCF_056537245.1. Taxonomy (NCBI): domain Bacteria; kingdom Pseudomonadati; phylum Pseudomonadota; class Alphaproteobacteria; order Rhodobacterales; family Roseobacteraceae; genus Ruegeria; species Ruegeria sp. CG11. Next base: position 26,058 of record NZ_JBQFRE010000028.1, read on the forward strand.
GAGCCCATTCCGAACCTTTGCTGAGGTAAGAATGTGCGGTCGGTTTGGTCAAAAGAGCCGCCGCTTGCCGCTTTAACTGAGCATGAATAGCTTATTGCTCATGCATTAACGTGTGCTCATATATTCTGATAGTCAGATGTATTGGTGGGGGCTTCAATTCGGAGATAGGTATTATGCACGCAAAACGTTTGGATCGAATTCTGTTTGACGATTTTTTTGATGCAATTGATGAATTTATCTTGGAGCAGGTTGACGCTCCAAACGCACCCGAACCGGGTACACCTGCAGATGGCCCAGCATTGCACGCGCTCCTTCAGTCTACCGCTCTTGAAAGTCATGCTAATGAGAACTCCGACGAATCCGTCGATGACTACCAAGTGTTAAACACGGGCAATCCGGTCGGCGGATCTGATGGTGAAGACGGAGATGGCCTTGATCCAATTATTGAATTTTCCTTGGAGCAGGTTGGCGCTCTCAACGGATCCGAACCGGTTACACCAGTCGATGGCCAGGCATTACGTGCACTCCTTCAGCCAACCGCCTTCGAAAACCAACCCAGCGTGAGCTCCGACGCAACCTTCGTTGACTACCAAGAGTTCAACATGGGCAATCCCTTCGGCGGCGGTGGTGGCGGCGGCGGTGGCGGTGGTGGTCGACCGGGCGGCGGCGGCGATGATGGCGGTGGTGATGGAGGCGGCGGCAGCACTGTGGAAGCTACCTACACTTCGGGCACTCTCGATGCCGGGTTCGACGATACTATCACCGTAGATACCAATCGCGGCACAAGTGACCCGTTTAATTTTCAGATTGAATTTGTAGGAAGCGGGTCAGATTGGAACACTTCGATTGCAACAACCATACAAGGTTATGTTGAAGCGGCAGCGGAATTTCTTTCTGCGGTCATTGCATATGGCTTTACAGACGATGACAACGGCTTGAAGTCAGATGGTACGGAGTTCGTGCTCGATGACCTCTATGTCGAAGTCAAACTTGAAACCGGGGCGCTGGGTGGAGAGGTTGCATCGGCAAATATCTACGCAGCAAACGATTGGGACGGCAATGGCACGGCTGAAACACCGGCTGGCGCAACCCTTACCATCGACCTTGCCGATGCGGCTTCTCTCGATGCACTCGGCGTGCTGGATGACACGATACTTCACGAGATGATCCATGCGCTGGGATTTGGTACCCTTTGGGATGTTGCAGGCAACGATTTGACAACTAAGTCGAAGGGTAATCTCGTATACACTGGGACAGAAGCTACGACTTTGTATGGTGATCATATTCCGGTGGAAGGCGGTGGCGGGCGCGGCACTTCCGGAGGTCATTGGGACGAGGCAGCCCTGGATGCCGAGCTAATGACAGGGATCGTTGAGCAGACCGATACCATGTATCTGGCAGACTTTTCGCTCGCGTCTCTAGAAGACCTTGGGATCTATGAACTTGCTGCCGGATGGGAGGACGAATTGGCCGCTCTGAATGGTTCAAACGCTTCTGGCGATGGAATCGATCTGATGGCCTGGTACGACGGTTTTCTAACTGCATGAACAACACCGAGCCGACTCGCAGTGGCGTTGGGCAGTTCTGACGCCTCTGTTTTCTTTGAAGACACGTTCACAGTACATGATGATTGCCATAGCTGGTTAGTATGCAGTCCTTATCCGTTTGGCTGCGCACCTGTGAAATACGGCTGCTTGGACCGCATATCGAAGTTAGGCCTTCGTGCAGCAAATATACGGCCACCGCCCGACCTGCGGATTGACCATGTCACCTTAGGGCTGAGAACTGCCACTGATACGAAAAGCGGCGAAAGGTCTCTTCGAGTCCTTTCGAGTTCCTTCGCCGCTCGATGTACCCACGGCCGCAGCCGGCAGAGATGTCCTTTTGCGCCTGTTCAATCGAACCGGCAACACGGTCAGAGCGTCTTCAAATACTCAAGAACTGCTTTACGCTCATCGTTACTCAGATGGTCGCCGAAACTGTGCCCACCGTTTCCGTATCCTGGGAGGGTTGTATCGTAAACTTGCCTTGCCATTTCTGGGTCGTTGACGTCCGCCTTTCTGTGTTCCAGGCGATCATAACGCCACCCCAGGATTGACGGGTCATATTCACGAGGAGCGACCTGGTGCCGCCAAAACTTGGGCCGGGTGCTGCTGTCCAAGAGCGACCATATGTCGGGCACTGATCCGTTGTGCAGGTAAGGGGCCGTCGCCCAGACCCCATCAAGCGGTGGCGCAATGTATCCGCGTGCAGGGGCAATTTGCACGGAGTTTCCATAATAAGAACTTTCAACCCACTGGTAAAAACGGTCCCGCCTGCCGTCAGTGGCGGCGAGCGCATATTCTTTGTCTGTTTCAATCTCGTCGAGCGGAACCACCAGATTTGGGTAAGTTGCATCCTCACCATAGGTGCCATGACACCGGCTGCAATTATTCTCAAATACAACCCTGCCCTCCTCGGCTAATTCGACATCGACTGGAAAGGGATAGGGTGGCGGGCGGAGACTTTCCAAGTAGGCCCGTATATCTGGGCCGTATGCGTCCACGACTTCCACCTCTTCTATCGAATCCGCGCAAAGCAGCGACGCCATTATCATGAAGCGGGAATGATCACCGCGCCCGATTGTCGTGTAGAACATCGCATTCTTTTTCTGCATCCGCCACCAGGGCGGAACACTGACTGGCAACGGCGAAGTCGGAGGGGGCTCGATCAGCGGCTCAGCGGACCACTCCAGGGTCTTATTGTTCCGGTGCGCCATCAGAGCCCAAGTCAGATTGGTCGCCGGATTAACCCCGATTGCTTGCATCTGAATGTAAGGAGCAATCCCATCAACCCGATCCGCCCATCGCTGCCAGGCAGCGGTTTCCGCCTCACCCTGCACGTAGCTGCCGACCTGATTCACTATCCTCCGAGGGTCCTGGGTAAAATCGAGAAACTCATTGCCGAGCCCAACCACGAGTTCTCCATTGAAGCGTGACGCGTGGCACAAAAGACAGTTTGATGAGACGATCTCGACGCCGTCGGCATTCACATGAGATGTGAACGCATATGGAAGTTCAGCGTTCCGGCCCTCGCGTTCCGGCAGAAGATCGGCGGGATCGATTTCCGGATTGAAGCGGCGATAGGCGCTGTAGGGCATGCCACAATTGACATAAGGTTCATTAACCAGAGCGTGGTATCCCGCTTCCGCATAGCCCGGACGTTGCGGTGTTGCCGGAACTGGACCGACCGCTGACCGGAAACGGTCGCCACCTTGGCTGAGGGCCGCTACTTTGTCGCCGGATATCCAAATGTAAGCCGTCACCGCTGCGACGAACCCCAATACGACGACTAATACGACCCAGCGCTTCATTGTACCTGATATCCAGTCAACTGCATCATTCCGATGCCACCTATACGTCTGGTCCCTGACTTACCTTCGGCCCGGACCATGCCGTTCCAGACCGGCACTGCGAAATCATACTCCTGTTCGTCGATGAGTGACGTAACCTGCAAATTCAAATCATTCGCTTTGAGTTGCCAGTCGACTGGATAGGCGCCGCGAGAGCCGCGCCATATCCGGGCGAGAACGAGCTTTGTCGAAGCTTCATCCAACAAACTGAATTGTCCTTCGGGATCGACGACATAGCCATCAGTAGTCGCGGTGCCGCTTCCATCTCGCCTCTTGGATCTGATTACCGAGAAATCGCGACCGTCATCGAGATGAAGTTGCAAGCGATCCCAAGCAATAGGTGATGTTCCGGGTATAGGTATTTCTCCCCAAATATGATCGAACCAGGCAGTACCTGAAACAACGTCGCGGCCTTGCGAACCATTGAGATGACCATTGACGCGCAGGCGAGTGACTGAGTATCCGCGAAACGGGGTTGCTTCATCATCTATGGCAATTGGTGCTTTGAGCGGAGTAAGGGATAGCTCGGCGCGAACCTTCCCCGCGGCAACGTCGAGCTGCATTTCGCCCCGTCCTGTACCCTGATTGAATTGCAGCGACCAGTTGTCGATCCTCAGTTCATGGATATCAGGATCGAAGCCTGCAACCCCTGGCATTCCCCGAGAAATACGTTCGTCACCATCAACCCCGCCTTGCAGCATTCCATTAACGGTGACATTCCCAAGATAGATGTCGCGGACCTCCCAGATCGACGACGGCGGCGGTGTGCCAGGCGGCACGATACCGACGCGAAATACTGAAAATTGAAAACCAATGTCCTCACCGCGTTCATTTCGAAGAAATGCGGTGAGTTGCCATGTTTCCATGCGACCCTCCGGATGGGCGCCGTGGTCCCTGGACAAATCGAGAGTCCATGAACCGGAAAGTTGTTCATGGCTCTCGTTCGACATGTTGCCAGCAGCTGCAATCCAGTCGATTCTTTCGGGCGAGCGCAACGGAGCAGGTTCGGGGGTGAAATGCCCGATTACAATGTAGAAGCACACAGCGCCGAATAGCAGCGCAAGCAGCCCTACGACAAAATGGCTTCGAAGTCTTTGCATACCAGCCAATTCTATCGATCTGCGGAATGCTTAAAGCCTCAGCCCCAAAAGACAGCGAGTCAAGCGTTCCCGCCGGTATTGCACTCACCTCAAAGGTCGCTGTGCATCGAACCCGACACTGGAATTTTCTCTTATGGCAGCTTCACGGTGCATCTTGGAGAGCCCCAAAGCGGGCAATCATTGCCAGGTATATGCTGAGCAGCGGTCATTAATCCCGGACAGGCGAAAGTGAGCTTCGTCCGCACTGCGGTCATCACCGGGCAGAGTCTCGAATGGCGCGTTACCGCAACTACTGGATGATTCACCGCATCGTAACAAACTGCGAACATCGCTGAAACGGTTTTATGTGAAGCGATCTCTGGTTGAGTACACGGAATTGATGCTCAAAGCCTACGCCAGCCAGCGTGCAGATAAATCCACTGAGTAGCCAAGATAACCAAACAGAAGGCTGTTGAGAATGCTCCGCAGCCTTCGCCTTATGAAAGCCTTTTGCAGAATTGTTCAACTTCGATTCTTGGGAAGCTGCGGCTTACACGCTAGCGCCGAACGTCCGGCATGGGTCGCATGTGGCAAGGCCGCGAATTGAAACTAAGAGCCGCGCTATCAGTATTCACTATACGGGAACTGGGGTTTGTCTTTTAGAGTCCGTATTCGGCCTTTAGAATCTCAAGTTCTGACTTGAACGTTTGTTGCATCTGCTTGGTATAAATCCGGGTAATACGACCATCATTTTGCCGTTGAACTAGCTTACGCATGTCGTTCGCGCGTGCCTTCCATGTCAGACCATCGGTGAATAGCAGCAAACTGGCATCGTGGCGTTTGGCTCCAATAATCGCATCAACGTCACCGATGATGTCGCTCATTTTGGAGCCGGTTGCGCCATAGCCCTTTGCCTCAATCAGGATCAATGGTGTTGCCTTATTCGGGATAGCAAAATCACATTTCGCCTCCCCATTTACGCCCTGGAATGTGCAGCGGGCTTCATAAGATGCGCCGAAAACTTCCTTGATGATTGTCTCCACGAAGTCTTCCAACTCCCGACCGCGTTGCTGCCCTTGGATCGCGCTGCCTCTGCCAAATCGAAGGCGCTCTTTGAGCAGATCGCTCCATACGGGCTTCGCGTTCACGGTCAGTGTCATCGCATCAATCAGGCCCATGTCTTCGAGAACATCGAGATATTTTTCGGAATTAGCTTTGTATCGTTTGACGCCGGTACCACCAGGCCCTAGGCGTGCCGTCAACTCTGTTTCTAGCTTATCCTTGGAGTAGCCGAGGAACGAGCCAACGCAAAATTTCGATACCGTGAAGCCATCGCCATCATCAGCATCAATCAAAGCGGTTATGTCAGAGCGATCGAAGCTAGCCTTTTGTGGAACGTTTTGAATCCGTTCCATAATCAGTTCGGCTGTGGGATCCATCCAGTTGGCTTCCAGCGGGGACAAGCTATCAAGGATCTGTTCTAGGCTCTGGTGAATGATCTGCATTTATTGCCCTAAAATCAAATACTCTTCGACGGCAGATCGCCTGACGTTACGATGAGTGCCAAAATGATATGTGTGGTCTCGCTTGAATACGCGGACATCAGATTTTGTTTTCTTCAATAAATCCGTCAACTGATCGAGGTCAGGGAAACCGTTTGAGCTGTATGACAGAACTATCTTTTGCTTTCTAAAGCGATGGAACAACCTTTCGAAGGCTTCGATGGCTTGCTTGCGATAGCTGAACGGGGTGAAACGCTTCGGGATTTTTCGAACTTTTGTCGAGTAGTCGATATCTAGTCCCTGCCAATAGCAGGAGAGACCTTCAAGAAAATGGTAGCGTTTGACGTAGCAGTTATCATCAGAGCGCGGCACGTAGGGCGGATCCAGATACACGAGATCAACGCCGCGTGTATCAACTTCAAAAGCATCGCTTCGACACGCTTTGTTGCGCCGCCCGTTGGCGAAGACGGCCTCGTTGTAAACCTCTACCTGTTCGAAGAAATGCTCTTCGATACTAAGTCTCAGATCTCTGCGGCCGTCGTCGTATTTTGAAAGGTCTCCTGAAATTGTAAAGACGCCGCGTGGTTGCCGCTTTACGCATGAGCGCATCAAGGCTGCCATTGCCAAGGCTTGTTGGTGTGGGTTGTCAAGCTGGCGGAGATTGCACGATACCCTGTCCAAGAAGCGCAGGTCTTCTTTCGTGTAGAACACACCTTCAAAGGTTTCTTCGATGAAGTGATGGGTATTCGCAGGATCTGCAAGCAGCCGTTTCATGGCAGGGCCGTCGAGGTGTGCGGAGCCGTTCTCTACAAGCGCTTTTCCTAACGTCGCCGAAAGGTTTAGGAAATCACTTGAGATAGTGCGCCGATCCATTGCCTTCATGAGATAGGCAACTGAACCGCTGCCGCTAAATGGATCAATGGCCGTCTCAAAGTCCAAAGTCGTTAGAACGCCATGGATCCACGGCAAGAGGCGTTTCTTGGAACCCATATAGCGCAACTCAGGGAAATGCTTCAGCTGTCTAGGAAGATCATCCGAGATCGGCTTCGATTCCTGAGTGGCGGCGACAAGGCGCAAGCTTTTTTCACTTATTTTCATATTTTTGCCTGCTATTTTTCGCATGTTGGGGACACTACTCGGTTTCCAGTAATACGAATTTCGAAGCGCCTGTCACTGTTTGAGATGTATTATCTTTGGTTAGCGAAAATCCATTCGAAATCTCAATAGAAAACCAGTGTTGGATTGGACCGGTTAGGGTCATTGGATGATAGACTCTGAACAGCTGCCCAGCAGTGATCGAGGATTTTCGTTAGTGTTGGCGAAATTCAACCTAAAAAGTTCAGCAAAAAAATTCGGTAGATCGTCTTTACGCGTCCGCACCTTAAGTGAGCATACCCGAAGTCATGAAAAATGCGGCCAGACCCAACCACTTCTGCCTAATCGGATTCCGGTATTAGCCATCACCGACTGGTACACAGCTTATCAACAAAAATGAAGGGTCTATCGCCAGTGGAACGACTATGGACGCCAAATGGCAAAACTATGTGTCGTCCCACAAGGAAATGTGGAACGTCACTGATCTTTGACTCAATCGGCGGTCAAAACCTCAATAAAACTGTAAATTGCGTCATTCATTTCTGACCCAAACGTCAAGCATTTCTGACCCAATACAAACTACCCACGCGGATTTGACTTGCTCAAG
>NZ_JBQFRE010000029.1:0-32038 GCF_056537245.1 Ruegeria sp. CG11
TGCCCATTTCAGCAGTTCGCTGAGCTCGCCACCTGACGCACAAGCGGTTGCTGAAACAACTCAACGGGCTCAAATCTTTGCAACAAAACCGGGCTTTATTCCCTTGTCTATCAGGGCTTCACGGAACCAGTCCGCATCATAACCGCGATCACCCAGTAACCATTCAGCCGATGGTAGGCTGTTCACCAGAGCCCTGGCTCCTGTATAGTCGCTAACCTGGCCAGCAGAGATGAAGAGCCGAATAGGTCGACCAACACTGTCGGTGACGGCGTGCAGCTTTGTGTTCATGCCACCCTTGGTCCGACCGATCAGTCTGCCACGCCCCCCTTTTTCAACCGCTGGCTGGAGGCTGTGCGGTGCGCTTTGAGGTATGTTGCGTCGATCATGATCGTCTTGTGATCCGTGCCTTCAGCAGCCAATCCCTCCATGATCCGAGCGAACACACCCATGTTGCTCCACCGCTTCCATCGGTTGTACAGCGTCTTTGGCGGCCCATATTCGTGAGGTGCATCAGACCACCGCAACCCATTGCGGTTTATAAAGATAATCCCACTCAGAACACGCCGGTCATCAACCCTCGGCTTGCCATGGCTCTTCGGAAAGTAAGGCTGAAGACGCTCCATTTGTTCGTCAGTCAGCCAGAATAGATTGCTCATTACACACCCCTGAAATTCAGGGGCTTGAATCACGCAGTTGAGATCACGGCAACCAATTTTATGGGTCCAGAACCTAAGGCCTCGTTGCGCAGAATTTCGATTTTGCATAGTTGAGCAAACGCCCATACTGAGCTTTGATCACGCTCTCGTCAGCTTTGGTCTAGAACTCGCCAAAACCGGTCGATGTTTGACGTCACAGCTTGTGAGAGTTAGCTCGCGTTCTGACTGTCACCTTAGTCACTGTTCACTCGTTCAAAAGAGCCGAAAGTTCGTCAGCCCCTTTTTGCAGTATTCCCAGAAACAACATTAGGCTGTTCACGTCGTGACGTTGTGTTGGAGCGTGAACCGAAAGCGTGCCCACCAACCTGCCCTGCCCGTCCAGAACGGGCACAGCAAGTGCGGTCATCCCAACCATGAATTCCTCATCATCCGTGGAATATCGGTTCTTGGTGATGTTTTGGATTTCCGCTCGCAAAACCTTGGGATCAGTCAGAGATCGTTCGGTCTGCGGGTGAAGATTTCCTGCTGCAAGAAACCCATCCAGTGTTTTCTGCCGTAGTGTGGACAGGTACATTTTGCCACTAGCGGTACAATGGAATGGCACCTGCGTACCGACCGGCAGCTGAATTCGCAGCGGCCACTTCGTTTCCACCCGGTCCAGATAGATCATTCCCTCTCGGTCCGGGATGGCGAGATTGCAAGTCTCACCAACTTTTTCGGCGACGCTGCGCAAGATTGCCAGACGTGCAGTGCGGAGGTGCTCGGAGGACATCGTATTGACCGACAACAACCGCAGCCGATGTCCGGGGCCATACGAGCGACCATCCAGATCGCGCTGCAGGAAGCCTTCGGCCTCTGCGGTTTGCAGCAGGCGGTGGACGGTCGGCTTGGCCAGACCCAACGTCTCAATCAGGTCCGATGGTTTAACGGCAACCCCGCGCCGCGCCACCTCCTCAAGGATGAGAAGAAGGCGCAAGTTGGTCGGGATCTGAGTTTCTTTGTCTTGTGTTTCCGTCTCGGCCATCCTGCAACAGTCTAGTTATTTGGCAGTAGGATCAAGGCCAGATCGGGCACAAGCGACACCAAAATCCACACCGACAGCAACGCGGCCAGATAAGGCACCGTATAACGCAGCAGCCGGAAATAGGGCACACCGGTCACACCCGAGGCCACGTAGAGGTTCAACCCGTAGGGAGGGGTAATGAATCCGATGGACGCCCCCACAAGGAAAATCACCGAGAAATGGATCGGATCAATCCCAACCGAAGCCGCAATCGGCGCCAAAATCGGGGCCAGGATGATCGTTACAGGCAGGCTTTCCAGTACCATGCCTGAGAAAAAGACGATCACCATCGAGGTAAACAGAACCGCATGGTACCCTCCCATCGAGGTCACGAAATCCCCAATGGTCTGTTGCGCCCCAAGCAAGGAAAGGATCTGCTGCATCACCACCGAAATCGCGATCAGCGGCGCAAGGATGCCGGTGATCTGAGCCGAGCGGATCACGATTGAGGGGATCTCGGGGATCGTAAAGCCTTCGACCACGAACATTTCGGCGAAACTTTTTTCGGTTGGCGGAATGTCGTTCCTGGCCCCCATCAAGCGGTTGATCGGATAGCTGACCAATCCGGCAATTACGCAGAAGCCGACCGTCACACCCGCCGCTTCGGTCGGAGAGAATTTGCCTGTATAGATGCCCCAAAGCACCAGCCCAATGGCGAAGAAGCCGAGCCACGCTCCGAACGCCGTTTTCAGCACCCGGTTCAGTTGCAGCGGAATCAGATGTCCCCAGCCATTCATTCGACAGATAATCCAGCAAGCAAACTGCATCCCCATGACCATCAGTGCGCCTGGCAAAATACCGGCGACGAACAATTCAGATATCGGCAGGTTCATCAGGAAACCGTAGACGATGAATATAATTGACGGCGGAATGATGATCCCCACCGTACCGCCCGCCGCCGCGGTGGCGGCGCTGAACCGTTCGTCATAGCCACCTTTGACCATCTCCGGATGCAGCATCGAGCCAATCGTGGCCGTCGTCGCCGAGTTCGACCCCGAGATCGCCGCGAACAAACCGCAAGCGCCAAGCGATGCCATCGCCAGCCCGCCGCGTATCCAGCCCAGACAGGCATACGCAAAATCGCTAAGCCGCCTTGCGATGCCTGACTTGTTGATCAGGTCGCCGGTCAGGATGAACAAGGGCATCGCCAGCAGGGCAAAACCTTTGTTGAACACGTTCAAAAGCTCGGCGCCCATATTGTCCAGCGTCAGGCCAAGAACGAAGGAACAGCCGATGACCCAATAGCCAATCACCAGCAGAACCGGCACGCCCAGCATGAACAGAAAGGTAACCCCAAGCGAGATCAGTGTGACCATGGTTCCGTCTGTCATCAGTCTGCTCCGATCACGGCCTGCTGGATCAGCGGCTCACCAGTTTTCCAGTTGTGCAGATCATCTGCGAGGTTCTGAAATACACGCCCAACCATCAGAAAGAAGGACAGCGGCGCGGCCAATAGGAACCACCATTGCATGATGTTGTCGGTCCCCAGGACGATCTGAAAATTCGACGCCGACAGCGCCACCAACCGGGTTGTGGTCACGATGACGATCACCGCAAAGATGAACCACAGCACTGCATCAAGGATCAGGCAAGCCAGTTGACCGCCACGCGGCATGGCCGTGCGAAACTCGCTGAAGCTCAGATGTGTACGCAGGCGGACATTGTAGGATGCGCCGAACCACGCCATGACCATGAACAACAGCGGCGGAATGGTGGTTGACCACGGCTCTTGGTCGTTGAACACGAACCGGTCGATCACGCCCCAAAAGATGATCAGGGCAATCGCGAGGTAGGAATACACCATCACCGACCGTTCCAGATGGCGTTCGACAAAGGGGACTGCCCGATAGATCAGCATGATCACGAACCCGCCAATTGCCGAGACCACGGCCCCGAACACCCAAGTGGCATCGGATTCCAATGCAGATTGAATCTCGAACGAATCCTGACTGAGAAAGGCGCTGAAAATCGCGCCTATATCTGCCCAAAACGTCATGTACCCCGTCCTCCCAGTCGGTGTGTTGTGGAACCGGCCCGTTTGGGGCCGGTTCGCTAAAGCTTATCAGGCTTGGCCCATCCACCAACGGCGTGGCTCGACATTCTCCGGCAAGGTGTCTGCCGGGATTTCGCGCGCGATGTCGTAGATTTCCTGATAGGTATCGATCCCTCCTGCCCATTTGTTCAGACGCTCGCGCCACTGCTCCCACGGCTCAGGGTTGTAGTTCGGGGCGCACATCTCTTCGGCCAGCTTGATCTGATCGTCGGCTAGGAAAGCGGGACGCACACCGTTTTCGGCAAAGATCGTGTTGGGCAGTTGCGGATCCGAGAACCCAACGGTGTTCAGCAGCGCCGCCTCATTCGCGCCCTGAATCAAGGCCTGTGTGAAGTACGAGGACTCCATCACCGCGTTCTGCAATTCTCCACTGAGGCTGTCGAACACCTTGGCCGACATCGACGTATGTTCGGTTCCGCAGAAGAATTTCAGATTGACCGACTGCGACACCACAGGCGACATGTTGGCGTAAGCCACGGCCGAAGCCCAGGTTTCGGCCCCGTCGATCAGACCGGTTTTCAGGGCGTCCAGCGTTTCCTCCCACGCGACCGGTACCGGGTTCAGGTTCAACAGCTGCATTGCAATCCGCCCCAGCTGCGTGCCCGTCACGCGGTTCTTGGTTCCGAACAGCTCTTCCAGCTTGGTCACGGTCGGCTTGTCGGCAAATGTCGAGCCCATTTGAAGACCGCGCAGTTCGCAATGCGTGAACAGGAATTTCAACCCGTGCCGTTTTTCCAAGGGATCACGCAGGATGCGCTGGCTCGCAGGGCTATAGAAGAAGTGATACTGCGCCGCGCGGCTGGGGAACATGTAAGCATAGTCCAGAACGTTCAGATAAGGCGCTCCACCGGCCGAATTCTGGGTCGAGGCGGCATAGATGTCGACGATCCCCTGCTGGGTTTTTTCTACACAGCTCAACTGGCCGCAGATCTGGTTGTCTCCGATGAACTCGATCCGAATCTCACCGTCCGTGCGCTCTTCCAGATCCCGCGCAAACTCGATCGCGCCTGCACGTTCGATCAGCAGGTTGCGGGTGTTGAACCCCGATGCGCCAAATTTCAGCGTGTGTTTTGGCTCTTTCGAAAAGCGCTTCTCATAGGTTGATTCGGCCGCCTGTGCCAGATTCGCCAGACTCATCGCGCCTCCAAACCCACCTGCCGCCAGCAGTGTTGAACTCATGCCATAACGCCCGGCAACACGGAAAAAATCCCGCCGCGAAATACCACTTAGTTTCCGACCGATCTCCATTGCTTACCTCCCTGATTGCAATTATTGAGACGTTTTGTATCAAAAAAGGCTAGTATAATTCTTGCATCTTGCATAGAGTTTTTTCGACGGCGTGAGGAGGAGGCAGTCATGGAAGTGGATTATGCGGTTGTTGGCGCGGGGTCTTCGGGCTGTGTCATTGCTAACCGGCTGAGCGCCAACCCCAACACGACCGTTGCACTGCTCGAGGCGGGTGGCCGCGATACCAACCCGTGGATTCACATCCCCGTTGGTTACTTTAAGACCATGCATAACCCCTCGGTCGACTGGTGCTATCGCACCGAACCTGATCCAGGGCTGAACGGGCGATCCATCGACTGGCCGCGCGGCAAGGTGCTGGGCGGGTCATCCTCACTGAATGGATTGCTCTATGTGCGTGGACAGAAAGAGGATTATGACCGCTGGCGGCAAATGGGCAACGAGGGCTGGGGCTGGGACGATGTCCTGCCCCTGTTCAAACGCTGCGAAGATCAGGAGCGGGGCGAAGACGAATATCACGGCGTGGGCGGGCCTTTGTCCGTGTCCAATATGCGCATTCAACGACCCATCTGCGACGCCTGGGTGGCCGCAGCGCAGGCCGCCGGTTATCCATTCAACCCCGATTACAACGGCGCCAAACAAGAGGGCGTGGGGTATTTCCAACTGACCACCCGAAATGGTCGCCGATGCAGCGCCGCCGTGGCCTATCTCAAGCCCATCCGGGGGCGTCAAAACCTGAACATAATCACCAACGCGCTGGTCACGCGTGTGGTCCTGGACGGGAAAAAGGCCATTGGACTGATTTATCGGGATCGCACCGGGGCCGAACAAACCCTGAAAGTTCGACGAGAGATTGTTCTTTCTGGCGGAGCGATCAACTCCCCACAGATTCTGATGCTGTCGGGAATCGGTGACCCGGATCATCTAACGGAAAATGGCATCGAAACCCAACATGCCCTGCCCGGAGTTGGCAAGGGTTTGCAGGACCACTTGCAGGCGCGACTGGTGTTCAAATGCAACGAGCCGACGCTGAATGACGAAGTCCGCAGCCTGTTCAATCAGGCGCGCATCGCGTTGAAGTACGCGCTATTTCGCGCGGGTCCGATGACCATGGCCGCCAGCCTTGCCACCGGCTTCATGAAAACCCGACCCGATGTTGAAACTCCGGACATTCAATTCCACGTGCAACCTTGGTCCGCCGACAGCCCCGGCGAGGGCGTGCATCCGTTTTCGGCCTTCACCATGTCGGTCTGCCAACTGCGCCCGGAAAGCCGAGGCGAACTTCGCCTGAACGGTCCGGATCCGTCCCAACATGTCAAAATCTTCCCAAACTACCTTTCCACGGAAACGGATTGCCGAACCATCGTCGACGGCGTGAACATCGCGCGGAGGATCGCCAAACAGAACCCTCTGGCCTCGAAGATTTCAGAGGAGTTTCGGCCAAAGGCAGAGCTGAGTTGCGACGATTATCAAGGCACACTGGATTGGGCCAGATCCAACACCGCATCAATCTATCACCCAACCGGCACCTGCGCGATGGGAAGCAATAAGATGTCTGTTGTCGACGCGAAACTAAAGGTACACGGCATATCGAAACTGCGCGTGGCCGATTGCTCGATCATGCCGGAAATCGTCAGTGGCAACACCAATGCACCAGCGATCATGATCGGCGAAAAGGCAAGCGATTTGATAACATCGGATGCTTGACACTTCGCCCGACGGTCTGAACTTCAAGAAAAACTGATAAAGCCATTGCAACCGAAAAACCAATGCGCACGCAACACAGGGCTCGAACTCGTCCGCCTATGGAGGCTGTTACAACATTGGGGACGCCCACGGATTTCGGATTTCACCTCTTATGGCCCAACTATGGTGGTTGGGTAAGATCGTGTGACGTGCGACAGGAATGCTGAGCAGTACGTAGTTTACTATTTGCGGCACAAAGCCCTTCCGCCACACCCAGGTAGCAAATTGAGTTGCGAAAGATTGTTTGATGGCGGCTAATTAACGTTTTTGATGGCAGCATAAAGCCGGCGAAACTGCGTCAACCGCTCGAAGAGCACTGTCATTTCGGCTGGCTCGAACCTATCTGCAGTTGGCAGCTGAAACGCGAGATCGGCTCCGGTAATCGCATCGTCGCTGTAAGCTGCCAGCCGCGCCGCACCAAAGGCCGGGCCAATATCGGCTCCTTCCGAGCGCACTACGGGTTTCCCAATCACCGTTGCGATCAGCTTCAGCAGAAAATCTGATTGGCTGCCTCCTCCGATGACAGCCAATTCCGGCAATTTATCCATAGTGTCGCCGAAACTCTGCGCTGCATCAGCAAAGCAAAACGCAATCGCCTCCACCACGGAACAGCAGATGTCCGCGCGTGTCGTTGAGTCCTCGAGCCCGAAGAAACAGGCCCGGATATACGGATCTCCGAGGGGGCTGCGTTCACCTGTCAAATACGGCAGAAAAATCGGCACGCGATAACCTCTTGCCGTTTCGGCAAGTGCAACAACTTCGGCTGCGGACAATCCTAATTGACCGCCAATCCATGAAATCGGCCTTGCGCCATTCAGCATCGCCGCCATTTGATACCAACGGCCGGGCAATGTGTGTGCAAAGGCATGTACATAACGTTCAGGATTGGGTTTGTAAGCCCGATCCGCCACGAACAACTGACCGGACGTTCCTAAAGAGATGAAGCCTCGCCCCGGTTCGGTGGCACCCAAAGACACCGCCCCGGTCGCCGCGTCCCCTCCTCCGGCCACGACGGGCACGAAAGGTCTCAATCCCGTCTCAGCTGCGGCCTGTGCCGTCACAGTACCAACGACACTGTGGCCGTCGAAAATCTGCGGCAGCCAATCGCATGCCACGTCAGAAGCCTCGGCAATTCCGGCGTGCCAGTTGCGCGACGCCTGATCCAGCCACAATGTCCCGGCGGCATCGGACGCGTCGGTTGCCAACTCTCCATGCAGGCGCAACCCGACATAGTCTTTGGGCAGCAGAATATGGGAAAGCTGTGCATAGTTGGCGGGCTCATGTTTTTTCAACCAAGCAATTTTGGGCGCAGTAAAGCCCGGCAAGGGAAGGACGCCTGCGATATGGCCAACCTCCGGCTGGGCCGCGCGCAGATCCTCACATTCCTGTACTGCCCTACTGTCATTCCACAGGATTGCTGAACGGATCGGCCGCAGATCACGGTCCAGCAAAACAGCGCCGTGCATTTGGCCGGACAACCCGATGGCTTTAATCTCCGAGAGCGCGATTTGGCCGGCAAGTTGGGTCAACGCATTACGTGTCGCCTGCCACCAGAGCTCCGGGTGTTGCTCTGACCAGCCGGGCTGCGGCGAGGAGGTCTGGATCCCGACTGAGGACGACGCAAGAATTCGATTGGTGTCCGCACAGACAAGCTTGACCGCTGACGTTCCGATATCGATCCCGAGATACATTCAAACCCCTTGCCCGACACATGCCTGGCTATTGATTTTTTTGCGCGCGCAAAGAATATGTAAAACGATGATAAGATCAAGGCAGCGATGATCCGCAGGCAGATTGGCATGACCAAAATTAAGAATATGGAAGAGTTCGCGGCCCTCAGCGGTATCTCGCGACCCACGGTGTCCAAATACTTCCACGATCCCGACAGTGTTCGCCCGAAAACAAGAGCCCGTATCGAAGAGGCGCTGGAGCGGTTCGACTATCGCCCCAATATCTATGCGGTGAACCAGAACAGGAAACTGACGAAGAATATCGGTATTGTCGTGCCCTATCTGGCCGACCCGTTCTTTGCCGAAATCGCGCGCTATCTTGAGCAAAGCTGTATCGCGGCGGGGTATCGCCCATTCCTGTTTAGCGCGCATGGTGAGCAAAAACTGGAAAACGAGATTCTGGACGGGCTTCAATCCCTGAAACCCGCCGGGGTTCTGCTGGCGCCATTGGGACGGATTTCAGACCGATCCGCGATCGAGAAGTTCTGCACCAATGTTCCGACGGTTCTGTTTGACAGCAACCTGGACGGTCTGGGGGCAGCCTTTATCGGATCGGACAATTTCAGCTTTGTGTCGCAGACTGTGGAATACATGACCCGGACGGGCGAACCGCCTTCGTTTTTCGAAATGCGCACGCCTGCGAACCCAAACGCCAACAAGCGCAGGAAGGCTTATGTTGACGTGATGGAGCGCCTCGGGTTCGAGCCACATATCATCAAAGTCGACGGCAAAGGATGGGCGTTTGAAGAGATTGGGCACAGGGGCGCACTGAAAGTTCTGGAAGAGCGTGGCCTGAAGACGGATTCGGTGCTGTGCAGCAATGACCGGCTTGCCATTGGCTTTCTTGCAGCCTGCTTCGAACAAGGGATTCGGGTCGGTCGGAAAGAAGACTGCACGCTGCGCGTAGCCTCAAATGACGATCATCCATTTGCAAAATTCACGTGCCCGTCTTTGACAACGGCAGCGCATGACTATGACAACGTGGCCGTTCGAAGCGTCGAAACTTTGTTCGAACTTATTGAAAGTGGAGGGAAATTTGATTCCCGAACTGAAACCCTCTTCCCCGCACGACTTGTTTTAAGGGACTCTGCGTAACTCAAAATTTTTAACGCGCGTAAAGTTTTTATTGACGGCGCGACAATTTACGATCTACGCTCCCTGCATGACATCCAAGCTCAGGGAGGACAGGGATGTATCTGAAGCACGCACTTCGCGCGGCGACTGCATTGACGTTCGTCGCAACGGCCGCGGCCCACGCGCAGACCATCACGATCGCCACGGTAAACAATGGCGACATGATCCGGATGCAGGGCTATACTGACAAATTCACCGAAGCGACCGGCATCAACGTCGAATGGGTGACGCTGGAAGAAAACGTGCTGCGCCAGCGCGTAACCACCGACATCACCACCAAGGGTGGTCAGTTCGACATCATGACCATCGGCATGTACGAAACCCCGATCTGGGGTGCCAATGACTGGCTGGTGCCGCTTGAAGGCATGTCCGCCGAGTATGACGTGAACGACATCCTGCCCGCGATGCGCAACGGTCTGAGCAACGACGGCACGCTCTATGCGGCGCCATTCTATGGCGAAAGCTCGATGGTCATGTACCGCACCGACCTGATGGAAAAAGCGGGTCTTGAGATGCCCGACGCACCGACCTGGCAGTTCATCCGCGAAGCGGCGGCGGCGATGACCGATCGCGACAATGACATCAACGGGATTTGCCTGCGCGGAAAGGCAGGCTGGGGTGAGGGCGGCGCCTTTATCACCGTGACCGGAAACTCCTTCGGTGCACGCTGGTTCGACGAAGACTGGAAGCCCCAGTTCGACCAGCCCGAATGGAACGAAGCGCTGACGTTCTTTGTGGACATGATGGCTGAATTCGGGCCTGCGGGCTATGCTACGAACGGCTTCAACGAGAACCTGTCGCTGTTCCAGCAAGGCAAGTGCGGTATGTGGATCGACGCCACCGTTGCGGCCTCATTCGTTACCAATCCCGACGACTCGACCGTGGCGGACAAGGTCGGTTTCGCCTTGGCCCCGAACGCCGAAGGCGTTGACAAACGCTCCAACTGGCTCTGGGCATGGGCGCTGGCAATTCCGGCGGGCACACAGCAAGAGGACGCGGCCAAACAGTTCATCGAGTGGGCAACCTCCAAGGACTACATCGAGCTGGTGGCCGAAAACGAAGGTTGGGCCAACGTCCCGCCGGGTGCGCGCACCTCGCTGTATGAGAACCCCGAGTATCAGAAGGTACCCTTCGCCAAAATGACGCTGGATTCGATCCTGTCCGCTGACCCAAACAACCCGACGGTCAAACCGGTGCCCTATGTTGGCATCCAGTTTGCGGCGATCCCAGAATTTGCAGGCATCGCCACACAAGTCAGCCAGGAATTCTCGGCGGTCTATGCCGGACAGCAATCGGTCGAAGAGGCGCTGGAAAAAGCGCAAGCCTTCACCGCCGAAGAAATGGAAGCCGCAGGGTACTGAGGCATCCTCCCCGCGGGCGGGCAGAGATCTGCCCCCCGCCTTACCCTTCCACAACCCACGTTTTTCTCGCAGGCTGGTAAGCGCCTGAACAGAGAGGTCTTGCGTCATGGCAACTCAACATTCCCGATCCGTTGCGCGCCTTATGATGGCACCCGCCGTGGTCCTACTGCTTGGCTGGATGCTCGTGCCACTGACGATGACACTGTATTTTTCCTTCAAGAAATACCTGCCCCTGCGTGGTGGTGATCTGGGCTGGGTTGGTCTGGACAACTACATCCGCTTCGTCTCATCCAGCTCGTTCTGGCCTGCGGTTCAGGCAACGCTGGTTATCGTCGGCGGCGTTCTGGTGATCACGGTGGTGCTGGGCATCCTTCTGGCGATGCTGCTGGATCAACCGATGTGGGGCCAAGGCGTTGTCCGCATTCTGGTGATTGCACCGTTCTTCGTCATGCCGACGGTTTCGGCGCTGGTCTGGAAGAACATGTTCATGGACCCGGTGAACGGTCTTTTGGCCCACCTATGGCGCTTTTTCGGGGCCGAGCCGATTTCATGGCTGTCCGAAGCGTCGATGACGTCGATCATCATGATCGTCTCGTGGCAGTGGCTACCCTTCGCCACGCTGATCCTGCTAACCGCGATCCAGTCGCTGGACAGCGAACAGCTGGAAGCGGCCGAGATGGACGGCGCACCTGTCCTGAAACGCTTCTACCACATCATCCTGCCGCATCTGAGCCGCGCGATCGCCATCGTGATCCTGATCCAGACGATCTTTCTTTTGTCGATCTTCGCCGAGATCTTCGTGACCACCGGCGGCGCGTTCGGCACCCGCACACTCACCTACCTGATCTTCCAGCGGGTGCTGGAAAGCCAGAACGTTGGCCTTGGATCTGCCGGAGGTGTCTACGCCATCATCCTTGCCAACATCGTTGCCATCTTCCTGATGCGCATCGTCGGCAAAAACCTGGACGCGTGAGGAGGAACGACCATGGCCCGCGCCGTCACGACCCGCCGCAAATCGCTGAACACCGCCCTGGCATGGGCCATCGGTTTGCTGATCTTTTTCCCGATCCTCTGGACCATCCTGACCAGCTTCAAGACCGAGGCACAGGCCATCGCCAGCCCACCGCTGTTCCTGAACTTCAACTGGACGCTTGAGAACTATGCCATCGTGCAGGAACGCTCTGACTATATGCGGTTCCTGTGGAACTCGGTCATCATCGCGGGTGGTTCTACAATTCTGGGCGTGATCATCGCAGTGCCCGCCGCATGGGCGATGGCCTTCGTGCCCTCGAAACGCACCAAAGACATCCTATTGTGGATGCTGTCCACCAAGATGCTACCTGCGGTAGGCGTTCTTTACCCGATCTACCTGCTGTTCATCCGTCTGGGCCTGCTGGACACACGCGGAGGGTTGGTCGTGGTCCTGATGTTGATCAACCTACCGATCATCGTCTGGATGCTCTACACCTATTTCCGCGAAATCCCCGGAGAAATCCTTGAGGCAGCGCGGATGGACGGGGCGACCTTGAAAGAGGAAATCCTCTATGTCCTGACCCCGATGGCCATTCCCGGCATCGCCTCGACCGTGCTGTTGAACTTCATCCTGGCTTGGAACGAGGCGTTCTGGACCCTCAACCTGACAGCTGTCGACGCGGCCCCCCTCACTGCCTTCATCGCCAGCTATTCCAGCCCGGAAGGCCTGTTCTTTGCCAAGCTCAGCGCGGCTTCGACCATGGCGATTGCACCGATCCTGATCCTTGGCTGGTTCAGCCAGAAACAACTTGTCCGCGGCCTGACCTTCGGCGCTGTGAAATAAGGAAGACGACTTATGGGACGTATTCAACTCAAGTCCGTGACCAAAAGCTTCGGCGACGTACAGGTCATTCCCCCATTGGACCTGACCATCCAGGACGGCGAGTTCACCGTCTTCGTCGGTCCCTCGGGCTGTGGCAAGTCCACTCTGCTGCGCCTGATCGCGGGGCTCGAGGATATCACCAGTGGGTCCATTGACATTGACGGAGCGGACGCCACCGATGTGCCGCCTGCCAAACGTGGTCTGGCGATGGTGTTCCAGTCTTACGCGTTGTACCCGCATATGACCGTGCGCAAGAACATCGCCTTCCCGCTGCGCATGGCCAAGCTGGATCAGGCTGAGATCGACAAGCGCGTCGAAGGGGCGGCCAGCGTTCTGAACCTGACCGACTATCTGGATCGCCGTCCAGGTCAGTTGTCGGGCGGACAGCGTCAGCGCGTCGCCATTGGTCGCGCGATCGTGCGGGAACCAGCGGCCTTCCTGTTCGACGAACCGCTGTCGAACCTCGATGCCGCGTTGCGCGTTGGAATGCGGTTGGAGATCAGCGAATTGCACGAACGTCTGGCGACCACGATGATCTACGTGACCCACGATCAGGTCGAAGCCATGACCATGGCTGACAAGATCGTCGTCCTACAGGCCGGTGTTATTGAACAGGTCGGCTCTCCGCTGGAGCTTTACCGGACCCCCCGCAACCTGTTCGTTGCAGGCTTCATCGGATCTCCCAAGATGAACTTCATCGAGGGCGAAGAGGCCGCGAAACACGGCGCGCATACGATTGGCATACGCCCCGAACACATTGCGGTTTCCGACAGCGAGGGCACGTGGTCCGGCGTTGTCGGCGTGTCAGAACATCTGGGATCAGACACGTTCTTCCACATCCATGAGACCGGACTGGCTGACACGATCACCGTCCGTGCTGATGGAGAAGTCGGCTTCCGCCACGGCGACCGCATCCACCTGACCCCACGGGCAGATGTGATTCACCGGTTTGACGCACAGGGGCTGCGGATCGAATGAACCGACTGGCTGGCAAAACCGCCCTCATCACAGGGGCCGCGCGTGGCATAGGGTTGGCCTTTGCCAAGGCGTATGCTGCCGAAGGCGCGCGTGTCGCGATAGCCGACATTGACGGTCGTCGGGCGCAAGAGGAAGCGACCGAAATCGGGGACGCCGCCATGGCCGTCGAAATGGACGTAACCAATCCGAGCAGCATAGACGACGCCGTCGCGCAAACGGCCGCGCATTTCGGTCCCATCGACATTCTGATCAACAATGCGGCCATCTTCACCGCCGCCCCAATTGTCGAGATCGAGCGCGCCGACTACACCCGCGTCTTCGACATCAACGTCGCTGGTACACTGTTCACGATGCAGGCCGTCGCGCGTCACATGATCGAACACGGGACCAAAGGCCGGATCATCAACATGGCGTCTCAGGCCGGACGACGAGGCGAGCCCCTGGTCGCTGTGTACTGCGCCAGCAAGGCGGCAATCATATCGCTGACCCAATCGGCCGGACTGAACCTGATCTCTCACGGGATCAACGTGAACGCCATAGCTCCGGGTGTAGTGGACGGCGAACACTGGGACGGTGTTGATGCGTTCTTCGCAAAACACGAAGGCAAACCCCTTGGACAGAAGAAACGCGAAGTCGCGATGGCCGTCCCCTATGGCCGGATGGGCCGCGCAGAAGATCTGACCGGAATGGCGGTGTTTCTGGCCTCGGACGAGGCCGAGTACATCGTCGCGCAAACCTACAATGTCGACGGTGGAAACTGGATGAGCTGATGGACCCTTTGGCGAACGCAAAACCTCCGATGCGGCTACGGCTTGACAGCCTGTCAGACCTGCCGGAAACAGTAGGGACACCTGTGTATGAACGCACCGACCTTACGACGGGCATAGTTCATATTGGGCTTGGCAATTTTCACCGTGCGCACCAAGCCTGGTACATTCACCAACTGATGCAACAAGGTCAGGCTTATGACTGGGCGATCATCGGTGCCGGTGTGAGAAACTATGACGCCGATATGCGAGAGCGTCTACTTGAGCAGGACTGCCTGACAACGTTGATCGAATTGGACCCCAAAGGCATAAGCGCCAAGGTGATTGGCCCGATGATCGACTACCTGCCGATTGAGGACGACAACGCTGCCCTGATCCGAAATATGGCTGACCCTTCCATCCGGATAGTGTCGCTGACAGTAACCGAGGGCGGGTATTTTCTGGATGCCAACACCGGGGCCTTCGATACGGATCACGAAGATATTCGCCATGATGCGAGGAACCCGAACCAGCCCCGCACGGCTTTTGGTGCCATTGTAGCGGCACTAAAGCAGCGCCGGGCGAACGGCCTCGAGCCCTTTACTGCGCTCAGCTGCGACAACCTTCAGGGCAATGGCAGGATCCTGCGCGACTGTGTTGTTGGTTTGGCGCGTATGTCCGACCGTGATCTGGCCAAGTGGATTGATGAACACGGCGCGTTCCCGAATTCGATGGTGGATTGCATCGTACCCGCGACGACGGACCAAGTGGTCGCGCAAAGCCTCGCGCTTGGCATCGACGACCGCGCTCCTGTCTCTCACGAGAATTATCGCCAATGGGTGATCGAGGATGACTTCTGCGCAGGGCGACCGTCCCTCGAACAGGTTGGGGTAACCCTGACCCACGATGTACATAGCTACGAGACGATGAAACTTCGCATTTTGAATGGAGGACACCAACTGCTCGCAAATGTCGGGGAAATTCTAAATGTCTCGACGATTGCAGACTGCATGCAGGACGCGGACATCGTGGCATTTTTCCAAAAAGTTCAGGCTGAAGAAATTCTGCCTCATGTCAAAGCCGTCCCCGGAACGAACGCGAAAGATTACCTTGGGTTGGTTGAGAGGCGATTTGCAAACACGTCAATCCACGATTCGACGCGCAGGGTCGCGTTCGACGGATCGGCTCGGCATCCTGCCTTCCTCCTGCCGTCGCTGCGTGATGTACTTGCGTCTGGCTCTTCCGCACACGGACTCGCGCTGGCCGAGGCATTCTGGTGCAGGATGTGTGCAGGTGTTCGAGAGGATGTATCTGAAATCGCGCCCAATGACCCTCAATGGAAGAACCTTCAAACGACCGCGTTGGCGTCCAAAGACGAGCCCAAACTCTGGCTCGAACAACGCAAGTTTTATGGCGGCATTGGCAGCGGCACGCACTTTCCCGCTGTCTTCGCCTACTGGCTGACCGCGATATGGCAGAAAGGCAGCCGGGCGGTTATAGCTGAATACTTGGTGAATGGCTCGAAATCACGCTAATCGCATTTGCCAAGCGCAATCAGGCGTGGGCTTGAGCACCTCTGAATGGAATGACCACGTAACCGTTCGCGACATGGTCTGCAATGATTCCAGGTTCCCTGAGCAATATGTTTGTGAAGGAGCGGTAATGCCGGGTGCCACAGAAGCGAAACACGTATTTGACCTGTGTGATTACACCCTCTGCGTGGAGCACCCGCTCGGAGGATGGAATGGTGAATTGCCGCCAGTTCCCGAAGTCGCGAAGCTGACATCAGAGGAGTTCCAGATTGACCGTACCGATGGCCCGAGCCTGATCTTCAAAGCGGGTCTGCCTTATGGAGCGAGATCCGTCGCCGAATATGAGCTGGACGACCTATAGCGAAGGTCTGACATAGCGGAGCTCGACTTTCGGTGTGAGGAGCTTTGCCTCTTACTTAATGACGGATGGGTTTCCTGAATTCCTTTCCGAAACTTTTGGTGAATCTGCGCAGTTTCTGACGCCATAACTCGACTCTGATGGCTCGAGATAATTCTCCCACGTCGACGATTGTCAGAACGCCTGGCGCATTGCGCCTGCAGAGAATAGTGCCGTCTCGCCATTGTATTAGACCTGCCACGCTCCTCGAGTGGCGCGAACTTGGTGCGGCATAAAGCACAGCGATACTGGCTTAGCTGAGATTGGTTCGAATTTGTTTGACGGCACTACCTTGAGGGTGTCGATCTGGCAAGAGAGGGTAGTTGTTGCTCACGGCGAATCCTTTCGACACTTCACACACGGTCACGGCCCCAAACGACACTTTACACACGATCAAACGCGAGATTGGTCCATTTTTGGCATCAAAAGGCTCAGTATGCGATTTCCCGGGAATCACCGCTCTGCACACGCAATAGGGTTGTGTCGCAAACATTTGGAACGGCCAGAGTCAGCGACTTACTGGATACACCTATCCTGCTATCTTGGTGAATAACTGAAAGCCGGAAACCGTATCGCTTGAGAATTGCCGCTTCCGGATCATATTGGCGACTTCGATGCCGTCCAAAGTAGCTGATGCGGATTTGAACGATTTGAACCCACACATGTGCCGTACGCGACGCTTGATAAACCGATGATCCTGTTCGATCAGGTTATTCAGATACTTGGACCTGACCGTTTGGATTTTGGCTGGGCAGCCAAACCGATTAAGGATTTTGTTCACCTCTCGAATGCCCGCCGCGTTAGCGCCACTTTTGTCGATGACGATCTTGCTCGGGATTCCATTTGAAGACAGCGATTTGCCAAAAAACCTTGCTGCTGCTGGACGGTTTCTACGCTCAGACAGCATGAAATCAAGAGTATTCCCAGCTTTGTCGACGGCCCGATAGAGGTACATCCATTTGCCGCGAACACGAATATAGGTTTCGTCCATGCGCCATGAACTCAGCGTTGGACGTTTCTTCAATTGCGCACGAGCTGCGACGATCGGCGAGTATTTCATAACCCACCTATTCAATGTGGCATGGTCAACTCGCACACCGCGCTCAGCCATGATTTCTTCCAAGTCACGATAGGACACCGTGTACCACAGATAGAAGTAAACAGCGTACAAAACTGCATCCTTGGGGAAATGACAGCACTTTAACGAGATCATGCTCAAATAACCTGTTCGAAAATTATTCGACCAGTACAAACCTCAGATCACGCATGCTCGTCAACTAGACCCCAGAGTTTGCGACACATCCATTACCCTTCGCTTACGGTCTTTGGACATTCGATATCGGCTTCACATGCCTCGGAATCGTTGTAATTTCGGGTGGCAAGATTTGGTTTGTGGATTGAATGGTCTGGGTCTGGCGTGATTTCCAGCGGACGGGGGGATCGTTGGGCGACCTGGAAACGGCACGATGAAGAGACGGTCCTAAAGAGCAAAGATTTATTGAAATTGAGGTCCTGTGTACAACGGCAAATTGTTGGCAATTTAATACCACTGCATTTTATCTCGGTGCTCGCTCGTCTGAGTGGCCACAAGGTAAAGGAAACATCGAATTGATAAATAGACGATCATTCACCCGTATGTGGAGTGAGCGTCATTGGTCGAAAACTTACAATAAATCCTTTGAAGTACGGACGGCGAGGATGCAACACTCTAAGAAAGCCCATCCCACATCCGAAATCAGTTCTCGTGCCAAGCTAGTCTCCATCACAGACGCCAGCTTGGTTCACGCCTATCGCCAAATGTGAACCCTTTTGCCAACACGGCCTGGTATGCGGATGCACGGTTCATGAGAAAGCAGGCCGTTTTTTTCCCAAGCGGCCTGCTTTAACAAGAGTTTAAGCTGCAACCGGCACTTCAGAATGCGTGTCGCCTACTGATTGGCCAGACGGGATTGCATCTATGTCGCAGACGGTAGCGATTAAACGCGCAGCAACCTGGTAGGGGTCGGCATTGGCGCCAGGCCGCCTGTCTTCGAAATAACCGTGACCTTTTTGGGCAACGGGCCGTGGAATTCGGATCGACGCACCTCTGTCCGCCGTGCCGGATTTGAACATGTCTATTGAGCACGTTTCGTGATCCCCCGTCAGGCGTTTATCAAGGCCATGCCCATATACTGCAATGTGTTCCGCGTGCTTTATTTGCAGCTTTTCAACGGCCTCATGAATAGCCTTCAGCCCCGAGGAACTCTGACGTGTCGCGCGGGTTGAAAAGTTCGTGTGCATCCCGGCACCATTCCAGTCACCTTCCACTGGCTTGTTGTCGAAAGAAACGCTGACGCCCTCGTCCTCGGCAATGCGATGGAGCAGCCAACGTGCAATCCAAAGCTGATCGGCAATGTCCAGAACAGAGGGGTCTTTCGCGTCGAACCCCCGATAACCGATCTGAAACTCCCATTGCCCGGGCATGACTTCGGCATTCAGGCCGTAGTAACTCAGGCCGACGGACGTACAGGCCAGCATGTGGCGTTCCGCAATGGCGCGTCCGAAAGCCACATCAGCGCCGACGGAGCAGTAGTATGGACCTTGCGGGCCTGGATACCCGGACTTTGGCCACCCGAGCGGGCGATCATCCTTGAACAAAGTGTATTCCTGTTCGAACCCTATCCATGGATCGTCATCGCGGACAGAAGACGCGATTTGACGTAGTTTCGCGCGCGTGTTGCTGGGATGTGGATTACCCTTGGCGTCGCGGACTTCGCAAAGCACAAGGTAGTTTTCTCCATCACGCACCGGATCCGGCACCAAGCTGACGGGTGTCAGGATACAGTCAGAATCCGACCCGTCGGCTTGTCGGGTCGATGATCCGTCAAAGCTCCATTCAGGAAAGTCAGATGCATCAGGCTGTGCCTTTTTTACATTCACCACACGCGTTTTGGACCGGATTTGCGATGTTGGTGTCGTGCCATCAAGCCAGATATACTCAGCAAAGTTCATTTGATGTCTCCTTGTCATGTTGAGTTGAGCCGATGCCGTCCAGCTATCGGTTCGGGTTTCGTAAGTTGGGGAAAACCCTGGTCGACTGTGGGCGGAGGCAGCCTTCAATGTGCTGTTTTGTGCTGCATGCCACGTGCCGACCAGGGAGAGGTCAGGAATGTCCCGATCAAGACAACAGCTTGTCAATCAGGGAAACGCGCTGAATGTCTGACCGGTTTATTCCCATATCGCGCAACAGATAGTCGGGCATATTCCGCAGCTTTTGCATGTCGCGATATTCTCGGTTGGCCTGAATCAATTTCTGAAACACGCGAGCCGCGATATTTTTGATCCGTGGCATTTCCGGGCGGTTGTTCGGCGCTTTGAAACTGGATGCCGGCCAATGCAGACCACCAGCGTGGGCATAGATTGCGTAGATCATAACTCACCTCCTTAAGTGTTTGATGCCAAGTGTTTGTCACCTGGGATGAGAAATGAGTACGCTTCCAACTTGTCCGGCAGATTTCCTGAAACCCCCAAAAGTGTTTCGCTTGGGTTTCTTTTTCAATTGATCCGGATGGGTTTGTTTCAGAGGTGTCTTCGGGTTGGAGCGCAGGGACAAATTGGGTCTGGCGCCGTGTTGAAATCAGGCAGGCAAGGAAAATTAGAGCCAAGATTATGTTTGCGGCAAACATCGAGAAATTATGGTGAAATGGAGAGGCCCGGCCGTGTCGGCAAGAGAGATACCCTTCAGAGTTCCAGCATGCTTCAAGTTGATGTTTAATTTGGGGACGAGAAAGGCACGGGCACTGATGTCAAACGAAGAAGGGATATCATTACTCATTTCATCCGAACTGCTCGTGCCTCCAATGGCTGCGAACCCGGCAACCATTGCCCTTTTCTCAATGGGTTTTCTGGAGGGCGCGCACCGGCCACCCACGGCGTAATCAGTCGGAAGAATTCGGCATTTGGGCCAGCGTCGATTGTCGGTCCCCGTGTTGGACCTTGGTGATGGCCTAGAGAAAGATTGTGGATGCGGTGAAAGAAAGCGGCACGGTTTGCCTTCCTATACAAGAAAAGGCCGAAAGCCCCTTGAACTTCATCGGCACAGCATCAGTCCGCCTAAGGAGCCGGCAATTGTCGATGTGGCTCAGCAACGTGCTATTTCAACGCTTCTTCTCTTTCTACGAAAGTGATGAGATGATTAAGACCGGCCCGGGGACAGCGCCGCGAAGACCTGATCTGAGGCACCGCAAATCGTCAACTTGCCGCATTTGCCTTTTAACAGATTCGCCGCAAACAACAAATGGCCAGCAGCCTGCATGAGTTATCGCCTCAAGTTTTTCCGCGATGATTATAACGTGCAGACGCGACATCAAACTCAAGCGAACTAGAACTTCAAAAAGCTTTGCCACGGAATTTGCGTCGAGCCGCCCGTACAGCCGGATGCGGCAATACGGGCTGGCTTCTTCAATTGTCATTGCCACACTTCAACTCTTTCCAGCGGAGGCGCGTTCACGGTGTTCGGCGTCGATTTTAGACTGGAAATAGCTCCTGCGCGCACCTGCTGCCGCCAGCCCGTCAGGAGTCAGATCTCCACGCGTGAGGCCGATGTCATTGAGCTCGTAGTCCGAAAATTTTGAAAGCTCCCTAAGCGCCTTGTCGACATCATTCCCTGCGTTGCGGCGTTTTGCTTCCTTCACGTAGGCTAGGATGTAGTGCGCCCAATCACCCAGGAATGCGCTGAATGGTGCACGGGATGCATTGATGAAAGCCATTTTGAATTCTCCTCATGTTGTCAGCGAACCATTTTTGGTGATGTACCAGCTCGCTTTCGATGAGGATGTTTTGCCAACCCCACTTGTCCCCATTATTTCGGGTCTGCGTCAGAGAGAAAATAAATGGTTTCAATTGCTGCACGCCCAGGGCGTCAGTGTTTCAGAAGTTTCCGGCAGGCGACTTCGTTTCGAATTCCGGGTAAGCAAGCGCCCCGGTTTCCACCTTGTCTATTCCAATAGCTTCTTCGCCCTGGCTGAGGCGAAGGCGCATTGCAGAACGCAGGAACAGCCAGATAACCGCACTGCTTACGATCATGAAAATTGAGACAGCAGCGAACCCTAATGCCTGAACACCTAACAGGGCTTTTTCATTTGTAAAAGCCACCGCAATGGTTCCCCAAAACCCGCAACTCAGATGCACGGGAACCGCTCCGATCACATCGTCGACCCGAAAGCGAAGCAAGAGCAGCGTCGTTAGGATCATCAAACACGCGCCCGCGGCACCGATCAAAATTGCCGCGAATACCCCCGGAGTATCAGGGCCCGCGGTAATGCTCACCAAACCTGCTAATGCTCCGTTGAGCACCATTGTCAGATCAATTCTCTTACTTTTCAGACGCAAAAAGAGAATTGCTGAAACGATACCGCCGCAAGAGGCCATGACTGTGTTTACATAAACCGTAGAGATCGCAATGACGTCTGCAGCCGAGGACATTGACCCCAGCGATCCACCGTTAAAGCCAAGCCACCCCAACCAAAGAATCATCGTCCCTAGCGTTGCCAACGGGAGCGAGGACGCAGGTAGCGCCCGTACACTTCCGTCGTCTTTAAACCGGCCACGCCTGGGACCCAGCACAATAATACCTACGAGAGCCGCCCATCCAGCTGCGGCGTGCACATGGGTTCCGCCCGCAAAGTCGAGAAATCCCATCTTGCTCAGCCAGCCGCCGCCCCATCCCCACGCGCCCTGGATGGGGTAGAGCACCGTTGCCATAAAGAATATGAAAACGAAAAATGGAAGAAGCCGAATTCGCTCCGCAACGGCCCCGCTGATGATGGAAGCGGCCGTGACAGCGAAAAGAGTCTGGTACATCCAGATCGAAGCAGACGCGGCCCCGACGCTGAAGTCACCAGTAAGTGCGGCACTGTCGTCGGGCACCCAGGGCCCGAAAGTTCCGTAGAACCCACCATCTACGCCGATGAACATCAGATTGTAGCCTGTTAAGTAGAACCCAAGCGCAGCAATCGCAACCAATGAGATGTTTTTGAGCAAAATGGTCGCCACACTTTTTGTGCGAACAAGGCCGCCTTCCAACATGGAAAAGCCCGTCGCCATGAACAGAACTAATGTGCCGTGGAACAGAAAAGAAAGTGTGTTCAAAACATAGCGCGTCTCGGCGCTGATTTCAGCATGAGCCGGACTGGCAAAGCCAAGTGCAAATGAGGCTGCGATTAGCGAGTAATAGAGCGGTCGCGACATTCGTTGCTGGGTTTTCGGTGTCATGGATACTCCCGGTGGATTGAGCTTACTCATGGTACCAAGCTTCTGGAATTCTGTAACTTTATCGTATTTGTTTTTCAGAACTGCGTCTTGAATGGGCTGAATTGTTTCAAATGTTTCACCCATAACGAAAATTGACCGAGAATTCTTGAGAAATCACTTGGACACAAAAATGTAGCCTGCTCCGCGAACGGTCTTGAGAACCTCTGGTTTTCCGGGGTCTCGCTCGATTTTTCTGCGTAGCCGCGATATCCGAATGTCGATTGAGCGGTCGAACGGCTCCCAGTCCCCGTGATGGGCAAGTTCAAGTAGGCTATCTCGACTCAGTACCCGGTTCGGGCGCTCAGCGAAAACGCGTAAGAGATCATATTCCATGGCGCTGATTTTGATTTCTTGCCCGTCATCGTCAAAAAGCTGTTGTGCAGCAAGGTCCAACTGGCAATTTCCAAACGGAATGCGCTCCGAAACAATGCGTGGACCGCTTGTAGCCTTTGTGGTGGTTTCGCAACCAGATCTGCGCAAAACAGCCTTTACGCGCGCCAGTAATTCGCGCAGATCGACTGGCTTAGCAAGATAGTCGTCAGCACCTATTTCAAGTCCGACGACGCGGTCGACCGTTTCCCCAGAGGCGGTGACCATTATGATGTTAATGTCAGTTTCGGTGGAAAGATATCTTGCCAGAGAAAGCCCGTCTTCTCCGGGCATAGTTACATCAAGCAAGACAAGATCAAGCGGCGCGCCCGAGGCAACATGTTCTCGCAACGCGGTTCCTCCATTGAGCGCTACAACGTCATAGCCGCGGTCGCTTAGGTATTCTTCAAATGTCTCGCAAACGTCAGGATCGTCGTCCACAACTGCGATGTGATAAGTACTCTCCATCTTAGCATTCCTCTCGATTACGCTGCGCTTCGAAGCGCGAGCAGTTCGAGCGTTTCAAACACTTCCTTTTTGGAATATGGTTCCGTTAGGAATGGGCGCTCCAGTTCTTCAATATTCCTCAGCGCATCGTCTGCTGTTTCCGGGTTCACTAAAAAGACTATGGATCTGCTCGCTCCGCGCTGCGCTCTTTCGATTGCCTGCGCAGCAGCCATCAGTTTCATATCTCCGAAGCCGACCTGAAACAGAATTGCGTCGAAGCGCTGATGCCGCAACCGCTCGAAGCCCACAAACGCGGCCTCAACGAATTCGACCCCGTGCCCCCGTGAAGAGATTTTCTCTGCCAACTCTTCACCGGCTTCAATGCGATTGTCCATAATGAGTACGTTCATCCGGTCGGCGCCCGTACTTGCTCTGGTCAGGATCGGGTCTGGCACGGAACTCGAGGCCGCGAGTTCCGAAAAGGTGATCCTGAATGTGGTCCCGTGTGAAGACGTCGAACGAAGATCGATTGTACCGCCATGAGCTTCGAGAATGCGACGGCATAGCGCCAGTCCCAAACCAGTACCCTCACCCGGATCTTTGGTCGTAAAGAGTGGGTCGAATATTTTAGAACTTATGTCTTCCGGAACACCCGGTCCCGTATCACTAAAATGCAACTCAACGTGCTCGTTGTCGGGTTCATATTTTGAGCGGACGGTAATGCGCTTCGCTACTTTGGCCGATCCGATGGCATGACTGGCATTGACCAGAAGATTTACGAATACTTGGCGAATCTGATCTGGGTCGCCCATTATTCGCGGAATTGTTGTGGGTAAATCCAAGATAACTTCAGCACCAAATTCACGGATGCTTTTCCCCGCATCCTCGACGGCTTCAGCCACCAGTTCGTTCAGATCCACCGCGACGAGTTCCGACGTGTTACTGCGAGCAAGATCAAGGAAACTGCGGACAATCCGAGTGCATCGGTCTGCCGCCTTTAGGATTCGATCCGCCCTTTTGGACGTTTTCTCATCCTCTGCTTTTTCCTTAAGCATCAAAGCCTGCCCGGTGAGAACAGAAAGCGGGTTGTTCAACTCATGGGATATCCCGCCAAGAAGTTGACCCAACGCGCTCAACTTTTCGGCATCATGTAAGGCATCCCGCTGCCGCGAGATTTCGGCTTTGTCGGAAAGCTGTTCCGTCAAATCGTGCGCGTAGAGAAAGATGCAATCTCGTCCGCCGACTTGGATCTGCCGTGCCGAAACCGCCGCCCAAAACTGCTCTCCATCGTTTTTCTGAAGCCGTACTTCCTGGGCCTCAACCCGCCCGTCCTGCTTAAAGCGCCGCATGAGTTCGTCAAAGTTCAGTTTACTTGACCAAAGCAGACCAAGTTTCGAACCAGATCGGCTCTTGGTGCACCTGAGCAGGGCTTCCATCTTTTCGCTGTCAACCACGATCCGGAAATCGGATGTCCGCGCAAGCGTCACTGCGGCCGGGCACTTCCTGATAAAATCCGTAGCTGTGTTCCCGGTGCCGCTATTGCCGATCAGTCCGCTTCCGGAAATACCCCAGCGTTTCTCCTGATGGTCCGTATTCATGGCAACGGTCTCTCGCGCTAGTTCCCTATAATTTTACAACAAGTTGAGAAACATTCCCAAAACCTTTCTGGTTTCGTTTGTTTCGAGCTCAGCGCAGTCGGGAAACCGATGAAACAAATGAAAACCTCCAACACATACCTTCAGATAACAGAAACAAATCAAACACTTTTGCATTTCGAAGAAATTCGACGGACATCACGAATGCTTACTCAAAGGTCACATCGAAGCGCCAAACCAAACCACAAGGAGAGGCGCACAACAGAAAATTGACTGGAGTAAGAACGATGAACTCGATCGAAGTAACCCGGTTTTCCTCCCTGGATAGGAGTATCGGATCGTGCGCGGCAGTCGCCACACGGTTCAAAAAAAAGTTTGTGAACTGGGTGCGCCTTATGAGCGCTAGCCAGAGCGGCGAAGACTTTGCCTCAATGCCGGACTGGCTGCTGCGCGAACTTGGGGTGACCCGGTCGGAAAGGACTGTCGGCACGTTTTTGAAATACGACGGGTCGGGAGGAGCAGCGTGATGTTTGTTATACCTTCTGATGCCCTCGTCTACGGCTCTGGTGCACTGGCATTCGCCACATTGGTCGCGTCACCGCTGATGCAATCCCGGAGCAAGATCCTGATCTTGCAGTTCGCAGCCACGATTTTCTTTGCGATTCACTATGCCTCAATGGAAGTTATGGCCGCATGTGCTGTTAATCTGATCTGTTCAATCCAGACCGCTGCGGCGATCCTTGCACCAAATAGCCGACGCATTTCCGTTTTGGGATGGGCGCTGATCCCGGTTCTGTTGGCAACCGCAGTTGTGTTCTGGGCGGGGCCAGTATCGATCCTTTCCAGCCTCGCGACTGTAGCGATCGCGGTTGGACGGATGCAAATCGACGAGATCCGGCTGCGGGCGCTTGTGCTATTGGGTGGCGGTTTTTGGATTGTGCATGACTATATCGTGGAATCCTGGATTGCGTTGTCGGCAGATATTTTCTGCGCCGCGTTCGGAGCCTACGTCCTTCTCCGGCTGTTGCCGCAGTTTGAATTCAGCAGTGCAAAAAGAGGGCAGTTGGCGACCTAAGTGTTTCAACACCAGTTACTCGGACCGTTGATGATAAGTCCTGGAGGCAATGATATAGTTGATTTCCAAAAGCAAGCCGGCCCCGACGGGGCCGGCTGACTATTTGTGGCTCAAAACGACTGCAGCACGAAGGTATGATCTTGGTGGCGTATACGATCTTAGCCTCTATTGGAAATGTACTCATCAAAGTCGTGAAGTATTTCGGGAGCTTTGTCGCAAAGACTTTTGTCCCTTACCGTTGCCATTTTTCCAACAACCTTGGTTGCGTCAACCTCTTGTGGAAATTGCTTTGAGACATCAGTCTCGACCGCAGTGAGAATATCAGACGGCTTAATTTGATAGGCCTCTGCCAAGCCAACCATGGCTCCGACATCCTTGGCAAACATGCCATCATCGGCAGTTTCAGCATGTAAAGCGGTGGCGCACAGAGCGAACATGAAAGTAGCGATAAAGGTTAAGTTTTTGATCATTTCGATTCTCAAACATTTGATGTTGGGCGTGATCTACTGAGCCGACTACTGATGAAGGAGGCCCAAGACTTTCTTGCTGCATTCACCTTTTTTCAAGCTTGGGAGATGAGAAGCAGTTTTCGCACTAATTTGAGACGACCAACCGAGTCTGCCCGGGCTTAAATGGTCCGCGGAATAGATTGCGCAGTTCAATGGTATCGATAGACTAAGTCTGTTAGGTCATCTCGCTCGGCATTTGCATCCAAAATTCCTCCAAGCCGCTCTGCAAGGCGGCAGGAGCGGAGGTTGTTCGGGTCGATATAACTGACGAGCGACTGGGTTACGTTCCATGTACAGGCCCAATCTCGCAGCGTTCGGGCAGCCTCAAACGCGTAGCCTCTTCCTTCGGCATCAGCATAAACGAACCAGCCCAGTTCGGGTTCGGGAAAAAGCGGTCCGGAGTTGATGCCAACCTGCCCAACGCACGCTCCTGAAACACGATCTTCCATCATCAGTGCCCCATGTCCCATGAGGGCCCACTGAGCTACGTCATGACAGAAAATCCCCCAGGTCATGCGCTCTGAGACCGGGCCTCCCATGAACTTCGAGCGCTCAGATGTCATAAGCGTAAGATAGTGGGGCCAGTCTTCCATTTTCGGTGGTCGAAGTAGCAGCCGTTCAGTTTCAAGCGTTGGGATTTCAGTCACCTGGTGGCTCCCGGGAATTGAATTATGAGTGGGTGGCAATTGACTGTCCCCCGCTGGTGTCAGGCTCTCAAATGCCTTCTGTCAGAACTTGTAAGACACCCGAAGCGCGACAGAGTCTGCTGTGATGTCGTCAGCTGATGTGTCATATGTGTCTCGCAGGTATTCAAGGCCGACCAGAACTCTGTCCGTTGCACGATACGTAACGCCGACGCCAGCAGAGTAGCCATCTTCACTGATGGAACTGCCATCGATGTTCGCATATCCAATGACGCCGTAGAGATACGTCCGGCCAAATACGTGTCCGCCTTTGAACTTCAGGCGTATCGTATCGACCTTTTTGGTTTTGTTGTCGGACACAAGCTCAGCGCCCGCATCATAAGTCAGTTCACCGCCAACGACATAGCCGTCAAAATTATGAAGGTATCCGGTGTGGAGGCCCAACGCTGCGTTGCCGTTGTCGTTGTCGTTGTCGTTTTGGGAAACATCGACTGCTGATAGCTGTAAACCTGCATTGAAGCCGGTCCAACTTTCATCAGCCATACACAAAGTGGGAGCCATCGCGGCCAGCGTGATCAATGTTATAGTCTTCATTTTGTAAGTCCGTTCTCTTGTTTGTATGGACAGGGGTATCTGCTCGTTGGACCTGCACTTTGGTTCAACGGGGATGGTTTGCTGTTCGTCGGGGCATTGGATGCAACGCCGGCCTATTGCAGAACGGGAGTGATCCGACCCTTAGATCACAGGATGGGTTTCGGCTTGCTGGTCAATTGCAGCAGTTTTCCTGAGTTGTCATATCGCACAGTGACGAGTACCCGCCGCGCATGGGCCACTTCCAAAGGCCCACCGACAACCTCCCAGAGCCCGAAGGTAAAAAGGTCCAGCGTTCCGTGGCCCGCTGCCCGAGCAAGGTTCGGTTTCGTTCTGGGTTCAACGTCATAGACGGCCACCCAATCACCATTGGCTTGTTGCTGTAACTGCTCGGGCGAACCTAGCTGCCGCTCAACATCCATCCGCGTGGCTTCTTGGCTGACGACGCTCAGGTCTGGACCATCACTGCCTTTTGCAGCCATGTTGGCAGCACATCCGCTCAGTGCGGCACCAAGAGTAAGTGCGACCAGCATTGACCGGATGGACTGAACACGGGTCTCAGTTGATTGAGTTGAACTGCGTCGGCTGCATGGAGAGAGCGGAGAATTGAGATCGTCCGATCCTGGTAATTTCCAGTTTTTTGTCATGGTGTTACTGTGTCTTTTTTGAGCTGCGTGTTGTGCCTGCAAAATAACTGATCGAGATATATCTCAGGTCTGGAATCGGTTACCGGCCGGCTTGGTCGATCGTCAGCGGCAAAGTTGATGACAATTCGACCTCTTGTCCGATGGGACGTCAGAGTTTTGATTGCAGTTCGGATTTTGGGTAGATCGAACGGAATCTCTGCTTCGATGGGTGAGCGTATGTTGTGTTTGGCGATGCTCAGCATTGCTGCGTAGGCATTGTGCCGCGGCAGCGAGGCACTAAAACAATACCGAGGACCGCGGAGTCGTGTCGCGATACTGCGGCAAGTAACGTGGCCGACGCCCAAAAGAAGCTCGAAACTGGATAGCTTGCGTTCACCAATGTGTCGCACAGGGCCAACGATAGTGATGAACCGACCTTTGCGTTTCAATACGCGGTACGCTGCGGCCTCGATGTCGCGACCACCTACCAGATCAAAGACCCTGTCGTAGGTGTTTTTACGCTGAGAACCAAAATCGGTGACTATGTAGTCGATCGTGTGATCCGCACCCAGCGTGCGCACCAGCTCAGCGTTTGCGCCACTGCAAACCCCGGTCACGATTGCGCCCTTTGATTTGAGGAACTGGACCATCATGGATCCGACGGCACCCGATGCCCCAACAACGAGGCAATGGTCACCGTTTTCGATGCGTGCGGTGTTGATTGTGCCCCATGCAACGCAACCTGATAGCATTGCGGCTGCGACTTCGACATGTGACAAGGCCCGGGGTTTGAGCATCACATAGTCCTGTGACACGCATCGGTAAGTTGCCCATGAACCAGATTCACCAAGCGCATTGGGGATCACGACAACTTCGTCTCCAACATTGAACCGGGTCGCGTCCTGACCAGTTGCGACAATGATCCCGGAAACTGAAGTCCCCATGATGTAGGGGGAATTTACAGAAGCGCGTTTAGGCCCGAAGAAACGACCAAGAGCGGTACCCTGAGCCGCATAAATTTCATCAACATGTAGTGAGGAAGCGACCAGCTGAATTGCGACCTGGTGGCGCGAGGGCCTTGGCACGGGCACGGTCACCAATTGCAATGCTTCGGCGACATTCCCGGGCTCAGGCAAATCTGTCAAAGCGATTGCTGTTATGCTTTCGGCAGCACAATAAACCGTGGAAAGCGCTCTTACAGTGTCCAACATGTTTCTCTCCAGAGAGGTTTGGATCAATTGAGGGAAAACGGATTTACGAACCAAGTCTGCGAGCGTGTTCGCGACAAAAACTGACGGGCTTCGTCCCTGTCCAGAGAATGCCCGACCAGAAGTTCGAGCAAATCCCGGATACCAGCCAGCCGTGACGTTTGGCGTAGCTCGGATATTGAAATATCCCCGCAGACAAGAGCATTCATGGCATTCGATCCTGTGTAGTAGGTACAACTCAACTGGGCGCGCGAAGCGTTGTAGCTTGCGGTCTTGGGCTGCATCAGCGCATCATTTAATTCGGGGTGGCAGGTGAATGACATTGCCCTGCCAGATGAGTCGGAATATAAACCGACCGCAGGTCTGTAATTGCAGACCGCCGGTCGGTTTGCAAGGAAAAAGTGTATGAAACCTACGAAGCGGAAAAATATGCAGCCAGAGGCGCGGCGCGCGCAGTTACTGGGGTGCGCGCAAATGTTGTTCTTTTCCAAAGGTTTCGAAGATACGACCATTCAGGATGTACTGGATCTGGCCGGAGTTTCGAAAGGTGGCTTTTATCACCATTTCAAATCCAAGGATGAGTTATTGTTCGGGGTCTTGGATGGTATAGCTGAAGGCGTTCTCTCTCAGATGTCTGTTGTTGCTTCCGACGAGAAGTCCTCGGCACTCGATCTATTGCACAACTTCACGCATCTACGAGCAAACTACCTGCGCGAGCATGACTACCCAGGCCAGGTCGAGATGTTCAAGATTATGAACCAGGACCAAAACTTGTTCCTGCTCGAGCAATTCAAGCG
This sequence comes from Ruegeria sp. CG11, assembly GCF_056537245.1. Taxonomy (NCBI): domain Bacteria; kingdom Pseudomonadati; phylum Pseudomonadota; class Alphaproteobacteria; order Rhodobacterales; family Roseobacteraceae; genus Ruegeria; species Ruegeria sp. CG11. The sequence goes on from NZ_JBQFRE010000029.1 coordinate 30,649, forward strand.
CAGGGTCAGAATTGGCGCCATGCCGGTCCTGACAAAAATCATCCAGAAGGGCTGCGATGAAGGAACGTTCAGTGTCGCCGATGTCGATACGGCGGCAGAGCTTATTCTCTTCCTTATGAACTTCTTTGATTTTGCATTGCTGCGCGCCATCGACGCCCGGGGAACTGACATAGCAGATCAGGCCGCCCATAAATTACAGGCGGCGATCGATATGCAATTTCTTACACTCGACCGAATTCTGGGGCTGCCGGATGGGACAACAGATTTTGGATGGCCGGAAGCGGTGGATTTTACGATGGAAACTGTGCCTTCAACCCCTTCCTCAGCCAAATAACGGACCTTGGCAACAATCAATCAGTCACAAGACCAATGGCGACAATAATTCTCTTAAACGGAGTAGGGAGCGTTGGTAAAAGTTCTATCGCAAAAGCGCTTCAGAACATTACGACACAACCGTTCCTTCATATCGAAATGGATGCCTTTCTGGCAATGTTGCCAGAGCGGCTTGCTGGTGATCCAGATGGATTGAGTTTTGAAAAGCGTGTGGTGGGCGGAAATGCAGTGACTTTCGCGCGTGTCGGACCAGTGGCAAGTCGCGCACTCTCCGGAATGCGCCGTTCAGTTGCTGCGATGGCGAGCGCCGGGAACAATTTGATTGTTGACGAAGTGTTGTTTGGAAACACGGAAGAAGGGTCTGCGAGTGCAGTGGCTGAGTATCAACGCTTACTGGAACCGTATGATTTTTTCATGGTTGGAGTGTTTGCCTCGCTGGACGTGCTGGAGGAAAGGGAACGAAAGCGAGGCGACCGGACGCTCGGTCTTTCCAGATGGCAATACGAGCGTGTTCATGATGGGATGACATATGACTTATCGGTGAATACAGAAGATGCCTCGCCACTTGCATGCGCAGATTTGATAAAGGCGAATCTGAATCTGTAGGTTGCGAAGATACACAATCCCATAGCTGAGCACGTCAATACAACCACCAGTGCGAGCGATCATTGTGCCCACGCTCAACCAATCCAATGTCTCGGCGCATATGGTCGGACAATGGCGTTGTATTGTTGGGATTTCCTACTGAGCCATTTCTTTTTCGAACATCTCCTGAATGTTGCCAAATTCGACGCAACTGACGGCCGCAGAACTCTAAAATACTGCATGGGGCACGGATTGGGTTGTGTCGCAAAGTACTAAAAGAACCAGTGTCAGCGAGGATCTGGACACACTTATCCAGCGATCTCGGCAAACACCCTAAAACCTGATGTCGTTGCACTGGGGAATTGCCGTTTTCGGATCATGTTGGCAACTTCAATGCCGTCCAGCGTTGCGGATGCGGTAGCGAAGGATTTGAACCCACACATGTGCCGCAATCGCCGTTTGATAAACCGGT
>NZ_JBQFRE010000030.1:0-23025 GCF_056537245.1 Ruegeria sp. CG11
GCGTCCGTCAGCCAGAAAAGATCAGACAAGTTCGCTCGTTTTCGAACCGTGAATCACGCCGCAGGACGGAAATCAAGGGGGACTGTGCCTAGGCTTTTGGTCCATCCAGACCGTTGTGGGGTAGTCGTTCAAGCAGATTGTCGTGTCAGCCAAAACTGTAAGACGCTGGGATAAAGCCATTGATTTTGAATAGTAATTCATTAAACATGTCAACAGTGGAAACCGTTATGATATTGGAGGTTAGTCGGCTCGACCACATTCTACGATGAGGTATGAAATCACTGCGGCGGTCTAAAAATATTATGACAGTTTAATGCCAACTACTTTCAAAAGTGCTCTGCGGAAAATTTATAGACGCGCTGGCAGAAAATGGGGTGCCGGAACGCATGACCGTTGGTTGTATGATCAATTCATCCCGCTTCAGAGTCTGAACAGGACATTGCTGGAATACGATGTCACCTTTTATGACGAGGACGAAATTTATCAGCCCAAATCTTCTAGATCGCCTCATTCGGTGCCGTATCGTCAATTAGACTTACACTATCACCCTATTGCAATTCCGAGACCGTATTATTTCTCAATACCCAATGCAGTAACGTCAAGATACGACGTCATCGATATCGATAATCCCACGCGGGTGTTTCTTGAAACCTATCCAGAAGTTACGCAATTTGTTGAGGGGTCGAACCATACTTTCAATATACGCAATCGAAAGAAAGCCCTCTCCTACGCTTCACATAGCAAGCCTACATTTGAAAACGCTTACTGGTTTAGCACTCGCGCCTGGAAAAATTACTACCATTTTATTTTCGATTGCTGCCTGCGCTACGTGGATTTGCAAGAGGTCGGGGCGATTGACGGCAATACGGATATCCTTGTGTTTTCAGAGCCTGGAACATTTCAACGATCCTATATGAACCTTCTGGGCATACCTGATGAGCGAATAAAAGTCTGTAATTCGGGACCAGTAAGAACCTCCAATCTTATTATTTCTGCGTCGCGCCGTCAGCGGTTTGCGTGTTCAAGAAACGCGATCCATTCCTTTTCGAATAAAATTTCGTCTTCGGTCGGCTTCTCGCAATCCCGCTCTCCCAAACGTAAGATTTACATTTCACGCGCGCTTGCAAAACTGCGGAATGTGAATAACGAAGCTGAAGTCGTTGCGCTATTGACCGAATATGGTTTTGAGACAGTCACATTGGAGACTTTGCCAATTGCAGAGCAAGTTGCACTAATCCGGGAAGCCGAAGTCATCGTAGCCCCACATGGTGCCGGGCTCGCCAATCTTGTCTTTGCACAAGATCCTAAAGTCATAGAACTGATACCCTACGACAGTTGGGGATGGGGATATTATATTCCGGTCACCCACGCCGTTGGCGGCACACATATTCCAGTCGTTGGCGCGCGTGGTCTAAACGAAGATGATTTCACGGTCGATCTCGATGAGCTTCGCAGGGCAATTTTGTGTGATGTTTGATCTAAACCAAGCTACTTAGCAAAGGTTATACAGCATGTCATGTGACATACAGATTGTGAGTAAGCATCGTATCACACCGCATGGAACCACGCAGTTGAGGTGTAACCAGCCCGCAGAATATCTGCGAACACTCGGATATACCGTAGAGGTCGGATGCATCTATACAAGCGTCCCGACGGCAACTAAGATTTTGATCCTTCATCGCGTAAAACATGATCACCATACGCGCAACTTTATCGATCTTTCACGGGATCGGGGGTGCCATATCATCTATGATACAGATGATCTTCTCTTCGATCCGGCCGCAGATGAGTATCTGAAGCGCAATAACAAAACGGCCATGTATGAAGACGGTAGCAAACCGTTTTCCGAAGCGATGTTAAGTTGTGATATGGTGACAGTGGCGACCGGCTATCTGGCTGAGCGCGCCCAGACGTTTCATCCAAATGTAAAGCAATCCCGAAACGCGCTAAGTGCGGACTATCTGGCGCTTGCCCAAGAAGTTGTTCAGCAGCATGTATCCAACGACTTGGTGACGATTGCCTACCTCTCCGGTTCTAAAACTCATGACGCAGATTTCAAAGTCGTAGAGCCGGCATTGCTGCGACTTCTTGCAGAGAACACGAAGACCAAATTGGTGATTGTTGGCAATCTTTCATACTCCGATAAATTCTATACATTTAGATCTCGCTTTGAAGTACGGGGATTTACGCCTTATTCGACGTATGCGGATCTTTTTCGGGATATCGATATAAACCTGATTCCATTGGAGGTCACAGAGCCCTTTTGTAATGGCAAAAGTGAATTAAAGTATCTTGAGGCGGGCGCATGTGCAGTCGTAAGCATTGCTTCGCCAACTGATCCGCTAAAGTCGGCGATTAAGGATGGTGTAAATGGTCTGATTGCCGACGATAACGAATGGTTTAGAAAACTCGACGAACTCGTTCGATCAAGGAAGGCGCGCCAAGAGCTGGGGGCTTCTGCTCGTGTTGACGTTCTGACACATTACAGTCCAGAAGCCCGCGCTGCGGATTGGAAATTGTTAATTGATACGTTGAGAAAGAAAGAAGTTTCGGCTCGAAAACTTAAAACTGGGGAGAAAATACGCATATTTTCCGAGATTCATGGTCATCGAGCCATAAGGGTTTTGAAGAGACTGAAGTCAAAGATGCTGGATTAAGAGCAGTGTTTATCCTAGCATGATGCCTCCGTTTTATGATGCGTTCTAAGGAAAGCGTGAATATGAAAATCGCAATTGTCTCTATGATTAAAAATGAATGTGATATTATTGAACTATTTGTAAAGCATAGCTCAAAATTCGCCGATAAAATTTTTCTAATGGATCATCAAAGCACCGATGGCACTAACCTTATTGTCAAAAAAATGGAAGAGAAGGGTTACAATGTAGCCCTAAGTACAATCTCCGAGGTAGCGTTTGATCAACCCAGATACATGACGGCAGGGACAAACGAGGCTGCGAGAACCGGTGAGTTTGACTACATTATCCCTCTGGACGCGGATGAATTCCTCAGCGGACCTGGCGGCAGTGAGTTCAGAGACTTTCTATCTGCATCGTTGTCTCCAAAGCAGTGGGCGTATATGGATTGGGTAACCTTCTGCCCTATTTCCGGAACATACTTTGATTACGCTAATCCTCTGACAACATGCTTTCGCGCCCGCTCACATGAGCCGGGCAGCTTTCGGAAGGTCATTATTGGCGGAAAATTTGCGGAAGATTGCAAAGTTGGCTCAGGTAATCACGTTGTCACACATCCAGAGTTTTTCAGTGAGCCGGTTCAACTTGACTACGCCTTCCAGCACGTTCCAGTCCGAAGTTCAGACCAAATCGTACGGAAAATTCTTCTGAGCACATATGCTTTCTCCTTAAAATCCGGACGCAAACCAGGAGAGAACTTTCACTGGTACAATATGGTTCGTGACATTCGGAACAATAATTACAGCTTATCTGATCAGGCATTGCTGGACTTGTCCTTGACCTACGGAGATGACATTCCAGACTCTCAAGTCCCAACTGTAGATCAAAACAGAAAAATGGATTTTTCTGAAGATTGCACAATCGAATTCTCGAGTTTGGCGCGTATCAATCTCATTAAATCCATAGATGACTTTGCAATGTCTCTTATAGATGATCGCATTCAGGAAAACGCGCTCAAAATTCGCCCAAGCATTTTGAGGAGAGCCGCAAAGCGGTTCAAGTCCGCTATAGGATAATCGCAAGATTCTATCTTGCCAGTGCCTTTGCCGCCCGGAATTGACCCGAAATTGGGCCTTTAGTTTGGTCGAGAATGGGGGCTGCTTACTGACGTAAGCTACGATTCATTGCCTGCTGCTCTGTAGCAGAGCGGTTACATATTTACAGATATGTGTTTGGAAGCCAGCATGAGATACTGATGATAAGCCGGGGCAAATTTGACCCCGGCAACAACCTCGTTATCGCGCCCCGTGAGAGGTAAGGATGACACGTGCCGTCCAAACAAGCACCTTGAGGTCGAACCACCAGTTCATATTACGCACATAGAAGATATCCCGTCTTGTCTTCTCGCGAACCATTTCCTCGGAATCTGTATAGCCCTGCGTTACCTGCGAATAACCCGTGATGCCTGGCCGCACGGTTCCTCGCACGTGATAGTCCGGCATCGTCTTGTGATAGGTTTGAGCAAATTCGAATATTTCCGGGCGCGGCCCGATCAGGCTCATTTGCCCTATGATAACATTCAGAAGCTGCGGAACTTCATCCAGACGCGTCATCCGCATAAAGCGACCAAATGGCGTAATCCGCCACTCTTCCAGCCCATCAAACGGGCCTCGCTTGATCGAACTTTCTTCGGGCAACATCGTCCGAAACTTGACCATCCTGAACTTGCACTGGTCTTTTCCCATTCGCGTTTGGCAATAGAACAGAGGTCCTGGGTTCCAGAAGAGATTCAACAAGAAAACGACAGCGCAAAGGACCACAAAAACGGGTGTCGCCGCAATGCAAACGACGACGTCGGCAATACGCTTAGACGCAAAGTAAACAGCGCTACCTCTGTGCGCGGAATTATGGTTGGATGTTGATTTAAAATGCCAATTTCCACTGGAAGCAGTGTCATCAGTCAAATCGGTCATACTAAAAACCCCGTGCAAATCTTAACTCAAGATACGCTGACAATCAGCGATACAACTCACAACTTTACGGCAGAACACCCCCAAGCCTCTTGTGCTTCAAAAATCATAAAGAATGCCCCCGCTTATACGTATGGCTTGAAGCCATCGTTCACTCGAGAATCTTCATATCACATTCTGCCTACATTGTCGCAAGGTAAAGCATGGCTAGATTTATGATCAACACATTTTTGACAAAATTCTACCTAACTGCCCATGAAGCTGAACAATTTGAAAAAAGACACCAGATTGATTTGTTGCAGACGGTTTATAGCCTAGTGTTTGTGCAGCCCGATCAGGCGTTCACGCACGATTGGAAAAAAGAGGCCAAGACGCGCGATCTGGGCATTGGCAAGCGAGACTAGATCAGACATGCCACTTGTCATTTTTTGAGCAACGGATCATGCAAAATTTTTTGAAATCGGCGGGGCCTGAGGCTAAGGCCCGTTCGGTTTGCTATCTATTTGCTGTTTTTCAAGAATAAGAAGTGCGTTCCTTACGATTTGCATCCTTTGGCCAAATCGTCTTTCACCAGCATTAGAAAAGTGATCGCCATCAGACCAGAATAGCGCCTCACAATTGAGGAAATCCTCCGGGAACGAAAGGTCGAGGAGTTCGTTTTGCGACATGAACATTACGGTCGAGGCATCAAGCGCCTCGGAAATTGCTGCATCCAGGCCTAAGAAGACGTCTTCTAGGCCAGGGCGCAGACGAAAATCGTGCTCACAGCCGGCACCAAGCATATATTTGAACGGGATGTGGGGTTCGATCCGGGGAGACAGCCATACAACCGGAACTCTTTCTGATATCTGTTCCAGATAACTCCTTACGGCCTGCACGTAACCGGTATTCGGCACATAAGGTGGTACCTCTTGGTCAGGTGATAGTTCAGCGATCATCGACCGCGTGCCGACTTCGTGGTCGTGGCCCCGCAGCAGATAGAAGCCCGCTTGTTCATAAACTGCGACCTTGAAAATATCTGCGTTACTGGCAATGAACCTTGCAATCGCATCATAGGAACAGTCCGGGGCCGGTGAATGTGGTCGGCACCCACCGGAGACGATACCGACGATGAATGGGTGGGTGTCTTTTGATGTTTCCACCACTGCACCGTATAAATCGATCGCGTGACTATCACCAAAGATCAGAACACCGGGACCATGGCGCGCGGCGCAACCGGTAATTCGGTCCTTTGCTTGCTGATCCATCGCCCTGACATCGAACACACATGCGCCATTATCCAAACGAGAGAGGGCATTCCGACGGTGTGTTTTACCGACTTCTTCAATGAGCAAAAACATATGCCGTTCAGATTCGTTCAAACGGGCAAGATAGGCCGTACGCCACCCATCCGTCACATGACCCCAAAGACCAAAAACGGCAAAGGCTATCGAAACCGACCCTGCCGAAATAAAGATCGCCTTCTGCGACAGCAGAACCTTTCCCTTGGATTGCCGAAAAGGCGTTTCCACAAAGCGCCAACTGAGGTAAGCGAGCGCGAAAGATAGGGCAATCAGGCAATAGATCGACAGCAGCGACGGTTCGCCATATGCCTTAATGCGGGCAAATGCGAATAGTGGCTGATGCCAAAGATAGGCGCTGTAACTTATAAGTCCGATGCCCACGAGTGCGGGCGCTGCGAGTATCCGTCCTGTCATCGTGCGCGGCCCGGCGAATAATATCACCAAAGCGGTACCCACAACTGGCAGTAGTGCGTAAAGCGAAGGGAACGGCGTTCCTTTGTCAAACAAAAAGACTGAAGCGGCGATCATCGCAAGACCCGGTACGGCCAGCCAGTCTCGCTCTACGACCCCACGACGCGCGGCGACTGCGCAGAGTGAGCCGATGAGCAACTCCCAAACTCGTGCAGGTGCCAGGAAGAACGTGGCGCTAGGAGCATTGCGCCAACCCCATTCTGATAACGCCAAACTGGCAAGTACCAGGACTATCAAGATCGGCACAAGTAGTTGACGCCTGTTTGACACAACAAACCAGAGCAATAGTGGAAAGAAAATATAGAACTGCTCCTCGACAGCGAGGCTCCAGGTATGCAGGAGTGGTTTTTCTTCAGACGCTGCCTGGAAATAGCCACTCTCATGCCAAAACAAAAAATTAGAGGCAAAAAATCCGACAGCCAGAACGCTCTGCGCAAAGTCTTTCAATTGCTGCGGATTCATAAAAACGATGGCCAAAGGAATGCACATCAACACAACCAGTGTGAGGGCTGGCAGGATACGCCGCGCACGCCGCTCATAAAACTTCAGGAGAGAAAAACTATCATCTTCCAGGTTCTTTAGAAGGATAGACGTGATGAGGTAGCCAGAAATCACGAAGAACACGTCAACTCCGACGAAGCCTCCGGAAAAAAGATCAAAACCCGCATGAAAAAGCACGACCGGTAGAACTGCAACCGCGCGCAATCCGTCAACTTCTGGACGATACTTCATAGAATTACTGAAACTACCAAAATACTAGTCATATTTGCTGTTATCCGGATCATACAGAGTTAGTCAACTTCCCCGGGAACAGATTAATTTGGTTGTGATGGGCGCCCTATCCGGCTTGTCCATCGCATGGTTGGAAGCAGATATCTTTCTGAAGGACGCATTCACCCTCCGCCCCATTGGAGCCGTACTCCTCGGGCCAGATTGTAAATGGCAGGCCATCAGCCGCTACAGGAGAGGCAAGGTCTTCGCCGGAATCGACACCGAGGCGTTGGGCCTCATTCTCAACACTCAAAAGCAACAAAGCCGCCAGATTGTCGCCGCGCCCATGCAGCTAATTTGTGCCATGTTGACGAGCGCGGCCCAAAAATGGGCGGGCTCGCGCTGACACCACCCCCAGATAGGCAGATTTTTTCCGGTTTTCACACACCTGCCCTAGGGTCAAGTTGTGCTGCTCTTTACCCACATTTAGACCTTATCTCGCCACCGAAATGTCGGAGTTTCGCCCCTCCAGGGCCAATAACAACCGACATATACCTTAATATGAGTAAGAGAGCAGGAATCAGTCGTGTCAAAAAATGCAGAGCTGAAGCTCGCGCTTCAGGGTGCGTGTCCACTCGCGCGCCCTCGACGAGAGTTCTTCCGTTCAGACCCATTGTCGACCAGATTCCTCACGGTACACAGTTCGTCAAGACAGCGCGGTTGGCGCTAACCCACAAACACCGCTCACATGAACACCCAGGGGTCCTGACTAAGATCATTCGAAACTCTTTTGCATCGCATGATCGCGGCCCCCAAAATGTAGACAGGTTACCAAAATGACGATAATCCACTCATCCGATCTAGGCTGGACTGAAGGCCAAGACATCTCCGAAGAATTTGCTGCGCTGGCGAAAACGTTCAAGCCAGGCGACACTTTTGTCTTCGACCACATGTATGACATCTCTGGGTCGAAAATACAGCTACCCGACAACTTCACGTTGGCCGGAGGAGCGCCAGGGGCGGGCATCAATGTTATTGATTCCGCTACAAACTCAACTCAGCTGTTCGAACTGGGTAATGCCAATACCCTTGTTGACCTGACCGTTACGCACAGCAACAGCCCGCAAACAACTCCAACTTCGCTGAAGGTGCAGGGGGGCGTTGACTATGATAAGAAGATTACTTTTGTTGCCTCGGACAAAGACGACATAAAAATTCTGAACAGCTACTTTGAAGGCAACGTCTCGATCCCAATCGATATCCGAGGTGGCGACAACCTTCTGATCGACAATTCAGAATTTAATGGTGGCTACTATCAGGTGCGACTTCTGGGGGATGTCAGCAATCCCACCATACAGAACTCTTTGTTCCAAAATTCCCTGGGGGATGGCATCAAAACTGCGGCAGGGAATAACGGAGAAGGCGTCACCAACGCGACGGTTATTGATTCCGTTTTCCTCAATAACTTCAGAGACGGGATAGACACCACCGGAGGATTTAAGGACTCCGTTGTTACCGGGTCATACTTCGTCAACAACTTTGCTGGGCTGGACATCAAAGAAATCTTGAATTCAGATGATGACCTTTCGGTACTCCGCAATGACAACATTCTGGTCACGGACTCGGAGTTTATCAACAACGGCAATGCCGTTGTCGTTACAACTTTGGACAGGGGCCCGTACCTGAACACTAGCAATGCCAAGCAACACGCCGCGCAAAACATTATCATAGAAAACTCCATTATCGAGAACACATCAGATACAACCAGGAGTGCGCTCTTGGTGAAAGATAGCTATGATGTGCACTGGAGCAACTTAACTCTTCTCGGAAAGGTCCGTGAATCCAAAGAAATCTCCGACTACAACTTCGGATTGCCTGACGACATTTCCGGTACAGGGGTGACAACAGGCAGCCACCGTGGAGAGCCCGATGACGCCTATTATCAGAGTTTGGCTGGGCCAGATTGGTCGACTATCTCCTATCCGGTTGACGGCACGCCAACACCGCCGGACACTACCCAGCCTGACCCGGATGAAGGCGGTTCAGGGGCGGTTGACCCGGTTGTAGACGAACCGGTCGTAGAAGAACCGATTAAGAGTGACCCTGTTGAGGATGTTCCGGAACCTGTCGAAGCGAGCAATTATCTCGATATATTCCTTGCTTACACGGACACCGACAAAACAGTATCTCAGCTTGGGGACGGTTCCAGCATCGATAGCAGCCTCACAGATGGCCGCCCTTTGACAATCGTTGCCACCTCGCAAGACGGCGCGCCCAAGATCGGAAGCGTGAAGCTCACTGTAGACGGGTTCGGTTCCCAAATAGAAAATGTTGAACCTTATGCTCTCTTCGGGGACGACGGCAATGGCGATTTTTTTGGTGGAAAAAAACTGCCTGAAGGAACGTATAGCGCGGAACTGATCGTGTTTGACGGTAAAAAGGGCTCGGGCAATATACTCGAAACCGTTTCATTCGAATTCACTGTTGGTGACACTGGTTCAGCGCCAAGTGTATTGCCAGAAGAGCCGGTTGTTGAAGATCAGGTCGAGGCGGGCGTGCCAGAAGAACCAATCGTCGAGGATCAGGTCGGAGCGAGCGCACCGGAAGGGGATCTAGCACCGGATTCAACCTACCAAGAGGCATCTAGCCAGCTTCTGGATATTCTGTTGGTCGATACCAGCACAGATAAGGCTCTGGCTGACCTGCATCAGGGCGCAAAGCTGTCCAGCAGCGATCTCTCGGGTAACAAAATCACCCTGTCAGCCGAAGCGATTAATCCTGAAAGTGCAGATATTGGTAGCGTAAGGCTCGAACTGGACGGACAGTACAGTAGCGTAGAAAACGTTGAGCCCTATGCCCTGTTCGGTGACAACGGCAAAGGTGACTTTTTTGGCGGAACGGAACTCTCTGACGGGTCTCACTCCATTACCCTTACTGTGTACTCGGGTAAAAACGGCAAGGGCTCGATCCTAGAACAAGTGACCGTGGAATTCGAAGTCGGAGATTATGACAGCCTTCTCGTTGATGGAAGCGCACACACCGTTTCGAGCTACTCGGAAGCTCAGGATACAGGTGTAGCAACTGTTTCCTCAGATCAAAGTGCGATCGAGCTTGAGGGCAGTGCCTGGAAGTCGGTGGACTTAAATGAGGATATCACGGAATCGACAGTTCTTGAGTTTGATTTCAAGAGCGACGCTGAAGGTGAAATCCAAGGCATTGGCTTCGTTAACGAAAACGGTGATCTGGAAACCATGTTCTTCCAGCTCGACGGATCGCAGGACCTTGGTATTCAGGACTTCAATGATGGATATGAGACAGGCACTGGCTATACGTCATATTCTATCCCCGTAGGCCAGTATTTCACGGGTTCTGTGCAACAGCTTGTGTTGGTAAACGATGATGATGCCAACCTGGGCGCGATGAGCTCGTTCGACAATATTAGCTTGTTTGAAGCTATCGCTTAATGCGTTGGGGCTGGATTAATTTCCAGCCCCTGCTATCAAGGACGAAGTAAAGGCCAGCATTTTGGCGCGGACGACTTGGAGAAAGTAACTCTCATTTAACAAACACTCTTCGAGGCGCATTGCCTGCCGCCCAATTCCGGGAAGATCAACTTCCAGGGTTAGCGTGTCGGGTGTGGATTTAATGCAAGGAATAGAAAATGACCATCACGATAGACAGCGTCATTACGATGGATAGAGCTTTAGCGACCACAAAGGTTGGGGAAGAAACGGTTATTTTCGACGACGAAAGTGGGACTTATGTCGGTCTGAATGAGGTTGGAACAGCGATCTTTGGCGAACTCAATGAGCCTAAATCGGTATCTTGTCTGATAGATGCCTTGATGTCTGAATATGATGTTGATCAGGACACATGTCAGGAAAACGTTATCTCATTTCTTGATGACATGCTTAAAGCGAAGCTTATCTCGATCAGAGAAAGCTGACGGACGCCAATCTATTCCCTGTCACGGTACCAGCTCTTCAGCAAACTTATTGTCGGACAGGAGCTGTTCATACGTTACCCGTCCTACCAATCGACCCTTTTCCAGAACGAGAATGTAATCGCAATCTTTTAAAGTGCTGATCCGATGGGCAATCATGATGATTGTTTTATCACCTGAAAGCGCATTGATCTCTCTCATCAGTTCTCGCTCTGTGGCGTTGTCCAAAGCGCTGGTAGCCTCATCAAATACGATGACCTCGGGGTTGTGATAGAGGGCACGGGCAATCCCTACCCTCTGCCGCTGGCCTCCGGAAATGCGAACGCCGCGTTCGCCCACATGGGTATCAAAGCCTTCAGGCATCTGTGTCTCAATAAACTCAAGGAGTTGGGCCGACGTTGCCGCTTTACGTACAGCCGCATCATCAATTTCATCCCTAGGGATGCCCAACGCGATATTCTCTTTGATGGAGGCATCCACCAAAAATACTTCCTGCGGGACATATCCGACACTCGCTTGCCACTGGCGCACACACTCAGGAGTCAGGTCTTCGCCATCTATAACGATACGACCGCTAGTGGCCGGCAGCAGCCCAAGAAAGACATCTACGAGTGTCGTCTTGCCGGCACCGGTGGTTCCAACCACGCCAACCGTCTGCCCTCGGCCTATTTCGAATGTCAGATCCTTGAGGCCACCTTCGTCTGAACCAGGGTACTGATAGTTTATACCCTTGAAATTGACACTTTGGGTCAGAACTAAGGGAGACACTCTATTTTTTGAAAAATTGGCTAACTCAGTCGTCAAGTTTAGATCTTCAAAGACGGCGTTTATCGAAGCCTCGCCAAATCTAAGGGCAGAAAAAGAAGAATACATAACCTGCATGGTTGGGAGTATTCGATATCCGGCGAACGCATAAAGGCCCAATACCGGAATGACCTCTGCAATGGTTCCGCTCCCGACGCCGCCATTACGCGCCACCAGCACCAGTGTCAGAATAACAATCCCACCGAAGGCGAGCGCTTCGAGTCCAAATTTAGGCACCTGCCGAAGTGTTGCATTTATTGCGCGAAGCTTTGCCTGCCGTGCGGCTGCCGTTGCAAACCCTGATATATAGCTTTGTTCACGCCCCAGAAGCTTGATCTGCTTTACGCCGTTTAACGCCTCACCAGCTATCCGAAAGCGAGCCTGGTTTGCATGGAGAGCTTCACTCCCCATGCGCGCAATCACAACTTTCAAGCTGGAATAAAGCAGAAAATAGCATCCTCCGAAGACCGATACGGAAATAATTGTTGTGACTGGCTGAGCCCAAAGAAGAAATGAGCCAATCATAACAAATGTCATCAGACTGTTTATGATTTCAACAGTCGGCCTGTACGCGTTGGAAACTACGTGACTGCTTTCGTTGAGTATGTATGTGCTGAGCTGACCTGTATGACGGTTCAAAAAAAACTCGTAAGGCTGACGCAAGTAAACGGATAACAGCCGGCGGGAGAGACTGTATTCTCTCATGAATATCCAGCGGTTTAAGGCATATGCCGTGACGCTCCTTAGAATACTCACTGCGATCAGCAAGCATACAAATGCGACGCCAACCATCATGATAAATGAATCGGCGGTCTGAAAGCCAAAATAAGTATAAAAGAAGCTTGCAATCGGATTTGTCTCAACCAACTCCGGGTTACCCAGAAGTGAAAGGAATGGCATAATTGTCGCAACACCGACCGTGTCACCAATGCCCTTTAGGGTAATCAGGCCCAACACGAGCAAACCGGACTTGCGCTCTCTTGGCTCCAACATCCGGAGAGCTTTTTGAAATGTTGTTAACTGTCGGGGCATAATTTCCAATTTTCTAATAGAACTTAACTGAGCTATTCCGGCGATCAGCCCCACCTGAGTGGCTCAATTTAATTGTTAGTCCATGACCGACGTCCGGTCTATAGGGGTGGCAATTTCTGGGGTCGGTCGATGTTGGCTCGGCGTGTTGCAGGACCAATTGGTGCTGGGCATAGCATCAAAAAACCTCATTGTTGGGGTGTATTTCGGTACCCAGATGCTCTGGGGCCTCCTCCTGCCACTGTTGTGCCTCTTCAGAAACCGGACGGTTTCTTTGTTCGAGGTACCATATTCTAACAGACAGTGAGAGGCGCCTGAATAGTAGCTTGTCCTCCTCGCCTAAACTGTCCGGGGATTTTCTGATTGCGGCTCTGACCTGTGGCATATCAAGCCATGAGCTATCCCCTTCGAACATGTTGTCACGTTCATACTCCAGAAGGGCTTTCCAATAGTCCAGCCGGAGTCTCCAGCGCAGCAATTCATTGGCAGAGTCATATTTCAGCAAATTTTCAGGAAGGACGTCCTTTGCCGCATGACGGGCCAGAAATCGGGGTTTCCCATCGGAAAAAAGAAACTCATTGGGAATGCCCAGCATGAATTCCATAATACGCCGGTCCATCAGCGGGTATCGGTATTGGATATCAAACCTGGATGACCATGAGGCCCATGTATCCGTCCTTTTCGCCAAATGGCCATTGAGTTGGAGATTTGCCAAGAACGCCTTAGGATCGTCAGATCGGGGTAAATTCCGATCGCTCCACGCTTTCAAACCAGGATTGCTGTCCAGAAATGCTGAATTGATGAAGGGAGTCGGGTCATCATCGGCGTCGTCCAGTGCCAATCGCCGTTCCAGCCAATCCGGCAACAGCGGACGCAGCCCGTGATTGTAAAGATTGCGGAAGAGAATTTTCGGTTTTCTTCGGCCACCGGATATAATTCTAAGAATACGAAAAGCCTCAAAAAATCTCAATCGCTTCAGACAGTACGGCAGATAGCCTCTCCCTTGCGTCGAAAAGGCCTCATCTCCTCCCCAGCCGGACAGAATAATGCGCACGCTATCTTTTGAGGCCCGAGAGAGAATGCTGGGCTCTTCGGACAAATCCGCAAACCCTTCGACTTCGAATGCCCGCTGGTGGAACGCCTCCAGCGTTCGGTAATCCTGACTGCCAAACCTTGCCGGAATGCCTGCGCTCTCGCAGATGCGGTTGACGTTGTGACGTTCGTCAGCCTTGCCCTGATCTGGAAAGTCGTCCGAAAAATCCGGGGCCCAGCAATAGGCCGACACCAAGGACTGGCCTTTCGCCTTGAGCGCTTTTGCAGACAGCGCCGTTACCGAGCCGGAATCTATTCCGCCGCTCAGATGCGTACCTACGGGAAGATCGGTCGCAATATGATCTTCGATCACCGCATCAAGAAGTTCGGACAGCTCTCGAATACAATCCTGCGTCGAGCGCCCATGCACTGTCTTGACGTCATGCGGGTTCCACCAGCGCGTTTGCTTTTGTTCTGATTGGCCGACAACCATATAGCAGCCGGGATCAACGAAATTTATCCCTTTGATAAGAGGCTTAGGTGGACCTGAGCGGGAGTCGCGCATGTACCGTAGCAGGATTTCTTGATCAATCTCGCGACTTATGTCGTGGAACTCCAGAAGCGCGGCAATATCTGTTGAGAAAGTAAAGCTATCGCGTCCACGAACCCAGTAAAGCGGGCGTTTGCCGATATGGTCGCGCGCCAGAAACAACTCCTTGATTTCGGGGTCGAACGCTGCAAAAGCATAATCGCCGACCAAATGATCCGGGCTGCTGTGCCCCCATTTCAGAAAGGCGCTTCTGATCAGTTCAAGATCAGACAGCCCGTCCTCTGTCGACGACAACAAACCCAGTTTGTCCAACAATTCCTTGCGGGCATCGAGGATCGCATCCGCGACCAGGGTGCGACCATTGCGTTGCAGCTCTATGCCATCGGACTGTCCGGGTCTGACCCCGAAATACCGAAGGCCAAATGCAAAGTTGTTTCCGCATACGGTCGCACTATCATCGCGCCCATAATCAGATAGTGTCTTGAAAGCCCTGTCGAATTGGGACTTGTTAAGCGCTTGACCGCCATATTCAATTCGGCCGAGGATTGCACTCATATTGTTCTCAATAACTACCGATCATCTTAAACTGAACGCTACCGATAAATTTGGTATGACTGAACCCACCATCTGTGCGAAGTACTGAAAATGTCACGATTATCCGATTTCATACCTTTATCTGCTCTCAAGATACTTATCGTTTCCGAAGCACTTTTCCGGCTTTGTCATGCCTGGATTTTGGTCAGGTGTTTTTCGTTTGGAAAATGGAAGGGACGTCTGGGGGCATCCGTGCCCGGCGAAGTGTTTCCCACAGGGACCGAGATCACTTTGGAGATCAGACGGATCCGCAAGGCAATCAATCAACTGAACCGCGTGTTTGGCGGCGTATTTACGTGCTTGATGATCGCAATGGCAGGCAAAGATATGTTGCGGCGAAGAGGGGTCTGTTCATCTCTGGTATTGGGAGTGAACACCGGCAGTTCTGAAGCTAAAGACACAATAAAAAACGCCATGCACGCTCATGCATGGCTGTGTGTGGGGGATGCTGTATTGTTAGGAAATGAAGAGCGCAAACGATATTCACCTGTTGTTAGCTATAAAAGTTGACAACAGGCGCGCTCTTGTCCCAAGGCAAACGAATTGCATTGGGATCCTATGTTAATCTAATCAGGAACCTTTGGGCCCCCAAGTAAAGTGGCACCACGAGCCTTCTTCGTGAAAGTCCCAACGACCGCTAAGCGTCTTTTCCACATCAAGTGTTCTCAGCTTAGGCGCTTCCCAAGTTTTAAGTTGTTTTTTCACTATCTTAATCCTCAAATCTTTACCCATTCTTTTTTAACAGCAATTTTCCATCGAAGCAACACAGTTGACAGAGGCGGCGCAACCGATGCGTGCGCAGCCTTATTTTCTTGCGCCTTCCGCATTTTTGCCGCGAATTTCGAACCAAGCACATATCCTTGCGGCATTTACCGGCAGCCAGACTCTGATTCTCGATGAGGTGGGTGACCAAGACGCGCCTTCTGCGCGTCAGTCAGACAAATCCGCTCTCCTCACCGCACGATCAGTGACTGGCGCCGTAAGTTGCGAGCCGAGAATCAATGAACTGGATCAGGTAGATATTTCACTGCGGTTCTGTGATTTTGTTATGCTCCGAAGCATCCATTGCAAAACAAGGATAGTAAATACTGTAGCGGTACCGATTATGGCGCCCCCAAACAGACCTGACACCCAACCAAACGACCAAATAAACCACATGGCAAAAGTGGATGCCCATCCCACCGCAACGCCAAATAGAAATGCAGCCATTTTTCGGTTGTCCTTTTTGAACGTTTTTACACCACTCGCCTTAATCACAAGTTAACAGCCTTTTAGGCACTCACGCCACAACAATAGTCTCGAACGGTGAAGTTCTGCCTATCTATGGTGAGATGGATCATAACACGTAAAAGGCAAGCAGGCATCAGTCAATTTTACTTGAAGGTGTATTCAATCACCTCGATAGGTATGACCGATTTGCCCCTGACAGGTTTGAACTCTCAAAAAATGCTCAACCAGAAGGCCGTGATATCCTTCTTCCTAACAGTTCCATGGCCAAAATGCCGTCGAACATAGGCTAAATAGCTCTGATATCTCCGCCAGATTTCACATACACCCGGCTTAACTATTGGAGTGTATGTTCCCAAAATCTCCCAGCAACGCGCGAACCGGGTCGCCATCGGGCATCAGGCGTTCAAGATGGAGTGGCGACTGCGCGTTCAGCACCGTGCCATCTCGATGGGCCGACGCTATCTCCTGATTGGACAGGACCATCACCTGTTCAGGAAGGTGAAGATTGGCGTGATAAATCTGCATCACGAGCTGCAGTCGCAAGGGTGCAAGCTGCACGTTGTAGGGGGCAAGTTCCCATGACCGTTCCAAACTGCCACGCATGGCAGAGATGTCATTGGCGCGCCCCTGGGCCTGTGCCAGATACGTCCATCCTGAGGCGTTCGCGGGGTCGAGACGAAGAGACCGATTGATTAGGTCCAGCGCTTTCCGGGTTCGCGCTTCTTGTTCCTCTATGCTGATGACCATTGCATCACCAGAGGCCGGATCATAAGTCAGGTCAAGCTCGTTGAGAAAGCTGTACGCAAGTTCGAGCAGGTATTCCGATTTGTCGTAATGGGCAGCGGCGTTGGACACCCGCCAATTGCCGTCCACATTTCTATCTCGCTCAGAGCTATTGAAGGCGGGGCTGGTTTCGAACACCGTCGCGAAGTTCAAAATTGCGCCGATCAATATAGCTACACAAAAAATGCGGCACAAAATTTTTCCCATTGTCACACCCGGAGCACAGAAACTTGCGGTCCTTACTGTAGACGCCAGTTCTCTCACCTGTCCATTGCGCAGACGAAGCAGATGTATCCTCGCTGCAACGCTCGTATGTGCAGCGCTTCGCCGGGGCTTTTGCTACGAACCTGCTGGGATAATCTCACAATTCCGTGGAACCGTGGTGCCATGAAAACGCGTGAACGATTCTCTGTATTACAATGGGCTATCCTGTGGTCGCTTATGGGGTGCGTCTTGCTTGCGGCCGTGCCGCTGGGGGCAAACCGGCCCGTGTCATGGACGCTGTTGTCCCTCGCTATCCTGATAATTTTCGCAATACAGGTGCTCATTGACAGTATCCAACGCCTGCCCAAACAGGCCAGTGGGCTATGGTTTCCTGCCGCTCTTTTTTTGGGCGCGGTTGCTTGGGGCTGGATTCAGCTTCTCCCCGGAGTACCGGCGCCTTATGCCCATCCGGTCTGGGCGGCTTTGGGCGATGTGTCTGGTCACATCTCGGCGGACCCCGGGCAGGGGCGCCAGATCATCATGCGCTATCTGTGCTATGCAATGATCTTCTGGGTTGCATTCCGCGCTTCCGTTGCCACGACCCGCGCGGGAATGATGCTCAAGATCATTGCCGTTGCGTCAACCATATTCGCTGTCTACGGCCTTTATGCCATGGCAACCGGACATAATCCGGTTCTGGGAGAAGGCGAGCAGGCCCTCGTCGTGACCTCAACTTTTGTCAACCGCAACAACTATGCCACCTATGCAGCGTTTGGACTTCTGGCCAATATCGCAGCCTATCTGCATGTCACTGGTGGTACCCATGTCAGCAACGATGGCTGGCAAAATTTACTGCGGGACACGCTGGAGAAGTTCTTTAGCGGTGCATGGATTTATGCCCTTGGCGTACTCTTGTGCCTGGGGGCGCTGTCCCTGACACAATCTCGCGCAGGCGGGCTTGCAGGGCTTGTGGGGCTGTGCGTGTTTATGGTGTCTTGGAAAGGCGAAGGACGGCGGTGGAACCCGTGGCTTTCGCTGGTTGTAGGAGCCGTGGTCGGGTTCGTTATCCTGACGAGCGCGACAGGCATGATCAACAGAATCCTGACGACAGAGGCGGGAAACGGTCGTTTCCTGATCTATCCGGAAGTTGTGAGGGCGATCATGGACCGCCCGGTTTTGGGCCACGGGCTGGGGGCATTTCATGATGTTTTCCGCCAGTATGTACCCGCAGACGCGGCCTTCGGCGAATGGGTCAGGGCGCACAACTCTTATTTGGAAAACATGTTTGAGTTGGGCGTTCCGGCAACGATCGCATTTTACATGGCGCTTCTGATCATCACCTTGCGCATTCACCGCGGCACCGTGACCCGCCGCCGAAACCGTGCATTCCCCTGTTTCGCACTGGCTACCATTGCAACGGCAGCCATCCACTCTCTCGTTGATTTCAGCTTGCAGCTCCCCGCCGTTGCGGCGTTGTTTGCTGTCATTCTGGCAATGGGATGGAGTCAGAGCCAGCCAACACGGCGCCCGCGTATTGGCGGGAGCGCCCAAAAATCCGTCAATCCACCACCGGCGGCCGCAGACCGTGTGGCGGGGGCTATGTCCGAATAGTTCGCTTGAAATTCAGCAAGACCCTGAAGAAGACCCAAGCCAACCCCACGCCGATCAGATTTCCCACAAGGTCCAGCATGGAAAAAGCCCGCCCGGGCAAAGCCACTTGGACAACCTCAAGCCCTACCGCCAAGATGACCATCAAAACAGCCACGCGAGGGGCGGCTTCTACCCAGCCCAAATGACAGGCGGAGCCGAAGAAGAAGAAGATCACCAGATGCACAAGGAAGCTTGCAATCGGCGTAGGGACCACAAGCAATGTCTTTCCGCCCAGACACACCCACACCAGTGTCAGAAAAACGACAATGGCCACGACGCGGACAAAACGCTCAATAATTTCAATCTTCACAATCCGCACTCTCTAAATTCCAAGGCCGAGCAGGTAACTCTGAGCGCCTCCTTGGACACTGCCTTTATTTGGACAACGTCTGCACATTATTGCAGCGTGATCTTAATACAATATTCAGATGCCCGCTTGCCTCGGCAAGCAAAAAAGCTGGTGTTGTGAGGTGAGAGTAAGCAGTAGATATACGAGTATGGGAGAACCATATATAACAAACACCCGTTTTCCGGTGCGTGCAGCGCGCAGTAAGGAGGGCGGGGATACAATATCTTTTATAGTTGAACGTTGGTTTTAGTTCAGGTGAGTGTAGAGTGAATAAGTCAGCTAAACCATTGATCTTGTCGAACCCTGTTAACACGGCCAAACCACGGAAAAACCCTTTGGACAATATCGACGACACGATTGATATTCGCGGGCTTATCTCAAAGTTCTGGCATGGCAAGTGGATCATCGCGATCTGCCTGCTGATTGCTTATGTGTTGGGCTATCTCTCAACATCCCAGATCGTGCCCACATATCAGGCGAATGCAATGGTGATGTTCAACACTCAAAAAAGCAATATCATTGATCTGCAGGGTATTCTGGATGAAGAGCGGTTCGACAAGAGCAAGCTGGAAGATCAGATGCTTATCCTGTCTTCGACCAGCCTGATCGAGAGGGTGGTGGATCAACTCAATCTGGACGAGGACCCCGAATTCAATCCCACTCTGCGCGAAGATAAACCCGGCCTTATAGATCTCGCAAAAAGCTATATCACGCTACCGCCCGAGATCGTCGATATCATGAAGGATCTCGGGTTGGTTGCCCCGCCGCCGCCACCGCTACCGGCTGCAGATGCCGAAGCCCGCAATATTGCGCGTGAAAACCGCTTGCGCGCAGTGATCGTACGAAATGTCCAGGCTGGTCTGCGGCTGGCCCCGGTGGGGGACTCTCATGTGCTGAGCATCTCCTTTGTATCGACCAACCGGAACACATCCGCCGAAGTGGCCAATGCGATTGCCAATCAGTACATCGTTGACCAGCTTGAGGCCAAACTCGAAGCAACTCAGGCCGCTACAAGCTGGCTAAGTGTTCGGGTCGACGAATTGCAGGAGCGTGTGGAGACAGCAGAAAACAGGGTTGAAAACGCCCGGTCCGCCCTTGCCTT
This sequence comes from Ruegeria sp. CG11, assembly GCF_056537245.1. Taxonomy (NCBI): domain Bacteria; kingdom Pseudomonadati; phylum Pseudomonadota; class Alphaproteobacteria; order Rhodobacterales; family Roseobacteraceae; genus Ruegeria; species Ruegeria sp. CG11. The sequence continues at coordinate 20,339 of NZ_JBQFRE010000030.1, forward strand.
GGAACAAGGCCAGAGCCTCAATATAACCCAACAGCAACTGGCAGCTCTCAACGCGACGCTGGTGCAGGCACGCAGTGAAACGGCGCGTATTGAAGCGGACTACAACCGACTGCAAGCCGCCCTGGAAGATCCCGGCAATCTGGATACGATTTCAGAATTTCGGGCGTCACCCGTGGTCTCTGAAATCAGACGGCAGGAAACCGATCTTGCTGCCCAGGTCATTACGCTGAACGCGTCGGTTTCTCAGGACAATCCGTCTTTGGTGCTTGCCAAGCGGCAACTTGAAGAAGTGCGCAGCCAGATCCGCGAGCAGATCCTCGCAGAGGCCGAAAAGATTGTTCTGGCCACCCGAAAAGACCTCATTGCCTCGCAGGGGCGGGAAGCGGCCCTGATCGCACAGGTGCGCGAGCTGGAACAGAAGGCATTCGAACAGTCAGCGGATGAAGTGACGCTGCGCCAGCTTGAACGAGAAGCACAGGCCAGCCGGGCGCTTTACGAAAATTTCCTTGGCCGGTTGCAGGAAGCCAATGCACAGGAGGATCTGCAAGGTGCAGATGCCCGCATCCTGTCGCCCGCAGAAGTCCCACTCCGTGCGCAATCACAGCAGCAACGCCGTACTATGCTGCTCACCATGTTCTTGGGCGGGGCGATTGGTGTTGGGATTGTCGTATTGCTGGATTTGCTGAACAATACGTTCCGCTCACCCGAGCAGTTGGAACAAATGTCCGGCGAGACTGTCTTGGGCATACTGCCCTCGATCGGCTCACGGGTGGAGCGAAAGGCCGTTCTGGGAGACCTGCAAGACAAGCCGAATTCATCACTGGCGGAAGCGGTGCGAAATCTCAGGACCAGTATCCTTTTGTCGAATGTGGACAGCCCGCCCAAAGTGGTCATGTTCACCTCCAGCGTCCCGAAGGAAGGTAAAACTGCAAGCGCAATGTTGATGGCACTGACCAGCCGCCAGATGGGAAAAACGGCAATTATCGTTGATTGCGACCTGCGCATGCCAGCCGTGACACACATGATCCAGGACACGGATGAAAGCCCCGGATTGCTGTCTGTCCTCAACGGGACAACCCCGATCGATGACGCTATTTACGTGGAACCCAGCTCGGGCGTCCACGTACTCACAGTTCATGAGGGCGAACGTCTTGGGTCAATCAATGCTGCTGACGTGCTGTCCTCGAAACGCTTCGAAGAGCTTATCAGCATCCTGAGCGAGAATTATGACATGGTGGTTCTCGACGCGCCGCCGGCCCTGGTCGTGACCGATGCGCGAATCCTGTCAAAACTGGTGGATGCGGTCGTTTATGCGGTGCGCTGGGATAAAACTCCGCGCGGCGCTGTGCTGGAAGGCCTTAAGGAAATGCGATCCGTGGATGCGCCAATAGCGGGTCTTGTAATGACCATGGTGAATGAGGCACGGGCCACGAAATATGCATATGACGGGTACAATTACTACAAAGGCAGGTATCGGGACTATTACATCTCGTGACGAAATGAACAGGCTTCGGCATCTTCCGATTCGCAATGCATCGCCATCCTTAAGGCGCTCTCGATACGCTGATACTTCCGGCCGAGCCTGATCCAACAGCGCTCAACTTAGTAGTTTCGGTTTCTCGGCCCATCTCTCTGATTTGCATTGAATTCGATGATTGAAAAACTGGGTTAAACACTGCTCATGATCAAGACAGCAAATTACTTTTACCACGTATTCGGATTTCCGGTTGTGTCTGATTTTGAGCTTCCAGAGCTTGGTGCGCCCAAGGCGATGGATGGTCACACGTCGGATCACGCTGTGCACATCAAAAGGGGGCCTGTCCCGAGCAGCCTAGAAGGCGGTCATAAAGTAGAAGATTTCCTGGAGTTCAACAAAACCGAATGCATGTATATTGTGCACGGCGTTGCAAGGTATTTGATATCTGCGGGACGACGGATTGTCATTCAGCCCACCGCTGACGCCTCGATGATTGATGTCCGGTACTACTTGTTTGGGACGATATTCGGAGCCCTCCTGCATCAGCGGCAGCTTCTTCCGCTGCATCTGAGCGCCGTTGAGACCCCAAATGGTATTTTGGCTTTTACCGGCCAGAGTGGCGCAGGGAAATCTACAACCGCCTATGAAATCTTTAAGGAAACCGGTTGGCGATTGTTGTCTGACGATGTTGCAGCCATTGATCCGACCGAAAGCAGCACGCTGCTTCATTGTGGTATTTTCCGGCAGAAGCTGTGGAAAGACACCGTCGAGCGCGCCGGATTGCGGCCTGATACCCTTACACGTGACACGACCCGAGCTGAGAAATTTCACGTCTTTTCACCGGAACTTTTCGTCTCGGAACCTCGTCACTTGCGCAAGCTTGTCGTCCTGGACCTTGCGGCTGAACCAAAATTGGATTTGCTGAGACCATCCGAAGCGTTTGCCCAGGTCATGAACTCAATTTATCGTCCCGACCTCGCGCGCCTTTTCGGAGATTTGCCGGCCACCATACAAAATGCCGCGAAAATTGCGAATGAAATAGAGACTTTTAGATTTAGCCGGCCTTGGTCCGTCGATGGAATGTCGACCTCAATACACTATCTGATTGAGCACTTCAGTTAGGCACAGTCCCCCTTGATTTCCGTCCTGCGGCGTGATTCACGGTTCGAAAACGAGCGAACTTGTCTGATCTTTTCTGGCTGACGGACGC
>NZ_JBQFRE010000031.1:0-21770 GCF_056537245.1 Ruegeria sp. CG11
TCAGGACAAGGCGGTCCAGCTCAGTCGTTGAGCTGGCATTGTCAATAATCCAATCGTTTCCATCGCCGCGTGACCAGATGAATGTATCACTGCCGTTTACTTCGTAGATATGACCATCTCCACCGCGCAACCTGTCATCCCCGGTTCCGCCCACAAGCACATCCCCGTACCAGCTGCCGTTCAGCTCATCATCACCAGCACCGCCATAAAGGTTGTCCTTGGAACTGGTCCCGTTAAGAATGTCATCATCTGCGGTGCCGATGACCTCCGTTTTGGCCAGAATGTCGTTCAGCGTCCAGGTTTCACCGTTACTGAATTCGATGACCTCAATGCCGTAACCTTTGTCCCAAGCCGCAAAACGCCAGGTTACTGTAATGGTTTCGCCACCGGCAGCTCCTGCTACGACGATTTTCAGGTGTGGACTGCCATGATCACGCACCAATCGAACATCATCAGGAATAACATCGGTCAGGACCAGACGATCAACTTCAGTCAACGAACTCGAGTGGTCACCGATCCAGTCGTCGCCGTCACCGCGCGACCAGACAAAGGTATCGTTACCGTTATCAGACACGAATGTGCTGGAGCCACCAAGCAGAGTGTCATTTCCGGCGCCGCCAATCAGAACATCATTGCCGCCTCTGCCTTCCAGGTTGTCGTTACCGTCGAAACCGTAGAGAGTGTCCTGAAAGCCCCAACCGGTCAGTGTCTCGCCAGAAGCCGTACCGTTGACGATAGTTTCTCCGACCTCATTGTTCAGCACTTCGACCTTAACGCCATCACTGAACTCGATGAACTCCACGCCACGCCCTTCGTTGGCTGAAAGGAAGCGCTTGGTGACAGTGATTGTCTCACCCGTCGGTGACACGTTGATCTTAAGGTCATCCCCGTCTTTAGACATATTTACGTCAGTTGATCCTACATCAACAAATCTAAGGGTATCGACTTCTGTCAGGGATACCGAGGTGTCGCCTATATAGTCATTTCCGTCACCTAGCGACCAAACATAGAGATCATTCCCCACACTCCCAAGCAAGACGTCATCTCCAGATCCTCCAACTAGAAGATCGCCACCTGATCCGCCTTCTAAACGGTCATCTCCAGCACCACCGTAGAGGTTGTCCCGGTAATTCGTCCCGATAATAGTTTCAGCCACGGCTGTGCCAGTGACCCGAGTATTTGCCAGAATGTCCTTAAGTGACCAGGATACTCCATCTCCGAACTCGATAACTTCAATGCCGTAACCCTTGTCCCAGGCCTCAAAACGGCGCTTCACAGTGATGGTTTCGTCTCCGCCAGGCCCGGATACAACCACTTTCAGTTGGTCTGACCCATTGTTGCGAACCAGCCGAACATCTTCAGAAGTCACATCCGTCAGCACAAGCCGATCAAGCTCGGTTGTTGAACTGGCAAAGTCGATGATCGTATCGTTGCCATCACCTCGAGACCAGATGAATGTGTCACTGCCATTAACTTCGTGGATATTACCGTCGCCGCCGCGGAGCGTGTCATTCCCGGTCCCGCCGACAAGAACGTCCCCATTCCAGCTGCCATTCAGTTCGTCCGCGCCGCCGCCGCCATAGAGATTGTCCCGACTGCTGGTTCCGTAATACGTGTTGTCGCCTGCGCCACCACTGACTGTTGTTTTTTCCAGTATGTCCTGCTGCGACCATATTTCCCCGTCACTGAACTCAATGACCTCGATGCCGTAGCCTTTGTTCCAGTCTTCAAAGCGACGCGTCACTGTGATGGTTTCATCCCCACTCGGCCCGGAAACAATGATCTTGAGATCGTCGGAGCCGTTGTATCGGACCAGCCGTACATCGTCAGAAGTCACATCGGTCAGAACAAGCCGGTCCATCTCAGTTGTGGAACTCGCAAGGTCAGTAATCGTATCGTTTCCGTGACCACGTGACCAGATAAACGCATCGCTGCCATTGGCTTCGTGTTCATTCCCATCACCGCCGTACAAAAAGTCGTTTCCGGCACCACCGACAAGCATATCGCCGTGCCACCCGCCAGCGAGTACATCCTGCCCCTCGCCGCCGTAAAGATTGTCCCGAGTACTGGTCCCGTAAAATGTGTCGATTCCAGAACCACCGGTGACCTTTGTTTTCGCCAGAATGTCGTTCAGCGACCAGGTGTCCCCGTTGCTGAATTCGATCACTTCAATACCATAGCCCTTGTCCCAGGATTCAAAGCGGCGCGTAACAGTAATGACTTCCTGGCCAGAGGGTCCGGACACTATAACTCTAAGGTCTTTGCTGCCATCTTGCCGCTCCAGACGCACGTCGTCCGGATTCACATCTGTCAGGATCAGACGGTCCTCTTCGATCATCGAACTGGCTGTGTCACCAATCCAGTCATTGCCATCTCCACGTGACCAAATATAGGTGTCGTTGCCATTCGCTTCGACAAAGGTAGATGAGCCGCCATACAAGACATCAACACCCTCACCACCGGTAAGAACGTCATTACCATCTCTGCCTTCCAGCGTATCGTTGCCGCCCAGCCCCTTGACCTCGTCACTTCCGGCGCCGGCTCCGCTCAAAGTGTCAGGACCACTCGTGCCTTCCGTTTTGGTAACGGGCTTTTGGTAGGTCGCGACATGGCTGGTGCCGGCATCTTTGTGCTCGACACTTTGCGCCAAAGAGGCAACAAATTGCGCCACGGTAATGCGCCCGGACTCAATATTCTGCGCCCATTGATACACGATATCCTGTGCCGGGATTTCACCCAATGCGTTCAGGAACGCCTGCTCGACCAGATAGACACCGGACAAACCGTGCAGGCTGTTTGACGCCACGCCGTTAACACCTCCGTCAAGCGCCAAGAGCTTTGCGGCGATGTCATCCGGCTTGTCTTTATCGAGCAACAACAACTGACTCAGATAGCTGTATTCCTGCTCTGTGGGATCCCGGTCATAAACCACGTCGACGATACTCTCGACCAGGCTGCGCACATAAGCCTGGTCCAGACTCCGCTCAAACTGTGCCGGGTTCAGGAAGACGTCAAAATTGTTCGTGGACAAATGGCCATTGCCAACAACAAGGTGCTCTGAAGAATCCGCCAGGTCTAGAGCCAGATCTACACGTGTCGCTCCCCGGTAAGACAAGTCACGCAAATGCTCGTTGAGTTCGGCAAGACTCGCGGCCCGGCCGTACGAGTTTAGATACATCTGCGTCACAAACTCTGCATCAGAGAGAGTGTCGTATCGCGTACTGAACTCCGAGGATTCGATGAGCCCTTTCGTCAGGGCCGCTTTGTCCAACTGCCCATTTTCTATGAAATCGACGAGTATCTCGAGCTCTGTAAAATCAGCATCCCGATCCAAAACAGTGTCAAATATCCGCGCCGCTTCCGCCAGAACCCGCGCCTTGGCCGCCTGGTCCAGGCGAGCATCTGTGAAAGATGTGTCCGTTTTTGTCTGCAGAACGTAATAGTAGAGGCCGTCCTTACGTTTTTCCACCTCGTACTGAATTTCTCCGGCTGCGTTTCTGACAACCTGACCGTTTGCATCGAGCCTTTCGATTCTGTCCTGATACTGCCATTCCCTGGCCACCGACCAGGTTTCCACGCCAAGCGCGTCAACCTCATGTGCAACAATAACATTTGCGACCCCCAAATCGGGGGCAACACCGTTGTTCCAGGTGTAGCTGCCGTTATCGACGGCCGAGCGCGTGATTGTCTGTTTCACCCCATCTCTCAGGATGGTCTGATGCAATCCATCGGCGGATGTGGTTGTGACAAAGTAGTTGGTCGCATACCCGGTTTGATTGAAGCCACCTTCCGTCAGAATCTGTTCGCCATCCGCTCGGATTTGCAGTTTGGTGACCTTGTTGATCACGCCGGTACCGTCAAAGTCTTCGGTCTGAACGATCGTACGCCCATCGCTGCTGACCCGAACAACCTCTTCAGACCGCAACTTACCATCCGCGTAGTTCACCGTGTTGACAGTGACCCGGCTGCCATCATCATTTAATGTGGTCTCAACTCGCGAAGTCCCATCGATTTTACCATCGCCGTCGAGATCGAAACTGGTCGTTGCAAGCAATCCATCCGCGGACGCAGTCTGCGTCTCGTGATACGTTGTTCCACCTGTCGCGCCAGTCTCGGACAAGACCGTGACCATGTTGCCTTGCGCATCGTAGGACACATTGGTGCTGCGGGTCAGATCGACAGAACCATCTCCATCGACGTCCATCGTGACAGACCGCTGCATACCGTTGGCAGACACCGTTTGAACGATTTCCGCCTCCAACTCGGTATTTGCGGCCAGATCTCGCATAGTCGTGGTAACCGCGCGATCGGTATCGATCACCGACTCCACTTTGCGATCGACGACCCCATTCCCTGTCAGATCGGAGGTAACGGTTTCAGCCCTGCCATCGGCGCTGACCGTCCTGATATGTTGTTGCTGCAGTTTGGTTCCGGCACCATATTCCGACACGGTTTCACTGACACCGCCATTGGCATCAATGAGTACCGAAGAAATCCTCTTGTTTGGACCATCTTCGTTCGAGTAGGTCGCTTCCACTCTGGTTTGCAGCCCATCTCCGCTGGTATGTGTTTTGATATGGGACTGAGCGACAAGCTCTTCATTCAGGGTTGTCTGATTGACAACGACATCTCCATCACTTTCGATGCTGGTCACACCTGTAGTTGTGTAGTCAAACAGCCCGTCCCCGTCGAGATCCAACTGCGCAAGAGTTCGCAACCCGTCATCGCTGGAATGATACACTTCCTCGCCGCGGCTCACATTGCGACCATTGCTGTGACTGACAGTACGTGTGGTCGATCCATTCCCGGAAAGCGAGGTTGTGTCGGTCACTACGCGATCAGCTTCACCGTCTCCATTTTGATCGATCTCTGTTGTTATGCTCAAGCCATCGCCGCTCACAGTGGTTTTCGTATGCGCGTCCAGACCACCACCGGATGAATAGTAATTCGTAGTGGTTGCCGTCTGACCACTGTCGTCCACAAGAGACACAGATACCATGTCATCGACACCATTGCCGTCAACATCCACTGATTGGGTGGTCGTCCGCTTGTCGGCGCTCACCTCTGTGACAGAGGTGCTCAAAGTTGATCCATCGGCTGCGGTCTGCGTAACTGTGGACGTTTCGACACCATCAGTTGCCAGATCATAAGACTGCACCGTTGTCAGGTCGTCATCACCATCATTGTCCCAGTCTTCGCGCGTTGTGGTGGCCCACCCATCGGCCGAGGTGTCAACGACAGTTTTGGAATAGACGCTGCCGTCCTCAGCGCTTTGCGCAACGGTCATCGTCGATGACCCGTCTGCATTCAGCACCAGGGTATCGCTGACGGACATTTCATAAGCGCCGTCGCCATCTGAATCATAATGGGTCGATGTTTCCAGACCATCGTCGCTGACCACGCTCGTCGTTTGGCTGGTCACAGAACCGTCGCTGTTCAGTGCAGTCTTGCTTACGGTCACCTGCCCGTCATCGCCGACGACCCGATGGGTTCTGGCATCTATATCGCCGTCTCCATCAGTATCTGTTGTCCGCAGCACGTCCCGGCCATCATCACTTGTCGTAGTGACCGTCTGGTTTCTCAGTACGTTGCCGCCTCCGGAAACGTCATGAATGTCGGATGTGACAGTTGTACCGCCATCTTCATTCAGAACTGTGGCGCTGGTCGACAAGATATCTGCCGCGCCGTCCGCGTCATTGTCGGCACGGGTTTCGACTGTCAGACCGTCATCGCTCACAATCGTTGTAGTGCGGGACAGAACAGTGTTGTCCCCGGCACGTGTTTCTTCAGTGGTTTCCCGCGACCCGTCTGCTTTGAGTTCAGTGGTCGAGGTGAGGCGCGCATCGACCGTGCCATTACCGTCCGTATCTCTTGTGGTCGTGACAACCAGACCATCATCACTGACCGTTGTCTCGCTCTGACTGCGTAGACTGTCATCACCGTTGTGGATCGTGGTTGTGGACGTACGGCCCCCATCCGTGTTCAGAACAGTGTTCTGAACCGTCTTGGTCTCAACAATGTCATTGCCATCCAGATCCGTGGTAACGGTCACGGTCAGCCCGTCCGCGCTGACATCCGTTTGCTGCTTGTAGAGTGTCTCCCCTTCGGCACTCAGGCGGGTTTGTGTTTCCGTCATACTGCCATCGGAGTGTTTCTCCGAATACAGAACCGTATCGGCCGCACCATCCCCATTTGCATCTACGCTCGAATCCGAGACACGCCGATCCACGCTCTGTTGGACCGTGGTTGAAGAAAGTTGCGTAGATTGATCACCCGCATATACCGTTTGGTTTTGCGTCACACTGCCATCGGCATTCGGCGTGCTGACCGAAACGGTTTTGCGGTCAATACTACCATCGCCGTCCAGATCAGTCAGCGTAGTTACGGTCAGACCATCCGCGCTTGTGGTGATCTCCCGACTGCTGATCAGGCTACCATCCTGAGCGGTGTCCGTAATCGTCCGCGTCGATGTGCCATCGGCGTTCTCAACCGTGACATCGCTGACCACCATGTCCGTGTCGCCGTCCCCATCCGCATCAACTTGCGTGGACACAGTGAGGCCATCCTCGCTTGCAACCGAGACCGACTTAGCGCTGAACGAGCCACCCGCATTGCGCGACCAACTGGTTGTGGTGCGTTCACCCGTTACCGCATCAACAGTCACGCTCTGGCTCAGGTCGGTTGACTGGAAAACTCCGTCCTGGTTGTGGTCGATCCAGGTCTCTGAACTCACCTGATTGCTGCCAAGAGTGACCTTGACTTTGTTCCGCACCGAGCCGTCTGCATTGGTCACCGTGGTATCTGTCTCGCGACTACCATCTGCATGGATAACCGTAGCTTCAACCGTGGTGACATCGACATCGCCATCCCCATCGACATCTGATGTCGATGTCTTGGTCAACGCATCATCCGACTGGTTGTGTGTGCCGCTTTCCCGAACGCTTCCGTCGCCGTTTTTAACAGTCAGGCTGGAATTGGTGGTTCCGTCTGCGTTCACTGTAATGTCCAGCTCTTCCTGAACATCAGTATTTCCGTCACCGTCCAGATCACGAACTATAGTCTTTGTCTGGCCATCAGCGGAAACAGTCTCCGTGACCGAACTGCGCAGCGAGCCATCTTCATTGAAATACTCAACCGTTTCCGAGCGGCTGCCATCCGCGTTGATGACAATCGTATGGGTGATGGTCAGATCGACAGTGCCATCACCGTCTTCATCAATGGCATCTGTCCGAACCAACCCATCCGCCGAAACCGTCTCCGTCGAACTGCGGATGACGCTGCCGTCGGGACCCCGATCGGTTGTGACAATGGTCATGCTGTCATCGGCATGCGTCGCCCGCACCTCAACCTGATCGTACCAGCCGCCCCCGGTGGAATCCCGCTCGATGGTGATTGTGTTGCCATCAGAACTGGTGGTGGTTTTGGTCGCACTCACCAGAATACCAGTTGAGAATTCGGCGCCCGCCTTGTTGGTGATCGTCTCACTCTTACTGCCATCCGGATTGGTGACCGTCTCAATGGTCTGGACGCGATCCACCACGCCATCGCCATCGTCATCATAGCTGTTGGTGATCGAAGATCCGTCTGCTGTGGTCACCGAGGTGATGACAAAAGAAATGGCGCCATCGGCGCCATACCCAGTCTGGATGTGCGTGCGCACCCCTTCAGAGGAGATAGACTCGCTTTCTTCAATACGGTGGCTGGCCGATGCGGACACCAAAGTTGTGTCGGCAACTGTACCAGTCGTACCGTCAGAATAGGTGAACGTCGTCTGGCCGGTGATCACCGACCCATCCGGCAGCTCGATATTGGTCGCATCCGCCGTCAGGTCGATCGAGGTGATCCCCAGCTCATCCAGCGTCTTTGCAACCAGTGAGCCATCCGCCTGCGTCACCAGAACCTTGAAGTCACTCCAGGCATCATCGTTGGCATCAAAGACGCCATCGCCATTGCTGTCAAAGACCGCCTTCAGCGCCTCGATATCGCTTGTCGCCGTCGGGTCCCATTCGGTGAAGATGTATTCTTTCTTCTCCGAAATAGTGCCGTCGCCATCCGCGTCGTAGAACAGAACGCCGTTTCCGGCTGCAGCCCAAGCCGTCAGGTTTTTGAGACCGTCTCCCGTTGAATCAACAAATACCGTCGAATTGGAAAGTTGGGTGATTTCGACGCCAGTGCCATCCAAATCCAGTATGATCGGGCGATCCTCACCACTCAGACCAGTTCCTACATTGCCTTCACTGCGGCCGTAGTTGCCTTCATGAGAGGTAGAACCGCCCGAATGATAGCCGCCGCCATTATCCTGGGTTTCAGTCTTTGGAGGAGTGGAAACCGCCACAGCAACAGCAGCAAGCAAGTCTAATGGAACAGAGATGCCGTCCTCGGTTGTAGGAGGTTGATTCCCGCCTTGAAGGCCAAATTTTCTATCGGTTATGCCGAGAAAATCACCCAGTGCTTTAACTGAGTCAGCAAAAGACACACTCGCAACGCCATATTCATTAACACTGCCATAGCGGTCCAAAAAGTCTTTGCTATAGTAGCTGTTAGGGTTGGTTACGCCCCCGTTCCAAGTCGCAACTGCGCCGTTTTCGTGGTATGTTGTCCCTTCTGGAATAGATACAGGATCTGTAACGGGATCGGTTATTCCCAGCAGATTGTCTACCCAATTGTCAAATGCGGTAAGTGCTTTCCCAATAACACTGCCGACTGCAGTTGCCGCACTGATCGCGAGTTGAGAAGTGGTTGTTAAAATGGCCCCTACGAGGTGGAGTGGCGCAAATGCTACATCAGTGACGGCATCCCAAAAACCGCCAGGTTTTGCGCCAAGAGTATTCTGAGCAAAATTGTCGATTGCTGTTTCTACGGTGTTGGCAGCGCGCCCTAGCCAACCTGACTGGTTATGAACCCGAATTCCACCAGCTATGTAAGTGTGATGATGTTCTACTTCGAAATTGTAGACGTCAAAGCCGCCCAACGCGTTTCGGAGGTCTTGCAAGCTATCGGTGACGTCTACGATCGCAGCGGGTTGCTCAGCCGAGATCGACGGGAAGGTAATACACTCAAAGGCGTCAACGAGACTGCCCTCTTGCATCATTGGCTTATCGTCTTCAACCAAGATACCAGTTGCCACAGGTCCACGATCGGCATTCTCGCCTACAAATTCGGTCATACTGTCCCCTTCCCACCGCCCAATTCATCGCGGATCGAATAGTCTTTACTTGTTGATGTAACGGAATTAAATCAGGTGCTTATGGTGCCCTGTAGTCTCTTCAGAAGTTTTCTTTGAACACGGCGCCGGCATGCGCGGCGATACGGCTTCCCATTCATCTGCGTCATAGATATCCGACAACGTGACCGCCGAACGCTGCAGCACATAATCTTCTGGCCTTGGTAAATGGGGCGTGAATGTCCATCGGAATGGAAGCTTCGGTCCGTCTGAGAGTGATTGCACATAGCCGTCATCATTCAAAACGCCGCCGTTGGCCTCGATCAATTCCAAAACCGACACATCCTGCCCAGACTCAAGAATGACCCTCGTTCCAGCTCGGATCTCACCCGTCTCGATGACCTTAATCTGACCGCTCGATTGCCGCTCGCCGACAATCGCAACAACCATCCGGTCCCCCTCGGATCTCAGATCACACCCGGTGGCCGCCCGAACCTTCGATCCATCAGCCCGAACCAGAGCACCATCCGAGCGCAAGATATCCAAAATCGGAACATGTTCGCCTTCGAATTTGCCATCCCCACACAGCGTCACATGCCCCGGTGTCACCTTTAGGCCAAACAGATCCAGCACATGCCGAACCCGGTTGCGATATAGCTGCGTCACGCAACCAGGTCGAAGCCGCCCCTCAGAGTCATACGAAACTACAATGTCACCCACCGAAACATCCTCAATCGGCCTCTCAGTGGAAAGAGATAGCATCGACGCCTCGTCGAAAGCACCAGCCGAGTCCGGCTCAGTTGTCACATTTCCGGGCCACATCTTTATCGGAGTGCCAGAAGTGAAGCACTCGGGAGGTTGGTTGGCATAGGAATGCGCGCTTGCCCTAGCATAATCTATGACCTCGCTTGGCGGGACGCCATTTTGAATAGCTGTAATCGCCGCTTTGGTAAGTTGAATTTGCTTTGCACCGTAAGCGAAGGTACCAAGAATCCCGCTGACACTTGGATCATTGGGAAGCGAAATTTTTGATCGGTCAACGCTAGAATAGTGAGATATTTCTTCTACCAGCGCATCATAATCATCTGCCGAATACCCCTTCTCATACATCGCCTCTTCGAGATCTAGTGTCGCGTTTTCAGCATGAACACCGATCGGTCCATTCGCAAATGAACTAAAGCTACCAGTCGAACCGCTAGCAAGTTGATGCTCGTTTATAGAGATTAATCCGGTTGAAACAGGAGAGTCAGGTGCGTTATAAAATCCAGCTTGCCCATTTACCTCATGGGCAAAATCCATAATTTCTTTAATCTCACTTTCGGTGAATCTCGACATGAATTCTATTCTCCTTGATTTCCGGCGCACAGCCTGTCGCCGCCAAATTCGTAGGTGAGTGTCAAAGCGGGGAACTCCCCCTCGCCAAAGTACGACTGCACTTGATCCACTATAAATTCGCTATATTTGTTGCCATTGCTTCCCGTCGCGGACCTCTCCAATAAACCCAAGGCAACACGACTAGCTCTGATCTCAATAATTGATGCAATGTCAGGTATCTTTTTCCGTTTGATTCTTTTTTGAGAACCAACGCCCGACCTATCAAGGATATTCTTCAGTATTGATACTGAGTGAAAACACTGCGCTGTCTTGTTATTCTCTCCCGACCGGAGTGGCCCCCAACTACCCAGATACATTTCGTCTAATGAACTCAATGAGTCCGTAACGGTACTACCGAACTCGATTAGGTCGGCTTTGCCGTCCACTTCTTTCCAGCTATGGTCCAGCACATATTCCGAGATATTCCGTGCCGCGCAAACATTCTCTTCGACTCCACCCAAACCATACTGCAAAGAGTGTGCGATCCAGACCAACCTTACGTGGCAATCAAGCCCGGAAAACGGGAGACTGCGCCCACCATTCACGTCATCAAAGATCAGTTGGTCGATTTGAACGTCTGTATAACTAGTATTATCTCTTAAAATCCCCCTCAGATCGTCGATGCCTTCGCACCTCTGATAGACTTGATTAAAACAGTTATATTCATTCAATCGGTCTCCAAATTCAAGCGAGCGCGCCTCTTGTCCATAGGCATTTTCAGAAATCATAATAAAGCAGATCAAATGTAGGACCCTAAACACTGTTGAAATATCTCTGCGAAAACGCATTGCCTCAGATCCTCATATGTCGCTCAATTCCATGCTTTAGCTATATGCTATATCGAACATGGTTGTTTTTCTCGTGAAAGGCGTAGTTTAACTGCTCCTGAAATCAAAAAGCCCACTACGAACGCTCACCTTTTTCAAGTTTGACAATTATCTTTCGAACCAATAGCGCGGTGACTAACAACGTCACAAACCAAGCCATCAACCTGACACCCTCGGGAACTTGAAGCGCAATCGATGCGTTTAAGAGAACAATCCAAACGCCAAGAAGCACCAAAATTGCGATAATCGTACGAGCAACGGACGCCGTCGCAAACTCCCAAATCTTCATTCGGTCCCTCTTGTTTACAGCTTCGATACTTCCCAAGCATGGGAACGCCGCTCCTGCGCACAGTACCCTCGATCTTGAGATAGTCAACGCCTGGTTGATTCACAGCCTAAGGACACATCTCTCCCTAGATCTAGAAGCGCGACAGCCGTTTCTATGTAACTGCAATAGCTGTGCGAAGCTTTGCTAGAGGTATCCGGCACGCGGAAAACGAGCGTTTTTCTTGTGGTCTTATCGGTGGCCGCACAGCTGCGTGAACACCGTCAGAAAAACCGTTGCGGAAATCATAGTGAGGTTGCATGGTGCGTCTTGTCTATTCTGGCGGGGCGAGTTGCCATGCTCATCGGATATGCACGGGTGTCGAAGGCGGACGGGAGCCAGCTCCTTGATCTGCAACGCGACGCGCTGGTTGGAGCCGGTGTTGATGTCGAGCGCATCTATGAGGACAAGGCGTCCGGTCGGAAGGATCATCGGCCCGGACTCGACGCCTGCATGAAAGCGCTTCAACCGGGTAATTCTCTGGTGATATGGAAACTGGATCGCCTCGGGCGCGATCTCAAGCATCTCGTGGCAACTGTTGATGAATTGCGCGAACGCGGTGTTGGCCTTCGTGTTCTGTCCGGCGCAGGAGCAGAGATTGACACGACAACCGCCAATGGTCGGCTTATCTTTGACATCTTCGCCAGTCTCGCCGAGTTTGAACGGGAGCTTATCGCTGAACGCACCCGTGCCGGTCTGGCGGCAGCACGAGCACGAGGGCGAAAAGGTGGGCGGCCCCGTAAGATGGATGTGACCATGTTGCGGATGGCGATGAAGGCCATGGCGGATCGAGAAACCAATGCGTCCGATCTGGCAAATCGGCTCGGGATCAATACTACGACGCTTTATGAATACATAAACGGCGACGGAACTGCGAAAGCCCCCGGACAGAAGCTGCTGGAAGGAGATCCGGGGTGAGCAATAAGAGCGGCATTCCGGCGGAAGCGCTACGCGATTTGTGCCGGGGGCTAGTTGACTTGGCATCCTGTGATCCAAGTCGGCGGGGTTTGATCGAAGGCGTTGCCGGCCTTTTGGTGTTTCTCGCGTCACTGCATATCGCGCTTTGTCCGGGCGGATGCACGAACTGAATCGAACCGCAAACAACACGATAGGTGCATTATATGAATCGATTTGTGGTTGAGCGAACAACGCACCCGGGGAGGTATTGTCCTGTGGCGTCTTGATCGGATTCCGTGAGCTTCGAGAGCAAAAAAGCTCATGAACTGAATGCGTCAGGCTCGTATTTCTGTGGATCAAACTCTACGAATTGACCGCGTCCGGCGTCCACCACAGCACATTCAAGTTCAGCCTTCAGGCTGTAGAACTGCTGCACACCTTCTTTTTCCATCAAGAGCCGAATCCCCGCCCGCACAACTTCGCTCAGGTTGGCATACGCCCCTGACCTAATCTGATTTTGAACAAAATCCTGCATCGGTTCTGTAAGGTATACGTTCGGCATAAGGTCCCCTTTCTAATGTCTGATCAAACATGTGTGTTGCACGGCTGCTAGCTAGTAGGCCGTCGTATCACCCACTTGGACCATCTTCATTCGAGCTACCCAAATCAAATAGTCCCTGCTTCTTCATACGGCGTATGAGCGCAATGTAGTTCACAACCTGGTCGATCTCTTCCGCCCTTCCCGTGGCATAAGCAGCTGCAATCATCTTGCACTGCACCTCAAGGTCGTCAGCGAGTTCCGCGTCACTGATGTCCAGGCTGTCCCTGGCCTCCCCTAATCCGACAGACTCCGTAAAGTCTTCCTCCCACATCTCATCGAGATAGGCCTTTGTATCAAACTCAGGATCAATTTCGCCCAGCTTGTCCACGGCCTCCCATATTGGTTTGAGCCGCTCAAACGGATTTTTTCGACCGTCAGTCACTAGCTAATACCTCCCAGTTGGCTATTTCTCGGTTATTAGACCGAACAAGTTCGGGAACGCCTCCCGCCTCGAGCAGAGCGTCGCAAGCACGACACTAGCATCATTCAACGGTCTCGACCGGTGCAGAAAACACCTGGCCACCCTCTTTGCATCTGTCCCGCTCATAGGCCTCAACGTCCTCAACGGGCACAAGCAATCCCGTCACTCGACTTTGGCTATGCTTCATAGTTTTCTGACGAAGTACGCCAGTTTCGATCAATCGATTTAGATTTGGGCGCCCCATGGACCATCTTTGAACCAGCTCTTCTTTGGTGAAGCCATTTCGAGGCCGCTTCGACAAGGCCTTGGAAATCTCAGCTTTGGAAACCAGCAAATTTTTCAGCGCAAACTCTTGGCCAACGCGCCCTGTCACCTTCACGTGACCTAACAATATCAGCTCCACAATATCAGCAACTCTGCATTGGGTAGGTACCTTCCACATTGTAGGTTTCGATCTGTCGGGACAGCGCGTCCTCCGCAAACAGATCAAGCGGCTGGCGCTGGTCGCGACATTCGCGAAGTTGCCTCGATGTATCGTAGGCATGGAAGCGTGCCTGAGCGCTCACTTTGTCAGCCGGACGCTGCGCGAGATGGGCTTTGAGCCCCGGATCATCCCCGCAATCCATGTGAAGCCTTTCAACAAAGGTCAGAAGAACGACTACAACGACGCAGAGGCAATTGCCGAAGCGCCGAAGCATCCCCTATGCTGGACCTCTGAATACGGTTAGGTGAACAAGCTACAGCGTGACAGCCAGTCCCCTGCTCGGAAGTTCCCAGGATAGCCCGCCGACACAGCCTCTGGGCTGACGCGGAATCAATTCAGGGTGTTCTTGAACGGTATCGGATGCGCAATGAACGGGGCGGGATCACCATTTTCATCGACTACCTCAATACCGTAGAGTGTGAGCGGCCGTTTCTCTGGATAGTGCGTCGGCCGCTTTGCCCATTGAAACCCATCTCCCTTGGGGAAATGGATCACTTCAAAGGCGTCAACTATCTCGCCAGATTTGATCCCGTCGCTGTCGCTCATGGATCAACTCACCAGTCGTTTTCCGGCTTTGGCAGCCTTGCGCTGCTTGGCTTCCATTGTCTTGCGCTGTTTGCGGTTGAATGTGCGGGTTGGCTGGCGCATCCCGTCTGCTGCAGTCAAAGGCTTTTGGGCGCTAGACGAAGTGGCTTTACGACGTTGCGGAGAGGCCTTCGAGCCATCTGGTGCAGGCAGTCTCGGGCCGATCTGTTCCCATTCGCCAGCAGCGTAAATCTCTTGAAGCGTTACCTTGGAGCGTCTCAGGATATAGTCTTCGGGCATTGGAAGCTGTTCAGAAAAGGTCCAGCTCAACGGCACCTTGGCACCTCCAGCTCCGGAACGGATGTAGCCGTCTTCCGTAATCTGAGCACCGTTTGCGTTGAGAATATCCAGAACGCAATGCTGCTCACCGTTCTCAAGAATGACGCGCGTCCCCAATCGGACTTGTCCCTGCTCCCGGATAGCAATTTGCCCGTTGGGTTGTTTGTCACCCACCACGGCATGAACCAGCCGGTCGTGGATCGAGCCGACATCACAACCGGTTGCGGCGCGGATCTGAGTGCCGTCGCTTTTCATGATCGTGCCATCGGTGCGAAGAATGTCCAGCAAAGGCACATGCTGGCCTTTGAACTCACCGTCTGCGCAGAAGTAAGCGTGACCGGGGGTGACACCTGTACCCCAGAAATCGAGAACATGCTTGGCTGTGTTGGTCATAGTCCGCGTCACGGGTTTAGGTGCCAGCCGACCTCTATCGTCATAGGCGACAACCAGATCGCCGATACGGATTTCGCTGATAGGCTTCTCCCAGACCTTCGAAAGCACCAGATCTTCGTCATAAGAGCCGCCTTCACGTGGCTTCACTGAAGGATCGGTCGGCCACATCTGGATCGGTGTTTCGGCAATGAAGCACTCATCAACTTTCTCAAGGCCAATAAAGTTTCCATCCGGATCGTATTGAGCCTTCAAGCCGGCAGGAAGGTTCCTTGGATCAATTCCCAAGCTTGCAAGATAGCCAGGCGCGTAATTCATATTGACACTAAGAGGGACCAACTCTTCGTCATCAACGCTAACATAATATGAAGTTGGTGCTCGCAACCCATCTACGGCTGCGTTTAAGTTGCCATAGGTCTTTAGCGCGGTTCCAATTGGCCCCTTGGTAATACCTGGGGGTAAACCAGACAGAAGGCCGTTTTCTGCAATAACGATCTGTGTTTCCCCAGCATATGGGCCGGGGGACAAGCTGCCGGTTGTTATAGTAATTTCCGTAGGCCCATGAGCGCCACCAATAGCGAAAGCTTCAGTTACCGTACCTCCCGATATAGGATCATGGTAAGATACAAGAGCAGTCTGCGGCGGATTCCAGTTTGCAAAACCGCTAGGAGAATTTATTGATAACGTCACGTTGTTTAAAGCTGGGCCTGTACCAAAGCTTGGAATACTAGTAACGTTTCCCGGAATACCGGTGGTAAAATCAGCCATAAAAATTTATCTCCCGTGCCATTCCACATAGGCAAGAATACAACCTGTAAGAAAAACACCGAGCACCAAGATCCACCTTAGGATATTGTTTTTGACGGACTTGTTCAGCCACTCAATCAATGTTCCAAGAACGATTTCCATTCTTTTCCTACGCTGAAGCTACCATCGTGCACATACAGTATGTCTTGGCTTCTAAAAGTTGAGCGTTGAGTTGATAGCTTTATCACACTACCAATATTCAAACTTCTTACAAGTCAGGTTTGGAGCAAATTTTGCGCGCCGTTCTCTTCGTCTTTCTTCTGCTGACAAATGTTGCTCGCGTTAACGCTGATGAAGCCCTACCTTCCGGTCAAGGTTGCCTTCCACCAGTTCATGGCAATCATGATGCACCTAGTGATTGTGATCTCACCTACAGAAAACCTCAGCTTCTACGGCAGGACATCATTGTGGACGAATGCCATCACTTGAAGACTCAAGTAACATCACTGCGCCCAAGTTTCATGCTTATAAGTTGTTCTGTTTACAATAATTCTGAAGAGCCGATAGAGTCTTTCAGATATGGTGTAAAGTATTCAGAAACGGGGAATTCAACAGTTCTTGCTGAGGCTGGCTTCGGCAATCAGCATCGCCTCAAAACCGCCAACATTAGCAAATCACTACTTCCGGGAGAGAGGCGTTCTCTAGATTTCGTAGGCCCAACGCTTCCAGAAGAAGTCGATATTTCAAATGTAGAAATAGCGATCGAAGTTTTGGAAGCCTATGTCCCGGGAAGTCGCGCAGCGCGCTAGGTAGCGCACATAGGCAAGTCCTCTAACGTCCATTTGGTCCTTGCGGACCAAAGCATCTTGGCGCACGCCAGCTTATTGGAGAGCGCGCGCGCCAAGATGCTGACTCGACAAAAAAATCAGAACACGTCAGAGGCTTGGTGGTTGCATCACCAAATGCCCAATCTCAACGATCAAGTATGTCCAGCGTCGATGACCAACGCTGTCCAATCTCTTGACCGTGGATACCTTTCTTATCGAATAGGGCATCACAGTGCGCAAAGGCCTGCGTGCGCTGAAGAATTCCTTCGAAGCGATCCTGGAGGAGCGCATGGACGAGATATCGCCGCGCATGCGGTCGATCCTGATCGGTCTTTACGGTGACCGGATGTGGATGGACAATCGCATCGACAAGGTGTCGCTGGAGATCGAAGAGATCAGTCGCACTGAAGAGAACTGCGTCAACGTCATGACGGTGCCAGGCATTGGCCCAATGATTTCCACAGCAATGGTTGCGGCGATTGGGGAAGGTGAGGCCTTTGATCGAGGACGCGACTTTGCGGCTTGGGTGGGATTGGTTCCAAGGCAATACAGCACCGGCGGTCGCACAGTGTTAGGGCGCATTTCCAAACGTGGCAGTCGATATCTGAGGATGCTGTTCGTTCAGGCGGCGATCTTTGACTCAATCGGCAGTCAAAACCTCAACAAAACTGTAAATTGCGTCATTCATTTCTGACCCAAACGTCAAGCATTTCTGACCCAATACAAACTACCCACGCGGATTTGACTTGCTCAAGTTGTGTCACGACAGTTTACAATGCCCAATTGACCCGGTTCGATAGCTGATCTGAGCCCCGCTTGCGCGGGGCGCAGTTTCTATCATCAAATAAACAAGAAGTCCTCTTCCGTTAGGTTTAACGGGTCAAAACCCTTCACTGTGATCGTCCCGTGACCCGCGATCTCGATCTTCGCGTCTGCACCGCTATCAGTGATCACCAAATCATTGTAGGACACTCCGTAAATCCCAATGCTGATCAAGTCAGTATTGTCTTGGAAATCGCTAATGGTATCGTCCCCGAACCCGTCGTTGAAGACGAACTCGTCAGATCCATCACCGCCCACTAGCGTGTCATTCCCGGCGCCACCGACAAGAACATCGTCACCTGCCTTACTATTTAGGGTATCGTCACCGTCCAGACCGAAGAGATTGTCGCGTGTGTCGGTCCCATTGAGAGCGTTGTTTCCAGAGGTGCCTGTTACTTTCGTATTGTCCAGGATGTCATCCAGCGTCCAGATTATTCCGCCAGCAAACTCGATTACTTCAATGCCATAGCCTTTGTCCCTATGCTCATAGCGATTGGCGATGGTGATCTCTTCGTCTCCATTTGGACCGGAAACAATCACCTTCAGGTGGTTAGAGCCATTGTCACGTACAAGACGAACCTCCTCGGGCGTCACATCGCTCAGGACAAGGCGGTCCAGCTCAGTCTTTGAGCTGGCATTGTCAATAATCCAATCGTTACCATCGCCGCGTGACCAGATGAATGTATCACTGCCGTTTACTGCGTAGATATGACCATCTCCGCCACGCAACCTGTCATCCCCGGTTCCGCCCACAAGCACATCCCCGTTCCAGCTGCCGTTCAGCTCATCATCACCAGCACCGCCATAAAGATTATCCCGGAGACTGGTCCCGATAATAGTCTCAGCCCCTGCGCCGCCGGTGACCTGCGTGTTGGCCAGAATGTCGTCCAGTGACCAGATTTCGCCGTTGCTGAATTCGATGACCTCAATGCCGTAGCCTTTGTTCCAGGCCTCGAAACGCTTGGCGACCGTTATGGTTTCGTCTCCATCCGGCCCTGAGATGACGACTTTTAGATTGTTGGACCCATTGTCCCGAACCAGTTGAACCTCATCCGAGGTCACATCCGTGAGGATCAGCCGGTCTGTCTCGGCCAGTGTGCTTGCATTGTCCACCAGCGTGTCATTCCCATCACCTTTGGACCAGATGAATGTGTCACTCCCATTGACCTCGTAAATGTTGCCGTCGCCTCCGCGCAGCGTGTCGTTTCCGGTTCCACCGACAAGTACATCAGCGTTCCAGCTGCCATTCAGCGTGTCATTGCCGGCACCACCATACAAATTGTCGCGTGAGCTCGTCCCGTTGAGAGTGTTGTTTCCGTCACCGCCGGTTACTTTCGTATTGTCCAGGATGTCACCCAGCGTCCAGGCTGTTCCGTCAGAAAACTCGATGACCTCAATGCCGTAGCCTTTGTTCCAGGCTTCAAAACGCTTGGCGACCGTTATGGTTTCGTCTCCATCCGGCCGTGAGATGACGACTTTTAGATTGTTGGACCCATTGTCCCGAACCAGTTGAACCTCATCCGAGGTCACATCCGTGAGGACCAGCCGGTCTGTCTCGGCCAGTGTGCTTGCATTGTCCACCAGCGTGTCATTCCCATCACCTTTGGACCAGATGAATGTGTCGTTCCCATTGACCTCGTAAATGTTGCCGTTGCCACCGCGCAGCGTGTCATTCCCGGTTCCACCAACTAGTACATCATCGTTCCAGCTGCCATTCAGCGTATCGTTGCCAGCGCCACCGTAGAGATTGTCGCGTGAGCTCGTCCCGTTGAGAGTGTTGTTTCCGTCACCGCCGGTTACTTTCGTATTGTCCAGAATGTCACCCAGCGTCCAGACTGTTCCGTCAGAAAACTCGATGACCTCAATGCCGTAGCCTTTGTTCCAGGCCTCGAAACGCTTGGCGACCGTTATGGTTTCGTCTCCATCCGGCCCTGAGATGACGACTTTTAGATTGTTGGACCCATTGTCCCGAACCAGTTGAACCTCATCCGAGGTCGCATCCGTGAGGACCAGCCGGTCTGTCTCGGTCAGCGAACTGGCATTGTCCACCAGCGTGTCATTCCCGTCACCCCTGGACCAGATGTAAGTGTCATTGCCATTCGTTCCCTGAGAGGTTGTGGTTCCGCCGCGCAGAGTGTCATTGCCCGTACTCCCGATGAGAACGTCATCTCCGCCCTTCCCTTCAATTATGTCGTTTCCGGCGCCACCATCGATAATGTCGCGATAGCTGGTCCCATTGAGGGTGTTGTTTCCGTCACCACCAATGACTTTTGTTTTGTCCTGAATGTCATCCAACGTCCAAATCGTGCCGTCGGCAAACTCGATGGTTTCAATACCGTAGCCCTTCGAGGCATTCTCGAACCGGTTCACCACCCTGATACTTTCGCTCCCGCCCGGAGAGGAGATAACGACGTAGAGATCAATACTGCCATTGTTTCGGATCAGTTGGACGTCGTCTGGCGTGACGTCGGTCAACACAAGCCTATCTGTTTCGGCCAGGGATGTGGACTTGTCCGCCAGGAAATCATTCCCGTCTCCGCGTGACCAGATATAGGTGTCGTTGCCGTTACGCGCTTCGCTAAGGTTGATCCCACCCCGAAGCGTATCGTCGCCCGTACCGCCAACGATCACATCATCTCCGTTGTACGCGTTCAGTGTGTCATTACCACCGCCGCCATACAGATTGTCGGCATAGGACGTCCCGCTGAATGTATTATTGCCATCGCCGCCGGTGACGGTGGTATTGGCCAGAATGTCATCCAGCGCCCAGATTTCGCCATCGCCAAATTCGATGACCTCAATACCGTAGCCCTTTGCTGTATTTTCGAATCGACGAGCCACTTCAATGGTCTCTTCACCGTTAGCACCGGAAACAATCACTTTAAGGTGCTCGCTGCCATTGTCGCGCACCAATCGCACATCGTCCAAGGTCACATCCGTGAGGATCAGCCGATCGATCTCGGTCAGTGAACTGGCATTGTCAGCCAGCCAGTCATTCCCATCGCCTCTGGACCAGATGTAGGTGTCGCTACCATTGGTTCCCTGGTAGGTTGTGGATCCTCCGCGCAGAGTGTCGTCGCCTTCACCACCGATCAGAACGTCATCTCCGGCTTTCCCTTCGATGGTGTCGGCACCTTCGAAGCCATAGATGGTGTCCTTGAACCCCCAGCCATTCAAGATGTTGGCACCGATTGTGCCAGTCACAATTGTTTCTGCTACTTCGCTTTCGAGAACCTCGACAGTCACACCGTCACTGAACTCGATGAATTCAATACCATTGCCTTGCGAAGATGATCGGAACCGGTTTTGGACCAAAATGGTCTCTCCGGTCATAGCTATGTCGATTTTGAGATCAAATGAAACCTGTGACAGTTCAACTTCATCTGAGGTCAGGTCGACCATTCTCAGTGTATCAACCTCGGTTGTCGAGGTGGATGTGTCGTTTATGGTGTCGTTCCCGTCACCTGAAGACCAGAGATAAAGATCGTGACCGTTCCCCCCTTTGAGGATGTCGTTCCCATTACCGCCAACCAACGTGTCATCCCCGGCCCCGGCATCAAGAGTGTCGCCCCCGGACAAGCCAAAGAGATTGTCGGCAAAACCAGTGCCAGTCAGCGTATTGTTTGCCGAAGTCCCTTCAACTTTCGTGTTCGCCAGAATGTCGTCCAGCGCCCAGATTACTCCGTCAGCAAACTCGATGACCTCGACGCCGTAGCCTTTGGAAATATCCTGGAACCGGCGAGCAACCTCAATAATTTCATCCCCGCTGGTCCCTGGAACAATGACTTTCAGATGCTCACTGCCGTTGACCCGAACAAGGGAGACATCGTCGGAAGTCACGTCGGTCAGGACAAGCCGGTCAATTTCAGTTTTAGAACTTGCGTTGTCCGCTAACCAATCATTGCCGTCGCCGCGGGACCAGATATAGGTATCATTACCATTATTCGAGACATAAGAACCACTTCCGCCATAAAGGTGGTCATTCCCAACGCCGCCTTCAAGGACGTCGTCGCCACCTTTACCGTCAA
>NZ_JBQFRE010000032.1:0-21580 GCF_056537245.1 Ruegeria sp. CG11
AACGCAAAGTGTCGCGGGATGGAGCAGCCCGGTAGCTCGTCAGGCTCATAACCTGAAGGTCGCAGGTTCAAATCCTGCTCCCGCAACCAAATATAACAGCAAAATATCAAACGCTTAACCTCGCAAACCGCGAGGCTTTTTGCATTCCTCCAACACAACTGGAAGCAATGTGGAAGCAATTGGGGCGGAAATACTCTGTGGCAGCACCGCAACAGCATAATACCACCAATCATACGTATAAGGTCACGATGAGCCCTTAGCGGACCTACATCATCCTCCATTGCTTCTCTTGTGCAGCACGTCGCGAACCGTACATTCCGGACGTTCAGCTCCAAGTGGAAGATGGCAGGTGACTCTACCTGCCATTTAGATTCCGACCACTTGCCTTTGCTGGATCGGAGAGAAAAGGCTTCAAGTCTCGGCTAAGTTATTGTTGAGCATCAGATATCGCCGGGGCAACTAGCTTCAGAAAGTGAAACTCATTTAGTCGTCAAATTGCACAATTTGCTCCCGCCACAATGGCATCAACTCGTCATTTGGCATGGTTTCCATGGCCTTCGGTGCAATAGGAGCCTCTACGAAGTGTTCGTTATTTGCCGTTTGTTTCATGTAAATTTCTATCTGCACCAAAACAAGGCGCCAGGCGTTTAGCGCAAAATCGATATTTAGGCAGATTGAATCTGCTTCGTCGGTGAGCATTTTAGAGTAATAGACCACCATTTCGGGACTGCATTTTCCGCTAAGCCCACCGTCATGAGCCCATTCAGCTACGCGGACGTTTCGAGAAGAAATGTGCTCGTTAACCGTATTCATGATTCCTATTGCTCGGTACGCGAACAATGAAAGAGCAGGAATATCTTTGCTTAAGACAGAATACTCAGCTGGAGGAGGTGGCGGCACAACCGGCGTTTTTTGCGGAGTCAAGAAAAAGAACCTGAGTGACCTTTCCAAATCCACTAATTCTTGAACTGCCTCCACTGTTATGGGCGCACCGTTATCATCAAAGTAATGACGAAGGGCTTCACGCATCTTGTCTGACTCAGGCTTCCAATCAGTAGCATATTGGAGCTTTGCCATGCCTAGGCTTTCGACATTTGATCCAGCGCATGCATAAAGGCGATTGAGTGCTTGCAAAGCGGCTTCGTATTCGCGCCTCATCTGCAGTTTCGACTGGCGTTTTTGTTGATAGTGGAATGCTAGAATACCTAAACCAAACCCTAGTCCTGAACCTATTGCCGTCTGTAAGACGCCCGACCAGAAATGCGGCATATCATCTCCATTGTTTTTCGAGATCGCAAGTTGCAGCAAATTGATTGCGGCTCACCACTAAGTGCTTTGGAGCGTTCTTCATAGAGGTTCAAAAACCACGATACTCAAATCACCACAAGGCTAGAGCATGGCCTTGAACCGAGTATTCGAAATTTACCCACGACAATCTGGCCAAGCAAACATATTGGCGTGTTTAGTTGGCGTTGCATCTTCATCATATCCGCAAAAACGTGATGATCGAAGATTCCGAGGAAAACCTTTGCCATTCAGGCTATTATAAAAGGAACGAGATTTGATCGACGGACGAGACCTTCAAGCCGCGGCTGCTTCGTATTTTGAAACAACGCACCACACATCTGCCAAGAGTTTCTTTGATTCACTGCAGCAAACTGCGTTCCCCGAAAAACAAAAGCACGATCAACTCATCTATCGTGGTCTTGGTAAGAGCGAATATGACCTCACTCCAAGCTTAGACAGGCCTGATGCGGAACAGTGGTTGCTTACGGGGTCAGGCATGCCAAGATCCGCGCTTCTGTTTCTCCGTCTAGGCCAGTTCTATTTGTTAGCGAATGACCAAGGGCTGCCTCTTCCGCGGTTGCCATCCGAACTGCATCAAGCTCTTCTTGGTGCCAGGCACTTTCCAGATAGCCGATTTCCGTCGTTGGACCAAATAACGGATTGGCTTGATGAGGAATTGTTGGAGCTTTTGGCCATCGCGCAGCATTACGGCTTCAAAACTCCTCTACTAGATTGGTCACGGTCCCCATTGATTGCTATGAACTTTGCAGTTTCCAGTGCAATCTCGCATATGAAGAGCTTTGTAAGAAACAACCCTTCGCCTCCAGGAGAAGATAGTATCTACCAGACGGAGGGAAGGAAGAGATTGGCAGTTTGGGTATTAAACCACACGGTATGCGGAACGATCTCAAAGGCTGCACGAGGTCATGCAGATATGCACTGCGATGCTGAACACGAACCTTTCGAAATTACTCTCATCAGCCCACCCACTCAGAGCAACGCCAATATTGTAGCGCAGAAAGGTTGCTTTACACGCCACCGGCCAATGTTGCCCCATCCAAGACCTGCCGATGGCCGTTTTGAGCCAGAACACTATGATCTCAAGTGCGCAGTGTATTCAAACTGCAAGTTTGTCCAAGAAACCGTGATGCGAGATGAGGACCCATTTCCGAGAGACGCATTATCATGTCATACGCTCGATTACTCTAAAGTGCTTTCGCTGTATCAACTGTTGTTTCGATCAGACGTTCACCCTAGTTCGCTGTTTCCGGGTTTTGCGGGCTGTGCTGAAGAAATCCAAAGGATTTCCGACAATGCCCTCATTGCTACAAAGAGGTGGGAATAGTGTCCTAAAAATCGGAAACTACATCCCTCAATCGTAAATCCATCTGCCACAAAAGAGAAACTATAGGTGGTGGATCGATGCATGTTTCTACCGTTAGTGGCTACCAGTATCGCACTTGCAGCGAAAGTCTCCTTTGTGGCCGCTCAAGACAACCGATACTTCCCGCGCGCCTTGGCAAGCCGTTCTTCGAGTGGTGCGGTATGCTCTTCAACGAGCCGAAGCAACACATCAGAGTGACTTTCCAAAAAACCACTAAAATTGTCCGCAGCTACATCAGAAATCGCAGCGCGCGTGACAAACAGCCCTGCTAGCTGCGCATCCAGTTCCCGCATCTTAGCAGCGCGGTTGGCTTCCATCACGTCGCAGGGCAGAACCCCCGCGCAGTTTTGCATCAAGTCATTGCCAATCACGGCTTCAAACTGCTGCCAGAGCTCATGTGTGGGCCAGCGCGCGCGGTTTGAGTCCGTGGTGGGCATGCAGTAGCGAATACGCCCAAGCGCGTCTGTAAAGGCGTCCCCAATGATGTCGCGTACATCCTGCCAGTTGCGCATCTCGAATTTGTTTCGAAGTTGCTTGGAGCCAAGCCGCATCTCAAGGCGCCAAACCTGACTTGAGGCCCGGTCGGTCAGATCAAGGGGTGGTTTGCCAATTGCTTCAAGCGCAGCGTTCCAAATCGTTAGCCACCCCATCTTGTTCTGTTGGATCACTTCGCCCCGCTTGTCGTAAATAGCCAATTGCCTGTTGGCGACGGCACCGGCTCGCAAGCCAACCACACGCGCTCCACTGGATACTGTCGCGGTCTCATCAACGCCGGTATATTCCGTGACCTTAGTCCCGGGTGGAACAACCAAGGCTTCGCGGTCGGGTTCAAACCAAGGGGCCAGCAAGTCCACCGCGAAGTCAGCCCGCGCTACCCGCAATTGCGTTTCTACGTACTTAATCCCGAAGGCTTCCATACAATCGCGAAAGTGCTGCTCAGCGCTTTCCAGACCGCCTGTAGCAAGGCCAAAGGCGCGAAAGTCGACGGTGATGCCGGGATTGTTGGGAATCCGGTCCTGCGGGTCTTGAAACAGCCATACGGCCCCGTGGTCGCCTGTATGAGCGGTAAAACCGCGTGAACCTTTGTTAGTCACATTGAGCGACACGGAGCCAAATTCGAGGACGCAATCGCCGTAGGTTTCTTTGGCATGTTGCTTGGCGGAGGCCAGTTCTTCGCGAAAGTCTTCTGGGACATCTGCCTGAATGGTGAATTTCAGCCCATCGAAGCCTGAATGCAGGATCGTTGCTTCCATTTGCGCTGACCTTCGCTTTCGTATTCGTGGAGGGGGGTGTTACAAGACCCCCCTCTATCGCGGCACGCCCTGCCGCTGGATTGTGTGGCGATGTTGGGGAAAAGAATGCGGGGGCTTACGCCCCCTGAGTGCCTCCGGCGGGGCAGCATTTGTTTTGGGGCCGGAGCGGGGCCGCTCCGGCGCTGCCATCACCTGGCATTGGTTTGACGGCCAATCCAGATTTCGGCGCGCTCCGCGCATTTGGCAATATTGAGCAAGTCTGAATGATGGAAGCTGTTCGAATTGCGCCATTCACCGGTATCGGTCTTGTAAGCCCGGGACATATCGACCGAATAGAAGCCGTCATTGTCCCAGATGGTTGCGGTGATCAGGCCGATCTTGAATTTCTGTGCAGGCTGGTTTGCCATGGTTCAGTGTCTTTCTGTTGATGTTTGAGGAAAAGGGCGCGGGACCGTTTCGCCCGCGCCCCTACAGAGCCAGTCCGGCCCCAAAATCCCGCACGGCGCTGCCAACCCCGCACGGGCAAAACTCAGGCTGCGGCGTAGCTGCTGGTGTTGCCGTGGCGGCGCGCTTCGGCCCATTCCAGAAGGTCACGGCGGCGATAACGGACGGAGCGGCCCGACTTGTAGAACTTCGGGCCAAACCCAGTCACGCGCCATTTTTGGATGGTGCGCACACTCTGGCACAGGAAGTCGGCGGCAGTGCTTTCGTCAATAAAACCGTCCAGATAGTCCGTCGCTGGGCGGTTGTTGTCGTTTGCAGGTTCATTCTTGAGCATCTGTTTACTCCGGTTTGAGTTGCTGATGCTCTAGACTTGGATTACCTGCCAACCACAAAAAATACCAATAAAACCCTCTAGGATTTATTGTTTTTTGACGTCTTTTAACCCTTTGAAAAGTGGAGATATAATTCTGCGTATGGTTTCTGAACTGAGCTTATCCGCTGGTACCGGAAGGTCAGGGTAGTTCAGTTCAAGCCATTTCCTTACCTTGGGATAGTGGGATTGCAGAGAAGCTTTAGGGTCGATTTGCCCAATCTTGTTCAACGCGTAGAAGGCCGCTTCGATGGCAGGGGCTACTGTGGGGCGCCCGACTTTCGCGACGGGTGTATCAAACGGTTTCTTAAGAACCGGATCGCGGTCGGCGGGCATCATGCGAATGCGCACTTCGCAGAATTTCAACGATTGAAACTGCACTTCATTTCCGGCCCAAGAAACGGCACCTTTCCAACATTCAGCAGGGAGAAGAACTGGCTCTGTGTCCAACGTTCGTGGTCGATCAAATCCATAGCCCCGATAAGTGCCGTCCAGCAGATAGTTAGTTACTTGTTTTTGAGCACGCTCCAAAAGGTCTGCTTGCGGCTTGTTCCGTTCGTAAAGCGCCCCAAGCGTGTGTTGAATTGTGTCAATCGTGTCTTTGCCAGATGCTCTCGCCTCGTTCGCAGATTCTTCGAGTATTTTCATCCACGGTTGGTCACCCCGGTAATCCACGGCGGCTTGCCATTCATCCTTGAAAAAATGGGTCGCGTAAGTCTTTGCGGAGTTGCACAACCAGTGGGATCGTTTCCATAGCTCGACGTAATCAGTCACCTGCGCGCCTCGGGGTTCAATAGGTTTCTCTACCCGGGGTATACGCTGGGCCGGGTACACTTGGGGTAGGGGCTATGTTGAGCGCTTACAACCCCTTTGTGCTAAGCGTGTGTTACACAGGTCTCGTCTAACGATGCACGTAAGTCGGGTTGAAAGTAGACGCGAACGAAGCGACCGGGATTGCACCGTCCATAGCAAGCACGGATCAATCTTGGTAAGCCCGGATTTCATGTCAGGAATTCGATAGGAGCGATCCAGTACGCAACAATCAGAAGCGCAAAAATTTCATGCCGATAACTACAAGTTATCAAACAATGCGAGCGTTGATTGGAGTCGCGCAACGCAGGCACCGGAGGCGAGCTCCTCTGCCTCATAAGGTAGATGCAAACTGATTACATCAAATTTCCCAATAAATCCTCGCCCGGAACTGCAGTACCTTGATCGGAACTGCGAGATCTGATTGCTGTCTTTCGTTAGGCGCGTTATCTGAGATTCTAGAAACGTGACCGCGTTCATTGTCTCGTCTGGAACATTCATTTCGAGGCAATTGAATGCACTCCCGTCCTCTCCGACAAAGACGATAAATTGGTTCCGTCCTAGCCGTTCTGGCACAACTGCTCTCACTTGTTCGACGATTTCACTCCATACATCTTCACACGGATCGCCTGTGTTTACGGAAATTTCGTCTGCAACACTAGGACTAGCCAAGGCAATCAAAATTGAGAGCCATATCGCAAATGGGTTCAACAGAAACCAACTGCACACATTATACAATCCTCTGCATTCTGAAAGCTGCCCCACAATACTTGCCTTCTTTCAATACCTTTTAGTTGAGGCATCGCCTAATTCGGTGATCGTTGCAATGGCGGATACCGGTTTGAAAGTGGAAACTCATTCAATCAAGCTCGATGTCGGCTATGCGGACTAAGCTGACCTCAGAGCAACTCGGCCTTACGTCTGCTTTCCTTTGAAGTTGCCCAAATAAGCCGATTTTTCGAGGACTGTTCTCTCCTAGTGTATGCACCATAGAGCAGGCCTAAAGGCATTCACCATCAGCAAAACACTCGAGCAAGTCAGCCAACTGAGCTGGTTCGATTTGTTTGTAACTCGGGCAAATCGACGTTGTTACTTCAAGAGTATTCCCGTCGTCCCGTGACAGCAGAACCCCAATGACGTCACTATCCGTAGGTGGCAGCATGTCTACTATACCCTCGTATTCAGCAGAAATAGATACGCGGGCATCAATGCTCTCTACCCTGAATGGGATGAGCCTGCCGTCCATGAGCTGAAAGCCTTCAAAGCGATAGGCACTCAAATATGTGTACTCAATCTGATAAGGCATCTGGACACTTTCAGAAGGTGGCCAATACTGCGCACGAATGGCCTCTAACTGTTCCTCGTGGAGGAACGGGAGATTGGATTTCTTAGAGAAACGACCCAGTACGGCTACTCCCCAGTCAACGCGGCTTTCGAGGCGTTTGGCAAACCACAATGAACGGTAACGCAACACCTCATCTTCAGTTAGTGATCCCTCGGCAATGGGTTCACTGGGATGTTCGCAACTCAAAGCGCTGGCCTCACCAAACTGTAAGAGTGAAAGCACGGCGAAACACAACCAACCAGATTTTACATTCCTCATTAATCAACTGCCTCGTTAATTCAAATTCCATATATCCAAACCGATACCAGACATTGGCGTCTTGCACAGCACATGCCACTTTGGGCTCAGACCGGTCATCTGACGGTTTCAGTAGGTCATTGAGTCGGTTCAATCGGCATCAAGGTCAGCAACGCGGACGAAGCAGTCGTTCTTAGAATCTCTAAAGACGAAGATGCAAATGCGTGATAGCTCCAGATTATGGCCACGACATCTGCGCGAAATCGAACGCCCATCCCTTACGCGTTTGCGGTTATCGGTGTTCTTTTTGCTTCAATCTGTTTCGGGCTGGTTCCCTACTTCAGCCGCAGCCTGACCGAACAAGGCGTTGCAGCCTATGCGGTCGCATTCTACCGCTACATTGTTGCGGCTCTTCTTCTGCTTCCTGTTCTCATCTTGCACCGAAAAGAATGGCGCGAGATCACTTGGGGTCTTTCAGCCGGAGCCGTAATGGGGCTTGGTTGGATCGGATATGTAACGGCGCTGGAGAAGTTGCCCGCATCGACAGTGGGTGTGCTTTACATGACCTATCCGGTGTTCACCTTAGTTATTGCTTGGGCTGTGTTTGGAGATGTACCCACGCGACGCGCCATGTTGGCCGCTAGTCTGATTGTGGTGGCAGCTTTCATTGCTGGCTCGCCTGCGTTAGTGGCTGCGGAGCACCTACCAACGCTGCTGCTATCCCTTGCCGCCCCATTTGGGTTTGGCTTCGGAATTTGCGTCCTGGTACACAGGTTGTCACGGATTGCGCCGTTGGCACGTATCGCGTCAGTTTCTCTGGGGTCTGTACTGGGCCTCGCGCCGCTCATTCTTGGCGCTGAGGTTGGTGAGCTTCTCCCAAGGGAACAATCCGATTGGCTTTTGATTGTTGGTATTGGACTGGTCACCGCTTTCGTGCCCCAGCTTATCTACACGATATGCTCACCTGTTATTGGGGCTTCCCAAACTGCGGTCGTCGGAAGCATCGAGTTACCCACGATGTTTGCCGTGGGGTATCTTGCCTTTGGCGAAGCCGTTTCTTTACCTCAAGCTTTGGCATGTGCCTTAGTGCTGGGCGCAATCGCGATCACGAGAAGTAGAAAGACGCGCACCGTATCTACAGTGCTCGCAAAATCACCAAGGCGGTAGTACTGGGCTCGAAGCCGACATCCGATCATTTCACTCAAACAATAACGGCATCTAGGCGACCAAGGTCGACAATGCGCGGAGAGCAGACCAATGCACCCGCAGCACTCAGTTCTCATAGCAATGGCGGCTCCGGGCTCTTACGTCCAATCGGCGCCAGCCGAAGCGAATGGCAGCAGTGAGCCCATTTCGCCGGTGCAGCAATCTGCGCCAATGTCCGGTTCTCAGGTCGGGTCAAAAACCTGCAAAATTTTTCTTGGTTTTAGACGCAAGGTTTTTCATCTGTTTTGGAGAATGTGCTGCATGCAAAAAAGAAACGACCGTTTTAACACGGAGATTACGATAAAGATGAGCGTCCGGTGAACCCGACCTATCGCGTTACGGTGACTGATCTAAGTGTCCACAATTGCTGAATAACCTCAATTGTTTGCAATCCTGACGACGCCCTGCAACGATGAGAGTGTCCTTCATTACACAAGATAACATTTCTGAAATGGCAATACGTAAGAGAAACGGCTTTAACCTGCAATTGCTACTGACGAGGCTGTCAAAGATTCGGACACTTAATGCCGACGGTTCTATGAACATGTCGGGTTTCGGTGTTCTCGATGACTATGAGAGCTATCTGAGGACAGCAATCATAGCGAAGGGTAAGTCCGATGCATTCATGCGTAAGGTCATAAGCAAAGCAATTCGGCAAGAGCAGGATTTGACAGAGGATAGCTTCGTCAAACACTGCAATCGTATCGCCAGCACGATGGAACAAATGGACCGGAAAGGCTATAAGGTTCTCTTTCCGGTGTGGGGAAGTAGGGGCCTAGTTAGCGGCAGGCGAAAATGGGGCGACGTTTCAGTATCTTTTGACATCAACCAAGCGACACCGTTTGCCCGACGAGCGATCAAGGACAGGGTGGAACAACTTCGCAAGCGTGAGAACCACACATCAAAGGTGATGAATGACTTTCATGACCTACCCCTAGCCTCTTGTTCAGTCGACGCTGTAAGTGTTCATGATGCATTCGAAAAGGCTGAGAAAGCGATTTCCAAGGAAATTGGCCTCTACTCTCTAGTCTCATCCAGGGGCAAGTTTATTTTCACGAGCGAACCTGACAAACTGATAAACACAATCTTACTTGCGCCTCATATGACGGTTCACGATGCCTCAGGCGCAATCAGTGATGACATTTATTGGTACAACCTTTGGGCTGACCATTTGACGGAGAAGACACGTAAACCTGAAGACATTGAGAGGATCAAACAACAGGTGGAAAGTGTGCGGCTTCGGCTCAGAAAGCTGCCATGGCGTGAAAAGGCCGAATTGGCGCTGGCGCGCCACTACGCGGCTTTTGCCCAGTGCGATTTGGAATCTTCATTTCTAGATGGATGGAGATTGCTTGAGGCAATAGGCGGGCATTCAAGAGAAAAAAGCGAAGTCTTGGTCAAAAGGGCAGCGTGGTTTTTTGAGAACCGCGATGAACAGTACCAAATCGGTTTACACCTAATGCACAGACGGAACTTGATATCGCATGGCCGGCCCATGAAAGAGGATAACAATGAAGGCTTAGCATTTCAGATGAAGCAATTTGTTACGCCGATTCTAAACGCGTATTTGACCAATCCTTTTAAATTCCAGGACCTTGATGAGTTTTGGGGATTTTGTGACTTGCCGGTCGACAAAAACTTGAGGTTACGAAAGGCATACATTCTTGAATGCAGCGAGAAGTTCAGACAGGAGAGCTAGCATACGTTTATGTCACAGGCGAAAACGACTGAATTGGGCCCGACTGAACCGCCAAAGTCGACCTTGACGCAATCGCGGCGAATTCACACTAAGTCCGCGTAGCGGAAGTCTGTCAGTTATTAGTATTTTGTCCGCTTGGGCGCTTAAACCTGACATTTCAGTCGCGTTCGGCAACAGTGGTTGCACCCTCCCGCAACCAATCTTCTCGGTCGAATATCAAACACTTAACGCCCCAAGGGCGCTTTCTGCGTTTAGGGCTTGAGCGCCCGGTGCTACAACGGTGCTACGTTTGGGGCTTTACAACGACCTCAATTTCTTCTGGAGAATCTGGGGTTTCAATTTAAAAGCCCATGCTACGATTTGGATAACGTCAGCTCGGTATAGAGAAAGCAGTCTTTGCAAAACTCTGTCTTTTTCCTAGAAGCTTGAATATGTTGTGACGTTTTGGGCTTGTGCCCTGAGCCCAGTTTTGCGGTTAGCCGCACGGACGCGTCGTTGTGAATGCAATTGGCGGATCGCAGCCCGAAGTAGACCTTTCGTGTTCGAAAGAATTCAAAATTCTCAGTGACCTTCAAGGGGATAGAGGGTAGAGAAATCTGCAATCGAGTTTCAAAATAAATTCTGTGAGGGCAGGCGCTTGACTGACACGAAAGGCGGAGAGGAAGAGTTCGAAAAGCATGAAGCCGCTAAATCCAGAAAAAGGGGCAAGCTTGTTTCAGTCGGCGTTTTAGTTGTTAGCGTTTGGTTTTTAGTGTTTGGATCCATCTGGCTATCACAGCAGACAATCCAAATCTTCACGTACTCTTCCAGCTTGGCTCAGAGCATTGTCCAAACACTTGCCGAAGCATTTGATGTTAGCGTGGCAGCTATTTGGGCCGGTTTGGGCTTCTCAATATACATTACATTGGCTGCCCTCTTAGTTGTTTTTTTCTCCGAACACTCTCCGGCAAATTCCTGAACTTATGCGTTCGACTTTGCGGAGCGAGAAATCATTTCACATTGCTGGGCAAGTCATAGGGTAGGCCTCGGATCGAACCGCCGAGGAACCAGCAGCGAATTGCGCTTGTTGCGGCAAGAATACGACAAGATAGCGCGCGATGTTGAAAAGCGCATAAGTCGTCAGGCATCGGCGCAAATAGGTATCGAAAACCTTAATGAGAAAAAGCAAGAACTCTCAGATATGGTTATGAAGGATCTTTCTGACGAGTTGCGACGTGACATAAAAACCAAGCTAGCTGCAACTAGAATTCAACAGCTTGAAGCGGCTTCTTTATCTCGTCTCTCTGATCAGATTGTAGTTTTGGGCACTAGGGCAAACTTGGCGCTAGTTGTCGGAATTCTCTTCTGTTTATCAGCGCTGGGCATCCTATGGTGGACGTTGATTAACTCGGACACAGGTGATTTCGCTGTTGGCGCTTCTGACAGATATTGGGTGGATTTTCTTAGAGTGTTCGCTCCACGTCTGTCTCTTGTATTGATCGTCGAAGTTATCGGGTTCTTTTTTCTGAAGCTCTTCCGTGCTGCACTTGACGAGGTTCGCATGACGCAAAATGAAATTACAAATGTAGAGATGAAGCTAATCTCCTCTCATCTTGCTGTTTCGGAATGCAAGGAGGAGTTACCCAAAGTAATTCATGAGCTCGCGACCACGGAGAGAAATGTAATTATCGAAAAGGGTCAAACCACAGTGGAACTCGAGAAAGCGAGAGGAGTTCGAGAAGTAGAAGCAAGGTATGTTGATTCCTTGGTTACTTTGGTTCGGGGCAAAAAGTAATTTGCCGACTACTTAATGCTTCAAGGTTTAAATAGCGATTACTAAACTCACAGGTAGCCCATAGCTCAGATGCGCCATTTGACAGAGTTGACCAGTTGGAGTGGCGTTTGCAACGTAATGCCTGTAGCGCGGCCTCGCGGTCTTCCTAGGCCTGTTTTAACGGTTGTTGTGTCTCATCTGCAGTTCAATTTTTGTCCGGAAAGGTCTCACTAAATCGCCGCACGAGTGCTTCTCCGCCCCAAAAGACGTCGATATCAAGGCGTTGAAGGTCGTCAAAGACATCCGGCGAGCCACCCGCAAGCAATATTCAGCGGAAGAGAAGATAAGGATCGTGCTGGACGGCCTGAAGGGCGAAGAGAGCATTGCACAGAGCCTCTACTACAGTTGGTTCAAGGAGTTCCTCGAAGTTGGGAAGAAGCGCCTGGCGGGTGATACGGCGCGTGCCGCGACGTCGAGCGAGGTCAAGGATTTGCGGCGTGAGGCTCGTGATCTGAAAGAGGTCGTAGCCGAAATCGCCTTACGTTGAACTCTGAACATTTTTCAGTTGGAGGCTTGTTGGCACCCTGACATACTTACATGCGCCTTTGCTTTGCCGGGGCCGGGAAATTGACAATCACATTCTTTGATTGGTGTTTTGAGTTCAATTTCTGGAGGAACACATGAAACTAACACATTTGGTGAGCCGCAACTCATGAGCGCACCCACACTAATTGGATCCTGCCCATAACAGGTCACATGAACATTTGTGTATCCAGGCTGCAAGTTGAACCCGGTTTGGCATTTTCTGGGTCCGCATTCGACATTGACATAGACATCATGATGCGTGGAACGAGTAGCCTTCGAAGTCTCCGCTTCGGCAACAATTGGTACATGAACAGCTGCAATGGCCGCCAAAAAGGCGGCGCAATTTCTCATTGGCTCAAGCCCTTTCTACGAAATTTAGGCTAAAGCATGTGAAGTAAGCTTCAACATGTCAAGCAAGGCAAGGCATCCACAATATGTAGGTATTCTTCATTCCCGTGCTTGGCCTGAACATTTTCGGCGAAGGTGAAACAAGTTGCAGTGTAGGGTACGCTGACACTCACAGCGCCGAAAGCAATTAAAGCGCAAACGAATAGTATTGAGAAAGTTTCGCGTTCAATTGTCTCTAAAATGTTCCTCGTCACTGATATGTTACCATGCAGGATGCAACACAAATCTGGAGAATGACTATGGGAAATCTAGTCAATACGATAGTACTGGGCTGCGCCTTCTCTATTTCGGCGAGTGCCGTTGTTGCAAAAGCAACAAACCAACTGCACTGCAGTACGACAAGTTGCAAATATACCGAGGAAATCGGACCGTCCGGAACCAAGTCATTTCAAGGGTATTGCGATGGGGTTGAGAACATCACCAACCAGAACTCGAAAATGATTTGCCACAAAACAAACGGCACGACATGCACAGTGGCCGACTTTATCGACGATGGCGCTGCTACGGGCTCTTATTGGAGTTGCACGTGCACGAATTGGAATGACAAGCACGAAGAACATCCGACCGTTGATCTTTCTTGCCCTGCCAAAAGTTAACTTATTTTTGGCCATGTGAAAGTGGCAGGAGATTTGCACCGAGCTGCTTATATTTTTCCACATGTCTCGCGGCGCGGTAACGCGGTAAGCGTAATGCAGTCCGAATACCTTCAGGCGATTGACGCCACAGACAGTCATTGGGAAAACGGTGCGCGGCGGCTGATTGGCTCATTCTACTCGGGAAATAGGTGGAGAAGATGTCCAGAAAATTAAAGAGCTTCGGAATTTTGATTTCAGTTTGTTTGATCGCGTCACCTGCTATAGCTGAAAAGCCGCAGCCGCCAAATGAAGAGGCCAGACAGCGCGTTGGGGAAGCGCCAGCCTCTTCAGGAACCACCGTCAAAGACTGCCCCTCGGGGAGTATATGTACCAGCGATAAGGCAACGGTGAAGGGCAGCCATACCCATACGTTTTCAGCCTCTTGTGAATCCAATAAGGCGCCCAGCGACGATCAGGTGAAAAGATACTTTAGTAACAATAACGCGTTCACATGCGCGAAAGTTCCAAACGGTCAGGTCGGAAGCTGGGTTTACTATAATTTTCAATGTACCAACTGGTTCACCAAGGAAGAGCAGGCGTGGTTTACTGTGAGTTGTTGACTTGAGTTGTCCTTAAATCAGGGCTGGGACGCCTAATCTAGTTGATGTTCAAGTAGGTCGGCATTCGGAGCGTAGAGGCCATTGCCGGGACGCACGTATGTGGTTTACTGTGCCGCTCCGACAAAGATAGCCGTGTTCTGTGGAATTTGCGTTTGCAGCGTGTTGAGCGCGATCAAGTCCTTAACCAGCGTCAACGAGCGGTGGCTGAAATCGTGTTCTCTTGAGCCAAGCTCCTGTGGTTCCAGCCTGTAGCGTTCACCGTCGACAACAGTACTTACAGAGGCATCTCCAGGACCAGTTTCAACATGAAAAATCGGCGCAATCCCGCCGTCTCTGGTGCTTATGCTCAATCTGCCCTGATCAACGCCCGAATATGCTTCATCAATCAGTTGACCCAGGTAAAACACGACCTGGCTGGGTGAGCGCAGACGATAACCCGTACCTGTGGTTGTAAAGATGCGTCGCGCTGGGTTCGCGGAATCTCCCAAATACAAAAGTCGACCGCCAGCTTCTGCGGTATTGGGTTTCGGCTCACTAACTCCTAACCGCGGTTGAAGAACTGCCACGGCTTCCATCAGGGTTCTAAAGCGTTCAAATTGGCACAAAGAAGTTGGATCATTCACAAGCTTGACAAGTCTTGGCTGAGATGACGCCGCAAATTTAGGACACCGATTAGTGGCTTCAACCGCCTTCGCCCCTTGGCAAATACCTCTTTGACTTGCAGGCAAGTCGCTAAGCCGAGTGCCACAGATCGCCTGTGCGGAATTGATTATTCCAGTGTAAGTATCCTGCTGGATGACCACTGTCTGAACCAATAGCATGAATGTCAGATGTATATGTGCTTCATCCCGGCTTTCGGCCAGTTTGACAAGTAAATCCGGAGATACCTGCGTGTGCATGGCCTCGGTGAATTCAGAGGTTTCGAGAGATGACGCAGTAGCTGAACTGGATACCGATGCGGAAGGTGCCAGCCCAAGGCTCAAATCCTTTTGACCACCGTCGAGCCCAAAATCATAGCTCAAATTCGGAGAACTTTGGAACTGAGAGCTTTTCTGAAAATCACCGGCAACTGTGAAATATGTTGGATATCCTTTGGCTGAGCGCACAATATTTGCCAGAATCGTGCTGGCCTGCCCATCCGAGATTCCCGAGTTGAAATCACGATTGCTGCTCTCCACAACGTTGTTGCACGCCGAAACCAGTAGTACCATTGAGGCCCCGAAGAGCGATCGGGTGGACACTTTGATAGAACTTCCTGCTGTGGGAAGTTTCCAAGGCAAATTCTTAGAAAATCTTTGGGTGTAACAGGGCCTTAAAAGCCTGCCGCGAGCGGACCTGAACGCGATACGCAACCAAGTCATTCGACTTCTACTTCTGTATAGGCTCGGTTCATATGTTGTTGACGCAACATTTTGGCTCTAATCCCATATATAGTGGGTGTACCGGTGCCGGTGTTTCAAGTCAAACATTAGTGAAAATCAGTTTGAGGCGTTCAGTATGTCTGAGCCGCAACAGCCCTGCTGAAAGAAGTCACTTGTTCGTCAAATAGCGCTGAGTAGTAGCTTCTGTGCGTTTTGCGCCACTGCCCTCGTTTTCTGGAGAACGGCCAAACTGAATACGCTGTGGGGCCGACAGGTTCCCGGCGAAAGCGTCGTTCATTTATTTTTTCGTTGCTCTAAACTAGTATTCGAGAAACCGTCCAAACCTCCCGAGGCATGTATGCGACAAATAGCAATAGCAACACTTCTGTATGCCACATTCGCTTTTGCAGCAGCCGCCGCTACCGGCCAGTGCGGGGGCGGCGAGAATTGCAAACTGACCACGCCAGTCTGTGAAAAGGGCACCAAATGTCACTACGATTATGATGTTGGTGGTGCGGCAACCATTAGCGTGACATTCCAGTGCAGCGATAACGCTTCTATTCATAAGAAAGACAAATGCGCGTCGCCGGATGTTTGGCAAAGTGGATGCAAATGGTCTGGTAACACCTGTAGCTGTGGGTCAACCAATCAAGGCTTCGAACTGAATGTCACGGCGACTTGCGGCGATTAGAGCCACATCGCCTGCCACGTACGTGATATGGTTCGCGCGCCGACCAACTTGGAGCGATTACGTGCCAGTGCTGAACTAAGCCCATTCCCGGCTGTCAATTGCAAGTGATCGATGTCTTGAGCTCATATTTTTCGGATTGATGTTCTTGGTTGCATTGGCAGTACCAAGCTCCAAGCGCCGCATCGGATTCAATGTTGCAGGTTATGAAAACCTCAGAGGTTGAGCAGCTCATTTCTTTGGGAATGGAGTGCTGAGCTTCGCTCCCGCAATAGCCGGTCAGATTGTATTGCGTATGTTTGCCAACCTGAAAGTTATGCGTGCATTTGCTTTCCGAGCAGTACTTCGTCGCGTCCGTTGTTGTTCCCGCTGTTAGAGTAGCGGCGCTCCCTAATGTAAGCATTGTTGCCACAGCAATAAAACCTAAATGTGCCTTCGTGTTGAGCATATCATTCATCCTGATCAGCCACTTCAATGAGCAATGGGCATACAAACTGACTTGCCGCTAAAGAAATTCTTAAGCCTTTGAGGCGTGGTCAGCCAGTGGTTTGCAGAGAGTACATGTCTACTTGTTGCAGCCTACATGAAAGGCTGCGTCAGAACAAAGCGACCTTGTACTTTGCGGCACCCCAATTTCAATTCTTACCGTACAGAACTTAATTTCCTGCACCTGGTAGCGTGTTGACCTCATTCAGATCAGAGGGTGAACACTTGTTTTTTGTCTAACATTATCTTTACGATCATCTTACCGACAAATGTGATCTGAGCGTAGATAACACCGCCTTCAGGGCCGAGATTAAATATTTTCTTTTTCACGTTCGCTTCGTTCAAAAAAAAGGAGCTAGCACGATGCTGAAGATACGTCTTTTTTCAATTAACTACCTTTCCAGTGTACCGGCGCAGCTTGGCATGGCCGCATTCCTAGCACTAATGGCACAATCACTATTTGCACAAGAACTCAGTATTACAGACACTTGGACATATAAATGTGGCGTTATCGAATGTGGAACCGATAAAACCCTGCCCCTGCATACGGCGGTTAATATCGAAATGTCTTGTACGCAACTTACCGATCAATCCACCGCCAAGGCCAGTTGCAATCTCGCGTCCGGAAACAAAAGCGAAAAGTACTGCGATGCACCTTATCTAAGTGGAGATCATTGGACTTGTCATTGTGCAAACAAATCCTCCGCTGATGAAAAGGTCGATTACTCGATCAGGTGCACTGCGCACAATCCTTGACTGACGGTTTTGTCTCAACAAACCTTGCGCGCAGTGGAAATGTGAAGGCGCCAAATGATTTTGTTGACGCTCTAAAAGCGTCAACATTCGAAAAAATT
Source organism: Ruegeria sp. CG11 (assembly GCF_056537245.1). Taxonomy (NCBI): domain Bacteria; kingdom Pseudomonadati; phylum Pseudomonadota; class Alphaproteobacteria; order Rhodobacterales; family Roseobacteraceae; genus Ruegeria; species Ruegeria sp. CG11. Next base: position 17,366 of record NZ_JBQFRE010000032.1, read on the forward strand.
GCTGCTGCGGCGGGACGCAGTAACAATATGGAAATTAAGAGCACAAAGGCAGAGGTTAGATGATATGAAGAAAAAAATAGCCGTTCTATTGAAGTTGAGTATTCTGAAGTTCACTGCATCGATAGCCACAGCGCTTGTTGTGCTTGGGTATGATGTCGCAAACGCTCAGCAGCACTACCAAACGCAATCCTATAATTGCACGGCCGCCTCGGGTAAAAGTTGCAATCCAGAGTTTGACGTCGGATCTTATACTCAGCTTACTATTCAAGCCTACTGTGGAACGCAAGCAGCACCCAAAAAACCAGCGAAAATGCACTGCTCGTCGCCCAGCGTTATTATTGATTGTGGGGAACCTTCAAGCACCAGCACGTACCGGGAATGTAAGTGCAATGTGGATCCGTCCAATGGACATAAGTACAAAGCAAAAGCGGATATTACATGTTGATGTAATTACTATTCTTGTCAAAAAGTAAGCGCCAGGAAAAGGAAGTCTAGAGCTGATGGAACCCAAAATGCATGAAGAACTGTTCGGTATCAGAATGCAGGGGCGAATGAGGCAAGTTTCAAATTAATGTGTGGCCGCGAATAGTTGGACAGTTCCAAAATTGGACCTGAAGTTGATCACCGCGTCACGACTGCAACGTCGAAATATTGTGGACAGGCTTCCCCAAAATTCATCTGGCATGGAACAGTTGGCCTCAGGGAAGGCCGAGTGTAATCTGTGATCGCGACGACAATCTTGTTTGGGAGGGTACTCTGTTGGGTAAACGATTTGTTCCAATGTTCATACTGTCGACGGCATTTCTGCTTCAACCGGTCTATAGCGGGGTCAGTGGGCCAGGTATGGCCTATGCTGAGTCGCAAAATGTGAACTTCGACGGCAACGGGACGAAAGACATCGTAATTCCGAAGGGAAAAGCGGATATCTTCCCAGAATGTTATGGTTTGTCTCAAACTCAATATGAACAACAGACAAAGAATAATTTTGACTTTAGCTGCTCCAGCCCAGTGTCAAATGTTACTTGCGCGCCGAATACGGGCCAAAACAAGACCCATTGCATATGCCATAATCCCGATAAAAAGAGTCACACCGTTAAGGTCCACATGCTGGACAATTGCTCGAAGCCTTGAGAATGAAACGCGCCTCCAAAGCCAAAGTGGTCTGCTGATTCCGTAAAGGTAGTTAAAGCGCAAACCTTTGGAAGGACCGACGAGCTCGTTCGCTCGGGTTTCCTTGCCTTGCTAGTCGGCACAAGCGGAAATTGGCTGTTTCGCGATCTCGTTCCAATAGAGTTACAATGTTCGCAGACCACCTCGCGCGGAAGACTAGGCTATCCCTGAAACAGGTGTTCGCTGCTTGACCGGACGACTATGCGTTGACGGGAATTGCAAAGCAAAGCTGGGAATGTTCGGTCGGGGTTGATTTCTGTCGCTGAGACTCGAAAAAGGAATGGCAGTATAATTGTGCACAATAGTTGTTGGTCCACCAAAAGTCGAAGGACCACTTTAGGCAGGATTTTCACGATCAGATGGCTCCAGTTGACTTTGACCTTTAGCTTTTCTGGGTTTTCTCAGAAGGGCTTTAGTTCGACAAAGGTCAAATCCTGCGCCTGCAACCAAAAATACAACATGAAAACAAATGCTTACACGTCGTCAAGGGCGAGGTTACTTGCGTGCCGGCCATTGGTGGTAGAAGCAAACTGTCCTGATATCAACGGTATTAGTGCAGTGCGTTTCGGCCTAATAGCGATATTCCTCGCGGCTTGCAGGCATTATCAGCTGTCAACACCTCCGCATTTTTGGGTCATTGGAAACTGTTTAAAATGAAACTCAGATAGTTCGCGTGTGCCCAAGGCGCGTAATTCTTAGGGCGTTCATTTGAGAAACCGTTGCGAAGTTTGCTGAGGGCTAGCAACATTTTCGAATGCGTCGACAACTGTCGTTTAATGAGCTATCTCGCACATCATGGCTATGAGCCGAACACGTCACGAAATCCGCCTCCATATTGGCGCATAGCGCAAAATGCACCGAGGTCGTCCCCACAGATAGGTCCTGAATCCGGGATCGGATGCAACGCTTACGCATTTCCGAGCGTATGAATATCAACGCTCGCATGTGTAGCGGCCTTGTAGAAAGCTATCATATGCTCCGTATCTCGACCAAGCCGATCGTCATGTTGTACCAGAACAATGTCGGTTGATTTAGCTTGCAATGGATAGATCTTTGGCGGTTGCAACGACGTACCAAGCGTCGAATGAAATCCAACTAAACAGAAACAGCTTTCTCGTCCGGCTAAATGGATGGCCGTAAAGCCCCCGGTTGGCGTGGTGGTTAATTAGCCTATTTCCGGGCAAATTTGGATCAAAGCGCGTTTTGCGTTATTGTGTCCCATCATTTCAAGTTCACTAAGAGTTTGGATCTCTGCGCGCCTCTGTGCACGAGCAGATACGCGGGTCGTGGTGTAAGCCGCCTATATACAACTCGACGGTTGCCCTATGACTGAATTGGTTCAATGGGAACCCTGCGGCAGGTCGACCTGCGTGTGCACAGGAAATGGAAAGTTTATGTAAAAAACCTACTAAAACATTGATTTAAGGCCAAGTTTCGCCACAGGCAGCCCACAGCTGAGGCATCGCAGCTCTCTAGTCCTGATCCAGACCAATTCTGGAGCTGGAGATACGACCATGCCGAACCTGTTCGACTATTTTGCCAGGGCACAACTGCGTGCTGGACCATCCTCCGCCCGTGCTGCTGCCCGGGTTTTCACGGCATTGTTGGCAGTTGCCACGATGGTACCTGCCATAAACGTCCCATCACGGGTTGAGGCGCAGCAGCCGTTTGTCGTCGGCAGCGACCGCGGTGGATATTTGCATGACCGTCTGGTCGAACTGGAAAATCTTGAGCGCAACGGCATCCAGGTCGAAATACGCGGACGCATCTGCTATTCGACATGCACGATGTTTCTGGGGCTGCCGGGAACTTGTGTTGATCCCGATACGACCTTTGGATTTCATGGACCGTCGCGCAGCGGCCGCAGGCTCGCACCCGAGGATTTTGACTATTTCAGCAAGGTCATGGCCGACTACTATCCGGAACCGTTGAAATCCTGGTTCATGACCACGGCGCGCAATCGCATCAAAGGTGTCTACAAGGTCAAAGGTCGCGAACTCATACGCATGGGTGTGCCGGCCTGCCGAACCGCCTGAGGCCGAACTTGCCCACAGTTCAGCGCAAGGGTATTACGTCTAGATCAAAAACCGGCACCAGATTGGTCCTGCCGGGACTAGTCGAGGCCAACCAGTCAGGAGACCAGCGCATCGTGCTGACATCGTTTTTCAAACGGATCGGGCGGCGCGTATCCTTCCTGCCGCCGAACCCGGACGGTCCGCTTTGTGTGATCGGTGATGTGCATGGCTGTATCGTTCAGCTGGAAAAACTACTGTCCGATATACCACAGGACCATCGGATTACACTGGTGGGCGACTATGTCGACCGCGGTGAGCATAGCGCCGAGGTCCTGCGCCTGATTAGTGCCCGTCCGGACCTGACCTGTCTGATGGGCAACCACGAAGAGATGCTGCTTCGGTTCCTGAAGGACCCCAAAGAGGAAGGGCCGCGCTGGCTGCGCTACGGCGGTTTGCAGACCCTGGCCTCATTTGGCGTACGCGGGGTCCGGTCCGAGATGAGTGGTGATGAGTTGACGGACTGTCGCGACCGGTTGCAACAGGCGATGGGCGCCGCGCTGTGCCAGTGGGTTTCCGAACTGCCGACTTGGGACATGTCGGGCAATGTGCTTGTTGTTCACGCCGGTGCCGATCCCGAAACCCCGCCCGAAGCGCAATCGGACAAGGCCCTTGTCTGGGGTCATCCGTCGTTTCAGTCCACGGTCAGGCGCGATGGTGTCTGGGTTGTGCATGGGCACACGATCGTCGGAACCGCCAGCGCGCGGCAGGGGCGGATTTCCATTGATACCGGTGCCTTTGCAACAGGCGTGCTGAGCGCGGTCTGCCTGGACGGAACCGAGCCAAGGTTCTTGACCGCGCGTCCCTGATGCTCTGGCAAAAACAAGCGGCAAGGGGCCTTTTTCCGACCGCGGCCGAGCAAAACCTTGTCACACTAAATCACATTGACTAGGACCGACTTGAACCAGATTGGATTTTGACCTTACCATGTTGATCACTCCTGTCCTCCTTTGCGGAGGGTCCGGCACGCGTC
>NZ_JBQFRE010000033.1:0-20368 GCF_056537245.1 Ruegeria sp. CG11
CGCAACCCACTATGACCGCTGTCCCAAAGTATTCCTTTCTGTTATCGCGCTCGCAGCAACCGTCATCTACTGGTTATGAATCCTGACCCTAAGTAAGACGTTTGGTTGGCGCAGCAGCGGTTGCGTCAACTACCCATTCAGTATCCGCAGCAAAGTTTCGCCCTCTATCAAGTCATCGTTCTTTGCTGCCAGCGCTTTAATCGCAATCTCTTCTGTCACCACGTAGTTCTGCCGTTCAACGCCCAAGGCCGCCAGCAGCCCAGTTTCATCTAGTTTGCCTGCTGCAAGCATATTGAACGCTGTATCCACCACGCCCCCGCCATTTGCCGCCGCTTCCTTTTTTCTGGCTTTTCCGCATGTCGCGTCCGCTGTGCATTTCAGCGTTAAGCAACGGGCTGTACTTGCTGCAGTGCTTGTCCAACATCGCCGTACTGTTGCCCATTTGTTTGCTCAATGCGTGTGTGCTGATGCCGCGCTTCAAATCTCGCGTCGCGTAGTAATGCCCCAAGCTGTACAAAGTGCGGGATTTTTCATCAGCGCCAACTTTCAAACTCAAGTCCTCCAGAAGCGCATTAAATGCGCGGTTTAAGCTCGCGATGTTTGCAACATTGCCCAAGCGCGTCGTGAATACATGTTCGTTGGATTTGGCTGCGATGAGCTGAGCGAAGCTGTCGTAGCCGAAATCAGGGTTCAGCTTACTTTGTCTGTCCAAGTAGCCTTCCACTGTGTCTCGCGCTACTGCGCTTCTCTTTCGCGTTTTCCCGTCTACGTTCACAACCAAATAGCGCTCGCCGTCATTCTCCTGCCATTCAATGTTGTGCCAACGCAGCCGCAAAGCCTCTGTGCCGTGCCGCACTCCAGTGTTTGCGAGAAACAGCACATAGTTGCGTAGCACCTCGCGCGTTGCTGCTGCTTTTTTATCTTTCGTCTTTTTGTGCCAAGTGCGCAGTGCCGTATAGATTTTTTTATACTCAGCGTCCGTGAAGCTGCCTCTGCTTTCGCTTTTGACGCCTTTGTTTAGCAGAGTGGGGCGCATGGATTTTACGATCCAGCCGTGCAGCTCTGCTTCATCCAAAACTCTGTTCAGCGCTGCATTGTGATTATTGATGCCGCTTTGTGAGAATGGTTTTTTGTTCGCCTCAGTACGCCACGCGTCAAAAGCCGTCAGCGCAGCCAAATCTATCTTTGCTACATCCGAATTGCCAAAGTACGGGATGAGCCAAATACGCAGCGCTGAGAAGTAATCCTTGTAAGCTTGCTTGCCGCCACCCTCATCAAGTTCGCGTTGCATTCGCGCAATTGCATACTCTGCAACGTGCTTGAATTTGCGGGTTTGTGCGGGGAGGTGATTTTTGATGCGTGCCTTGGTTTCATGGTACAACTCAATTGCGCGTTCTTTTGCTTCCTCCAAGTCGTCCGTCTTTGTGCTTTTAACAACACGTTTGCCGTTGTCCAAAGTCAGCCGCACGTACCAATTTTCGCTGCCCTGGCGCTTATCCAGCTTCAGTTTTTTGTGCACATTTACAGTGGTAACGCCGTAGCTCATCTCGTGCTGCTTCGCCTAGTTGCCTGTTTTTTCTCAGTATACGGCAAAAGGTCTCAAAATGCAGTCGAATCTGCGCGCGGACTGTGTACGAATTGTGCACGAAAGTCGCGTGACTATATCTTGTGTTTGGAGGGTTTTATTTAGCGATTTTTGCAAGATGTTGTGGAGGCGAGTACCTGTTTTGAAATCGAACCGCTTTTTCAAAAAAGTATATTTAAAACAAAATCTTGGATTTGGTCGAGCCGTGCTGCACAGGGAAAATGTTGCGGGATTTGTTGCGGGATAGCTCGACCTAGTTTTTCTCTCTCATGCTAGGTTTTGGCTGTTAGACAGAGCACTATGAAATCCGAAAGCGTACCCCAAAGCATCTTTAGGTGTTCAGGTGAAACGCTAAAATTTGGCGAATGAACGTATCTGTTCAAGGTATCCATCGAAATAATAACGTCGCCCTGTTGAAGCTTCTTGAGTGCACCGAGGTACTTGTTGTCAATTAACCCATCGTCCAACATGTGCTGAGCTACCTTGGATATGCGAAGTGCTAGCTTATCGTTTTTGTGCACAGCGCTCACGTTCCTAACTTTCACATAATGTTCCACGCCAAGCCCAAGCAGCACGCGAAGAAGAACCGAAATAGCACTTGGATGCTGGTGAAGCTCAAGTTTGAATTGAAGCTCCTCCCATATCTCGCGAACTCTGTGCTGCTGCGCTGTCCAAGTTATACCGTGCTCAACATTTGGAATTAGATGCGGCCAGACCGTTGGTTTTGGCGGTTTTGATGAGGGTGGTTGTGGATTTGGAGGAGTCGGGCCCGGCATTGGAGTGGGCTTGGGCTTCGGCGATGGGCTGCTGGCGGTCGGCAATATGCCTTCGCGCTCCAACTGATCAATGTACCTGAGTTTGGACTCAGCGTCCCAAATATCATCAAGTGTTACTTTACGGTTAGAGAGGTCTGACGCTACACGGCTTAGTGCCTGTAAAGCTTCCTTCTTATTTCGAATGAACTCAAAGCCGTTCTTTTTTACAGAGATTCCAAGGCGATTGCGGAGGCTTTCGGCGGACAGCAAACGGTTTAAGTTAGAGCGTGGAATTTTCTGCGGTGGCAAGAGGTTTTCTTGCCGAAGGAATTTTTCAACTTCATCAGCGATGTTCAGCCCGCGATGTTTTCCTGTACGGACGACAAAGTTGTTCTTCATCCGGTCGTCCCAAGTGCTTTGACCGATACCGCTTTGAACGCCTGTGTGACGTCGAAAAAGTATGTCGTCCACTCGGTCGCGGTCATCCTCCACCCGGCATTCAATTGTATCGGGGAGCGTACCGTTCCACTCAGTTTTTAGTTTTTGAAAATACTGTTGAAGTTCGACTGTGGGTGCTCGTCTGGGTTCAGTAATGAGCTTGAGGCAGGTCGTCCGTCGGTTACCATCCGCAACTATGAACTTGCCGTCCTTGGGGTAGACCAAAGGCGGTTCGAAAATCTCGCCCTTGCTAGCTAGGTCTTTTGCGAGGTTTTTCATGTGCTGCTCTCGCAGAGCAAAAAGTTGGGCAATCGCAGCAGTTTCGTTTTCTAACTCGCCATGCCGATCGTTTGCTGGGTTCACAATAAGCGCGCTAAGCGGCAAATCTCGATATGCTATTCATAAAGTCTCATTCAAATCTGCAACTTAGAAATGTTTCCCATGCCTATGGCAAGCACGCAATAGGTGTAAATCGTCTCAAGTCACTAGGAGTGTTGTTCTTGACATTCGCCAAGCGATGTAAGGTGGTTTTTGCAGCAAAAATCGTGTTGCGGGAAATGTTGCGGGATTTTTGGCGAAATTAACGGTTTGGCGCAACGCAACCAATTGAAAGCAAAAAGTTTCAACGTGTTACGGGATTTAGTGATTAACTAAATGGAGGCGAGTACCGGAATCGAACCGGTGTACACGGATTTGCAATCCGCTGCGTCACCACTCCGCCAACTCGCCTTTTCAAGCAAAATCAAATACTTGCTGTGGTGTGGGCGGCGTTTTAACACCTTTCGTCAGGGGCGTCCAGTGGGTTGATTGAAAAATCCGTTCCCATGGGTTGGGACTTGGCGCGGTGCGACACCAAGTTCCTGCGATCCGGCCAAACTTTAACGCGACAGCCGTTGCCGGTTTCGTCTGGATATGGCACAAGCCGGACATACTTGGGACTAACATGAGCGATCCAATGACAGATTTCGCAACCCGGCGCCGCACGATGGTTGATACGCAGGTCCGACCTTCTGATGTCACGAAATTTCCTATCATTGACGCCATGCTGACCGTCCAGAGAGAGAACTTTGTGCCGGACGCGCAGCGCGAGGCCGCCTATGCCGAGGGCGTGATCGATCTGGGGAATGGGCGCTGCCTGCTGGAACCTCGGACCTTGGCCAAGATGCTGGACGTGCTGAACATCTCGAATGACGAGATTGTTTTGGATATCGCCCCCGCGATGGGATATTCCACCGCTGTCGCGGCGCGCATGGCGCAACTGGTTGTGGCCGTGGAAGAGGACGAAGTCCTTGCCGCCGAAGCGCAGACGATCCTGATGGAGGCAGAGGCCGACAACGCGATCGTGCATGTCGGTCCGCTGGAGCAGGGCGCGACCGAGCATGGCCCCTATGACGTCATCATGATTCAGGGCGGGGTAGAGCAGGTGCCTGAGGCGCTGATCGCGCAGCTCAAGGATCACGGGCGCATCGCCTGCCTGTTCGTAGAAGGAGAGCTTGGCACCGTTCGGATCGGGCACAAATCCGGGGGACGAGTGACCTGGCGTCATGCCTTTAATGCCAACGCCCCGGTTTTGCAGGCCTTTTGCGCGGAGTGTGCATTTTCGCTATAATTTCTTCTCATATTTCTCTGTTGCCTTGATTAGTTGAAAACAAAGACGCAAACTGCGGTGAGGGCAGCGTAATTTTGATTTGAGAAGGATTTAGTTATGCGTGCAAGGACGGGGACAAAGTTTGTGAAGGCTTTGGCACTAACGGCGGGTATAGCGCTGAGTGCCATTCCAGGGCGTGCGGTTTGGGCGGACAACCTGACCGATGCCTTTATCGGGGCTTACAACACCAGTGGCTTGCTGGAACAGAACCGCGCGTTGCTGCGTGCGGCTGATGAAGATGTGGCTATCGCACTGTCGGCGCTGCGCCCGATCATCAACTGGGCGGTGGAAGTCAGTCAGGACTATACGCGCAATTCCACAAGTTTGGGTGTGGTCAGGAATGAACCATCCAACTTTTTTACCGGGCTCACGCTGAGTCAGCTGATCTATGACGGCGGTTTCTCGGTTCTGGGCAAGCAATCGGCGCAGGAAACGGTTCTGGCGACACGACAGACCCTGTTGGACGTCGAACAGCAGGTCCTGTTCCGCGGCCTGAATGCCTATCTAGGTGTTTTGCTGCAGGAAGAAACTGTACAGATTCGCCTGAACAACGTCGATGTCTCGGCCGAAGAACTGCGGGCCTCGCAGGACCGTTTCGATGTGGGTGAGGTAACCCGGACGGACGTTGCACTGTCCGAGGCGCAGCTGGCAAGCTCGCAAGCGGACCTCGCGGTTGCGCGTGGTAACCTGAGCATTGCGCAGGCGGAATACGTCAACGCCGTCGGCAAAGCTCCGGGTCGTACAGCCGGTCAGCCAAGCCTGCCGAATCTGCCGCGATCCGAAGCCGAGGCCGTCGGCCTCGCGCAGCGTAATCACCCGGCCATTCAGGCAGCACAGCATCAGGTGCGTGCGCTTGACCTGTTCGTACAGCAGCAGCGTGCCAATTTGGGTCCGAATGTCAGGCTGAACGCTGATGCAGGTATCCGCGAAAGCTATGACAACGATGACAGCCTCGAAGATGCAACCATCGCACTGCGCTTTGAACAGCCGATTTATGCGGGTGGTCGTTTGGCGGCCACAGTACGCCGGGCAATGGCAACGCGGGACGCGTCGCGTGCCAACCTGCTGAATGTGCAGAAGGACATCACTCAAGGTGTTGCCGACGCCTATGCTGCATTCCAGGCCGCGACGGCTAGCCTGAGGGCATCGACCGAACGGGTCCGCGCTTCGCAGGTTGCGTTTGACGGTATCCGGGAAGAGGCGACGCTGGGCGCACGGACAACTCTGGACGTATTGAACGCCCAGCAGGACCTGCTGGACGCGCAATTGGCCGAGGTTGCATCGCGCACCGAACGGTCCCGTGCGGCGTATCAGCTGCTGCAGGCGCAGGGTCTGCTGACAGCAGAGCGTCTGGGTCTGGCCGTTCAGATCTATGATCCGACCCTCTACTACAACCTGGTGAAGAAGGCTCCGGCCCAGATCAGCAAGCAGAGCAAGGACCTGGATCGCGTTCTCAAAGCGTTGCGTCGCGACTAAGGGCCAATACTACCTGTTGTTAGGTCCGGTTTGTTTGGCTACACTCGATCCTGAGGATAGAGCGGTAGAGAACAATGACGGATAAAGTCGTAAAAGCGGGAATCGAGGACGTCCTGTCCTCGATTAAACGTCTGGTCAGCGAAGATGACCGAAAAGCGTCGGGAGTGATAACTCCGACCATCGCACGGAAGCCCAGCAGGCTGGTTCTGACCGACGCGTTGCGGGTCAACGAACCGGCGGTGCCAAAGCAGTCTCAGCCTGAAAAGAAGGAAACGGCCTATAAGGCCGAGGATTCCGTCAAGCCGATGCTTCTGCGGGCTTGCGATATTGTCAATCACGCAGAACCTGCAGTCGAACAGCAAGCAAAGGCAGAGACCGGGGACGAGGACGGCCTTGCGGACAGCCTGAGCGCCAAGATCGAAGCACTGGAAGCGGCGATTGCCCACACCGAGGACCAGTGGGAGCCGGATGGAGACAGCGATGACGCCTATTCCGGTACGCCGAACAAAATACTGGAGTGGCACGCTGAAGATGAGTTTATCGTCTCGCAAAGTTCCAGTGTATCGGCAGCTGCGCCTGAACAGCCCGTGTCTGACATCAAAGCGACTTTCATTCGTGATCCCGGGTCGTCCTCCACCACGCGCACTCAGCCTGCTGAACCGGACGTCGAAAACGCCACTCTGGCGATGAAAGAGGATGCGCTGCGTGACTTGATCGCTCAGGTCGTTCGCGAGGAGCTGCAGGGCGTTCTGGGCCAGCGCATCACCCGCAATGTTCGCAAGATGGTGCGTCGCGAGATTTACCGGGCATTGGCAGAACGAGAGCTTGACTGAGCCCTAAGACCGTTTCGGCGGCCGGGCCAGGTTCAGCAGGCGGTCCAGATCCATGTGCCGCTCCAGGTGGTCCGCCAGCGCGTCCAGCGTTTCGTCAACACCATCCTCATATGACAGGTCCGAGGTCGCGCCCAGCTGTTCCAGATAGCGGGCGCGGAACGTATCGGACGAGAAAATTCCATGCAAATAGCTGCCCCGAATGCGGCCGGTTTGGTCGGCGGCACCTTCGGGGCGGTTTTCAATCTCAAGCCAGGCGCGATCGCAATCGGGGCCTTCGGTCCGGCCCATGTGAATCTCGTATCCGGTGACCGGTTCGTTTTCGGGAACGGTGCGCGCCGTGCGCAGAGTGACCTGTTTTTCACCAGCCATGGTGGTGGTCACATCCAACAGCCCCAGGCCCTCAACCGTGCCTGGGCGACCGTCCACTCCATCGGGATCGGCAATGGTTTTACCCAGCATCTGATAGCCACCGCACAGGCCCAGCACATGGCCGCCCCGGCGGACATGGGCGTACAGGTCGATATCCCAGCCCTGCGCCCGGAAATAGGTCAGATCGCCGATGGTGGACTTGCTGCCGGGCAGTAGCACCAGATCGGCATCGCCGGGCAGGGGGCGTCCGGCGGGGATGATCTCGACCGTGACGCCAGGTTCGGCAGACAGCGGATCGAGATCGTCGAAATTGGCCATCCGCTCCAGTTGCGGCACGACAACCTTGCAGGCCCCGCCACTGTGGGACCGGATGTCCATCATATCTTCAGCGGGCAGTTTCCAGGCGTTGTGGAACCAGGGCACAACGCCCAGGCAAGGCCAGCCGGTGCGCGCGGCAATGTCATCGCGCCCCTCGTCGAACAGCGAGACATCGCCCTTGAACCGGTTGACCGCAAAGCCACGGATCATCTCAAGATCACCGGCCTCCAGCACCGCCTGCGTGCCCACGATCTGAGCGATCACGCCGCCGCGGTGGATATCTCCGACCAGAACGACCGGCACATCAGCGGCGCAGGCAAAGCCCATATTGGCGATGTCGCCCTTGCGCAGGTTGGTCTCGGCCGGACTGCCGGCCCCTTCGATCAGCACCAGATCGGCGTCGCTGCACAGCCGGTCAAAACTCTCCAACGCGGCACCCAGCAGTTTGGATTTATCCTTGCGATAATCGCCCGCCTTCATCGTGCCCGCGCGCTGGCCCTGAACGATGATCTGCGCGCCGGTGTCGGTTTCCGGTTTCAGCAGGATCGGATTCATGTCGGTGTGGGTGGGGCGCATGGCGGCGCGTGCCTGCAAGGCCTGCGCCCGGCCGATTTCGCCCCCGTTTTCGGTCACGGCGGCATTGTTCGACATGTTCTGCGGCTTGAACGGAGCCACCTTTAATCCCCGCCGCGTATAGGCGCGCGCCAGCCCGGCAACCAAAACCGATTTTCCGACATTGCTGCCGGTGCCCTGAATCATGATGGCGCGAACCATAGCCGTCTCCTATACGTTGACGCGCAAATGACCTGATTTGAGCCCAAAGGGAAAGCCCGGATGAACACGCCCGCACATCTTTTGATCGGTGCCGCTGCTTTTGCGCGGCCAGCGCGGGGGCGTATCCTGGCGGCGGCTGTGCTGGGGTCGTTGCTGCCCGACCTGTCGCTGTACGTGATGGCGGGCGTTTCGCTGTACGTGCTGGGTATTCCCGAGCAGGTGGTGTTCGATCAACTTTACTTTTCCCCCGCCTGGCAGACTGTTTTTGCCATCGACAACTCATTCATCCTGTGGGGGCTGGCGCTGTGGGTTAGTCTGTGGTGGGGGTGGCGTTTCCTGACGGTAGCCGCGTCCGCGGGCCTTCTTCATCTGGCGATGGATTTCCTGCTGCACGCGGGTGACGGGCGGCCGCAATTCTGGCCGCTGAGCGATTGGGTCTTTCACAGCCCGGTCAGCTATTGGGACAGCACTCATCACGCCCTTTGGGTCGCGCCGGTTTCAATTGCGGTTTGCGCGGGGGGCTATGTCGTACTGTGGAACAGGGGGCTATCCGTATCCGCGAAACTATTCTTTGCCGTCCTGTTGGGGGCCGAAATCTGGGTGGCCCGCCAGTGGCTGCTGTTTTTTTGACAGGCAAAAGAAAAACGCGCCCCGGAGTACGGAGGCGCGCTTTTTCGTTCAGAAGTCGCTTGATTTACGCGGCTTCTGCCTGCTGAGCGGCATTGCGGCGCTCGCTTTCTTCACGCGACAGCGCGACCGAGGTCCGCACGCCACGACCAACGAACTCCATCAGTCCGCTGACAACCCGTTCGTTCGGGTCAATACCCGCGCAAGAAAGCACTTCGCGACCATCGCGCGAGCGTGCCCAGCGGGCGATCTGTTCGGGGCCATTGCCGTATTTCTTGTCATCGGCGATAGCGTCATCAAGTGCAGCCAACACAACGGCCGCGAAAAGTTTGCGTGCACGATTGCCTTGTTCATTGTTAAAGGCAGTGCCGTCAACGAAATCTCTCATCTCGTCTTCCTTGTTGTTCTTGCTCTTGCATTTTCGGCGTGACGGTCCTTATGACCTATTCAACGTGATTCGGATACAGCTAAAATGCATAGTTGCGTTGCGTCATGTGCATGGCTTACTGCAAGTGCAGCACAAGGTCTCGTTGTCTTGTCAGGTGTTGTCCTGCCAGATATAGGGACGGGAACTGACGCATCAACCGTTTGTGAAGGAATTATGTAATGCCCAAGATAAATGGGAACGAAATTCGCCCCGGCAATGTGCTTGAGCATAACGACGGGCTGTGGGCCGCAGTTAAAGTTGACCACGTAAAGCCCGGTAAAGGCGGCGCTTTCGCGCAGGTCGAACTGCGCAACCTGCGCAATGGCTCGAAGCTGAACGAGCGCTTCCGCTCGGCGGACAAGGTAGAACGTGTACGTCTTGAGCAGAAGGATCAGCAGTTCCTGTACGAATCCGACGGCATGCTCGTTTTCATGGATTCCGAGACCTATGAGCAGATCGAACTGCCCGCCGAACTGCTGGGCGAACGCCGCCCGTTTCTGCAGGACGGCATGACCATCGTCGTCGAATTTTATGAATCCGAAGCGCTGAACGCCACGCTGCCGCAAAAAGTGACCTGCAAGATCGTCGAGACAGAGCCGGTCGTCAAAGGCCAGACCGCTGCGAATTCGTTCAAACCGGCCATTCTGGACAACGGCGTCAAGGTCATGGTGCCGCCGTTCATCGGACAGGATGAGATGATTGTGGTGAATACCGAGACCATGGAATATTCCGAGCGCGCGTAACTCTGCGTTTGTTCGAAACAGAAAAGACCGCGCAGGCACCCGCCACGCGGTCTTTTTTAATGCCGGTTCTTCAGATACCGATAGCGCTCCGGGTGGGGGCCGAAGAGTTCCATCATCAACTCGTATTTGATGCGGTTGGCGCTGACCTGCCGGTAGAAGGCAATCAGAAAGGCGGTCGGCCCCTGAATACGGCTGAGGCCGCTGGTGGCCGCAACCACGGTACCGACATCTGTTTTTCCGTTCAGAACCAGATAACCACCCAGCATCAAAACGCCGACCGTACCCGCGCCATTGATGACGCTCAGCAGGAATTTGGCTGACAGTTTCCACAGGAACATGCGGCGCCGGGTTTCAAAGATATCGTCGAATAGGGCGTCAACATCGCGTGCCACATCGTTGATATCTTCGATCGCCAGCTTGTCGGTGGAGTTGCGCAGAATGCGAACACGCTCGGCCACGAAGATGTTCACCTTGCGCTGTGAGATCAGCACGATGACAATCTGCGGCACGATCATAGAAAGGGCGATCATGCCCAATCCGGGCTGGGTTGACGAGATATAGCCGATCACGCTGATCAGCGTGCCAATCTGTACCACAGGGTCCGAGAACGCGCCTCCGGCGAACTTGCCCAGTTCTTCGGCTTCGGCCGAGATGGCGGTGGTCATTGTGCCCTTGCGGACGGATTCCCCAGTTTCATGTAAGTCCGATGCACGGACCAGTAGCCGCTGGCGGATCATGCGGATGATATCCTCGCCCAGCGTGCCCGCGCGATAGCCCAACAACCATTTCAAGGCGAGGCTCAGCAGGATGACTGACATCATGCCTGTGCCCAGATAGATCAACCGTTCCGTGCTGATATCATCCGAGGTGAGGTGGTTGATGATATCGCGCTGAAATTCCAGCGGAACCGCCGCCAGAGCGGCGATGGCGATGGACAGAATAATAAGGATAATCTGCCGACCGGCGCTGGCGCGCCAGATCGCTCTGTACAGCTTAAACATAGACGCACCCGGGTCTTTGAACTGGCGCCAGTGTGGCAGCGACATGGGTCTTGTTCAAACGGTGCGGCGCTGCTTGGCACCTAAGCCGTGCCGGAATGGCAACATGTTACGTCGTCAGAGTGACCGTTGCCCCATCGGCCTGCATGTCGCCAGTCGCGCGGTCAAGGCGCAGATAGGCGATGCCTTGGCCATTCGACTGGGTGAACAATGTGCCCGCCGCTTTGCCGCCGGAAAGGATCTCGGTTCCGACGGGGGCAGAGCCATCAACGCTGACGCTGCGCAGCCCTTTGCGCAATTCGGTCTTGTGCTTCATCCGTGCGGTGACTTCCTGCCCGACATAGCAGCCCTTTTTGAAATCGACGCCGTTCAGGGCCTCGAACCCGGATTCGAGTATATAGCTGTCTGGCGTCAGCTCGATGCCGGTTTCCGGGATGCAGTGTTGCACGCGGATGGCGTCCCAATCGGTGCCGTCGTCGGTTTCTGCCTCGGTCGTATAGGCGCGCCAGCCCATATCGGCGTGGCGTGGATCAGGCAGGGCGCCTTCTGGTGCCGGCCCCGTGCCGCGTTGCAGGTGCAGGCCGCTGTCTTCGATCGCAACATCGGCGCGCAGTTTGTACATGCTCAGCCGTTTGACGAAGCCGTTAGCGATATCCTCAGAGACGTCCAGCAGCACCGTATCACCATCGCGTTTTAGAAAAAAATCCGCCAGATACTTGCCCTGAGGGGTCAGCAAGGCTGCATAGACCAGCCCGTTGTCCAGCCCGGCAATATCATTGGTCACCAGCCCCTGAAGAAAGCTGTCAGTGTCCGACCCGCTAAGGCGCAGAATACGGCGATTGGGCATCGGGTGGTCCTCGTCATTTCCCTCGGCCCCGTGATATAGGAGTTCCCGCCGCCATGACCAGAGGGTATCCGCCTTGCCAGCATCGATCAGCATCGTCATCCCGACCCTGAACGCGGGCGAGGCCCTGCCGGAATCCTTGCCAGCGCTGATGGAGGGTCTGCACTCGGGGTTGATCCGCGAGCTGATTGTGACCGATGGAGGATCGACCGATCCGACGCTTGAAATCGCGGATGAGGCGGGGGCTGAGATCGTTACCGGCGCGCCCTCACGCGGGGGACAGTTGCGGCGGGGCTGTGCCGAGGCCAAAGGTGATTGGTTATTGGTCCTGCACGCCGATACCGTATTGCAGGACGGTTGGAGCAAAGAGGTGGGCGAACACCTTGCCTCTGGCAAGCCCGCCGCGTTTCGTTTGACCTTTGGGGCAAAAGGATTTGGTCCCGCATGGGTCGCGGGGTGGGCCAATCTGCGCAGCCGGGTGTTTGGTCTGCCTTATGGGGATCAGGGCCTGCTGGTGCCGCGTTCTTTGTATGAGCAGGTCGGAGGTTTTCCCGATCAGCCACTGATGGAGGACGTGGCGCTGGTTCGTGCCTTACCCAATATCACTATGCTGAACACCCGAGCGGTCACGAGTGCGGAGCGTTATGCGCGGGTGGGGTGGTTGCGTCGGGGGGCTCGGAATCTGTGGACTCTGATGCGGTATTTTCTAGGGGCTGATCCGGAGCAACTGGCACAGGCCTATCGGCGGTAAGTGTCGTTCGCAGCTCGACAATGGATTTGCCCAGACGGAACGGCGCGGCAAAGCTGACCAGACACAGAGCGATGATCTGCAGCACCAGAATATGGGCGTTGGCCTGCAGATATTCCCATTCGTCCTTAAGTTTGCCGACCTGATCGACCAGATCATCATAGCTTTGCGCAAGGATCAGATAATCTCCGGCAATCGCAGGCACTTTGCGACGCATGTTGTCGATGGCAGCCTGAGTTTTGTCGTCCAGTGTGGTGAAGACCAGAAACTGGTCGATATCGAACGCATCGGCCTTGGCGGCCATCTGGTCCATCTCGTCCTTTTCCTGCCGTCCGAACAGGAAATGCAGCCCTTGCAGCGGGGCGACCTCATTGGTCACGGCGATGAAAAGGGGCAAGTCGGCGTTGCTGGCGGTTGAGGCCGACAGGAACTCGACCCTGTCGCACAATACGGCGGTGTCCGGGTCATAGGCCGGATCGCAAAACCGCAGCCGGAACCGCGCGGCGTCGCGGTCAAAGGCCAGTGTGGCGGCATAGGCGACATCGATCTGCCGATCCAGTCGTGAACTGTCCGACGTATAAAGCCCCGCCAGAACTGCTACCAATGCGCCAATTCCACCCAGAACAACCCAGACGAGGTCGGCCAGTTTCCACGCCCTGTGCCCCGCAGGTTTGCGAAACAGAAAGGCGGTGCCAATTGATCCGGCCAGAAAGAACAGGATCAGCAGCGGCAACTGGTTCTCGGTCACGAATGTCATGACACCAAAGTGACCACCTGCCAGCGTGCTGGCAACACTCCTCACGGGCAGTTGTAGTTAAGAGCCAGAGCTTTGGCCGAATTTCCGGAACAGCTTGGTGCGGTCAAAGGCCTGTTCCAGTTCAGCGGTGCGCTCCTTGACCGAATCCCACAGCCGTTCCTGCACCTCGGCGATAACGCATTCCATCAGCACCAGGATCGACGCCATCGAGTCCCATGCTGACGGCACCGCAATCCGAGCAGCGAATGTGTGTTTGGCTACCCTGTGAATGGGCGAGCGCCACTGATCGGTGAACAACACGATCTCCGCCTCGCGTTCCTGACAGAGCTGCCCGATCAGCATGGTCGAGTTCTCATAGCGCCGCACATCCAGCGCGATCAGCACGTCATCCTTGCGCACATCCAGCAGATCATGGGTCCATGAGGCCGCAAAGGGCAGCATCCGCACATCGGGGCGGATCATCTGCAGGTGCAGATAGAGATACTGGGCCAGCGCGCCGGTGATACGCCCTCCGGTGATGAAAATGCGCCGGTCGGGATCGCAGAGCAGGCTGCAGAAACTGTCGAACTCCGCCGGATCGACCTCATCAATCGTGCGTTTTTGATTGGCCAGTGCCTGTTGGGAGTAGCGGTTCAGGATATGCTCTTCGGGCAGGTCGTTCTGCCAGACGTCGCGCTTGGCAGCAGGTCCCGAGATCATCTCCTTGACCTCGCCCCGCAAGGCCGCCTGAAATTGCGGATAGCCATCAAACCCGGTTTTCTGCAACATCCGCGCAACCGTAGTGGTCGAGACCGAGGCCGCGCTGGCCAGTTCGGTAATGCTGCCAAGGCCGGCCATGGGGTAGTCGTCCAGCAGGACGCTGATCAGTTGCCGTTCAGACGGGGTCATCTTGTCCCGATGGGCCAGCAGCCTGTCCGTTACCCGCACCTATGGGTCCTCCTGCATCAGCAATGGCAGATTGTGCAAAATTTTTCACCACAACTTGCTCTGATGAATTCTTTACAGGAAAAATATTGACAGGTGAATGCTTCATGTGGAAATTTTTTCACAAGCCACACTCACGGAATCGCAGGGCGGTACATTGGACTTCGGAACGGTTGTTCACACGGATAGGACGGACGGCGCACCAAAGGTGCTGCTGGTGTGCGAACATGCGTCGAGCCGCATTCCGGCATTTCTGGGCGACATGGGTCTGACGGCCGAGGCGCGGGAAAGCCACATCGCCTGGGACCCGGGCGCGCTGGGCGTTGCGCAGCAGATGGCCGGGTTGATGTCTGCGCCGCTGGTCCACGGAGGGGTCTCCAGACTGGTCTATGACTGCAACCGCCCACCCGAGGCTGCGGGTGCCATGCCGATCAAAAGCGAACAGTACGATATCCCAGCCAATGCCCAGATGACGCCTGATGAACGTCAGGCGCGGGTTGAGAACATCTATGTTCCCTTTACGCAGGCGGTCTCAGGTCAGATCGCGCAGCACCGCCCGTCGTTGCAGCTGATGGTCACCGTGCACAGTTTCACGCCGGTTTTTAATGGCCATCAGCGGGCGGTTGAGTTGGGCATCCTGCATGGCCGCGACGACCGGTTTGCTGTGGCGATGATGGGGGCAGTGCCCGCGCGGCCATCCTTTGTGACCCGTCTGAACGAGCCGTATTCTGCTGCCGACGGGGTGGCGCATACGTTGGATGCGCAGGCTTATCCAAACGGATTGCTGAACGTCATGATCGAGATCCGCAATGATCTGATCCGGACGCCACAGCAGCAACAGGCCATGGCCGAGCATCTGGTGCCGTGGATCGACCGCACGCTTTCCGGGTTCGGGGAAGGGGGGGGCGCGTGATCAAGGTGATGGCGTCATATGTACGGGTCGTTGATGCGATCAACTATCGGATCGGTCGGGTGATGATGTGGGGCCTGTTCGTGATGATGGGGATCCTGCTGTGGTCGTCGATCTCGAAAACGTTCTTCCTGCCGTCACTCTGGACGCTGGAAATGGCGCAGTTTGCGATGGTGACCTATTACATCGTCGGCGGGCCGTATTCGATCCAGCTGGGTTCGAACGTGCGGATGGATTTGTTTTACCACAACTGGAGCCACAAAAAGAAAGCGTGGTTCGACGCCTTCACCGTGCTGCTGCTGATCCTGTATCTGGGCGTGCTGTTCTATGGCGGGCTGGGGTCGACGGCCTACAGCCTTGGCTATTGGGGTGACGCGCCGGTCTCGTATTTCACCGGCCTGCTGACCGGCAGTGAAGAGATCGGACGGCTCGAGCGATCCTCGACCGCATGGCGGCCCTATATCTGGCCGGTCAAGGCCATCATGGTGTTCGGCTTTTTCCTGATGCTGCTACAGGCAATATCGGAATTCTTTAAAGACATAGCCCGGATCAACGGGCAGGAAATCGGGGTGAGCCGGGCATGAGCCAGGAATTTATCGCCATCTTCATGTTCGCGCTGATGATGCTGATGCTGTTCACCGGACAGCGCGTCTTTGGTGCGATCGGTGCGGTTGCAACAATCGCCGCGCTGGCGCTGTGGGGCACCGGGGGACAGGATATTACCTTTTCAGCCGCGATGAAGCTGATGAAATGGTACCCGCTGCTGACGCTGCCGATGTTCATCTTCATGGGCTATGTGCTGAGCGAGAGCCGTCTGGCCGATGACCTGTATCGCATGTTCCATGTGTGGATGGGGCCAGTTAATGGCGGGCTGGCCATCGGGACTATCGGTTTGATGGTGCTGGTCTCGGCCATGAACGGGCTCAGCGTCGCAGGGATGGCCATCGGCGCGACCATTGCGCTGCCGGAGCTGCTGCGGCGGGGGTATGACAAGACAATGGTGACCGGGGTCATTCAGGCCGGGTCCAGTCTGGGCATCCTTGTGCCACCCTCTGTTGTTCTGGTGCTTTACGCCATGATCGCGCGTCAACCGGTTGGTCAGCTGTGGCTGGCCGGTATCCTGCCGGGTCTGCTGATGGCGGGACTGTTCATCCTCTACATCTGGATTCGCTGCCGCATTCAACCTGAACTCGGCCCGGCGATGGAAGACGCGCATGAGGTGCCGTGGTCCGAGAAAATCCGGCTGCTTGGGGCAGGGGCGCTGCCACTGATCATTTTCGCGGCGATGATGGTTCCATTTGTGAACGGCTGGACCTCGCTGGTGGAAAGCTCGGCCATTGGAGCGCTGACGGCGCTGGTCGTGTCGGTCGTCAAACGCCGGATGACGTGGAAGATTTTCGAGGATTGCACCAAACAGACAATGGCAATCTCGTGCATGTTCATGTGGATCATCCTTGCGGCGCTGGGCTTTGGCGCGGTTTTCGACGGCCTCGGCGCGGTAAAAGCGATCGAGAACCTGTTCACCGAACAACTCGGCCTGTCGCCTTGGATGATCCTGATCCTGATGCAGCTCAGCTTTATCGTGATGGGCACGTTTCTGGACGACACCGCGATGCTGGTGATCGTGGCGCCGCTCTATGTGCCGCTGGTTGGCGCGCTTGGTTTTGACCTGATCTGGTACGGGGTGCTGTATACGATCACGACGCAGATTGCTTATATGACGCCGCCCTTCGGTTATAACCTGTTCCTGATGCGCGCGATGGCACCGCCCGAGATCGGGTTGAAGGACATCTACCGCTCAATCATTCCATTTGTCGGCGTGATGGTGCTGGCCCTAATCATTATTATGATATTCCCGGAAATTGCACTTTGGTTGCCCGGCTATATCTATGGAAATTAACAAGAATGCCCGGCGAATGGGCACGCAAACTTCAACGGAGAGGAAATTGACATGACGACAAGACGTAAGTTTCTGAAGACCGCCGGGGTGGGCGTTGCCGCCGCACCGCTGGCTACGCCTGCGCTGGCACAAGGTACGATTACATGGCGGATGCAGACCTATGCAGGCCCGGCTCTGGCCGAGCACGTGATCGATCCGGCCATCAAGATGTTCAATCAGATCGCTGGTGACCGGATGCAAATCGAGTTGTTTTATGCGGACCAACTGGTTCCGACAGGCGAGCTGTTCCGCGCCATGCAAAAAGGTACCATCGACGCGGTGCAGTCGGACGATGACTCGATGGCGTCGCCCACCGAAGTCACCGTCTTCGGCGGCTATTTCCCGTTTGCCTCGCGCTATTCTCTGGACGTGCCGGTTCTGTTCAACCAGTGGGGCCTGAACGAGATCTGGGACGAGGAGTACTCGAAGGTCGGCGTGAAACACATCAGCGCTGGTGCATGGGACCCGTGCCACTTTGCCACCAAGGACCCGATCAACAGCCTTGCGGACCTGCAAGGTAAACGCGTCTTTACCTTCCCGACGGCGGGCCGCTTCCTGTCGCAATTCGGCGTCGTACCAGTGACCCTGCCGTGGGAAGACATCGAGGTGGCCGTGCAGACCGGCGAGCTGGACGGGATCGCGTGGTCGGGCATCACCGAAGACTACACGGTGGGATGGGCCGACGTGACCAATTATTTCCTGACCAACAACATCTCGGGCGCTTGGGCGGGTCACTTCTTTGCCAATATGGACCGCTGGAATGAACTGCCCGAAGATCTTCAGACCCTGTTCAAGGTTTGCTGTGATCAGTCGCACTACTATCGTCAGTGGTGGTATTGGGGTGGGGAAGCCAATCTGCGCGTGAACGGCACCAAGATGCAGCTGACCACCATCCCGGATGAAGAATGGGCGACCGTTGAAGCCGCGGCCGTGAAGTTCTGGGACGAAATTGCCGCCGAGTCCGAAACCAAGGCTAAGGTTGTCGATATCTTCAAACGCTACAATGCCGAAATGCTTAAGGCCGGACGGCCTTATCGCTATGGCTAAATGACCCAATTCCGGCGCGTTAGCGATACCACGCGCCGGAATTTGACCACAGGAAACAACACTGCGAATGTTAGCATCCGTTTTGAGACCAACAAAAAAACTCTGGGCGCGCAGCTGTGCGACCCGGACCAGCGGGGTGTGAACAGATGGCAATCGCAGGCTTTTTGATCGAGATTTTTGCAGCAACAATGTTGCTGCTGTTCGCCGTGCGACTGGTGCGCACAGGAATTGAACGGCGCTTTGGGGCGCTGTTTCAATCGATCCTGACGCGTCACTCGAACACATTTGTTGCGGGTGGGGCCGGTATGGTTCTGGCGACGATCCTGCAAAGCTCGGCCGCGGTGGCGGTTCTGCTGACCGGGTTTGCGGCGGCGGGGATGGTTACATTTGGCCTGGCACTGGCCGGTGTACTGGGTGCTGACTTGGGGTCAGCCCTGATCATTCAAGTGCTGTCCTATGATCTGGGATGGTTGCAACCGGTGCTGCTGGCGCTGGGCGGGTGGCTGTATCTCAAGTCCGACCGGGCCAACGTGCGGCTGATCGGGCGGATTGTTCTGGGCATCGCCTTTATTCTGTTGTCGCTTCAGCTCCTGCGCGATGCGGTTGAGCCAATCAGGGAAAGCGCCTTTTTGCCGGCTATCGCGGGCTATTTGGAAAACGACTACTTCAGTGCCTTCATCGTGGGTGCGGTGCTGGCCTTTGTCATGCATAGCTCGGTCGCGACGATCCTAATGTGCGTGACGCTGGTGCAGATCGGGGCGATCCCCTTTGCCGCCGGGCTGTCGTTGGTGCTGGGGGCAAATCTGGGTTCAGCCTTTATCCCGATCTGGTTGACGCGTGACATGACCATCTCTGCCCGGCGCATTCCCTGGGCCAACCTGTTTTTGCGGGGCAGTGCGGCGCTGGTGATGCTGATCGTGGTCAACGTCAGCGGCGCGCATGAGGCGCTGATGGTCGCCGGGGCGGGACAGTCGCTGATCCTGGCGCATATCGGGTTCAACCTGACTGTGTTTGTGCTTGCCACCGGGTTCGTGAACTGGATGGAGCGCCCGATGGCCCTGCTGCTGCCCGAACCGAAGGTTGAGGCAAACGTGATGGATCAGTTCACGGATGCGCTCAGCCCGTTGAGTGATCCCAGCGCATCCGGGGCGAATGTGGCTATGTCCTCGGTCCGGCATGAGCTTTTGCAGATGGTCACGCAGGTCGAACGCATGTTCCGCCCGGTGCTGGATATCTATGAACAGGACGACAGCGACGCCATCTCGGCCCTGTGGCAGCAGGATGAGAGGGTGAACGCGCAGCTCACCGAAATCCGCCGCTTTGTCGCACGGATGCCGCGCCAGAACATGAGTAAGGCGCAGATCAAGGCAGCCCGTGAGCTGGTGGAATACGCCATCCGGCTTGAGGCGGCGGGTGACGTGGTGTCCAACCGCATGACCCGCACAGCCCAGATCAAACACACCGAACGCACCGAGTTTTCCGCGCAGGGGTGGAAAGAGCTGTCAGATCTGCACGCGGCCATTCTGGAGAGCTTCTCACTGGCCCGCCACGTGCTGTTGGTCGACGACATGGACTGCGCCCGGCGGCTGGTGTTGGACAAGGCCGAGGTCAAACGGATGTCGCGTCAAAGCCGCAAGGCACATCTGAAACGGTTGGAGCGGGGGCAGACAGTAAGCTTCCAGTCCAGCGATCTGCATCTTGAGACGTTGCGTGCGATGCGCGACCTGCACGGCCACATCGCGGCCATCGCCTATCCGATCCTCTACAAGAGCGGACAGGTTCTTGAGACGCGTCTGGTGATGGAAATGGAAAAAGACGCGGCCGACGACTGACGGCCGTGAAAGGGAGCACGAGACCGGGGTCTCGGAGGGTAACAGAGGATGAACGGGATGGGCAATGAGGCGCGTTTGGACGACCTGAAGGCTAAGGTGGACGCGGGCGAGGTGGATACCGTGCTGGTCTGCATGGTCGACATGCAGGGGCGTTTGATGGGCAAGCGGTTTCATGCCGGGCATTTCGTGGCGGGCGCTTGGCAGGAAACCCATTGCTGCAATTATCTGCTGGCCACCGATCTTGAGATGGCGACCCCCGATGGCTATGCGGCCACCAGTTGGGAACGGGGTTACGGTGACTATGTCATGAAACCGGACCTCAGCACCCTGCGCCCGGTGCCGTGGCTGGAAGGCACTGCGATGGTGATGTGTGACG
>NZ_JBQFRE010000034.1:0-16262 GCF_056537245.1 Ruegeria sp. CG11
CGTCACACATCACCATCGCAGTGCCTTCCAGCCACGGCACCGGGCGCAGGGTGCTGAGGTCCGGTTTCATGACATAGTCACCGTAACCCCGCTCCCAACTGGTGGCCGCATAGCCATCGGGGGTGGCCATCTCAAGATCAGTGGCCAGCAGGTAGTTGCAGCAATGGGTTTCCTGCCATGCACCCGCCACGAAGTGCCCGGCATGAAACCGCTTGCCCATCAAACGCCCCTGCATGTCGACCATGCAGACCAGAACCGTGTCGACCTCGCCTGCTTCGAATTTGGCTTTCAGATCGTCGAAACTAAGAGCTCCGCTCACGATACATCCTCCTTGATCGTGATATTCTTCAGCGCTGGTTCCAGAAGCGCCAGTATTTCTGTCGCCATCGAGGCGACCTGTTCATCGGTCCGCAAAAGATCGTTGCGCACCTCTATCATCACATTGGCCAGCCCCCGGCTGAGCGCGTGCAATCGCAGTGAATGGGTCACCCCGTCACCCGGGCCGTAGGGTTGGTTCCGCTCGGTTTTTCGGTGGGGAATGCGGCCCACATGGTCCAACATCGCGTCGACCAGACGGCTGTCTTCGTCATGCAACAGCCCCAACTCAACCGCCCTCGGCTGCCCAAAATAGATCGGAGTAAAGGAATGCACCGTCACCACGACTGTATCCGGCCCCCGTGCATCCAGCACCCGAGATACCGCAGCACAGAAGGGATCGTAGACTGCCCGGGTGCGCGCCGCGCGCTGTACCTGCGTTAGCCGTGCATTACCCGGCACCTCGATTAGTTCAGAGCGTTCCGGCATCGCACTCGCCGCCTCGGGCGGGCGATTGCAGTCATACACCAACCGAGACACTTTCGACGCCACAACCGGTGCGTCCAGGGCCAGTGACAGGGCCAGACTCAGCGCTCGCGCTCCCGGATCCCACGCCGCATGGCTGGTCCGGTCGACCTCGGCCAGGCCCAAGGCGTTATACTCCGGCGGGATCGCGGCACTGGCATGTTCACACAGCAGGACAACGGGGCCTTTTCCCGACTCGTTCAAGATTTCAACTGGCGCGGTCATTCCTTTACCTCTGTGTCAGAGTCCTTTTTCATGCGCGGCATGTCCTCGATCAGACGCGTTTCCAGCAATTGCCCGTTCCGATAGAGGATCGGATAGGCCACAGCGGCGATATGGCTGTTGAATTCGCGAAACGCGCGCAGGGTTTCCAGATGGATATCGCTGGTTTCAAAGCTTTCGGTCGTGCCATGCTGCAACCGTCTGAGATGGCGTTTGCGGCTGTCCCGCTCGGCCCGCTTGATTTCGGTCTTTTCGACGCTCAGCAATCGCGCGCTTTCCAGATCGTCCGAGATCAGAACATTTGAGGCCAGTTTGATATTGGCCAGAATGCCTTCATGCATCTCCAGAAGTTCCAACCAGCCCTCTTTCGAAAACGAAGCCCCTTTTTTGCGCATGTCAACCGCCAGTACGGTCAGGCGCTTAGCCGCGACATCCCCCGCTGTTTCCAGACGGATCGCATATTCCATCTGGTCCCGCGCCACCTTGGCGTTCTGTTTGCCAAAATCTTCGGTTGAAATCGCTGCCACATATTTCCGGATACGCGACAGGCAATCATTCACATCTTCGTCGATCGCACGGACCGCTCGAATCTGTTCCTTGTCGCCACTGCGATAGAGTTCCAGCGCGGGTCTGAACATCGACTCGACCAGATCGCTCATCCGCAGCAATTCGCGCTTGAGGCTGGAAAGCGATTGGCTCGGGCTACCGAGATTGCGCATATCCAGTGCACTCACCGGTCGACCGATCTGCGCCGCAGTTTCGACCGTTGCGGGCTCGGGCATCAAGCGCTCGAACAAACCCCGCAACTTGCCGCAGAACGGAAGGGCCAGAACCAGCAATGACGCATTGAATGCCAGATGCGCACTGACCAGCATCTGTCCGCCTTGCGGGTCGCCCAGCATCCCCGAGCGCAGCGCCATGTTCGCGGCAAACAATGTGACCACAGCCCAGGTGCCACGCAGGACCAGGTTGGCATAAGGGATGCGACGAGCTACCAGATCCATCCCGCGCGTCAGCCAGACCGGAATGAAGGCCGACCCAAAATTCGCGCCCAGCACCAAAGACAGCCCCGCCGCAAACGGAATGGCATCGATCTGCACCAGCGTGACGCACATCAGGATTGCGGCCACCGAGGAATGCATTACGAAGGCCAGACCCCCGCCGACAAGAAACGCAGTGATGTAATCGCGCGCCAGATAGTCGGCGATGGCAGGAAGAAAGGCGCTGTCGCGGATAGGGTCCATCGCCTCGCGCAGGAACCGCAGCGAGATCAGAATAAAGGCCACTCCCATCAGGATACGGCCCAACTGCATGGCTTTCTTGGCCTCGGTCTTGACGAACAGATAGCCGCCAACCGCCAGCAGCAAGGGCACCAGCCAGTCCAGCTGAAATGATAGAATCTGAATGATCAGTGCCGAGCCCAGATCGCCGCCCAGCACAATCGCCAACCCGGCCGGGAAGGCCAGCATCCCACTGGCAGCAAAGCCCGATGCCAACAACGCCACCGCCGCCGAGCTTTGTAATACGATGGCCATAGCAACGCCGACCATACACGCCTGCACATAGCTGCGCTGACCTGTCATCACCCGCTGGAACGAGGCGCCATAACTGCGCTCTATGCCCGTGCGCACCATGCGCACAGCATAGAGCAACAGCATTGTCGCTCCGGCCAGGCTTATGATGAAACTGACAATTGCCAAGTCAGTG
Source organism: Ruegeria sp. CG11 (assembly GCF_056537245.1). Taxonomy (NCBI): domain Bacteria; kingdom Pseudomonadati; phylum Pseudomonadota; class Alphaproteobacteria; order Rhodobacterales; family Roseobacteraceae; genus Ruegeria; species Ruegeria sp. CG11. The sequence goes on from NZ_JBQFRE010000034.1 coordinate 2,770, forward strand.
CCCCTTCACCAATGCAAGCATCTCGGCGTGCAGTTCGCGGGTCGCCGCGGAAATCACCCGACCGTCGGAATTTAGATCCAGCGGCTGGCCCTCCCAGTCCGTCATCACGCCGCCGGCGGCCTCTACCACGGCCAGAACTGGCAGGTAGTCATAGGGTTGCAGATCATAGTCGATCACCGCATCCACATGCCCGGCTGCCAACAGAGCGTGCGGATAGCAGTCATATGCAAACCGGCGGGTCTGCCCCGATTGCATCAGCTTGGCAAATAACTCCGGGTGATCTCGATAGATCTTGTCCCCTTCGTTAACGAAGAGAATGGACTGATCCAGCCGCGTCTGGTTCGAAGTCACGATTGCATTGCCATTCAATGTAGCGCCCCTGCCCGGTACACCCATGAAGACTTCGTCAAGCGCGGGCATCCCGATGACGCCGATATCTGGTTTGCCATCGACCAGATGCCCCAGCAGAAACCCGAACAGCGGATGCCCTGACAGGAAGGATCGGGTGCCATCGATCGGGTCGATAATCCAGACCTTGCGACAATCCTTCCCGTCAAATCCATGTTCTTCGCCAAAAATACCATGGTTTGGAAAGTGCTGCTCAAGACAGGCGCGGACTTCGGCCTCAACCGCCTTGTCGGCTTGGGTGACCGGGCTCTCGTCCAGCTTGAACTCGACCCCCAACTGACCTCGAAAGTAACGCCGTGCGGTCCGGGACGCGATTTCAGCAATCATAGCAGCATGCTTCGCTGCATCTGGAGTAGTCAACATTGCGTCAGATATCCTTGCATGGAGTCAACGGCAGTTGCGGAAGGCGGCAGCGCCTGTGCACTGGGGTTCAGACAAAAAACCATCATTGCAGTGATTGCTGAGCCAGCCTTAGCTTGGCTGGCGCAATTCCGAATTGCTTTCTGAACCCTTTGCCAAAAGCGGAAAACGAGGAGAATCCACATGCAAGTGCCACTTCGGTGACCGTCATGTTCGTATCCTCAATCAAAACCCGGGCCCGCTCGTATTGCTTGCCGCGGTAGAACTTTACTGGCGAGGTTGATAGGTAGCGTGCAAACAACCGTTCAACCTGACGGATCGACAGGCCAGCGCGATGCGCGACGTTGGAGATGGCCAGAGGCTCCTCAAGGTTCTCCATCATAACTCCGATTATCTTTTGCAGCTGCGCCGGAGCGCCCTTGTAGGTATCGGATACCGTACAGGTCTGCGTGCGGTCCGCGCTGCGGGCCGAGGACAGAATCAGGTGATTGCGAATTTTGGCGGAAACAGCCGAAGATATCCTTTTGCTGACCCAGTGCAGGGCAAAATCCATTGCCCCCAGTTCGCCACAGCAAGTAACCAAATTTCCATCTTCGACGAAGATTGCATTCTGAAACTCGACATCCGGCAAAGATTCGCTGTTAGAATGGATGCGGGACCAATGGTCAGTGCCTTTTGTCAAATGTCCGGTTTCTGCAGCCGCACGAACCGCAGCCCCGATCAAACAGACCGGTATCGCAGATCGACGGCACCAGCGCACGATCCTGATGATCGCTTTACGTTCTTCGCACGTCAGCAGAGGGCCGGAACACAACACAACGGCATCGCTTTGCGACAAGTTGGTTTCAGTTTCCAGCGACCCGTCCGGCAGTATCATCCCTTTGGATCTCGATCTCACCACTTGGCCGTCGACAGACAACATGCGAACCTGTACCTTGTGCCGGGCGCTAACAACACCCACCGTGTCCAACACATCTGTCAAAGCCGCAAGACTCAGGAGCGAGAAACCACCCGTCAGTACAATTACCACATTATGGCTTCCGGGTTTTTCCGGAAAGACTTTGACTTGGCTTCCAGAAAAGATCTGATGCTTGGTCATGTTTTCCTATCTCTCCAAAGCCTTTGTTACGCGCCTGCGCTGGCCGCAAAAGCACCTTGTTCACGCACTGTGCGGATGATGATCTCGACCATTTCGAACTGGGATTCAGCAGCGATGTCTTCAAAGTAGATATGGCTGGGCCAGGGCTGCATACGGAAGCGGTCTGACGGCATTTCAACCTTTTCGGCTACTTCCTTCTGTGCGGCGACAAAGGTCTCGGCCACCTCTTTGATTTCGATTTTGGCAGCTTCCAGATCACCTACGCTGTTGGCGTCGATCTGACGCGAGCCGATGCCCGTCGTCAAAGGTACACCGCGCGTGATGGCCTGATCGACGTAGAAGGGAACTTCGACCTTGTCAGCCTCGAGCCGCATGATGAATTTTGGGCAGACCGCATGCTTGTGTTCGGTCAACTCCAGCAACCCGACGCTTGGTCCGGTTTCGGCCTTGGCCGCCGCGCGCCGCCGCGAACTGCGGTCGCGTTTGGTTGCGGTTGCAACGTGATCGCCGCGATAATTGCAATCGAACAGGCGATCCGCCCACGGCTTGTCCTCGGTCATGCGGCGCATCGAGCGAATGGCTATATTCTTGCAGTTCTCGGGGCCGATGAAGAAGGGCGAGCCCGAGGCATCCGACAGTTCGATCCAGCCGTTGGGGAATTCTTTGATGAAATGCTCGATCCAGGGAAGCAAGATTGTGTCGGCCAGGAAATCCAGCAGTTCGTTCACAAAATTGGGATCATGTACCACGTCAGCCAGCAGCGGTTCCTGACCGTAGATATCAGCGGCAAAGCTGTAGGGTGCTGAGATCTGCAACAGCGGCTCCATCCCAGTCAAACGTTCGGTCTCGCGCAGCATGTCGGTGATGACCCTGGCCACGCCAGTTTCGAAATCCGGCGTCTTCAGATCGCGCCAGTTGTCCTTATTGAGCAGCGGCTCGTCCGGGTCAGATCCGGGTGGAAAGCGGTCGGGATACATCATCTTTTGCCCGACCTGTTCGCAGGTAAAGCCGTAAAGCGCCCAGACGGTATAAACCTTGTCCACACCCAGCAGTCGGCTGGTGATCAGATTGGTTCGTGCATAACGCTCCGGGTCGCCCTTGTAATATGCTGCGGAATCGATGCCGTAGAGGTCGTGCAGGATAGCCAGCGCCAGCATGTGTACCGAGGCCGACACGTGAACGCGATCCGTAGTCGAAGGACGCTTGAACTCTTCGTCCATCCTGCCCGCAATCGTATCGTCGAAGATTCGGCGCAGTTCTTCTCGGGCATCCGGGTCTCCACCCTTCCAACGTGCAATTAGATGAAGCCCATCAGGAAATTGAGGATAATCGTTCACGTCTCGATCCTTGAATTCTGCCGCCAACCGGCGGGAATGCCCATGTTCATGCCCACAACGGTGTATGGCCGTCGATTGCGGTCTGATATTGCCCTTATTAGGTGGGTATGTGAAAATACCCACTCGGAACTTTCTGATATACCCACTTTGGGTGAACTACCCCCGACGAAGAGGTGTTTAATGAAGAAGACCGGTGGTGCTTTGCTGTCGATGCTAAACCTTGAACGACAAAGTAGTGTGCCAATGACACGTCAGCTGGAAAACAGAATTCGAAAGGCCATTGTTCAGGGCAGCCTGCCAGCGGATGTCCGGATGCCATCGACCCGACAGCTTGCGCAGGACTTGGGCGTGTCACGCCTAACTATCAAGAATGCTTTCGAGCAACTCACGACCGAAGGGTTCCTCGAAACACGACGAGGCTCGGGGACATATGTGGCACGTTTATCGAACGGAAGCATCCCCGTTCTGCCGTCGCAGAAACGACGCAGAAGACGCTCGCGCAAGGTTGAACCGATCGCACCACATATCCAGCGCATCCAAGAATCTCTAGCCACCACACGCCTATCTCATGTGCGGGCGTTTCGTCCCGGTATTCCTGCTCTTGATCTCTTCCCGCGACGGGCATGGGCCGAGGCATTGTCCCGGGCGACGAGGTCCCAAGACATCCAGCTTTTAGGCTATGGTCCCTCCAGCGGGTTGCACGAACTCAAAATCGCCATAAAAGCGCACGTCTTCGACAACCGCGGCATCGAATGTGACCCAGAACAAATCGTCATAACTTCCGGCGCTCAGCAGGCCTTCTCACTCGTGCTCCTGACTTTGTTGACCAGAGGTGACACTATCTGGACTGAGGATCCCGGCCACATCGCCTTTCGCGACGCAGCGCGTCTGCACGGGTTCACCGTAAAACCGGTGCCATTGGATGTTGAAGGATTTTCACTCGCAAGTGCTCTGACTTTGTACGGTGAATGCGCACTAGCGTTTGTAACCCCGTCTCATCAACACCCTCTTGGCATGACTATGAGTCTCTCGCGCCGCTTGGAGTTACTTGATGTGGCGCAGTCCCAAGCCAGTTGGATTATCGAAGACGATTATGACAGCGAGTTCCACTATGAGCAGCGTCCCCTGCCGGCTCTGAAAGCCTTGGACAAACATGATCGTGTTTTGTACGTCGGCAGTTTTTCAAAATCGATGTTCCCTTCAATGCGTTTGGGATACTTGATCTGTCCTGCAGGTCTTGGTCCAGCATTTTCAGCGGCTGAGACACTACTGAGTCAGAACGTTTCGCTGATGCAACAAAAGGCTATGGCCTACTTCATGGAGGACGGCAGTTTTAACGCCCATATCCGCAAAATGAGACTAGCCTACCAGCACCGCCGTGACACCCTTGTTGCGGCCCTGAGGGATCATGCCTCAGATATTCTACAACAGGAACCTTGCCTAGCCGGGATGCACCTTGTGGCCCGATTTTCTGATAACTCAATCTCGGATCTGGATATGGCTCGGCGACTTTGGGATTCGGGTATCGACTGTCTCCCTCTTTCTATTTTCAGTGAGTGTGCCAGAGTTGATCCCGGGCTCCTGCTTGGTTTTGCCTGTGCATCAAACGAGCAAATCGAGCCAAGTATCATCCGTACTGCGGGGCTTTTGAAGTCCAAAGTCATTTCGTAACTTACTTCAATAACTAGCAACTGTATTTCTCAGGCGTTCTGAGCAATCCATATCTGACGGGATTTGACGGGCGCGTTGGCGAGTGAGACACGTGGCCGGATTGTGACCTGCCCCGGGAATGACAGTGTGGTGCCCGAACCAGAAGGGCTTGGCGGCGCCACCCTCAATGGCACCCAACCCAGACTACTGCTTGCGTTGGCCGCGCAATGGATGGATATGATGTCGCCCTTTCATGCCTGTGCAACGTAGTCGAGATTCTTGCGTGGAATCGACAACACATGGTTTTCCTGGAGCGGACCGACCGAACCCGGCAGCGAAATACCCTACCGGATAAAAGGGCCTGATATCGTCAACGAATTCGCCTTCGATCAGCGCAGCGGTGCCGAAGGTGGCGATCCGACAAACCATGTGCATACAATGTTTCGAGACCTCGAAAAGGAGTATGGTAGATAACCTCGGTTTTGTTGCTCTGTGTTGGCGAGCGTCGAATCGGTCAACAAAATCCGCAATGGTCAGTTCACACCCGAATTCCGACTGTTTCAACAGTTTGCCGAACTGGCAGGGTAACCACATCACAATTTCCACTTATGCTGCCAAGTAAATAGGGTGCGACAATGCCCGTACTAGGTTGCCTCACTAAACTTGAACACCCGAACGCCGCCCGTACTAAGCTTCGTGATTACCGCCTTGTTACGAGTAGTTTTCGAGTAGCTAATTCTTTCTCGATGACACGGCTTTGAAATTCGGAATCACCGAGATTCACTGATTATTTGCTCTTCGCGGCGCAAGACGGGGGGTGCCTCACTAAACCCCATCGTTCTGATGGCATGAAAGGGCAGTGGCACGATCCGAGTCTGGTTTCAAAGCGCGGGTATACCGAGAAGCCTCTCGGCATTCTTGTGGCCGATTTTCTCTTTTATGGCCCAAGGCAGATCAACGGCCCGAAGCCAATCCGCTCCGATCTGCGCGCTGGCCATCGGGTAGTCCACCGAAAACATAACCCGGTCTTCGCCCATGGTCGCCAGCGCCAGATCCAGTAACTCATCCTGGAAAAACGCACTGGTGGTGATCCAGAGGTTGTCATGAAAATATTGCTGCACGGGTTTTTGCAGGCGCTTGCTGGCGATCCTATCCAGATCCTCCCCCACCCGCCAATAGTAGAAAGGAAGACCCTCGCCCATATGGCCTACCACAATCTGCAGATTCGGGAACCGGTCGAACGCACCGCTGATGATCAGGCGCAAAGTTTGCAGTGCAACCGCCTGGTGCCAGCCATAGCCCGGTCCGCTGAGAATCCGGGCCGCAAGTTCATCCTCCATCCCGTCATAAAAGGCTTGCTTTTCAATAGGTGTGGGCCAATTCGGATGGATGTAGATGGGCACCCCCAGAATTTCGGCCCGGGCAAGAATGGGGTCGAAATCCGCATGATCCAGGAACTTTCCATCCACAGGACCATAGTTCATACATCCGACAAACCCATACTCCCGCACAGACCTCTCAAGCTCATCTGCCGCGGCTTCCGGCTCTGAGAACGGAAGAGTGGCAAATGCGCGAAAGCGGTCAGGCCAAGACGCAATCACCTCTTGCGCCACCCAGGTATTGAACTCTTGCGTAAAGGATACTCCCTCGGCGCCCACCAGCTCCTGAGCACCAGGTGTCACTGCAGAGAGCACCTGTATGTCAATGCCCGCCGCGTCCATATCCGCGATCCGGCCCGCCCCGACATCCAAAAGTTCAGGCCTGCTTTTGCCGCCCGAGAAAACACGTTCATCTCCGCGCGCTTTCATGCTTTGCAGGGCGTTGGTCGCGAAATGTTCCTCCAACCCGATCAGAGGGAGCTTCTTGTTGCCTGCTGCGGTTTCCGCTCGGGCTGGGCCCACCAGCCCTGCGGAGGCGGCTATACCAAAGCCCGCAGTTTGATGCAAGAATGTTCGGCGATTCAAGACGTGTCTGCCCATAGATATTTCAGGATAACGTTTACATTTGCCCATAACAGTTCTTCTTCTCATCATTGTTCTCGAACTTCTATCAGAGATCATTCAGGTTGTTTGCAAACCCACAATAGCACACCGAGGCCAGCGGAGGCGTCTACACCTTCAGAACCTTGAGATGTCAATCTACCTGAGGGAACGTGATACACACTTCGAAGCCTTCTTGTTGACCGGTTGCCGGAGATTTGAGCGCGAGCCGCGCATCCGTTCTGCCGACAATTGTCTGGACGATTGCGAGGCCCAGCCCACTGCCTTCGACTTTGCCGTTCCGACGGGCGAAACGGGCGGTCAATTGCTCAAGGTCGGTGGGAGCCACAATCGGCCCTGCATTGGCGACAATCAGTTCACAAGACGAAGTGAGCGTCACTGAAACCGGCTTGTTGTGGTCGCCGTGCTTCAGAGCGTTTTCCACAAGGTTTCGGGTGAGAATACCAAAGGCGTCGGGATCGAGGTCGGACAGAACAGGCTGATCCGGAAGGCACAGCTCAAACCGGTCATCCGAACCGAGCCTGGCAAAATCATCGACGACCATTTTCAAGATTACCCGCAAATCTACAGAACCGTCGGTCCGCAACCGGCCACCCTCGGCGCGGGCAAGTTGCATCAGCTTTTCGGACAGGCTGTTTAGTCGTTTCAATGTATTTTGGATGTCGCCGGCGCGCACCGCGGCGCTGGGATCGTCGGTTTCCACCTGCAATCTCTGAGCTTGCGCGATGGCACCCGCAACGGGTGTCCGCAACTCGTGGGCGGCATTGGCGGCAAAGCTGCGTTCCGCCTCGAAAGCCGCGTTCAGACGATGGAGCAAATCATTGACGCTGTTAACGACTGGCACCAGTTCGCTGGGTACGCCACGGTCTTCCAATGGGGTAAGGTTATAGGCGCTCCGATCCTCCAGATCGCCCCGCAATAACCGCATCGGGGCCAGACTGTGCCGCACCAGCAGGAAGATCGCCACGAGGCTCAGCGGGATAACCGCCAATAACGGCATACTGAGGCTGAGCGCCAATTCCCGGGCTGCGGCCGCGCGATAAGACAGCGGTTCGGCCACTGCGACTATATATACGGAGTTCCCACGCCGATAGCGGTCGTAGAACAGAGTATGAGTTTCGGTCTGAATAAAACCTTCCTTGTCGAAAGGGGGAAACACGCTCAAATCGGCAGTACCGGAACTTAAAACCACCTGTCCTGCCTCGTCGTAGATGACATAGCTGAATTCGCTGACTGTGATTTCGTCGTCGTCGTGATCTTCGCGTTCGTAGTGGTCATCGTCGTCACGACCGCGATCCGGGCGCTCTGTTCCGTGATGCCCGACAAGGGGCTGCAGCCGATGCGCCGCCTCGTTCAGCGCGTTGTTGAACTCCGCGTCCAATTCGTTGCGAAGACGCTGTGCCGTAATTACAGTGGCGACCAGCCACATTGCCGTCACCGCCAAACCAAGCGCCAATGCCAGTTGCAACTGCAGCGAACGGGGCCCTTTCATGACGAACCCAATCGATAACCAAGGCCTCGTTCCGTTTCTATGAACGACCGGCCCAGTTTTTTGCGTAAACGGCTTACGTGCACCTCGATTGTATTGCTTTCGATTGCGTCATCGAAACTGTAGAGATGCTCTTCAAGTTGCCCTTTTGACAGAACGCGCCCCGGTGCTTGCACAAAGGCCTCGAACAGGGCCCATTCCCGGGCGGTCAAACTGACTGGTTTTCCGTTACGTCGAATGGACTTTGCCGCCAGATCGATTTCCAGCGCGCCATGTTGGATCAACGGATTCGGGTTTCCAGAATAACGCCGTGCCACGGATCCGATCCGGGCCGACAACTCGAACAAGTCAAACGGCTTGACCATGTAGTCGTCGGCGCCCGCGTTCAATCCCGCGATCCGGTCCGAGACCTGGTCCAGCGCAGTCAGAATGATGACGGGCGTTACATCACCCTTTGCCCGAAGTGCCTTGAGAAATGGTATCCCGTGCCCATCAGGGAGCATGAGATCCAACAGCACCAGATCAAAAGCCCCGGCAGCCAGCGCGTCATCGGCCATGTCGAGACGGGTCGCCCAATCAGCCGAATGTCCGTCGGCCTTCAACTGGTCATGCACGGCCGCGCCCAGAACATTGTCATCTTCGATCAGCAGGATACGCATGATTTACTCTCTTATTTCCCCGACACACTAATGCGCTCTATTCCTGACAGGAAGCTGAAGCAGAAAATTCTGTTTCTTCAGGTAGTGCTCAGGTGCGGGCATCACTTTGGGTCCATCGAACAACGAAAGGACCCTGACAATGAAACATCTGCACATACCCGTTCTGTCCGGCTTAATCCTTGCCGGAGCCCTAGTTCCCGCACTGAATGCACAGACCGTCGATGCAACCTCGGACGAGGCAACTGCAGTCATCCGAGAGCTGGCCCAGCAGCCGGTTCCTTCGGATAATTCTGACAATTCGTCCAACTCGGATCTGCGGGTCGCAGATGGTGTCTACAGCGAAGATGATGACAGTTGGTTTCTCTTTGGCAGTTTTGATGGTTGGGATGACCATTTTTATGATGATGACCGTCATCGCGACCGCGACGACGACGATTGTGATGACGACCGCCGTCACATGCGCGACCGAGGCCACAATGACCGCCATGACGATCGTCGCGACGACCGCCGCACCAACTGGTCTGCTCAAAACCCGGCGGCAGCCGGAACCGTTGTTCCGCCCAACAATGGTTTGTTTCTGAACGACACCTCGCCTTCCGCACAGGTTGATTGAGCACCCAACCCAATTTTGAGGAGTGAACGGACATGAAAAAGTTGCTGACTACACTTGCACTGACCACAGCGCTAGTCGCCCCGGGACTAGTACTTGCAAAAGAGGTTACCTTTACGACCCAGCTTAAAAACTACGGGGGTGATGGAGCCTATCTGGCTTACTACGTGACCGATGCGGACGGCGCTTATGTCGGTTCGCTCTGGATGGCGGGGACAGGCGCCAAATGGTACGACAGCCTGTCAGATTGGTATCGTGCGACAGGTGGCGACACGGCTGAGGTCAACGGCATCACTGGTGCAAGTGTCGGTTCGGGCAAGTCGCTGTCGGTCAGTTTCGACCTGGCCGAAGCGTTGTTCGATTCGGGCTATGTTCTGCATGTTGACGTCTCGGTCGAAGACATGCGCGATAGCCCGTCCGAGATCGTGGTGCCGTTAACCACCGACGGTGCGGGGCAACCTGTGAAGGGTCGCGCATATATCGATCAATTCACCTACAATATGTGAGAAAATCCATGATCCGTCCGATTCACCGCTGGATAGGGCTGGCTCTGGCATTGCTCGTATCCTTAACCGCGTTAAGTGGTTCAGTTCTGGCAATTTTTCCTGTTGCAGATACCCTTGGAACTTCTGTCGCACCCGACGTGGATGTGGGAAGTTTTGCTGCCCGATTGCAGGAAACAATCCCAGGGCTGGAGCAGATTAGGCGTGCGGTCAGCGGACGGATCACAGTTTACGCCTATGCCGATGGGTTCGCCTCGCAATGGGTCGTCGATCCTGCAAGCGGGGCGGTTCTGGAACCGCTTGTTTCCTCACCAAGCAAGCTCTGGTTTACCAATTTGCACCGCGCCTATCTTGGCGGTGATGCGGGTCGGATTGCCGCCGGAGGCGCCAGCCTTGCAATATTGTTCCTCTGCCTGACGGGCTTCCTACTCGCCAAGCGGCGCGTCGGCGGCTGGAAACGGTTATTTGGACGGTTGCGGGGGCCGTGGTCACAGCGGTTGCACCTTGAAGTGGCTCGACTTGCCGGTCTTGGCCTTCTGCTGTCGTCGGTAACCGGCCTGTGGTTGTTCGCACTGACCTTTGGTTTCGCACCTGAGGGAAGCCCGTTGCCGCCATTTCCCGAAGTCAGCGGTGCCGGTGGGCTGGCGCCTTCGGAGCTCTCGGCGCTGACCGAAATTCCCTTGGCGGCGTTGCGCGAACTGACTTTCCCGCGGGATGGAAATCTGACGGATGTTTTCACTATCAAGACCGATGCCGGTTTTGGCTACATAGATCAAGGCAGCGGTGAAGTGCTTGCCTGGACCAACAGAACCGCGTTGGACAAGGCGTCAGGCATCATCCATATGCTTCATACCGGCGATGGTGCGGCCGTGCTGGGTATGTTGTTGGGTCTTGCTGCGCTAAGCGTTCCGGTTCTTTCGGTGACCGGGTACGTGCAACAATCTGGCCGAGTACTTCTGCCGTGGGTTAGGAAGGCCACAACTGCTGCCGGAAATGCCGATACGATCATTCTGGTCGGGACAGAAGGAGGCGCCACCTGGACCTTTGCCGAACGGCTGCGCACCAGCCTGAATTGCGCCGGATTGTCCGCGCATGTCGCCCCCATGTCCAACTTTTCGCCAGAAATTTATACTTCTGCCCAACGTGTTCTGATCCTTGCCGCGACCTCGGGCGATGGTGACGCTCCAGGTTCGGCTGCCGGTTTTCTCGATCGCGTCGCCAGTATGCGCTGTCCACCTTCGGCCCGGGTCGCCGTACTTGGATTTGGGGACCGAAGCTTTCCACGCTTCTGCACCTATGCCGAGCAAGTTTGCCGCGCGGTGCGACAGGCCGGATGGCAGGAATTCCTGCCGTTGACCCGCATTGACCGCCAATCCCAAATAGAGATCGCGGACTGGATCGATGCTTTGTCCAAAGCCGTGGGCGCAAGGCTCGCGCTTGCCGACGCAAAAGATCCGATCCTGGTCAATCTCAAACTGGTTTCGCGCCGCGACTATGGTGTTGAGGATCAGGCCCCCACGTCGATCCTGCGGTTCGAAATACCGCGCCTGTCATTGTGGCAGCGTCTCACCGGTCGTGGTTTTGCGCGCTTTCAGGCGGGAGATCTGATTGGTGTCATCCCCGTGGGCGATGCGACTCCCCGCTATTATTCCCTTGCCTCTGGATCACGAGACGGCTTCGTCGAAATATGCGTGCGTAAACATCCCGGCGGTCTGTGCTCGGGTCAATTGGCGGCACTGCGGCCGGGTGAGGTTATTCCTGCCTTTGTGCGCCCTAACCCAACGTTTCACCCATCGGAGGGCACAGCACCTCTTATCCTGATCGGGGCCGGAGCGGGTATCGGACCACTTGCCGGCTTTGCCCGCGCCAACGACACACTGCGCCCAATGCACATGTATTTTGGGACCCGGTCTTCCACGAGCAGCTTGTTTTATGGCGAAGAGTTCGTCCGCTGGCGGCAAGAGGGAAAACTCAGCTCGATTGCAACCGCCTATTCCCGCAGTCCAGAGCGCGCATATGTGCAGGACGCACTTCGCCGGGACGCCGAGGCGGTGCGGCATCTGATCGCTCAGGGCGCGCAAATCATGGTCTGCGGTGGGCGCGAGATGGCCGCTGAAGTGTTTGACGCGCTGGAGACAATCCTGGCCCCCGCCACGCTAAGCCCCATCACGCTCAAAAAGGAAGGACGCTATGTCGAAGACGTCTTCTGATCTTGATCGCCACGCGGTCGGTGGCCAAACCATGGGAACCCGTTGGTCCGCGATTATCCACGCCACGCCCGGTTTTGATCCTGGTCCTACGCGAGCGGCGATGGCATGTGCTGTTTCCGAGATTGATGACCAGATGTCCACTTGGAATCCCGACAGCGACCTGATGCGGCTGAACCGCGCGGTCCCTGGCAAATGGCAAATGGTGCCCGAACATCTGATGACGGTAATTGAGGCCGGCCTTGCCATTGGACAGGTCTCTGGCGGTGCTTTTGATATCGGGATGGGTGACGCTGTAACGGCTTGGGGGTTCGCGGCACCCGAAGCCAATCCGGACCGCATTCGCGCCGCGCTGCGTGTGCGTCGCAGATCCGCGCATGAAGTCTTGGAGATTGACCGGTCCAACTGCCGTATGCGCAAACACGCCCCATTGTCTCTGGATCTGTGCGGTATTGCCAAAGGCTATGGCGTGGATCGTCTGGCTGAAACGGCCCGTGATTTTGGTATTACCTCGGCGCTGGTGTCCATTGACGGAGAGCTTCGAGCCATTGGCAACCTTCCGGACGGTCGGCCCTGGGGAGTGGCGGTCGAACGGCCCGATCACGGGTATCGTGCGGCGCATTCGATATTGGCGCTTTGTGATTGCGCTGTGGCGACCTCGGGCGACTATCGCCATTGGATTGATATGGCTGGCAATCGTCTGTCGCACACTATGGATCCAACCAGCGGCGCACCTTTGACCGAACCACCGGGTTCCGTCACAGTGGTAGCACCAACCTGTTGTCTGGCCGATGCCTGGGCCACGGCCATGATGGTACTGGGTGCGAACAAGGGGCTTCACTTGGCTCAGCAATTGGAGCTGTCCGTTCTTTTTCTTGACCGCTCAGATGGCGCGATCATACCCCATGCATCCGGACCTGCCTTTGAAACCTCAATCAGCGTGGAGCGGCCGATGCTCACACCACCGCAGCCCAGAACCGGTATCTGCCCTGGCCGGTGATTTCGCGGGCCAAGCTGCGTTCGGTGAGCAGGTTGAGGTTGCGTCGGGCCGACATGGAAGAGCAGCGCACCTCTTGGGCCGGTTCTGTCGCAAACTTTGTCCCCACCTGTCAGGTTGAGCGTAGTTCTGGTAGCGCATGCTCGAATTTCACAGGAGCAGACGGTGACAATC
>NZ_JBQFRE010000035.1:0-13486 GCF_056537245.1 Ruegeria sp. CG11
GCGCGCCTTTGAAGGAAATCATGAACTGACTTTCGACTGATTTTACCGAAAGTCATTCACCCGCAGCATCTGACCTCGTCAACAGCCAAAAATTTGCAACAGATCCGAACTGGTCAACATGATCCGCAAAGGTCAATTCACGCCCGGACTCCGCCCGTTTCAGCAGTTCGCCCAACTGGCAGAGTAAAATGCTCACCATTTCCACTGATGTTCTGCCATCCTAAAAAGTTTGCGACAGAACCGTTTGCGACACAGTCCGCATGCGTGCTCCAGCCGGATCAAACGCGCATTTGTATTGAAGTTTCGCCCCAAAGCGATGCCCGGAGATGTCCAATTCTACTCTGGCACCATCGGCGTTCTTTAGTTTGACATGAGCCAGCGCAACCGGCTTGCCAACTCGATGGCCAAACGCGGCTGACGTCGTGTGACCCACGATCTCATCTCCGGCATAGATCGGCTCATGCCCCAGCGGCACCGCTGTTTTGTCTTCCAGAATCACCGTGACCAGATGGCGGGTCGAGGTTGTGCGCCGCTTGGCCAGCGCTTGGGAACCGATAAAGGTTTTCTTCTTCGACACCAGTATGTCCAGGCCTGTCTCGACAGGCGAGGTATCGCTATCCAACTCGTGACCCATGGCGGCAAACCCCTTTTCGATCCGCATCGCAGTTTGCGCGTACAAACCCGCCGGCTTTGCTCCGGCGGCTGTCAGCGCCGCATAGACGGCTGGGGCGTTTTCGGCCCGCATTGTGATTTCCCAGCCGTATTCCCCGACGTAAGACATGCGAACCGCCCGCACGTGGCGTCCGGCGATATGGGCGGGGCCGACCTTGAAATAACCCAGCTCAATCAGTTCTGGCGCGCCGGTCTCAGTGATGATCCGCGCGGCGTCAGGACCCATCAGGCCCAGAACGGCATAATCCTCGGTGCTGTCGGTCAGGGTCACATCAAAACCTTCAGCGTGTCGGCGGAACCAAGCCAGATCGCTTCTGATTGCATTTGTGCCGACGAACAGGCGATAGTGGTTCTCGGCAATCCGATGGGCGGTAATGTCGCTTTCGTAAGTGCCACGTTCGTTCAGCACAGCAGTATAGATCGCGTTGCCCGGTGCTTTGGCCATGTTTGCCGCGCATGTTTGCTGCAGAAAACGCTCCGCGTCCGGACCTTCAACCTCGATCTTGCCGAAAGGCGAGGCGTCGAAGATGGCTGCTTGCTCATGCGCGGCCCGGACTTCGGCTGCAACATTATCGAACCAGCCGGGTTTGCCGAATGTCATCTCGGGCTCGGCCGCTTTGCCGAAATAAAGCGGACGCTCCCAACCGTAGAACTGACCAAAATGGGCGCACGCTTCTTTATATTCCGCTTCCAGCGGCAGGGCGCGCAGGCTCCGGGCGGTGGAGAGTTGACGGCCCGGATAGGAGATTTCGTAGTGGGTTCCCAGTATTTCCGGCGCGCGTGCCATCAAGTGATCCAGCGAGTTAAACACGGGCGCAAACCGTTTGGCGTCAGCCTCGCCCAGATCATAGGCCGTGTGCCCGTGGACGATGCAGTGCGCCAGATTCATTCCCGCACCACCCCCAGAAGCAATACCAACTGAGTTCAGGCCACAACCCAGATACAGTCCGCGCGTCTCGGCGGTTTCACCCAGCAGGAACATGCCATCAGGGGTAAAGCTTTCCGGACCGTTGAGCAGCATCTTGACCTCGGCCGTTTCAAGCGCAGGTAAACGATGCAGCGAATTCATCATCATGGGCTCGAAATGATCCCAATCCTCGGGCAGCAGGCCGAATTCAAAGCTCTCGTCCAGAATGCCGGGTTCTATCGGCTTGCCCATGGGTTCAAAGCAGCCCACCAGCAATCCGCCGCTATCGTCGCGAATATAAAGGTGACTGTCGTGATCGCTCAGGGTTGGCGTGTTCCCGACAATCCCATCAATGGGTTTGGTCAGAAGATAGAAGTGTTCGCAAGCAAGGACCGGAACTTCAGCGCCCGCCATGGCGCCAACCTCGCGCGACCAAAGCCCGGTGCATAACGCGATGGCATCGCAGGTGATGGGGCCCTTGGTCGTCTCAACGCCCTTGATGCGGCCATTGTCTGTCAGGATGCCAGTGACGCCGGTTTCTTCGAAGATCTTTGCGCCCAAACCTTTTCCCGCTTTGATCAGCGCAGCGCAGACATCCGAGGGGCTGACACGCCCATCGTCTGGCGACCAGACGGCTCCGATTACATCGTCCGCATTCATCAGCGGCCAGCGTTCCTTGGCCTCGCCAGCACTGATGGAGTGCGCCTCGACCCCAAAGGCCTGGGCCAGCGCTTCCTGCCGTCGGATATGCGTCAGACGCCCATCTGAGGTGGCGATGGACAGGCTACCCTTTTGAATCCAGCCGACATTCTGGCCTGTCTCCTGTTCAAGCTGAGCGTAGAGATCGATCGAATATTGGATCATTCGGGTCAGGTTCTGTGAATGGCGAAGGGCGCGGACCTGAGCCGCCGAATGCCATGTCGTGCCGCTGGTCAGTTTATTTCGTTCAAGCAGAATTGCGTCACCGACACCCATTTTCGCCAAATGGTACAGGGTCGAACACCCCATGATTCCACCACCAATTACAACAACTGAAGCGTGGTTGGGGAAGGTCATATCGCAATCCTGTGATTCTGAGTGAAAGCCAATCAATCTCAGGATATTGCAAATGTAATAATAGTCAACTTAAAGTTAACAAACGTAAAGTTTGATGGGCGCAGAAAGAGACCGCATTCACGATGCGGGCGTGACCAGCTCAGAATGTATCGCAGATGCTATTCGACGCTGTTTCAGGCGGTGGATGGAAGACGGCCATAGTCTTCCAGGCGATCCTTGAGGAAAGAATAGTTGGCGCGGGCCTGATCCAGTACGGATCGCTCAAGCACTATATGTTTACAGGTTTCTTCGTGCTGAGGAAACGCAACGGGACCTGTGTTTTCGTCCATCCACGGCCAACAAAACAGGGAATTGCCGTATTGTTCCCCGGCGCGGTTGAGCGACATCAGGAACATCTGGTTTTCCAGCGCTCTGGTGCTCGCAAAACTGTGCCAAGTGTGAAAGGACTCGTCCCGATAATAGGCGCCGCAATGGGTGATCAGATCAACGCCTTTATCAATGGCCAGAGTACGGCAGAGTTCGGGAATGCGGATGTCGTAGCAAATGATCGGGGCGATCCGGAACCCCCGGACCTCATATGTCAGCAGATGCGTACCGCGTTCAAAATATTCCTTTTCCATCGAAGCGCCATATTGGGCCAGATGTAGTTTGTCATAGTGCCCGACAAGCTCGCCGTCCGGACCAACAACTGCGACCGAGATATAGGTGCCATCTGCACCGCGGCGCGCAAAGCTGTAAGACACGAAAACAGCAAACTTTTGCGCCACACCCCGCCATGCCTGAAAGGATGCTCCGTCCAGAGGCTCGGCAATTTCGCCCAAGCGCGAAAACGCCGCGCGTGAATAGTCGATGCTCGACAATTCGGGCAATACCACAAGGTCGGCGGGCCGGGCTGTAAGCGCGTCGCTGACCTTTTGCGTGGATTGCAACAGATGCGCATCCCGTTCCTGTGCCGTGTTCGTCTGGGGGATATGAATCTGACAGGCGAGAATTGTCAGGGTGTTTTCCGTCGGCATTATCAGATTTCCTTGTCTTTCCAATACTCGCCCAGCTTGATGCGATCCGCTTCAATCTGCTTGATTCTGTCGGTTGCGTTGGCCTGTTCTTCGATTGTGAAGAAACCGATCAGCGCCTCGATCAGCACTGTCACTCCGGCAAACGAGCCAAAGAAGAACGGGGCCTGATCCTGCGCCAGAAGTGTGTGGTCCGCCATGATCGCAATAGGCGAGGCGGGGCTGTCGGTAATCGCGATTACCTTGGCCTTTCGGTCCTGTGCAAATTCAGACACCCGAATGGCCCCATCGGCACAGGGTTGCAGGCTGATGGTTATCACTATGTCCTTTTCCGAAATATCTGTGATGGCATCGGCCAGAACACCGCCTGAAGCCTGAAGCAATCGGAATTTGCCGCTGGTCATTCCCGCCAGATAATTCAGGTAGGAAGCGTGGGTTTGCGAGGCCTGCATGCCTACCAAATAGACATGCCTGCTTTGGCTCAGCATGCGGGCGATTTCGGCAATGTGCTCGGGGTCATTGGCTTCGAACAGGGACGAAATATTGGCCAACGCAGCGTCGCGCAAGTGTTCCCAGAACCTGATATTGCTGCGGCTGTTTTCTGCATCGCTCATTGTTACGGCGCGTAGATGGTAATCCTTAATATCGTGTTGCTGTACTTGTTTGCGATAAACGTCCCGTAGCTCGCTGTAGGTCTCGTAGCCAAGTATCCTTGCCATGCGCGAGAAATTCGGAAGCGACACACCCGCGTTGGCTGCCACGCGGCGCATGGACAGAGTCGCGATGTCGCCCGGATGTTCCAGCATATAGGTCGCAACGATTTTCAGAACGCGGGGAAGGTCGGGGTAAAGATTCCTCAGGCGTTCGCCAATTTGCTGATAGTCGCTCATACCGAAAATGCTCAAAACCGGAGGTTGCCTAAGTTGAAGTGTCTGCGTGCATCGACAAACACGTGTACTCAACTGCCTGCACGGGATGCTAGGATGATTTTCACGTTCGTGCAATATTCCCCGACATCTGTATCATTTGAAATCTACCGCTCGTCGTCGAGGGACATTTGATGTTTCAGTCAGAATAGGTGCGCTCAGTCAACGGAGTGTCGGATATACGGGTTCTCAGCATCTCAAGAAATGCGACTTCTGCAGGATTCAGCCGTGCGTTGCTGTGGTGGACCAAAAAAAAGTCGATTATGGGTTCGTTGGTGTAAGGTGGCAGGCGCCACAACTTGCCCTGCGCAACGTATTGACGGGCAAAATGGACGGGCAGGGGGCCGAACCCCAGCCCTGCAATGATCATCCGCAAAGCTTCGTCCAGGTTCGAAGTGTAGCCGATTACATTTTTGTCCAACGCCTGTTGTGCCCGCAAAAGGGCCACCGGCCTAAGGGCGTCCCACAACTGGTCCGTTTTGAAAGATACGGATGAATAGTCTCTCAGATCGCTCAACTTCAAATCTGTCTGCCCAAAAAGGGGATGGGCCGGGCCACAGAAGAAGCTGAAGAAAGAACGATACATGATCTCGTACTTCAGTCTGGGGTGTTGTTCGCTGATCAGGCAAAACCCCACGGCTGCGGTTTTTTCCAGCACACTACGCTGAACGTCCGCACTGGACATGACGTCGATTTCAATTGTCACATTCGGGTTTTTCCTGTGGAAATCCGAGAGGACGCTATCAAAAAAACTGCTTTCAATTCGGCTGGTTGTGGCCAACCTAACCTGCCCGGTCAGATGGTCCCGGGTGGTTTTGGCCGTCTGAATCGCGCGTGTTATTGTCCCGAAGACCTCGACACACTCCTGATACAAAGTCTCACCGGCCGGCGTGAGGTGAAATTTCGAAGGGCTGCGTTCGATCAGTCGGGTACCGGTACGGGATTCCAGGCGTTGCAGGGCCTGACTGATGGTCGGCTGGCGCAATCTCAGCCGATTGGCCGCGCGTGTCAGACTGCCCTCCTGCGCGATGAACATGAAGGTGCGCAGCAGGTTCCAGTCAAGTTCCCGCACCAGTTTCTCTGCCTTGGATTCGTTCATGTCATCAGCTTGGCCTATGGTGGATATTCAAATTATCTATTTGGCCTATGATGAATATGAGCACAACATCTTCGTGTTGTCCTATCCCATTCAGGGATAGCCGGAGGTCAGTCAGTGCAGAAATCGAATTTGTTCTATCAATCCCGCCTTCGTCGGCCACAGGTTGACCGCGCCGAAGGAATCTATTTCTGGGACACAGATGGTCGGCGATATATTGATGGGTCATCCGGTGCGATGGTCAGCAACATAGGTCATTCAAATCCGAATGTTCTGGCTGCCATGAAGGCACAGATGGACAGCGCCACGTTTGCCTATCGGCTGCATTTCGAAAACGCACCTGCCGAAGATTTGGCGTCAGAGATAGCCGCGCGAATGCCGGAAGGACTGAACCGGGTTTTCTTTGTTTCCGGGGGATCGGAGGCGGTCGAATCTTGCGTCAAGTTTGCCCGGCAATGGGCGATTGCCACCGGGAAGCAAGAGCGGTGGAAAATGATTTCCCGGTTTCCGTCTTATCATGGGAGCACTCTGGGCGCGCTTGCGCTGACTGGGTATGGACCCTTGGTGGACGCATTCCAGCCGATGTTTCGGGAAATGCCGAAAATCCCGGCGCCTCTGTGCTATCTGGACAAGGACAACCTGTCCGATCACGATCGCGGCCTGAAATATGCCGAGATGCTGCGGGATGAAATTATTGCTCAGGGGCCTGACAGCGTACTGGCATTTATCATGGAGCCTGTTGGCGGGGCTTCGACCGGCGCACTGGTTGCGCCAGATAGTTATTACCGCCGCATTCGGGAAATCTGTGACGAGTTCGGTATCCTGCTGATCATGGATGAGGTCATGACCGGCGTTGGCCGGACGGGCAAATTCATGGCCTCGGAACATTGGGACATTCGTGCAGACCTTGTGGCCGTCTCCAAAGGGTTTGCGGCCGGATACGCTCCGCTGGGCGCGATGATCGCCGACGAACGATTGGTGGATGCCGTATTGAGCGCCGGTGGTTTCGCGCATGGCCACACTTATGCGGGCAACCCACTGGCCTGCGCCGCCGGTCTGGCCGTGCTGCGAGAAATTGAGCGTCTGGACCTGCTGGAGAACGCGACCCGGATGGGCGAAGATCTGATGACAGGTATGCGCGAGTTGATGGCACGGTATTCGTTCGTTGGCGATGTGCGCGGAAAGGGACTGCTTACGGCATTCGAAATGGTCTCGGACCAGGAGACGATGGCGCCGTTGCCGAAATCTCTGGATGCGTATCTCAAGTTTGTGGACATTTGCTATGATCGGGGCCTGATCACTTATTCGCGTCGTACACGCGGTGGTCTGGAGGGTGATCACTTCCTGATTTGCCCGCCGATGATCGTGACCGAAGATCAGGTCGGGGACATTTTGAACATTTTGGATGACAGCCTTTCCGTCTTTGCGCGGGAAGCGGGGTTGGGGGGCTGAACATGGCACGGAAAATCATCATAACCTGCGCGGTAACCGGATCGATCCACACCCCAAGCATGAGCCCGCATCTGCCGGTGACGTCGGATGAAATCGCGACGTCGGCCATCGAAGCCGCCGAAGCGGGCGCATCGGTGCTGCATCTGCATGCCCGTGACCCCGAGACGGGGAAGCCAAGCGCGGATATCGACGTGTTCCGCCAGTTTCTGCCGCGCATCAAACAGGCGACCGATGCGGTTATCAATATCACCACCGGCGGCAGTTCTCAGATGACGATTGAAGAGCGCCTGTCCGCGCCGTCGCAACTGTCGCCCGAGATGTGCTCGCTGAACATGGGGTCGATAAATTTCGGGCTTTTCCCGATGCGCGACCGTTACTCAAACTGGCAGCATGACTGGGAAGAGCCGTTTCTGGAAAACACCCGCGACACCGTCTTCAAGAACACGTTTCACGACATTGAGCGTCTTTTTGAATTGATGGGCGACGAGTGTGGAACCCGGTTTGAGTTGGAATGTTATGATGTGGGCCACATCCGGACCGTCGCTTATTATCTGCGGCAGAAGAGGATCAAGGCCCCTGTCTTTTTGCAGTTTGTCATGGGGGTCTTTGGCGGCATGGATGCCAGCCCCGAGACGCTGATGCACATGAAGTCAACCGCCGATCGGTTGCTGGGTGATCAGTATCAGTTCTCGGTCCTCGCCGCCGGACGTCAACAAATGCCCTTGGGAGCGATGGGCGCCGTTCTGGGTGGGAACGTGCGTGTCGGTCTGGAAGACAACCTGATGATCGGTAAGGGTGAACTGGCAACAAGCAATGCGCAGCAAGTGCGAAAAATAAGACGTATCGTCGAGGAATTGGGGTTCGAAGTCGCAACCCCGGCGGATGTCCGTAAGGCCTTGGGCCTGAAGGGCGCGGAACAGGTCGCGTTTTGAGGGGGGAGGCATGAAAGTTTTTGTAGATCAGGAAAAACAGCGCCAACATTATCCGTCAGGGTTTCTGGTTAATGGCCTCATGCAGCCCAACCCCGAAAAGCCAGAGCGGCTGGAGCGGCTTTTGGACGGGATTGCAAAAGGCGGGCACGATATTTTTTCACCCGAAGATCACGGGTTGGGTCCAATTGCGGCCGTTCACACTCCGGCCTACCTGAAGTTTTTGTCCACGGTTTACCCACGCTGGCAGCGTATCCCGGATGCAGCGCCGGAAATATTTCCGAACATTCACCCCGATCGCCGCACTGCAAGTTATCCGTTATCTGCGGTTGCACAGGCGGGTTACCACATCGCCGATATGTCATGCCCGATTGGGGAACATACTTGGGAGGCGTCACGCTGGTCGGCAAATTGCGCAGTTTCAGCGGCAAAGGCCGTTGAAGCAGGCGAAGCCGTTGTCTATGCGATGTGTCGCCCGCCCGGTCATCACTGTTTCAGCGATCTGGCCGGCGGATTTTGTTACCTCAACAACAGCGCCATTGCGGCACAACATCTGCGCAAGTCTCATGACCGTGTGGCCATCATCGATGTAGACCTTCACCATGGCAACGGAACGCAGGGCATTTTCTATGAGCGTAATGACGTCTTTACCCTGTCGATTCATGCCGACCCAGCCCGTTTCTACCCGTTCTTTTGGGGGCACGCGCATGAACGCGGGGAAGGGGCAGGCTTCGGCTATAGCCTTAACGTCCCATTGGCGCGTGGAACAGGCGACGAAGGCTTCCTGAAAGGGCTGGAGAGCGGGCTTGAACAAGTCCAGGCCTTTGCGCCGGGCGCGCTTGTCATTGCGCTGGGGCTTGATGCGTATGAGGGTGATCCATTTGGCGGGCTTGCGGTGTCTACCCCGGGATTCACAAAGATTGCGGAAATTCTGAAGGCATTGAATCTGCCGACAGTCATCGTGCAGGAGGGCGGCTATCTCTGCGACGAATTGGGAGACAACCTGAACGCGTTTCTCTCCGGATTTCATAGCCCAACATAACCGGCTAATGCGGAGGTAAGGTTATAGACCATGTGGGAGGTCATTGATTGTACGTTTTGGGTTTCGGGCATTCGGTTGAAAATCAGTTTTTTTGCTCGAATGAGTATTCAAAATGTATCAATCGAAAAAATGCCGCAAAGTTAAATTGCGGATGTTAAATTATGATTTTGGTGTTAGTAATACGACACTGAAACCTGAGGTGTTGGTAAGGCTGCGATACCTGTAAAACTTCAAAAAGGCCCCGTTTTCGAGGGTTATAATCCAAAGGGAGGATATTTCTCATGAAATTTGACAAACTGGCCAAAGGGCTGGCCGTTAGTGCCACAAGCGCGCTGCTCGCCACTGCTGCTTTCGCCGAAGATATGACCTTGCGGTTTGCCGGGGTTTTCCCAATTGACCATCAAGGCACAAAAATGATGGAGCAGGTTGCGGCCGACGTGGCTGCTGCCGATGTCGGTCTGAAAATCGACGTGTTCCCCGCAAACCAGCTGGGCTCGGGTGAGGCGCTGTTTGAAGACGTCGCGCGCGGCAATATCGATCTGGCGGCTGCCTTTATCTATGCCGACACTGACCCGCGTCTGGAATTCCTGTCGATGCCGTTCCTCGTGGGTGGCTGGGACGACATGAACAATATCATGCGCAACATGGATTCCGAATATAACAAGATCCTGCAGGAAATCACCGACGAGTACGGCGTGCGCGTGTTGGCCCAGAACCCGGAAGGGTTTGTTGGCATCGTCGCCACCCAGGAGCCGGCCAACTGGAACAACTTCGACGACAAAGGCATGAACATTCGTGTTTGGTCGTCGCCGGCGGTAAAAGCAATGGTCGAAGCTCTAGGTTTTCGGGCCACGACCATGGCTTGGGGTGATATCTTCCCCGCGATCCAGTCCGGTATCGTTGATGGTGCGATCTGCTGCACCAAAACGGCTACCTACTCGATCTTCGCCCAGTCGGATGTCGGCACGCATTTCGTGGAGTACAACTCGATTTCAGAGTTGACTACATTCTACGCATCGCAGCGTACTCTGGACAAGCTGAATGACGAGCAGCGCGAAGCTCTGCAGACGGCCATGACCAAGGCGTCGGATGACTTCTTCCAGTATAACCGCGACAACGATGCGGCGTTTGGAGAGAAGTTGATCGAAAAAGGCTATACCATCCTGTCCCTGAGCGACGAGGAGCAGGCCGCAATGGCTGCTCACATTCAGGAAAACATCTGGCCAATGATGGCGCAAAGTGTCGGTCAGGATGTGATTGACCGTTTGCTTGCAAACAAAAACTGATAGTCTGACAACCAGGTGGGCCGGCAAACTTGCCGGCCCTTTTTCTACTGCCTAATAAAAAAAGAAAAAGCGGGGAACAGACATGTCGAATGACGAAGAAGACATGACGAGATGGGTCGGCGACGAAGACGCCGATAAACCGCAGAAAGTTACCGACGAATTGCCGCCCATCATCGGGTACCCAATGAAGGTGATCGCGTTTGTTTGCAGACAAATCGTCATGTTCTGCGGCTTCCTGATGGCCTTCACATTTGGCGCGGTTGTGGTGATCAGATACGGTTTTGGCGGCGACCTGTTTGCCTATGAGGAATGGCTGTTGGCTTTCTCCATCATCGGCTTTTTCGCCGGTGCGGTTCTGGCTTCCGCCCGCAATCTTCATATCAACGCGGACATTCTGGGTATCGTGATGCACAACCCCCGGCTCATCTGGTGGCGCGGATTCACGGTGTTGCTGGTCGAGCTTCTGGTAATCCTCTTTATGGTCTACGCCTGTTACGTGTCGCTGCTTGACGACTTCTCGTTCCCGCGTCTGAGGTCCACTCCGGTTCTGCGTATTCCGTTCGTTTCTTGGCGCATCGCGATCATGTGTTCTTTCGGCTTCATGGCGATGTTCACCGCTGCGTATCTATACGTGCATATCCGTAAGGGGCTCGGGCTTCCGTTGCGCTCTGAAATCGTTAAAGGAGCCGCGAAATGATTATCGCCGGAAGCCTTGTAATTGTCTGCCTGATGCTCTTGCTAGGTGTCAGCGTCTATGTGGCGTTCGGAGCGGTTCTGATCTTCATTGCGATGGTTGGGGATCAGTCCATTACGGGCTATCTGCCGACCGGGGCGACAGGAATTCGCTCGCTTGTGCTGTTGGCCATCCCGCTTTTCATGATTGCCGGTGGCATCATGGAGAAGGGCAGGATCGCAGCGCCTCTGGTGGCGCTGGCCGAGATGTTCATTGGCCATATCAAGGGTGGTCTGAACGCGGCATCCGTGCTGGCCTGCGGCGTGTTCGGGTCGATCTCGGGTAGTGCGAATGCGACACTGACCTGTATCGGCGGCATCATGATGCCGCACCTGAAAAAGGCGAAATACCCGGGCGGGCAATCTGCGGCGTTGATCGTGTCGGCAAGCCCGTTGGGCCTTCTGATCCCGCCCAGTTCATCACACATTCTCTATGGATGGGTGGCACAGCAACACGTGCTGAAGTGCTTTCTTTCGACGGTCATTCCCGCGATCATTCTTATTACGCTCCTGATCATCACCAACCAATTCATGCTGCGCAAGTATGATGATATCGAACTGACCGAGCGCCCGAATCCCTTCATGCCAGCGCTGTTGGGCCAAGGCCGTCTGGCCGGGCCCGCGCTTATGATGCCAATCATCATCCTGGGCGGTATCTACGGCGGCATCATGACCCCGACCGAGGCCGCCGGCATCGCGGTATGTTATGCGATCCCGGTGGCGATCTATTTCTATCGCGGCCTGACCTGGAAAACCCTGGCGCAAACCATCCAGTCCTCAGGCGTGACGATCGGTGTGGTCATGGTGATGATCTTCATGGTGCTGATCGTATCGGACAACCTGATCTCGCAGGGCGCGCCGCAAATGGCGAAAAACATGGTTTATGCCGTTTCGGATAACCCGATTGTCATACTGCTGATGATCAATGTCGTCATGATCCTGATCGGCATGCTGATGGACGATATCTCAGGTCTGCTGCTGGCCACACCAATTCTTCTGCCTATTGCGCAGAGTGTTGGGGTCGATCCGATCCACTTTGCCGCGATCATCGGTGTCAACCTTGGGATGGCCAACATCACGCCGCCTACGGCTCCGCTGCTGTATCTCGGGGCGCAGATCTGTGACACGCCGGTTTCCAAGATGCTGTGGCCGACGCTGGTATTCATCGTGTTCGCATGGTTGCCGACGCTGATGCTGACCACCTTCATTCCCGAACTGGCCTTGTGGCTGCCGGACCTGTTGCTCAGTCGGTAAATTCGGTTTGATGTAAAATTCAACGGCGCCCTTCCCGCCACGGGTTGGGTGCCTTGTATTTTCTAACACATCCGATCCGCTCAGAGAGCACGTGGCGCAGATGCCAAAGAAATGTCCTTTCCGGAAATCGCCCAAGGTCCTCCAAACTAAAAAGCCGGCGAGTTTCGCCGACTTTCAGGTGCTTTGAATTAAATGTCGGCCTTCAGGCCGTCTTCTACACATCAGGCATAGAGTAAGATTGTAAGAGCGGCGATGAACGCCAACCCGGCAGCTACAAAGCTGACATAGTGTACAGTGTCACGCAGTTCTTTGGTCATTGGCACATTCCAGATGTTTCAGGGACAGGATTTCCTGTTTTTCGCATCTATAGCTTTGCTGTACGAAAAAGAACTTGGGACATTGCATGACCGGCATGCGCCGGGAACATGCCATTGGGCCGAAAGACCAGGTGCGCAACATAGTCGTGTCGCAAATTTTTAAACACGCATACTCCGCTTTGGTAAAAAATGTGTGCCGCTGGGCCATTTCTTCGCTCAGAGAGCATAAAAAGGCTCTGTCGCAATTACAGCAAAGACATGTGCGCGCGGTCATTGGATGTATTGAGTCGGACCATCATGGTTCCGACTGATCCCGAACATGATGATGAAGAGATCGAGGCCATCATTCACAACATCGGCGCTGCGGCGAGGGTCACTGCGGGAGAGCTTGCAGCGAAGGAGGTCGAGATAATGGCTACAACTCAGTTGGACCCCGCATAGTTCGACGCAGACAGTTTTGGCATGAGTGGCGCAGACTAGGTTCCAGACTCATTGATTTACAGCCAGAACAAGACGGTGGCTGCGAGCGCGATGGCCGAGAGGAAGACCTTCGGGCATCGATCATAGCGAGTGGCGACACGACGCCAGCCCTTCAGGCGTCCGAACATAATCTCGATCCTGTTGCGGCGTTTGTAGCGGCGCTTGTCGTACCGGGCAGGCTTGTCGCGTGATTTTCGGCCTGGGATGCAGGGCTTTATGGATCTGTTGCAAACTTTTGGCTGTTGACGAGGTCAGATGCTGCGGGTGAATGACTTTCGGTAAAATCAGTCGAAAGTCAGTTCATGATTTCCTTCAAAGGCGCGC
>NZ_JBQFRE010000036.1:0-12722 GCF_056537245.1 Ruegeria sp. CG11
CACACCGTATCGGACATAGAAAAACACCGCGAACAGGATCACATCCTTCGGATATTGCGCGCCTTTGAAGGAGATCATGAACTGACTTTCGGCTGATTATACCGAAAGTCATTCACCCGCAGTATCTGACCTCGTCAACAGCCAAAAATTTGCAACAGATCCGATGTGAAAACCCTGCCGCAGGCTTCGCTCACCTTTCGTAAAAACTAACCGAACACGCCCCGTTCTGGATTACTGCCATTGGGTCATTACCGGTCGGCTCATTCGGCGGTGTGTCTCCCCCGTAGTGCAGCACTGCTAGCTGGCCGTCACTCAAGACGCGAAAACCTACATATGTCACCGGATCAGCGCCGCAATCCATGAATGCTTCACCTTCGGGATTGACGAGCCTAAAGACGCTCCCCCCATTGCGTACCGGAGCAAGCCCAGCCTTCATTCCTTCTGCATAGGTCAGCCGTTCGGTTTGAACGGTCAATGCACCCCAAAAAAAAGTGGTCTTGCTGTATGGCTGCCATGTGCCGATAAAACTGTCCTCGGCTCGCAGTTGAACTGGCAATAGGACGGTCACTAAAGCTACAAATGTAATTACCCTCGCCATCGGTCAAAATACCTTCTGCAAATACCACCTAACTGTAGCATAATGTCTGCTGCACCGCACCAAACTCACCTCTTAGGGTCAGAATAATTGACGACGATGATTAAACCGACGGAAGAGGTTGGTCTACTCAAGTAGTTGCTTGCACGCTTGATAGCTGGCTTTCCTTAGCTCGTAGAGTTCGGGTGTTTTTGCTTCCCTCAACATGCGTCTGAACTCTGGATAGTTAAACATTGCTTCTTTCTTCAACGTTGCACTTAACCTGTTCCCAATAGCCTTTTCCTCGCAGACGCAAAGCTGCGGCAAATAGGGTTTCAGTGTGCTTGTCTCGTAAATCGCGTCATGCCAGCATGCTTCAGACATGCTGCTGAAATCCTTGCCTGTCGGTTCAGGGCTGGATTCGGAAAGAGATTTTGGGCGATCAAAGTCATTGAACTCTTGTGCTGTTCTACCACCGCCGAGAGCTGCCAGCAGATTCATATCGAACTGCCGAACAGCATTACTGTCACAACCGGACAACGCAATAAACGTACCTGCATCGACGATAGGAGAACGGATCTGGGTCGGCACTTCAAAAATTCCTGAGAAGTCACCGCTCTGGATTCGCCCTAGATGTTCGAGGGCGGCGGTCATGCCTGAAGGATTCGCACTGTAACGTGCGTTGAGTACAAATGGTGCAAAATGTGATCTGACTCGGACCCTGTCAGTTTCAATATGCTGCGACCTAACAACACCAAGACCATTTCTGACTGTAACCAGCGTCTGGTCTTCAAATTCGTGGTAGTCATCAACAAGGAGATGGCTGCATTGTGCTTCAAATGCTGAAACCCAGGCCAACAGTATCCCGTCAAGATCCTGGCCAGAACCACCACCGTTGAAAACACTCTCCATTAGCATCGGATTTTCGAAGTAAACCCAAAAATCGAACCCCTTGTAGACTGTTCCCTTGGTGGTCGCATCAGCGTAAATAGTTCGCTGTTGTGAAACGCGCTCCTGCGCCTTAGCGTCTCGCTTCTTTGCCCTTTCCTGGCTCTCCGATTTCTTTCGTTGTTCCACCACTACCAAAGCATTCGATCTTTTCCCGGCAGTCATGCCACCTGGGGCAATACGTTCTGCGGTTACTTCCGAGGTAAGCCCTCCCGAGCCATCCGGCTTTACATGGATCTTGAAGTTTCCAATTTGAATTGTGGTCAACTTACCGGGGTCTTGTGGTATGCGTGCACCGAAGACCACATGATGCATTTCCACATACAAAATTGTGCCTACGCGTCTAAGCTTATCCACTTCAATTCGGCTTTTTTCGAGGAATTTCGTGTATTCTGTTTCCAAAAATTGCTTGTAGACAGGATCTCCAGCAATCACCAAATAGTCGGCCGGATTGTCGTCGGATCCAGGTATATGAAGGACGACTACTGCAAGGCGCCCATCCCTTTTGTGTGCCTCAGCGACTACCATCTTCGGGTCTGAATAGACCGTATTGAAGAGACGGAGATCGTAATGTTTGAGCTCAGCGGTGACATCTTCTTCGTTTATGTTATCTGCCGCAGTTTCTGGGACATGAAAGCCAAATAGAGAAACTAACGATATCAAAACCAATCGGTAAAAAGATTTTCTAAACATAATGGATCGCTCCCAGTAACAGCTATCAGTCTCGCGGAAAGCTATGATTCTCGCAAATTTGGGGTCACGACGCGTCCTGCGCTTGGCATCTCAGCCAGGGCTCAGATCTCCAATTTTGACTGCCTTGGTCCGTCACAAAATGAATTGGTCCGATTAAGCTGGCAGCGATCAGGTTGGTTAGTACTGTTCGCTACCTCCAAGCCGCTCAGCCATGCCTTCGCCAACTGGGCTCAGCGAACCGCACTTAGAGAAGTAACAGAACCTTATTATTCCCCCAGTCGAAGCGATTATCCTCAATCAATTTAACGCCGCCTAAATCGCCATAGGTGATATTCAAACAAAAACAGAAAACATGCCCCAGTTCATCTCTGTCACCCAATTCAATGAAGATCCGGAAACCACCCGCTGGATGGAGACTGACCTCGCAGGCCTCCAGTTTTATGACTACGACACCACCGACGAGCTGATCGGTGACGTGCGACCGAAATTTAGTGATCGTGTGCAACTCGTGCGCCAGCCTGAGAACAGGCATGACGCCAATGCAATCCAGGTGTGGTGGCGCGATGGCCGTTTTCAACTTGGTCACCTGCCCCGCGAATTGGCGGCCGAACTGGCATCCCGTATGGATGAGGGGATACATCTCCGAAGAAGGCAACGAGAATCCATGGTCGGTTTCAATCGTCTTGGTTCACGAGGACCTCCCTGAGCATTTGTGGGAGCAGCAACTGTCTCACGAGGTCAAGATACTCGATCTTGCGGCCGCTAGATTCTACATAAATCTCGATGGCGACGAGCACTTTCTACAAAAACAGCGAGAGCGCTATGATTTCAGGCGATCCGTCATCAAAAAGGGAGAAAACCGTCGCCAGGATGCAGCTGCTGCGCTTGCCGGCTTACTGATCGAAGATACTGATCTCGAACCCCCTACCCTGCCGCCGGCGCCATCCAGATCGCTCCGCGGGAAAACCTTCAAATGGTGGGACCAGATCCCGGAAGATGTGGGGCTGATGACCAGAACCCAGTGGTCAGAAAAAGGCTTCAAGCTTAAGTCACGCCTCAAGGGCCCATTTACGACGAGAGTCACATGCTGCGTGCGCGAAATTCTAATCAATGGCAGAGGTCTGGTTAGGGCTCAAATGGCTTGTGCAGGCTCACTGCAGAGAACGACTGCATTGAGCCCATTGTTACTTATGCTGCGGAAGTCATGAACGGCTGCTTTGGTGGAGGTTTGATCGAATACAGTCAAATTGTGCAAAGGCGACCGTTGTGGCCGCTCTTTGCGCTCGTCTCCACGGCTTTAGCTATGAGTGCGTGACTTTTCAGGATCATAGATTGGGTTAGCGGCGATTGTCGCTGTCGTCTCTAGTCCTTCGCTCTTAACGCTCAAGGTTGTACCGACGGTCAATCCGGTCTGAACATGGGCCAATGCCAGCGACTTGCCCAGGCGGTGCGAATAGCTGGGGCTGTTGATCAGCCCAACGCTTTCTCCGTTCAAGGACAGCGTTTCGCCACCTTCGACCATGTCCGAATGGTCGATATCGAGGCATACATTGGTGATCTTTTCACTGCCTAGCGCGGCCAATACTGCGGATTTGCCACGAAAGTCAGGCTTGGACTTGCTGATGGTAAAGCCCAGGCCCACCTCCCAAGGGGTGTTGTCCTCGGTCATGTCGTAGCCGTAGAACAAAAGGCCTGCTTCGATCCGCACCTTGTCGAGCGCGGTAAAGGAACAGGGCATGACGCCCGCTGCGACCAGTTTGTCCCAAATGTCGGTGATCACGGACCCATCGGCAAAGATCTCGTACCCGCGTTCGCCTGAATAACCGGTGCGCGAAATGCGACAGGCATGGCCGAACAGCGTCACGGGCGCGTGCTCGAAATAAGCCAGATCGGCCAGGTCGATATCCGCATTTGCGTTTAGGATTTCCAGCGCGGCTGGTCCCTGTACCGACAGATCGTGCAGATCATCGGTAAACTGGACTTCGACATCACGGCTTTCCGCCGATGCCTCGAGCAGCGCCATGGTGTCGCCTGAACCATGCACGATCATCCATTCGTCACTCCCATTGTTCGAAACAATGGCGTCATCCGCGATCCCACCCTGTTCGGTCAGTACGCAGAGATAAGCCGCCTTCCCCGGAGCGAGTTTCGAAAGGTCGCGCGTGGTCAGATGATCCAGCACCTCCTGCGCTTCTGCGCCCCGCACCATCACCTTTTTCAGCGGGGACATGTCGAACATGCCAGCCCGTTCCCGGACCGCGTCATGTTCATCGTTTGGATCGGTGTTGTATGTCCAGGCCGTGCCCATCCCGTTCCAATCCTCAAGCCCCGATCCCAGGGCCGTGTGGCGCGAGGCAAGGGCAGAAGTGCGGCTGAGATCTTCGGTCATGGCGTTCCTTTCTAGTACCATTCGTCCGGCATCGCGGCTTTGCGCTCTGACACGAAGTCTTCGAGTGCAACTGCTAGGCCGGGTTTCATTTCGGGTTGTTGATAGCTGTCCAACATCTGCCGCCATTGTGCGGTGGCGCGTTGATCGGCTCTGAGCGATCCGTTTTCCGACCAGGTTTCGTAAGGGCCTGCGTCGGATATCCGGGGTTCGAAGTTCGCGGTTGTGTAGTGGCGAAGTGTATGGCTGGTGGACAGGAAATTTTGTCCTGGACCTGTTTCGCGATAGGCATCGCGGCCGAAGGATTCGTCGTCGGTGTCAAACCCCTGCAAGAGCTTTAGCATTGCTCCGCAATGGTCGAGATCCAGAATGAATTTTTCATATGACATGACCAATCCGCCTTCGAGCCAGCCTGCCGCATGCCAAACCTGATGCGCACCGGACAAAAGCGTGGACCATAAAGCGCCCGCGCTGTCCTGCATCGCCTGACCGTCCGGCGCGTTGGAAGATGTGATCTGCCCGCCGCCAGAACGCACGGGGACGCCAAGCCGACGGCCCAGTTGAGTCAGCGCCATTGTGGTCATGTTGGCCTCGGGCGAGCCAAAGGTCAGTGCGCCGGTGCGCAGGTTCATGCTGGAATGGAAGGATCCGAACACCACCGGACAGCCAGGTTGGACCAGTTGCGCAAGCGCGATTCCGACCATCGCCTCGGCCAGGGTCTGCGCGGCTACAGCGGCGGGCGAAAGCGGGCCCATCGCCCCAGCAAATATGGCAGGCGAAATACAGACGCATTGGTTCGCTTCAGCATAGATGCGCAAAGCGCGCGTCATGGTATCGTCATAGATCAGTGGCGAATTGACGTTGATGTTCGCCTGCATCACTGCGTTGCGATCCATGAAGTCGCGACCAAAGACCAGCCTTGCCATTTCGATACTGTCACGCGCCCGTTCAGGGGCGGTAACAGACCCCATGAAAGGCTTGGCCGACAGGGTCAGATGCGCCAGCATCATGTCCAGATGCCGTTTGTTCACAGGCACATCCGTCGGTTCAACAACTGTCCCGCCAGAATGGTGAAGCGCTGGCGTGCAATAGGCCAGCTTCACAAAGTTGTGGAAGTCTTTGAGCGTGGCGTATCGCCGACCATTCTTCAGATCACTGACAAAGGGAGAACCATACCCGGGCATCAGCACGACGTTATCGCCCCCAAGCGTCACTGTTCTGGTCGGGTCCCGGCCATGCAACTGGAATTCGCTGGGGGAGGTGGCGCAGAGCTCGCGGGCATGGCCCGGCTCGAACCGCACCCGCTTGCCGTTGATCTTGGCGCCTGCAGCCGCGAGCAACTCCAACGCTGTGGCGTCACCATGAAATTCGACGCCTATTTCGCGCAATATCCAGTCCGCCTGATCTTCGATCCGGGACAAAGCAGCTTCGCTCAGCAAGTTGTACGCAGGTATCTTGCGGCCAGAGAAGATTACGCTTTCCACAGGTGTATTGTGACGCGTCAAGCGCCCTCGACGTGCCTTAGTACGCTGAATGGTTGACGCGCTGCCCGTTATACCTGCGTTCAATTCTCCCAACGTTACATCTCCAACCTTCAAATCTGAATCTTATATTGGGCACGATTGCAGGTCTGAAAATCGAAATTTTCTTTTCATTGTGTTCAAAAAATTTGTACGGCTTTTTTTATGCCCACTCTGTTTCACCATCATGATCTGCTTCGCTTGTTTGCCGAAATCGCCAAGCATTCCAGTTTTTCAGCTTCGGCTGAAGCGCTCAACATGACCAAGGGTGCGATCAGCTATCAGATCAAGACGCTAGAGGTTGATCTTGGGATGTCGCTATTCAAGAGAACGAGCCGGGGGGTTGTCCTGACAGGCGAAGGCCTGAAACTGTTGGCGGCCTGCCAGACCCGATACGAAGAGATCGAAGCCGACATTCAAGAGTTAAAGGGAATGTCCTCTCAAACCTTGACAGTCGGTGTTTCAACCTATTTCGCCGCCCGCTGGCTGTCGCCGCGACTGATGTCTTTCATGCTAAGCTACCCGGACGTGCAACTGCGCATTCAGCCTATGATCCAGTTCTCGGAATACGAAATGCAAGACGTTGATCTTGCGATCAGATGGGGCGATGGCCGTTTCGGGGACGACGTCGCGACACCGTTTTTGCCCCTGCGCTCCTATCCTGTTGGCGGCGCTCACGCGGTTGAGCAGATAGAAAGGCACGGAGTGAAGGCGGCGCTCTCGCACTTTACATTGCTCCGCGATCGTGACGACAGCAACGCATGGTCTTGTTGGCTGGACGTCGCCAACCTTCCGCAACAAACACGAAGAGATGCACTGATCGTGGCTGATCCGAATGTTCGCGTGCAGGCTGTGATTGACGGTCAAGGCATTGCTTTGATGGATGATCTTGTCAAAAGCGAACTGGAGAGCAACAAATTGTACCGCCTTTCGGATGTCGAACTCCCTGACTACGGCTATTTCATTGTCCGCCCGCAACGTTCCACCACCACAGAACCCGCCCAAGTGTTTTCTGATTGGTTGCAATCTCAGGCCTAGGTGGCCGTTCACCAGTCTTTGATGATCGTCCGCATTGTCCGCCCACCTGCCATCCGGCACCGGATTTTGAACGTCCGGAAAGTGCGGTTTTCGACGTGCCGCACATGCGAAAGACTGAAGCTCGCTAAAGGGCAGGAAGCCGCCGTCTGTTGACCAGGCTCTGAAGCAAGTCGACGAGGGTCGAGCAAGTTCCAAAAACGACCCGAGCGCCACTGTGCTTTTGGAAGGATATGCAGAGTTTCTTGCTGAACGTCGCTCGAATATCTTGAAGTTTCTAGAGGCGCAACCAAGGTCCGCTTTTGCAAGTTAAAACAGCTTGCCAGCCTCTTGCAGCGAAAGCCCGCTTTCCGCCGTTCGTGCCGCACGTCAGCCCCCTACCCGGCCCAATTTTAACCAATAGCGTGTGTACCGGCGTTCACCCGTTCGGATCAGAGCCCCCTTCTCTACAAGATCCTGCAGATCCCGGGTCGCCGTGGCGCGGGACGTTCCCGTGATCGAGATATAGTTCTCCGCGCTTAGTCCCCCTTTGAACCCCTCCGGGCCAGCCTTGAACAAACGTGCGATTACTTTGCTTTGCCGGGCGTTGAATTGGTCACGATGCCGGTCAAAGAAATGCGTCTTGGATATAAAGAACCCAACCCGCTCAAGCGTCACCTGCTGTGCTGTAAGAACGGTCTCGGCAAACCAAACAAGCCATGGTGTGACGTCCAGTGTCTTTTGGTGGCTTTCGAGCTGGTCGTAGTAAGCCTTCCGCTCTCGCTCGATCGTGAAAGCAAGGGCGATAAGGCTTGGCTGACCAATGTTCTGCGCCAGGGATTTTTCCGCCAGCGCCCTGCCCAACCGACCATTGCCGTCTTCAAAGGGGTGAATGCTCTCGAAATACAGATGGCTCAATCCTGCCCGGATCAGTGCACGCAATGGTTCGGGACCATCCGGTGCGGTCCGGTTGAACCAGGTCACGAACTGGTCCATTTCAGCCGGAACCTGATGTGAAGGTGGCGCTTCGAAATGCACCGTTGGGCGGTCGAGCCTGCCTGAAACGATTTGCATCGCATCCTCATGGCTCCGGTATGCTCCAATCGTTTCCAGATGCCTGTCATGGGACAGAAGCATGTCATGCCACCGAAACAGGGTGTCGTGTGACAGTGGTCCCGAATAGTTGGAATAAACATCCACCATCATCTCTGAAACACCCTGCTCGCGCGGTTTGGATGGATAGCTGTCGGGAGCCAGTCCAAGATGTCGGCGCAAGGAAGATTGCACGCTGAGACGATCCAGCATCTCACCTTCGATCGCACTGGTCTTCATCGCTTCTTCGCTTAGCAGGTCGATACGCAATTGGTCTCGATCTGATGTGTTCACATGATGAACCGCTCCAAGAACTTCCCCTGAGGACAATAAGAACTGTTGCTCGTATCGTTCGAGTCTTGCGGCGTCGTAACGAAAGGTCGGCCAGTCAGGGTTCTGCCAGTTCCACATCGTGAGGTATAAGCTTCCTTTCTATAGCTCACTATTTATGGTTTCGTGATTTATAAAGGTCAATCCTATTGCTCACCTTTTCAAATTCTTCAACCCGATCATCGATTGGATGTGTAATCTGAAAACGGTAAATCTCATCCAGTTTCCCCAAACTTACGTAGCATTGGAGGTCCGCGAGAGCATTGCTTTTGGAGACAACTCACCCTTTTCGATCTTAGCCAGCAATGAAATTAGGTAAGCCCCTGGAGACTGTATGTTCTCAGCACGTTGAAAGATGTATCCAAGAACAATGAAGCGAATAGCTGGGCCAAACGTTGATTTCGTTGCATACCAGGTTTGGCCAAGCCTTAGATACTCGGCGATATCGTCCATAAGTTGATCACAGTGGTGCTGATCTTTTGCAAAGCGTAGTTCTGAGCATAGCCGTGGAAAACTGCGCTCCATTTGGTCTGGAGAAACTTGAATCTGAGAAAGTTTTTCTTTTTTAACTTCCGGATTCAAAGAGTCCTCTTTGTGCCCCTCAATTTCATCGTCACTGGCCCTCAAATTTTCTGTATCTGTCTGTGTTATCTCGGAGATTTCCACAGAGATTTCTACCAGCAGCTCGCTGAGTACCTTCGCATCTGGTTTGCGACGCAGAGCATTGCGTACGGTGGTCATCAAATCAGAGATCGCGGTGTCATTTGCTAAGAGTTCCCTAAGGCGCGCCAGAGCGGCAGAAACCTTGTCGCGGAGTACGGTGAACTCCAGAACTCGATCAGCATGCCTCTGGGCTTCCTGGATGAACTCAGCGTGTCGTTCTGACAGTGGCATCAAGGAGAGCCCTGTTGCGGTGACCACCCTGCCCTGTCGATCCCGGCGCGCCCATCGCTTGCCGTTTGCGCTCATGATGCGACGAATAAGTCCAAGCTCAACCAGCGTCGAGATATGACGCTCAACTGTCTGCACGCTGACATGAGTTCGTTTGGCGATTACCGCGTTGGACGCGAAGCAGATGTGATGATCATCTTGGTCCGCAGCAATCTGATCACCGCCCACAAAGGAAATCATCGCTCTCAGGACATTGAGAGTTGTGGATTTTAACCCAAGAGGTTCTCTGGCCTCTTCAACGGCGCGAAGAAGTATCCATTTTTTGGGCGTACTACTCCCCTGCCCTGCCGTTCCCGACAAGGTTGCTCCATTTGGAGCCAATGCTGTTAGTGATTTCATGATTATCTATCGGCAGACAAAAATTACCCGTTCGCTCAAGAGCGTTTTTTCTTGTGTGGCGATTCGGGTGCTGCTAGATTCTAGGTGTCTAATCTAAGAATTGCGCTTTGCGCAGCAGCCCTCGAAGCTCCGGTTTCGGGGGTTTTGTTTGTTTGCCTTCCTCCTTTTTGCTCGTCCTCAGTTCTTTTTCTCGGTGTTTACAGCTGTAAACTCAGCGTGTGAGCGCTTGATGATTTCAGCCATGTTTTTGTCCAACCAGCTAGCGAAGCCAGCGTTAGCTCCGGTCCTTTTGACCGAAACAGTAAGTGATCCGTTGGTGGATTTGATTGTAACGCCTTCGATTGGGCTGACTTCGGCTGCACCTTCTCTTTGTCGTGCGCCACGTTTGGCAGCTGCTTTTAGGAGCATTTCCAGCCGATCATCTGACGACATCGATGGCTCAACGGTTGCAAGCAGGTTTGCCGCTTCATCTTCCGCCAGCTTGCCTGCCACGAAGTGTTCTGCAAGCACGGTCCATTTTGGGCGGCCTGATTTTGGGGCCGCGCCGATCATGTCACCAATCTTTGCAGGAACATGCTGCGTAACTTTTGTCAGGTGAGACAGCCCTGATTTCGAAAGGTTCAATACCTGCCGCACCGTTGCAGAGTCATGCCCGGAAGTCAGGATCGCCTCGGCGAAACGTGCTTTTTCGTAGAAGGAAAGATTGCGCCGCGCAGCATTCTCAAGCCCCTTGGCGAGAAGCGCTGAAGCATCGTCGATATCCTGAACATTTGCGCGGACTTTAATACCGAGTTCACGACAGGCTTTGAGCCTCCTCCTCCCATAAATTGCCTCGTATCGACCGTCGGATTTCGATTTTCTGACAAGAATGGGAACTTGCTGGCCACCGTCTTGGATGCTCGACAACAAGCTTTCAAAGCTATCGTCTTCTTCGTCAGTGTTTACAGCTGTAAACTCACCAAGCCTATCGGCTGGGCCCCAATCGTCGATCAGAGCAGGATCAATTTCCCTGATTGCGGCCAGAGAACCCTGAAGCGCACCAAGTGCAGGGGCATTGGGTTTTGGGACTTTATCGATGGCCTTGGGGCTAGAGCGCGCGATGGTGTTTGCGATCCCCGACATCTCCTGAAGCGATTTTCTAGCCATTAGCTGCGTCCCCATGCTTGATGGATCATTTGCTCTACCTCAGAGCCGATCGCATCCATTGAGTTCTTTGCCCGATCATAAGTTG
This sequence comes from Ruegeria sp. CG11, assembly GCF_056537245.1. NCBI lineage: Bacteria > Pseudomonadati > Pseudomonadota > Alphaproteobacteria > Rhodobacterales > Roseobacteraceae > Ruegeria > Ruegeria sp. CG11. Next base: position 11,079 of record NZ_JBQFRE010000036.1, read on the forward strand.
CGCGTGTCATTTCCGACCGCACGACCTCGTAAATTGATTGTTTGAGCATTGTGGCGTCACTGATTGCGGTGCTTTTGAGGGCCGTAGCTGACATAACGCGATCCTGAAACAGTGCTCGCATGAATGAAGCCAGTTGTTGAGACGGTACGTCTGTTGGCTCGTCACGCGTTATCAGGAATTTGAAGTTATCGTATTCGAGCGTAGCGCCGGCATCTTCAATGACTGCCATGTAAGCACCAGCGAGTTCGAGAAATTGAGCCGTCGAAGACACATCCAGCATCGAAGGTGTCAGTGGCACAAGCAATGAACTGGCAGCGGCCATCCCGGCTATTGTCAAGAATCCGAGTTGAGGTGGGCTATCAATCAGAACAAGGTCAAAATCGCCTTCTACCTGGGCCAGGGCATTCCTTATTCTCGTAAAGAACGGATGGTCCGGGTTGGAGTGAACGGCAGATTCTGTCTCAAATTCGGAAAGAACAAGCCGTGACGGTGCCACAGACAGACCGGGGAAGTATGTTGGAAGCACAACGTCCGCCATATCTACCGGATCTTCATATCGAATGGCATCGTAAATCGTCAGCCCGTCAAACTCTATTTCCGGGCTGATGCCGCACATGGATGTAAGCGAGCCTTGTGGATCCAGGTCAACGGCCAGTACACGGTAACCGCGAAGCGCAAAATAATGAGCCAGGTGAATTGTTGTGGTGCTCTTGCTGCTGCCACCTTTGAAGTTCATCAACTGCCAGACTTGGAGTTTCTCTCCTTCAGTCCGACGAGGGATATAGCGCCCTTTTTTGCGAGATGTTTTCTCAAGCGTTTCGCGAGCCTCCCAAAGCTCATGGGCGGTATAGTAACGTCGACCGCTGCGCACGTCTTTTGGTTCAGGAATCGTTCCTTCTGCGTGGACCTTACGCATGAATTGACCTGAGACACCTAAGAGTTCGGCCGCTTCTGGAGCTGCAAAGTTGCGTAGTGATTTGGTGTTGTCAGGGGCAAATGCCGCAAGAAGATGTTCCCGGATAGCCGAGTTTAATCTCTCAGAAATTTCCGTGGCGAGAGCCGATGGTCGTTCTGCCACAAGTGGTGTCACGGGAATCATGTAGTTGCCTCAAATTAAAGAATGTGGTCATTTTTGCGCCACTTGAGACAAACAGCCGTGATTCATTGTCCTAAGTCAAGGATTTTCGCTTATATTGTGGGTTCTACAAAGCTGCAAACTACATACGCTTTGCATCAGAGCAAAGTGGTTTACAACTGTAAACCTTGTTGAAGCGGTTCTCGGGCTTTAATAGCCGATGAAGTTCTACCGTGCAAAAAAGTAGGCACACGCACAAAACTCTTCTGAATGCTCCGCCTCGAGTTGAGCATTTCATAGCGAGCAGTTGGCACAAAAGAGTAGCGGCTTGCGCACCAAGACAAGTAATGGGGAAGGGCAGGGGGCCAATTTAGCTGATTGGGTATTTCTTCACCCCAACAAGTCCGCTGCCGGGTTTTCCGCGATATCGATGTCATCGTAATATTTCTGCGCCTGTGCCATGGAACGGTGCAGCGAGAGGCGCATGGCGGCCTGGATCGGGGCGCCGTCGAGGGCGGCCTGGGTCAGGAACCCGGACCGCAGCCCGTGCGGCGAGGCGAAGCCTTCGG
>NZ_JBQFRE010000037.1:0-11970 GCF_056537245.1 Ruegeria sp. CG11
TGAGCGAGGATCACTTCTTCCACTCACCGGTGATCCGCGACCTGGATGCGTTCAAACAACAGGCCGACCTGATCGTCGCCAACCGACTGTCCGACGAAATACGAAACGTCAGCAAAAAAGTCTTCACCCGCGACCTCTTCGGCGAAGACTAAAATCAAAACCACACATGCCCAATCACAACAGACATCAAAAAAAGGGAACAATATCCTGAAACGATTTGGCTATCCGGCCATCCCAACAGAATACCTAGGTCGAGTTCTTCAATGGCAATCTGGCCTCATAAGGCCATCAAACCTACCAACCCAAGGACACTCTCCAAACTGAAGGGAACTTGGGGCACAAGTCAATTTTCACTTTAGCGCAGAACAAATTTAACTATGTGTTCACCAGTTCAGCCCGGTCAAATTTCTTCCGTGTACGAATTAAAAGCGCGGGGTTTCCAGCGTAAACCTTCCACGGCTCCAAGGACTTCATGGTTACACCTCGGGCTCCGATAACCGCGCCTTCGCCCAGTGCAACGCCGGGCCCTACAAAGGCGCCTGCCGCAACCCATGCCTGCCTGCCGATGTGAATTGGTCGGGTGACAAGCTGATCGTGGACATCATCAATATCGTGGCTTCCACCACAAAGCTCTGCATCTTGAGAGACCGTCGCGAATTCTTCAATCACGATCTTGTCCATACAGTAGCAGTTCGCTCGGGGGCCCAGTACGGAATATCTCTCCATCGAGAGATTCGGCGGATACCAGATCCGTGCTGACCCATAAATACGAGCCGTCGAATGGATTTTTGCCCCGAAAAGACGTAACGACCAAACTCGCCAGTAATGCATCGGTGGTGGCGTCCAGCGGCATAACAGCAGCCACCACAGCCCCCAAATCAACCGGAGCAACCGATGTGACACACTGAAACTGGCCCCGCCTGTTACCGAGGACGACTGTATGGCATCCAGTGGTCCGGTCATTTTGACATACCCTTGGCATCCTGCAGCACAGCCATCAGGTCCCGGGCTGCAGCGCGCGTGGTGAATCGTGTCATGTACCCCTTACGAGCCGCGTGCCGCATCGCGGTGCGTTCGTTTTCAGGCAGGGCGAGAAAGCCGGCAATGGCCTGACCTGCGCTTGCGCCTGTGTCATCACAAATAATGGCCGCACCTGTTTGTGAAAGCTCGGTATGTATGTTTGTACGGCGGGTCGTAATGACTGGTGTGCCAGACGCCAGAGCTTCGGCAAGAACGACGCCGAAGTTTTCCTGGTGTGTAATCAGGGTAAAAGCTTCAGCGCCTTCGAAAGCAGCCCATTTCTCGTCACCAACAAGCGAACCGGGAAAATGAACACGCCCCTCGATGCCCGCTGCCCGCGCCATCTCAAGAAATCCGGGAATCATGTTGTCTGGATCAGGCCCGGCGATGACAAGGTGCAGCGTTGAGTCCTTCCCAGCCGCTTGGCGAAAGCCTCCGATCAACAGATCAATCCCTTTCTTCGGGTGAATTCTGCTTAGGAATAGTAAATAGCGGTGATCGGCGTCCAGGTTTAGCTTTGCGCGAAATGCAGCAATTCTTGCGGTGGGGTCGGACGCAGGAGGAGCACCTGCGCCGTAGGCCACGACCTGCTCGTGGTATTTTGGCCCAATGAACCCGCCTCGTGCGGCTTCCGCCTCCTGCCGCGCGGTGAAAAGCACGCGGTGAGCATGATGCAGCACGGGTCCCTGAGCTGCCCAAAAGGCCTGTTTCACCCAGTGCTTAACCGGTTTGATCTGCCGGAAATAAGGATCCAACATCCCGTGGGTGTATAGCACATAGGGCAGACCGGCGCGGCGACAGCCTCGCCCACCACCAACAGAGGCCCAGTGCCACACACCGTGCACAACCGCGGCGTCGAACCGATGCGCGTTGTCTGCAATCCACTGGCCCAGCTTCGCGGTATAACCGACCGAGCTGAGGCCCGGACCGACACCCGTCGCCGACACCGGGTTTAGAGCCAACCACCGCGAATCCGGAGCGTCGAGTGTTACGATTTCGTTTTCCCATCCCTCACGCGCCATTTCCTCGGAAATGGCGTTCATTCCGTGCAGCGGGCCTCCGTAAGCAGGGTCGACAGTTGGAATTACACGCAGAATTTTCATGCCGTCACACTGTTTAAAATAGTCTGAAGCTGAGTTTCGTAATGGGTCATAAGGTACTGCGTTTCTACTTTTCGCCGCCCGGCCGCACCCATCTTTTGCGCCTTTCCCGTCTCGGCCAACAACAGTGCAATTCGGTCGGAGAAAACTTCAGGATTTGACGGATCGACAACATACCCATCGACACCGTCCGACACGATTTCATGGGCCGCATCTTTGTCTCCGCAGATGACTGGCAACTCACGAAGCCATGCTTCGAGGTAAACAATGCCGAACCCTTCTTTTTCGGATGGCAGGCAGAAGACTTTTGCCCCGGCGTAGGCCGCGGCAAGTGCTTCGTCCGACACGCGACCTGCAAATTCGACGCTTTCGGAAACACCCAGCCTCTGAGACAGTTTCTCCAACTCGGGTCGCAAGACGCCATCCCCTACTATTGTCAGCATGGCATCTGATTGCTTTTTCTTCAGCAGCACAAATGCCCGCAACAGCTTGTCGACATTTTTGCCGTGATCATGCGCTGCCAAACGCGTTACGCATAGAATGTTCTTTTTTTTCGGCCGGGTCGAAACAGGAAGCGGAATTTCGTCCACTGCATTGCGAAAAACGCTGAACTTTTCGTGTGAGAGATTGAACGCGTTTGCCATCCGGTCGGCAGTAAACTGCGAGACCGAAATGACACGATCGAGCCGCCGCATCATCGGCGCATCCAGTGGTTTTCGTGCGCGATAAACGGGGTCGCCCCAAACTTCATCGCCGTGCACAACCAGCATTCTCCGGGCTCGGGGTGCTACGATGGAACATGCGCTCAGGACTGGTAGCAGGTTCACATGACCAGCGATCAGAATGTCCGCACCACGCGCAGCAGACATGGCTGAGCGGAACATCTGCAGGGTAGACGTGCCGCACGGATGGAATTCAGCAGCAACGTCTGTTGGCATGTCTGAAGCCTGGTCCCTTCGCAATACAATTTTCGGTCGGGCACCGCCGTTCTCGGCTGCGCGGTTTGCCAGAACCTTGACGAAGCGGCGGTTGAATTGCTGCAGGCCACCCAACAGACTGTAAGTTTCAAGACCGAGGAACACTATTTTCTCTGGCATGTTCATGGTCACGCACACGTTGCTTGCTCGATTATTCGGGCCATCAGCGGTTCATTGAAGTTGCCGTTGGCTCGCGCTCTGACCTGACCTGCCCGGGCAAGTGCGGCCAATTGATCTGAGTCCGCGAGCAAGCTTTTGCAACGGTCAGCGCAGTCCTCGGCATTGTCAAAAAACATTGCTTCGCGACCATCTTCATACAGGCTCTCGTGGGTCGGGGTTCGTATTGCGCACATCGCCGTTCCGATTGCGGGGATTTCGATGCTACGGTTTGTATGGGTATCGTTGTTTTTTGCGTTCAAAATGACCAACGCTATCTTTGCGCCAGCGATGGCAGCAGCGTAATCGCGCCCTTCAAGATAACTGCTACGTAGATACGGTTTGAGTTTCGCGTGGTTTTCGGCCTTGTTCCAACGCGGGCCATAGATCGCCAGATCAATACCGGCGTCGATAAGCGTTTCCATAAAATACTCCCGACCAGGCATCCAGGTGCCAACGAAGGCAACTTCGGATTCCCAGCGCGGCGCGGGAGGGTTTTCAAACTGGCGGTGAACGACTTCGTCGGCGCATTGCAATACAGCACGAGGATTGCGTGCGCCCTTCATTCGCATTTTTTCTTCCTGACCGTCCCGTTGAACTGTCGCATTCAAATCGTATTGGTCAACCACCTGCAGAAACAGTTTCCAGCGTTTTCGTTCGGGTGTAGGCATCGCATATGGGTTGTCGCCCGTATAGTGGCTGATCGTCGGCGCGGCGGCCCGCAGCAAAGCGATGCTTTTGCGTCCGATCACTTCTCCACTGTCTACGTGAATGTGGTCGAATGTTCTGCCATTGATTTCATGTTTCAAAGCTCTTGAAACAAGGTGATCGATACCGAATCCACCTTGTCGGTTGAGCCACAGAGCCCAGCGATTTGGCAGAGAGCGTTCGGGAGAAATATGTAAAACTTCATGCCCCAAGCGCTTAGTGGCCTCGGCACGTTGTAATGACGTCCCAGACTTTGACCCGATATATAGAATATTCATTCAGAATGCCTTGATATAGGTTTTAGTACTTGCGAGGCCGGGCGCGACTTTAGCGCGTTGAGCACAACGCTAATCAGCACGCACAGCAGTAAAACCTGCAAGGGCGCCCGTAACAATGTAAGAGTTTGACCCAATATCGTTGTGGTCAGAACGCCGAAAACCACCAATAGCGCGTTGAAAGCCTGCACCACTGTTCGCAAGCCGAAAAAGCGCAGCATAAGCCGATAAGTGAATGCCCAACACGCAAAAACAAAGATGGATATGATTAATACGCCCCAATAGCCCCCAAGCGCCCATGCTTCTGCCTGGGAGGTGATCATTGGACGCCCAACGCTCTCTCTCGAACGTAACGCAAGCTCCCAAACAAGTTCGTCGCCCAGCATTGTAATTTTCTGTTGACCGAAATTTGGCAGAGCGCTTGGAATTGTGGTTTGCCAAAGTTTGGCGAAATCAACGTAGGTTGGCAGCAGCATACGACCGGTTACGATATCCATTTGCGGCAACAATGTAAGGCGGTCAAAAACCGAAGCGTCACCGCCGCCATAAAAGTAAGACCGAAAAAGGCTGTAACCCGTTTGGCGCTGCGCAAAAACGTAAGAGGCGCTGTGCGTGTGAAGGGGGTTGAGGAGCGTGATCAACGTCTCGAACGAAAATAATCTGCTAAGCGCTTCGCTTACCATTTGATCTGGCGTATCCCGAAGCGGGCGAACAGCGATAGAAACGGCAGAAAAAACTGTCAAAAACCGCGCGAAGAAATAGGCCAACACTACGCGCTGCCAAGTCACGAAGCGCTTGCCGAAAATCATCAGAAGCACCACACCCAACAGGACAAACGACAGAAGGTCCGTCCGGCTGTTGTCGATCACTGCCAGCGCGCTGTAGCCTCCAAACAAAACCAGGAAATAGGGATCACTTGCCCGCGCGCCCCGTTGCAGGAAATTGATCGTCACCAGAATCGGAAGAAGATAGAAAAAACTCTTGGCGACGATTGGAGAAATGCCGCCGGTAAACCGCAATGCAAGTACAATGATGGAACTTACCAATAAGGCAAACACCAGATTGTCCGTCCGTTCGACTGCGGCAGCGGATGCCTTCCGCGGCTGGCCCGGCACCAGTGCGTCGATCAACCCGACCACTGCAACCCCGAACTGCGATACAAGCACAATCGCTGCCGCCCGGTCTGGATCGAGTATGTTGTAGTCGATTGAAACCGCGCGCCCGGACGCATTCATAAGTAGCATGAAACTGAACGTCCAATAAGGCGACGAATAGAAAAAGGCTCTCCATCCGTCCTGATGCAAGGCTACCATTGCGGCAGCAAGCAGCGCACAAGCTGAGTGCATCAACAGGCTGAACTCGGGTGCAATCGTAAGCTGAAACAGAAACAGTGGCAGACTCAGGACCAACCCGATCTTGAGTACATTGCGCATTCTCATGTCGAAGCGATCCGACGCAACGAAATCCATTGCGATTATATCAGCAGCTGCGTTCATGCGATCCCCCGCAAACTCCTGACAAGCGTCGGCAAAACCATTTTCGAGGCCCGAACCAGCCATATCGGTCGGGAATTTTCAATCATTTTGTACAGGATGCCGTGATGATTGGCTGCATGAAAATTCAAGTCAGTTTTGCATCCAATCACCTGTGCAACTTTTTTGATCGGCTTGACGAAAGAGGCCTCCGTATTGGGCACCGCGCTCGGGCCCTCATGTAGGCCATGCAGAGGGCTGCACAACGCACCACGGTTATCGCCGCAGCGCGCAAACGCTTGCTTTGGTTTGGCGATGACCATTGCGCATCCTTCATCGGCGAATCCACGTATCAATTGTCCACGGACAATACCGCTCTTGACCGCAAGTAGGGCTGCTTTCAGCAGGCGCAGCGCGCCGAGGTTGCAAACTTCGTCCGGCTGCACTTCCTGAACGATTCGCGTCAGGTTCGACGTATCGCTGAGGTCACCGTAATGCAGGTGCAATTTCGGATCGGAAACATGCGGGTCCTGATAGATATGATCGATCCGCTGCGTGTTGAACAAGGACACGCGGCGCTTAATCCCATGAACTTCATAAACTTTTTCCAACAGAAACTCGGTCAGATAAGACCCGTCCCGTCCGGTAATTCCCGTGACAATTGCCGTTTTCAAAACTTTTTCTCCAATGGGACGTACGGCTTTTCAGCTAGGGAAAGACGCTGCAAGATGGTTGCATAACTGCCAAGAATTGTGTCCCGGTCCATGTGCTGCTGTACAAAGGCGCGCCCGGCTTCTCCCATATGCCGCTGTCGAACCGGGTCTGAAAGAAGGTCTACCACCTCTCGGCAAAGGCGGGCCTCATCATTAGGGTATACACAGATGCCTGCTCCAGACTTCTGCGCCAGAGTTTCCAGCGGGCTACCCGGTTCAGCGACACATACAAACGGCCGTCCTGCCGACATAATCGAGAAGAGTTTGGATGGTAGGGCATAGTTCGCCACATTCAGCGCTTGGGGCACAAGGTGAACATTGGCACTTTGCAGTGAGCTCATTAAATCTTCGATCGGTGCCAGATCTAAGAAGCGCAGATTCCCGATATTGCGCCTGCCCACTTCTACTTCGATCCGAGCGCGCTCCGATCCAGCGCCTTGCATTACGATCTCAACGTCAGGGGCGTTGTTCGACAAATGCGACAACAGCGGCAGAAGTTGGTCGAGGTTCTGCTTTTTCCCGAAGTTACCAGAGTACATCACCCGCACTGGACCGGAAGGATCAATCGGCGCGTCCAAAGCGACCTGCGACCAGATCGGCAACACTTCAACTGGCCTCGTGCATCCTATGATCTCAAGCTCCGTCTTCATTCCTTCGGTCAGCACAATAACCTCATCGGCGAAGTTCAAACCGATGCGTTCTACCAGGCGCATGAATTTCAGCATCAATGGATTGGTGGCAATGCCAAGCGAGCTGGCGAGACCACTTTCGATATCATGGACCACGGCAACAATCGGTGCGCCGCATCGTAGTTTCAGGGCAGCGGCACCATAAAGGGTTAGGATGCTCGGGACATAGCCAATGATGATGTTGGTGTCGCGACAGCTGCCGCGAACAGCATGTGAAATCGCTCGAAAGAAAAAGCGTAGGTCGTTTTTTATCCGGTCCTTGAAACCCCCGGAACCACGCGGATTAACCGGCACTCGCTCGATCTCGATAGCACCGAGAGTTTCTTGGTCACGCGCTCCCCCCATCCATTCCAAAAAAGGTTGGATGCTAGGGTAATGGGGCCGAAAAGTCAGCGCTGAAACAGCATAGCCCTTTGTCGACAAATATCGTGCCAACTCAACGCTGTATGGAGCGGAGCCAATTTCTTCCGGCCAGAAATATGGGGATAAATAAAGGACCGAAGTCTTGGACACAGCCATTGCGCAAGTGCTTTCAAATATATGGCCGCGCATATACGTTTTCATAATTCGCGATGTCAACCTTCACCACCCAGAGAACACCTGTTCTTCCGTGAATGTTATCGGTGAGTTGCTAGAATTTTGAACAAGTTTACCTGTTTCCCGCGCAACGATTCAAAATGGCCCTTCCATCATTGAGAGAGCCATTGACCAATACGATTTTGGGCACCGGGATTTCTTGTAGTAGACACAACCTGAACCCCTACCCTCAGGCATAGTTCTACCCAGCACAAATACGGGTGCTCCAGCTGACAAGTTGGGTTTAAGGAAATTTGAGATCCATCTGGTTTCGCCATGCATTTGTTCACACAGCACCGAACTGTTGCCTAAGTGAAAATAAAGAACTCGAGGATTAGTTTGGGGCTGACGAGATCGAACCTACCAGCCCGGGAAACACAGCCCTCAGGACATCACCTATCAGTCGCCCCAATTAGAACTTAAAGCCCTGAAATCGTTTCGAAAAGGCTCAGGGTTGACCTGCGGCTACCCCCCAGAACTTTTAACAATGTGGAGATCAATGGAAATGCCCCCATCGAAGTCTAATTTCCAGGCCGTAACGCCCGAACATGCTACGCGGGTGGAACGCCCGGCGATGCCTTGCCAGGGCGGTAATCCAGTATGATCAATTTCGGCCTTTCTCTCACATCTCTGGCTGTTCAGAGCCGGAATAGGGGCATCCTCGCGTACAACCCATTGACCTTTTTCGATTTGACTGACGCGTCGACACTTTCGCAGGATTTAGCTGGCACAGTCCCTGTCACCGAAGGATGGGAAGACATAGGTTCGGTGAAGGACAAATCGGCAAACGGAATTCATTTGCCAGCGGTCAGCGATCAGACACGTGGTCGCTATCTTACCGGATATCCCAACGCCATTTCCGTCGGCACACCATCCGCTCCATCCGCCCCGTTCGAAGGGATCGCGGAAAGCCATCTGCTTCAGGACGGCGCGCAAGATGCCGACCTGCGCGGAGGCTGGTTCCACGACGCAGATTTTTACGGCCTTTTGGGCAGGCAGTTTCCGTCTGCCACCCGAACCTACGGTAACATCCCGGCATCCGGCGGGCATGGCGTCTCGTGGCAAGCCTCCTTTGTCGTCGATCGGGACTTCGCGATTCGCATTGACGGAGGCGACAGCCTGCTCAACCGATACCGCGTCACAATCAATGGTGTCAGGCACCGCCCCTTCAACCAATCAAACATTGGGCCAGGGCGGCGCTGGTGGTCTTTCAAACTGCCCCCGAGAGCCAACCGAGTTGTCGTCGAAGGCTATGGCGACGTGCGTTGGTTTGGTTTCAAGACCTTGCCCGGAGCCGTAGTGAGTGCAAGCCCTGCAAAGTGGAGAACTATCGTATTCGGCGACAGTTTTTCCACCGCCTCTGGAGTTAACGCTCTGTGGGACGGGTGGGTTAATCATCTTCGCCCTGCCGAAGAATTTGCCGTGGTGGCCAGTGGCAGCGGCGGCACAGGCTATGTAAACGATCATTCCGGCGAAGAGAAAAAGCTCGCCGACAGGATTGTAGTCGATTTCAACCGCATCTCAGCGGCTTCCGGTACTCCGAATGAAATCGTCATTGCCATTGGTCTGAATGATGTCGGTCAAAGCGGGGTCGAAGCCGCAGCGAATGCGGCATTTGACGCCCTGCGCACCGTCTATACCGGCCAGGTTTGGGTTGTCGGTCCGTGGGATCACTACGCACCCAACACACCATCCGCAGAATGGTTGAGCACACGCGATGACATCAAAACCGCATCGGAATCGCGGCCCGGCTTCTACTTTGTCGACATGGAAGGTGTCGACTACACAAAGGCGGACTCCATTCACCCAGACAATGCGGGGCACATGACCCTGGCTGCAAACCTTGCACCCCGCCTTGCAGACACAAACGCAGTTACCATCGAACCCCCTGTTTCCCGTACCAAAGGACGGGTCGTGAACGAGGGCAACGCGCTTTTTCAAATCGAAAACCGGTTTGGGCTCGAAGAAAACCCTGGTTTGACAGTCGTGGCAGCCATCAGGACGGGTATTGCGACCTCGCCCCAGGAACGACTTTGGCATATCGGAAACGACACGGTAGGGAGTCTATCCGGAACCTTGGGAACCAGTGGCATCTCTTGGAACCATAACGACGGCGGCATCCATTTCGCTGCCATCGGCGATGGCACAAACGCCGTGGTCGCCTGGCGCAGGCCCGCCGACGGAACCTATGATGATGGTGAGGTGTTTGTGAATGGGGTCGAGCAGGCTCCGAGCTCGGTAGAAAACCCGTCTATACTCCCGTCGAACACAGCGGAAATGTTTCAATTGTTTGGCGGTCCGGACGGCGCGGACCCCTTTCACGGCGAGGTTTCCGCGATTGCCGTTTTCGATGAACTATCCGACGCAGACTTGAGTTCGGTCATGTCCATCTTTGCTTCGAAATTCACGGCAGAATCTTAGCCCTTGAACCCGTGTTCGAGCTGTAGATTGAAAGACCGAGTCTTATCGGCATCACCAAACCACAGGAAAAGTACCTCCCGGCCCTAGTGGCCGGGTGTTTAGCATTTGGGACTGGTTCTCATGTCGGCGAAATGTAATTTACCCGTATTCGAATTGAGAGATTCAAAAGCTAGGCATCATGCAAAGAACATTAAAGGAGTTTATCGCCAATAGTGGTGCCCAAACCTATGCGCGCGGAGTCACGATAGGTACGCAGTTGTTGCTCATGCCTATAATGATCTCAACTTGGGGTTTGGAAGTTTACGGTGGCTGGCTGGCGATCGACTCGCTGCGCACAATTTTTTCGCTTGCTGATTTGGGTATGGCGCAGATCGCTGCAAACGAAATGACGCGATTGACGGCCGCAAAGAACATTGAACGCGCGAAAATCATCAACTCGTCCGCTTGGACAATGTTGAGTGTCGTAGGTCTTATGTTGCTTGTCGGCAGTGCTCTGGCCAGCCTTTTACCTATTGCCGATTTTCTCAGGATTTCTCAGTTTTCCGATCAAGTTCCATTGGCTTTCTTCCTGCTGACTGTTGTGGCAGCCGGATCAATTCTGTTCGGAGCTGTCGGGGCCGGATTGCGGGCAAACGGGCTGTATTGGCTGATGGTCGTCACCAATGCAAGTTACCAACTCGGTGTGGCAATTTCGCTTGGCGTATGGGGGTTGGCAGGAGGAGGTTACCTGGCCGTAGCCATAACGATTGTTGTACTCCAGTTCGTTTTGTTTTCTGCAGCTGCAGTCATACTTTGGGCTAGGCACAGTTGGACCCGCCCGAGCTTCGGCTTGGTTTCCGTAGCGCAAATCCGCTGTATGCTTGTGCCGTCCCTCTCTTACATGCTCTACACCGTTACGAATCTTGTTACGATTCAAGGGGTAAACATCCTAGTGTCCAGCCAACTCGGACCGGACAAGGTGACGATCATCTCAGCCATAAGAACCCTGACACGAGTGGGGCGGATGTTTGCGGCAATATTTATTTATGCAGTCGAACCGATTTTTGCACGCCTTAGTGGTGAACGAGATTTGGACACAGGCATAAGAATTTATCGTTTGATGGTGTGGTCAGGTATTGCCGGAGCGGTCATATACTGGATTTGCATGGTCACGCTCGGACCAGGTTTCCTTGCCTGGTGGACACATGATGTCGTAGTCGGCTGGAATACACTGCACTATCTGATGACGACCGCCATTGCCGTCGAAATCGTGTGGTTTACTTTGCAGACGCCTTATGTGTCCACGAACCGCCATTCCCTCCTTGCGGTCTGGGTTGCCGGCGCAGGTATAGCCAGCACGCTCGTCGCTGGTCTCTTGCTTGGCACGTTCGGGTTGATCGCAGCAGGAGCGACACTGCTCGCAATGCATGTCTGCGTTCTGATGGCGACACTTCATGTAATGCGACGCCATCCCCCGTTTCTGTGAGGCCAGGTACGCAAGCGTCTCAGGCAACCTGATCTTCGAAGACACATCAATAAGTCAGGGCCGTGCTTTTTCCCACCGAAACCCCTTCTCTAGGACTCTAGGATCGGGACCCATTGGCTTCCGCCTGGAAACGTGAGTCATTGTCCGGAAACGAACATTTGTATATCCGATCTTTTCTGACTGTACGATGTTAACTGCTACTAGAACGGCGCTGGCATTGGTCATTCGATAGTATCGCCACAGAACTCCTTTTCGCCGCCGCGCGTCACGGCAAGCCAATAGTGACCGATTGCGAACTTTACCGCAGTCAGCCCTTTGCGCCCTGGCCGCGGGCGTAGACGTCCTCGTAGCGGACGATGTCGTCCTCGCCGAGATAGGTACCGGTCTGAACCTCGATC
>NZ_JBQFRE010000038.1:0-10427 GCF_056537245.1 Ruegeria sp. CG11
TTCGACCCAACGTTTGCGACACGACCTTTGGCGGCCCGCCGGTTGGGACAGAATCACGAATCCAGCCCTTCAGATTTCGGTAAGGAATCAGGCAAGTTTGCGGCAAAGAATCGACCAAACTGCCAAATCTTACAATTTTAACGTGTATTTCTCCGTGGTTTGGAGGATGCGGCGCTCTGATGGCGGGACCTAACCTTGTGGAAGGCTCCGTCGGTATGGGGGGGTTAAAACGCCGCGAATTTGGGCGGCATCCATGAGTAACTAGTGAGTTAACCAGGAGAGTAAGATGTTGAAGCTTTATGTAATGATGAAGACCATGGCACGTGACGAAAGCGGCGCGACCATCGTGGAATACGGCGTCGCCCTGACCATCGTCACGGCGATTGCAGTGGCCACTCTGACCGCTTTGGGCGCTGACGTTAACGGTCAGTTCACCACCGCGGAAGGCCTGATTCCTTAAGGAATACAAAGCACGCGGTGCGCTCAGCACCGCGTGCTTATCGCCCCGGAAAATTCTCTTGATCCGCTGGCAATGTGCAACCGCTCAGATCGGTTCATTCGATAAACGCCAGGAAATAGCTGAAGGAGCACCAGATGAGACTCTCTGCCATTTTCACAGCATTGACGGGCCTGGTCGTAGCCGGAGGGTCGGTTTACGTCGCTCGGGATTACATTCAATTCGATACTCAGTCCGCAAATGTCGAGGCCGAGAGCGAGATGGTAAGCGTGGTCGTTGCATCGCGCGATATTTCGTTCGGTGAAGAAATCGAGCCCGGCGCGCTGACGACCATTGACTGGCCCCGGGGGGCTGTACCCGTGGGCGTCTTTACTGATTACGACGACCTGATTGCTGCGGCCAGCATGCCGACCCGTCGCGCCCGTCGCGCAATTGCTCAGGGTGAGCTGATCCTGAACAACAAGGTTTCCGACTTTGGTGAAAAGGTCACCATCGTTCAGACGCTGGGCGCAGATCATCGCGCCATGGCCATCGAGGTTGACGCTGAAACCGCCGTAGGGGGCTTTGTCACCCCGGGGGATCGGGTCGACGTGGTGATGACCACCGGCGAAAAACGAGACATGCAAGCCGTCACCATTTTGCAAAACATCAGGGTCATCGGTGTTGATCAGGAATCTGATGAACAGACCGACCAACCCGTTGTTGCGCGCACGGTTACTGTTGCCGTGACCCCGGATCAGGTCCAGCGCCTTGCCCTGGCGCAACGTGCCGGTCGGCTGAGCCTGACCTTGCGATCCATTGATGACACCGAAGACAAGACGCTGGCCATGACGAGGCTGAACGATCTGCTGATTGATGAACCGGTCGTTGCGCAGGACATCAAAGAACCGGTGCGCAAAACGATTATCCGGGTCCGCCGCGGCACCGAAGTGACAGAATCCATCATCAACTGAATCGACCAAGGAAGGCTTCGACCGTGTCCCTCGCTCAATTCATACGTCAATTCCGCAGCTCCGAAGATGGCGCGATCCTGGTCTTTGTTGCGGTGGCTCTGTCGGTCATGGTCGGTATGGCCGCCCTTGCATTCGACATTGGCCGCGTGACCACCACCCAGTCGGAATTGCAGAGCTTTGCGGACAATGTCGCCCTTGCGGCTGCGGGGGAACTGGATGGTCGCCCAGATTCAATCGCGCGCGCCACGAACGCAGCTGCAAACATGATCCGCGACCATCAAAGCTTTGGCGTTCGCAACAAGGATCAGCTGTTGTCTGGCGCAACGGATTACCAGCTGCAGTTTTACGAAAACCCGCCAACCACTGCGACCGATCCCGCTCAACCCGCGCAATTGCTGGATTCGACCGATCCCGACAGCGGACCGATTGCAGCATTTGTTCGGGTTACCGTCGACACGCACGAGGTCGCCACTCCGCTGGCGGCGGCGGCGGCGGGTCTGTTGGGCAATGCACAACCCTTCTCCAGTGTCAATGCCGAGGCCGTGGCAGGCTTCACCCTGATGGCCTGCGACATCACCCCGATGTTCATCTGCCTGCCGCAGCCCAGCCTCGATCTGACGGAAGGTCAGCTTATTAGGATGGTAAGTCAGGGCGGCAATGGTCATTGGGGTCCCGGAAATTTCGGTTTTCTGTCTTCCAATCAGACTCTGGCCATCGACGATTCTGGTGCCTGCGAACCTGCACCAAACGGTCAGGAAGATTCATGTGCTCTGGCCGCATCGCGCGCTGTTTCCATGTGCTTCAGCCAAAGAGGGGTAGAAACCAAACCGGGTCTGAGCGTGGGCAACATGGTGGCTGGCTTTAATACACGTTTCGACCGGTTTGAATCCAGCGCCAAGCAGTTCAGCAACGGCTCGCGCTACGACGTCGACAATTTCGCCTCTTCTCCGCATGTCCTGGACGGTTGGATCACTTCAGGTAACGGAAACAACTGCACCAGCCAGCTGTCGCCCACTTATGATGCGAACGGGGACCTTGATCCGGCCGCGACCGTTGGGTTGCCGCTTGACGATTGTTTTGCCAGCGGCACTTGCCCATCGCCTCGTATCGGTAACGGCGTGTTCACTGGCGGTCTTACCGAGTATCTGACTATCAACTACGGCGCTGATTTCAGCGGCCCTCTCCCAACCGGTATTCCATCTTGGTTCCCGACCGGTGGCACCCGTTATGACATCTACAATGCAGAGGTCACCAACCAAGCCGCCCTGGAAGCTATCCTGACCGCCGGCGGTAAAGCTGAAAGCAGCATGCCTTCGTGCCAACCCCCATCAGACGGTCGTGCCGATCCTACGCGCCGTGTTATCACCGTCGCCGGTATCGATTGCGCAACGTATGCGGACGAGCTTAACGGCGGGTCGGGCACCATTCCGGTCACCAGTTTCATCGAGATGTTTCTGATCCGCCCCTCGGAATCCGGCAGCACCGGTGCCAACGCGGTCATCTATGGTGAAGTCATTCGGACCGTATCGGATGGCATCGGCGGCGCCGGAGTCGGCGGCATCGTTCACGATCTGGTTCAGCTTTACGAGTAATGATCATGTTTGGTGCATCCCGTCATATCAGAAAAACCCTCAACCGGTTCCGCAATGATCAGTCCGGCGCGGCGTTGGTCGAATTCGCGATCCTTTTGCCGATCCTGTTGGTGACATTTGCCCTGATCGTCGAAGGGGGGCGGATTTTCTGGTCCTATCAAAATGCGATCACGGGGGTTCGGGACACTGCCCGTTATGTTGGCCGGATCGCCCCGTCGGACCTGTGCACTGCCTCGCCAAGCGCTGCAATCGGCGATTTCCAAACCGCTGTCTCAGATACTCTGACGTCGCTTTCGACCACTGACATTGCTGTTGGTCTAGACTCTCTGTCCCTCGAATGCGTTGGCAACGCAGGTGAATACCGCGTTTCGCCCACACCGGTTGCCGTACTGACCGCGTCACTGACAATTTCAAATCTGCCATTCACGCCCGTGTTCCAACTGGTTGGAGGCTCGGCAACGGCGCAGATCCAAACCACGATCACAGATCGCAGCCGGGTGTTTGGACCATGACCCGCCGCATTCACAAGATAACCCGCGAAATGTGGCGACTTGCCCGTCAGGAAGATGGGTCTACGGTCATCGAGCTTGCTTTTGTCCTGCCATTGTTCCTTTTGATATTCCTGGGCCTGATAGATTTCGGCCGATTGGCTTTCCACTATGTTGCGGCTGAAAAGACAGCACAGGTTGCCGCTCGGATGGCAGCAGTGATGCCACCTGCATGTGGCGGTGTGCCGACAACCAACATCCGGGGCACCTATACCGATATCACCGGCCCGCGGTTCGGAACCAATTGCAGTTTCGCATCCGGCGTCTGCGTCGAACCGGACGCCAACATATGCAACGGTGCGGCCCCCGCGAATGCAGCTGCCCAGACCACCGTGACCGACATCTGGAACATGCTTCAGTTTGCCGTTCCCAACGATCCCACCGCAGATTTCGACGAAAGCAACATCATATTCACTTACGATTTCGACCCGGAAATGAATTTCCTGGGTGGCCCTTACGTGCCGAAGGTCACAGTGACAATCGAAGAACTTCCGTTCCGGTTCGTCTCTCCGTTGGGTTCGATCGCAGCGCTGGTTTTGGGCGGCTCTACGCCAGAAACCGATGCGCTGACCGCCGCGACCACGGGCTTCAAGATATTTTCCGACTTTAGCGCAACCCTTCCTGGCGAAGACCTCGCCAGCGGAGTCAACGGTTGAATTTCTAATCATGGGAGCTGAAAAATGACTCAAAAATCATTAGCCCTAATCTCTGATAATGAGGCGATTAAGGATTCAGTCGCCCAGGCCGTCGACCGGTTCGATGATCTTTCGCTCGAGACACATACCGGAACATTGTCTTCGGTAAACGGCCGCGCCTGTGATCTGATGGGTGAAAATGACCTGCTGGTGTTCAGCTTTTCAGGCGAATTGGATCTGGAAACTGTCAGCGATCTTCGTCGTAGCGCCGGTTCGCGCGGCACCCTGCTGGCACTTAGTGACCGTGACATCTCATTGACCGAAGCGCGCGCGCTGAACAAATCGGGCGTGGACGAGATTCTGCCCTATCCCATCGGGCAGGACGAACTGGCCGAGCAGATTCAGCGTCTGACGGTCGACAGATCTTTGTTGCCCACCATTTATGCGCCGCAACCGCAGCGATTGGGACAGATCATCAGCGTATGCCCGGCCCGCGGTGGCATCGGTGCGTCGACGCTGTCCATCAACCTGGCCGACCAGTTGCAGGGGTATTCCGGCATCTTCAGGAAAAAAACGCAAAACAAGGTCGCTGTCGTCGATCTGGATTTGCAATTCGGTACGCTCGCGACGTCCTTGGACTTGCAGCCTTCCTCGGGGCTTTTGAGAATGGCCCAGGATGGGGTCATGCCAGACCGGACGTTCCTTCAGCAATCTCTGGTGCAACATGCATCCGGTTTGGAAGTCCTGAGCGCTCCCGAAGAATTCATTCCTCTGGATGTTCTGACACGCGAACAGGTCGGCGCGCTGATCGAGACTCTGCGTCTGGAATTCGACTTTGTCGTCATTGATCTGCCTCGGGTGCTGGTCGATTGGCTGGGTGCGGTTGTTAACGCGTCGGACCGGATGCTGATGGTGGGCGACAGCTCGGTCTCTTCGGTGCGCCAGTCCTGCCGTTTGATCGAGTTCTTCACAAAAGAGCGGCTCGAACCTCCGGTTGAGATCGTCATCAGCCAGGAAACGAAACCGACATTCCGTTTAAGCCAACATGTCGAAGCCCAAAAGGCACTGGAACGCGAGTTGCGGTTCTGGCTGCCAAGCGACGCGCGCCACGCAAAGCAGGCGCTGGATCGGGGTCAGTTGCTGTCGCAAGCCTCAGGCAGCTGTGCCTTGTCCAAGGCGATACGCACGATGGGTCGGAAAATCATGAATGAAACGATGGTCGGCAAAACCGATCTGAGAAACAACGCAGCTTAATTGGAGTCTAAGGGATGTTTGAAAAGTTTACACGTACCGGGCGAGCCAATGAGGCTGAAATTATCCAGCTGAATCAACGTGCCGAACCACAGGCCCAGGACAATCAGCCAGACACCGCCGCCGAAGATACAGAACTGGCCGATTGGCTTGAGCTCAAAAGCACTTTGCACGAGGCTTTGCTGGATCGGTTGAATCTTGCGGTGATCGAAAAGGTTGAGAAAGACGTGCTGCGGCGCGAAGTCGCCGGGGTTGTTGGCGGCGCTTTGTCTCAAACCGGCAGGCCGCTGAACACCGAAGACTTCAACCGTATCGTCGAAGAACTTCTGGACGAAATTCTGGGTTTTGGCCCGTTGGAACCCTTGCTGGCCGATCCAACTATCAACGACATTCTGGTTAACGGTTATCAGACGGTCTATGTCGAACGCTCTGGCCTGCTGGAACGCGTGCCGGTGCGGTTCCGCGATGAAAAGCACCTGTTGCGTGTTATCGACAAGATTGTCAGCAAGATCGGCCGACGCGTGGATGAGCGCCAGCCTTGGGTGGATGCCCGGCTGGAAGATGGCAGCCGTGTCAACGCAATCATCCGTCCGTGTTCGATTGACGGCCCCAGTGTTTCAATTCGAAAATTCGCCCAGTCGAAATTGACAATGGAAAAGCTGGTCGCAAATGGCGCTCTGAACGATGCCGCCGCGCGGTTCTTGCAATCGCTGGTATTTGCGCGCCTGAACGTCCTGATCGCAGGCGGGACGGGGTCGGGTAAGACAACGATGTTGAACGCCCTATCTTCGTATATCGACCATGGCGAGCGTGTCGTCACCATTGAAGACGCAGCAGAACTGCAACTCCAGCAGGAGCATGTTGTGCGACTGGAAACACGCCCGCCATCCCCGTCCGGCGACGGCCAGGTCATTCAGCGTGATTTGGTGCGCAACGCGCTGCGTATGCGCCCCGACAGGATCATTGTCGGTGAGGTTCGCGGAGCGGAGACCTTCGACATGCTTCAGGCCATGAATACGGGCCATGATGGCTCGATGACGACTGTACATGCGAACTCGGCGCGCGATTCATTGGGCCGCCTAGAGCAGATGGTCACGATGACGGGTATCGAATTTCCCGCCGCAGCCATTCGATCCCAGATCGCGTCGGGGCTGCACTTTATTGTGCATCTGTCGCGGTTGGCGGATGGGTCGCGCCGCGTCACCAGCATTTCGGAAATAACCGGGATGGAAGGTGAGATCATCACCATGCAAGACATCTTCGTGTTCCAGAAGAAGGGCCGAGCGGAAAGTGGTGAGGTGCTGGGTCAGTTTGTTCCCACCGGGATTCGCCCAAAATGCTATGACATGCTCACAGCCGCTGGTGTCGATCTCGAACCCGAGACTTTCCGAGTATCAGGAGGCTGAGGCATGACCAGCATCAATACCGCCGAACTTCTCAACTATCTGACGCTGGCTTGCGTCTTCGTCGGAGTTTTCATGCTGATTACCGGGGTGTTCCACTTTGCCCGTCGCGGTGAAAACCACGCCGAGGCCCGGAACCGCCGAATGCGCATGGTCCGGCAAGGCGTTTCCGATGAAGAGCGGCTCGCCTTGCTGCTTCCGGAAACCCAGACAGGGTTTTTTGCAAAGATCCCGTTTTTTGGGAGTTTGCCGGATACGCTGATTCAGGCGGGGCTGCATGTTTCAGCAAAGAATTTCGTGCTGCTCTGCCTGTTTGGCACTTTGGCGATCGCAGCTGTCGGTTTGATGTTCCTGCCGCCCTGGCAGGCGGCACCGATCGCGCTCATCCTGGGGGTGGTCATGCCTGCTTTGGTTGTGAAGTCGCGGCAGGCTGAACGCCAAAAAGCTTTGACCAGTCAGCTACCCGATGCACTAGAGCTGATGGCGCGCGGCCTGAAAATTGGCCACCCGGTCAACACCTCGATCAAAGCCGTCGCGGATGAGATGCAAGACCCGATAGGGTCCGAGTTTGGCATCATCTTCGACCAGATCAGTTTTGGTGATGAGCTTCCCGACGCGGTTCAGGACTTTGCTGATCGGGTCGGTTCGGAAGATGCACAGTACCTGGCGGCAAGCATGGCGATCCAACACGGCACCGGTGGCGATCTGGAGCGGATCGTGTCCGTTCTGGCCACCGTGGTCAGACGGCGCATCGCATTGCGTGCGCGGATCAAGGCCATTTCCGCCGAAGGACGCCTGTCCGGGTTTCTTCTGTCGATCATTCCGCTGGTGATCATGGGATTAATGACGATCAACGCGCCGGGATATTACACCGACGTCAGTGACGATCCCGCATTCATCAAACTTGCAGTACTGGTAGTCGTTTTGATGGTCTCGAACGTCATCATCCTGCACAAACTCGTCAATTTCCGTATCTGAGGGCAGTTTCATGGAACATATTCTGGAAATTATGTCGCTTCGTTTCGGTCTGCCAGCCGAAACAATTCTGCTGACCATCTTTGGCCTTGGCGTTTTGCTGATATTCGTTGCTGTAACCTCGGCGTTAAGCCGCCGCCATCCTGCGGCCGTCCGCATCGCCAATCTGCGCGCCCAAAGGTATGAGGCCCGCAATGACCGTGGACTGTTGCGCGAAACTATCGCTACCCCAAAGGGCCTTTTTAAAGCCGCGCTGCCCAGCAAAGAGTCTGAGCGGCGCAAGATTGAGGATCAGCTTATTCAGGCCGGGCTGACCGGTCGGAATGCCCTGCGGATCTATACGCTGACACGGGTTTGGCTTGGGATTTTCGTGCCAATGATTGTGGGTCTGCTCATTGTTGCCTCAAAAACACCCGGCATTCCCGTTCCCGGCGCGATTACGGGTATTTTTGAATCCATCAGCAAAGCCAATGCCATACAGCTTATCGGCTTGCTGACGGCCGTTGGGTACTTTCTTCCTACAGCCTGGTTGAAGCGTCGCCGCAAAGAGCGCCAGCAACGTATCCGCGACGCGTTTCCAAATGCCCTCGACCTGTTGCAGATTTCGCTTCACGCCGGTCTGGGCTTTGACGCAGCCATGACCCGGGTCGGAAACGAACTGGCGCTGGCCTCCCCTGATCTGGCATTTGAGTTTCTGAACACTCAGCACGAGATTCAGGCCGGGCGTCCCCGTGCAACTGCGCTGTCCGACATGGCGCGGCGTACAGGGGTTGATGAAATCCAGTCATTTGCCACAGTCGTCCAGCAATCCATGCGCTACGGAACCAGTATGTCCGAAGCCCTGACCACCTATGCGTCTGAAATGCGGGATTCGCGCGAAACCAGAGCGCAGGAACTGGCGAACCAGTTGCCGGTAAAGATGTCCGCCGTTCTGGCTGCGCTGATGCTGCCGACGCTGATCATCATCACCGCCGCACCTTCGATGATTCGATACTTCCGGGGCTTTGGGGCGTAGAATTCGTGCCCGGTTCCACTGCAATAACGTGTTCAAACAGATCGTGTTTCCAAAATGAGAACAAACGGAAGCCTTGTTCCAACACTTTTTGCCCGACTTAGGGGAAAATGGCTAAACTTATAAGCAGTTAAGTGGAGTCCGGCCACACAAAAAATCGAGACACAATCGATGGGTGGGGGTGTTTGTCGAAAGGGTTGATCGGGTTTCGGTCAATGTTAAACGGTATGAATGGTATGTTTTCGGCGCATCGTTTCGCGCCCGGTGCAATGGCACCGACTTCAGAACTTCTTAAAGTCGTAGCTGTCCTTTGCCAGGCCTCTCAGGGGAAATTTCCACTGCTAAACGCGCTGCGCGAAACAGCCCGCGCAATTGAGGCGGATGTCGTTTCAATCAGCCGGGTGGATCTGCTAGGCGATCAGAATGCGGCAAAAGTGCTGAGTTACGACGCCAATAACCAGGCACAGGACAGTTTCAGCGGTTTCGACTTTTGCATCGCGCCTGCCATCTGCGGCAATAACATGAGCCGGGCCAAACTGGGGTCGGCTTGGTTCGGAGAACACGATGACCTTTCCGAATACGAACATCTGTCAGAATTCTATGCTTTCCGCAGATTTTCCGAGTCTGTTTCCATTCTGCTGGAAAGGCAAAATGGTGTCGCCGACTTTCTGGAATTGCATTTCTGCCACCCCATCTCTTCGACCGTAGTAGAAATTCTGAGCGTTTTAGGCCCTGTTCTGTCGGATTGCTGGAAGAAAAGATCTCTTGGCCGGTTTTCCGAGGCGAAACTGAAAAACACGCGTCGAAAGTTGATCAAGAAAGACCCCAAAAGCATTTTGTCGATGGAAAACCCTTGTCGGCTGAGCCGCTCGGAATATCGGGTTTGCTTGTTATTGGCGCGGGGTTTGAACAACAACGCCTTGTTGTCCGAGCTGTCGATTTCAATTTCGACGCTCCGCACGCATCTTCGCAATATCTACGTCAAGACAGGAACGTCGTCTCAACCCGAATTGATCCATGATTTGCTGACCCCGATGGTCAAGCGCCAATCGCCGACTGCGGGTAGCGAAAATGTCGCCTGAAGTCGCGCAGTTCGCCCCTATGATCATCATTAGTCCGCTGTTGGCTGCAATGGCTTGGAGTGACCTGAAGAACCTCAGGATATCCAATAAGCTAGTGCTGATAATGCTCGCCGCTTTTGTCTTGTCCGCGCCCGTGTTTCTATCGTTGCACGAGTCGGTATATCGCGCGGTCTTCGGCGTCGGCGTATTTTTCGTTGGTTTTCTTGGCTTCACGCTACGCTTGTGGGGTGGAGGCGACGTAAAGGCAATTGCCGCACTGACATTGTTCGTGCCCAGCTACAGCCTTTTGCTGTTCTTTTACACATTCACCCTTTCCATGGCCGTGGGCATGCTTTTTGTCATCACAAGCCGCTCGATCATAGGATTTCCGGAATGCCGCTGGCTCGCCTTGCGACCAAAAGCCAGCTATCCGATGGGTGTGTCGATAGCCATGTCGGGTATACTACTGCCTTTGGTTGCGACGGGTTTTGGGTAGTACTTCCAGGGTAGTCTCGGTTGTGTCGCAAACTTTTGACCGAG
>NZ_JBQFRE010000039.1:0-10287 GCF_056537245.1 Ruegeria sp. CG11
ACCGGTTTATCAAACGGCGATTGCGGCACATGTGTGGGTTCAAATCCTTCGCTACCGCATCCGCAACGCTGGACGGCATTGAAGTTGCCAAAATGATCCGAAAACGGCAATTCCCCAGTGCAACGACATCAGGTTTTAGGGTGTTTGCCGAGATCGCAGGATAAGTGTGTCCAGATCCTCGCTGACACTGGTTCTTCTAATAGTTTGCGACACAACCCTTCATGGTGGCCTTGCGCTGCTTTCGACCCGGGGTGCAGGCGCATATGCACCTGATGAACCTTTAGGCTTGGCTACTTTATATGAAGCACACGTCACTACACCGAGCAAGAATGTAGTCAAGCTTGGACCCCGTCAATGTTTTTTCAGATGTCTATAGGCATGTAGCCTGCAACTTTAGCCTGTCGCGCACTGACGCCAAAATGCTTTTTGAACTCGCGGCTGAAATGGGCCGCGTTTTCATACCCGACCTGACGCGCCGCTTCCCCTATAGGGAGACTTTCGGCAACTATGAGGCCTTTGGCACGGTTGAGGCGCGTGGCTTTGAGGTATTGCATCGGCGACGATCCCGTCATATTCCGAAAGGCGCGATGAAACACCGGTGCGCTCATTCCGGCTTTTTGCGCCAATGCGTCAACCGTCATCGGTTCAGCATAGTGTTCGCGGATATGCGTGATACTCCGCGCGATGCGCTCCGAGTGCGAATCCAACTGTGCAAGCGCACGAAGTGCGTTCCCATGAGGCCCTTTCAGTGCGTGAAAAAGGACTTCTCGAATAATTCCGCCCCCTATCGCCTTGCTGGCTGCAGGAGAGCACAAGGCATCTGTCAAACGATACACCGCATCTCGCATTTCCCGATGAAGCTGTGCGGGAGCAACGCCAAGTGAGACCGCTTTTGATGGAACTTTGGTGTCAAATTCCATCACCCCGATCATCTCAAGCAGTTCGGTATGCTCAATGTCGATAAAGAGACCAAGCAATGGATTGTCTGGGGTCGCGTTTGTGTCGCAGTCAAAAGGCAGCGGCACCGTTAGAACCAAGTATTGATCCGGATCGTATTGGAAAACCCTATCCCCAAGATACCCGGTTTTGCTTCCTTGAAGGATGAGAACCAGCCCCGCTTTGTATATCAGCGGTGCGCGGGGAACCGGTTCAGTCGACCAGAAGAAACGCACCGGATCAATCAATGTCTCAACGTAACCCGCCCCGGGTTGAAAGCCATAAGTTTCCGAGAGTTTTTTTAGATTGATCATTAGCACCCCGTTTCAGGTAGTGATCAGTTTAGGATGTTTTTTCCTCAAAATCGCAATGCTGAGACAGCCATTTTGATCGGATTATGCAAATCTACGACATCTTCGATCATTCCAAAACCCACCCGCCGGCGGCATTTATGCCTCACATCGAAACACTGAAGCGGGGATTCAATTATGACTGATACAAACAAACCACTCGTCGTCATCACTGGTGCGAGTTCCGGCATTGGAGCCGCGACGGCGAAGCGCTTTTCCGAGGCTGGTCATCCGCTATTGCTGGTCGCTCGCCGTATCGAAAAAATCGAGGCTCTCAACCTGCCTGATGCAATGTGCCGGAAAGTTGACGTGACCGATGCCGACGGGTTTCGCGCCGCGATCAAGGAAGCCGAAGCCAAATACGGTCCTGTTGATTGTCTGATCAACAATGCAGGCGTCATGCTGTTAGGCCAGATTGACACTCAATGCCCAGGCGAGTGGCAAAATATGTTCAACGTGAACGTCATGGCCCTGCTCAATGGTATGCAAGCTGTTTTGAGCGAGATGAAGGCGCGCAACGGCGGCACAATCATCAACATCAGTTCGATCGCTGGGAAAAAGTCTTTCCCGAACCATGCTGCTTACGTTGGCACCAAATTTGCAGTGTCAGCCATCAGTGAAAACGTACGCGAAGAAGTCGCCGACAGCGGTGTTCGTGTGATGGCGATCTGCCCTGGCGCCGTTGAAACTGAACTGCTAGGTCACACAACCAGTCAGGACATTATCGACGGCTATCAGGACTGGAAAGACGCCATGGGCGGTGCCTTGGCTGCTGACGACATCGCTCGCACTGCCGCTTTCATGTACACGCAGCCCCAAGGCGTGAACATTCGTGACGTGGTTATCACCGCCACCCGGCAGCAGTCGTAAGTATTTATAAATAAACTAAAAAGGAAACTGTGATACTGAAGAAATCCACGTTTACTGCGGCCCTTGTGACTTCAACCGGTGAGCTAAAGCCGAACCCATCCAAGTTTCAACAATTTCCGGTGTTCCGGGCGTTGAATCTGTTTTTGCACGACGCCGAGCAAAATCTTAACTTGCTACGCTTCTGGCAGGCGAAGAGCCCATAGGCAATTCAATTGTCACGACAAGCCCCCGATGGCGTGAGTGATCTGCTGGGTATCTTATTGTCGAACTCGCAGTTCGCAGGGCCGCTCAACCGGTCCTGCGAACATCCGCATTTTGCCGTCTCGACCTGACCGACCGCATTCCAGACCATTCCACCTTTGCTCGCTTGTTGGCCATGTGTTGGGTTCAATGCCGACATTCGAAGCACAAAAGGGAGGAGGCATTGTCGAAACTGCGGATGCTGCAGAAGTCGAAAACCGGCGAGGTGCAGGTCGAAATCATCGTCTCAATGAACGAACATAAGCGAGATCGCCCCGACAAGGATTAGGCTCAGCGCCCAAACCATGTCCAGGTTGAACCAGCTTTTAGATAGAAACCGCAGCCCGAGCCAATGGTAGACACCATAAGCAAGCACAGCGCCTGAGACGGTCATTGCCAGCGTGTGAGCAAGGGCGACAGCAATAGCAATTTTGGCGTTTCCAGCCATCAGATCAGAGGTGGCAGCGTGACCGGAGCCGGAGGCGATTGTGCGGCAAATGCCGAGATAGATTGGAACGAGCATCAAGCCTGCGCCGTGCGCCGTCGCAGCCAGAAAGGACCACAGCGCAAGTCGAGACGGTGGAACACGAGCGAGAAAGCGCGGATGGCGGCGATTGAAAACCAGATAAAGGCCGAGCCCAATTACAAGACACGCCGCACCGATCTGAATTTCACGTTGCCATTCTGCCAGGAAAAGAAGGGCTGTGAAAGGAAACAGGATCGCGGCCATTGCCAGTAAGTGCCCTGTCGTCAGAGCGAGCAACGCCTTAAAAAGGCTGTTGTGGTTTTTGTCCATCAAGGCGGCAGAAACCGCCAAGGGCCAACCCATTCCGGGGTTGATCCCATGATAGATTCCCGAGGCGACAACGGCCCACCACAGGGCCGTTGCCGTGTCTAGCCCGTTCACTCGTCAGACAGACGGATAGCAGAAACTGTCGGTCGAGCAGTCACCGCCTTCCAAGCGGATTTGATGGCTGCGGTAGCCCTTTGGAAACTCTACATAGAAGTTTTTATCCAGTTCCAAACCGCCGTTTTCTCCAACATTGGCCATGACCATCTGACCACCCTCATCGTCAGGGTAGAATTGATCGTCCCATGTCGAATAAAGAGAGTTGGTCCAGTAGACACGCTTGCCGTCCCTACTTATCTCCACCATCTGCGGACCATAAGCGAACGCTTTGCCATTTGGATGTTTCTCACCCCGAGCAATTCCACCGATCTCCACCTTCCCGGTCAGCTTGGGCTTCATCGGATCGGAGACGTCGTATTGATGCATTTCGCCCTGCCCCCAACAGGAGACATATAGGTATTTGTCATCGAGGCTAAGATCGATGTCCGTTACCAGCGGCGGTACTGCCTCGAACCCCTGCAGAAGTGGCGGCAGGTTCTCGGCCTTCGCGGGCCGTGGATCAATAGTGATCGTCTTTTTCGCCTCAAAAGATCCGTCGTCCTTTTGCCACCATGTGAAAATCGCACCCTGCAGATTTGTTGTATCGACAACGACGCCGCAGAAACCATAGTCTTTTGCCGGGTCATGAGCCGGTCTGATTTCCAAAGCCATCTGGTGATTTTCGCCAAAATCAACGGTCTGGACGTTGCGGCGTTCGCGCAGATTCCAGAAATGGATCTTGTGACCGTACTTGTTGGATAGCAGATCTTCCGCGACAATACCGTTCTCGAACTGAGGCGGAAGTGCCCATTCCGAACTTACCATGTAATCGCGTGGCAGATTCCACCAGAAATCGTAGTGTTTGTCTTGCTCGCCCCGGTCCATCTCGTAACGACCGAGGATATCGAAGGTCTCGCAATCCATGATGAAGATACCCGGCGGTCCATCCGTGCCATCTTCGCCGCCCCCACCGAGCGTCGAAACATAGATACCCTCCGGGCCGCAATGGATCGTGTGCGGGCGAGAGTATCCTGTTTTGGCAAATACTTCCTCAGGCTCAATGATCTTGTGTATCTTTGCCTTAAGCGGTTCTTTTACATCGACCACATAGATACGCGAAGACCGAATGCCCGGAATGATCAGATAACGACGTTCGAGAAACGCATGCCCGGTCAGCGGTGAAAGCGCAGAGGAACAGGCGTTCCAGCCGAAATGGTGAAACTCATCACCCTTGTTGGGCATGATGAGCTGATGAACAATCTGACCGTAAGTCTTCGATTTTGGATCAACATCTATGACTGCCAGCCCATCGGGTTCGGAACCGTCCGGGCTGAGCATCAATGTGAAGGCAAGCGTTTCCGCTGGTGCCTCCATGGCGAGTTTCGGGGTTGCGTGAAATGTAGGATCAGGTCTCAGATTCATAGCTGGCTCCTCCCAGGTCGTGGGCGCGAAATCTGAAGCAAGATTTGACTGATATCGCCCAACACCAAGAATGCCACATATTCAAGATTCGCAAAAACGGCCCAAAGCCGACCTCGAGCGAGGCCTTCAGATTCTGCAGCCGCAGCCCGCTTTGCTGCCGTTAGCCCATTGCCGCGGCAGAAGTCAGATCGACCCTTGTTGAACTAAAAAGCGGTGAGTTTCACCCGAGACGAAGGTTTGGTTTCCGAGTGAGTTTACCCAGGCTGAGGCAGTCTGTTTTAAGCGCGCTGTCCGCCGATGGGGTTTGCCGTAGAAAGGTTTAGCATATCCATGCGAGCTAGGATTAGGATGACCCGATTAGGACCAGTTACGGAGGCGGGAAAATCGAAGCCTTCGGTGTAATTATTTAAGGAGATGAGCATGACGGATATTTCAATTATTGGGTTAGGCGCCATGGGCTCGGAACTCGCACGTGCGCAGATGAAGGCGGGTCGGTCAATAACCGTTTGGAACAGGACATCCGAAAAGGCGACGCCATTGGTCTCGGCTGGGGCAACTTCCGCTTCCACGGTTTCTGAAGCTATTTCCGCCAGCCCCGTTACAATCACGTGTGTTAAATCACATCCGCAGACAAAGGAACTTCTGACCGCTGCTTCGAAGGTTCTGCCCGGAAAAACCATAATTGAACTCTCGACCGGAGGTGCGAAGGATGCGGAGGATTTGGCGCAACTGATTGAAAACGCTGGTGGCCAATGGATGGTGGGCATAATTAATGCCTATCCGCATATGATTGGAGATGGAGAAACTGTGCTTTCGGTCGTTGGGACAGCTGAACAATGGGCGGCACACGGTTCGATCATAAAAGCTATGGGCGGCAGTTCGGTCCACGTTGGTGACGAAGCTGGCATGCTGGCGGCGCTTTTTGCAGGCCTTTTTACGGTTCGCCAAGGCTTTATGTGGGGTATGATCTATGGCGCGCTGGCCGCAAAGCAGGCCGGAATCCCGCTCAAGACATTTTCAGACCTTGTTCCCATTTCGATGGGAATGATGAAGCCTTACTATGACTATTTTGCCGCAACAGCGCCGAATGCAACTTACGACGATCCACCTGCAACAATGCGGACCTATGCTGCGGCCCTGGAGGATGTTCTCGCCAGTTTCGAGGTACTAAATGCTCGGGACGAATTACCGCGACTATTCGTTGAAATGGCTCAGAAAGGTAT
Organism: Ruegeria sp. CG11; assembly: GCF_056537245.1. NCBI lineage: Bacteria > Pseudomonadati > Pseudomonadota > Alphaproteobacteria > Rhodobacterales > Roseobacteraceae > Ruegeria > Ruegeria sp. CG11. The sequence continues at coordinate 5,931 of NZ_JBQFRE010000039.1, forward strand.
GGATGCGGGTCTTGAAGACAAGGCGCTCACCGCCGTCATAGATGTACTCGCAAACGAAAACTGATCGACGCAAAAGACTGAGAACTTTAGGTTGGTCGTTTTGGGCTCATTCCAGACCTAGAATGCACCGCAAAATCTGACGGGTAGTAAGCTATCCGCACAAACAAGGGCGGCCCAGAGCAAACTTTCAATTGTCACCGAAGATGCTGCGACGCAGCCTGTCGAAGCCGCCGTTAGCTGTGCTCGTACATATCGGCGGCACCTAAATTCACACAACGTTCAATTATCAGACGCTAACCGTCATTATCCGCGTTTGCATACATTTCAATTTCAGCTAGCTGAAACAAGTGCCCGAGAAGAGCACAACCCGCTGGATAATGTTATATTTCTGATAGCAAATTACAGGCAGCTGCCACCTCGTCAGGACTATCACCATCTGCAACGTCTTTCCTGACAGATTCAACGAGGGTGATTGCCTGTTCGGTCCAACCTTTTTTCTTCCACAGAGCTGAAAGACTAATGGATGCACGCAGTTCCCATTTTTTCGCATGTTGTGCACTGGCGACTTCCACAGCTTGTTTGAGGCGTTCCTCGGCCACTTCGCGCTCACCAATCTTCAACGCAATCATACCTTCAAGGTGCAATAAATCACTCTTGATGAAGTTTTCCTGCGTTTCCGCAAGAACAAGCCGCGCTTGGTCTGCAAACGTTTTACAAAGGCTGATTTCGTTTGTGCGAAGCGCTTTCCAGGCAGCCAGACTTTTGAAAATTGGCAGATAAAGGCGCGCGTTTAACCGGCTGTAACCCTTTTCAAACCTTTCATAATTTTCAACCCACGCTTCGCCGCTACCAACTCCGTCGGCCAGCGCCTCAATCGAGCCCGCATAAACACTCATTTGTTTGAGCCCGAATTTGTCACTAATGTCTCGAAGAGCTGAGGCGTGTCGGAGCGCCAACTTGTCCGCCCGATCCAGTAAGTCGCGCAATCCAACATGCACATGCACATACCCGACCGTGTTTGCGTGATCGGACTTTAGCGCCGCCTCTTCAGCAGTTTTTGCCTTGTATCCAGATTCCTGCGTTCGCCCCAAACACCAGAGATTTAAAGATTGGTAAGCTCGAATGGCGACACCCGGGTCTTGTCCGAAACGATTTTCGAACCCAACATTTTCATCGGGGTCATAAAGGCTCAGCGCCAGATCAAACTCTTCCTCAGCCTTTGAGAAATTGCCTAGCATGCAACAGGAAACGCCCACCAAACGGTGACCGGCCATTTTGTTTACGCGAACCCCCGAACAATCGGCTTCGCTTGTGATATAACGGGCGGTTTTCAAAGCTTCCTGATGTCGCCCGGTCATCAGGTTTCCAACCCACAAACCGTAGAGTGCGGGAAACCTAAGCGGTGAATCTCCGAGTTTCTCGGCCAGTGACAAGGCGACTTGATACGCTTGGGTTGTTTCATCTGCCGCATAGCCGTGCATGGCCAGCAATATGGGTGCGATCTGGACCTGTAGATTCAGGGCGCGCTTTAAGCCTTCCGGCTCTTCGGCATCCGCCATATCGCCGTTCAAAGCGAAAGCGCGTCTAAGGTGCCGTACCGCTTCTTCAAATGCGGGCCGGGCGAAGGCAACTTTGCTTGCGCTTTCCCACAGACTGATCGCCCGGTCAGTTTCGCCCGCGGCCTCGGCGTGGGTTGCCAAGACTTCTGGCGCAATATCCGAATCGGTTTTAAGGGCTGCAAGGATGCGGGTGTGAATCGCCCGTCGATTTTCTTTCAGCAGACTCTCATACGCGGCATCTCGCACAAGCGCGTGCTTAAAAATGTAGGTTGCCTCGGGCGGCAATCCGCGCCGGTAAACCAACTCGGCTGCGATCAAGCCATCCAGAGCGGCCCCAAGTTCAGCCTCGGACAGGTGGCATACATCGGCTAGAAGACGATGATTGAATTCCCGCCCGATGCAGGCGGCGGTCTGCGCCACATCCTTGATCGGTTGCAACCGATCAAGGCGTGCCATCAGACTGTCATGCAAAGTGGTTGGAATAGCGATTGTGCTAATTGGACCGTCAGCAATAAGCTCGCCCTTGATCTCTTTGAGTGCCCCGGATTCGAGGATTGTCTTGGTCAGCTCTTCAACAAACAGTGGCACGCCATCCGTACGTTGCGCGATAATCTCAACAATCTCGGGCGGCATCGATTTGCCATCTGTCAGCTTTCCTATGATGGCCCCGATTTGTTCGTTGCCCAGCCTGTTGAGCGCAAATCGTGTCACAATCGGATGTCCGCCAAAACCATGTTCAAAACTTGGCCGCGTCGTGGCAAGGACCATAACCGGTTTATCGGTGATCGAGTCCAGAATGAGATCGAGCAGTTCAAGTGAAGTCGGGTCGATCCAGTGCAAATCCTCGTAAATCAACAGAACGGGTTTCTCAGAGGCTTGTTGCTCCAGTAAATGGATCAACGCCTGCATGGTTTGCGCACGCAACTGCGCTGGCGTCAGGCTCAGCGCGCCGAACCGCACACTGCCTTCCAACCCCAGCATCGGTGCAACAAGTCTCAGGGTGTCGTGATCCGCATCGATCAGCGCCTCCAACTTATCCATTCGTTCGTCCGGGGTGTCCGTCGGCGCAATACCGGTAGCAAAGGTCAACTGCTGAATGATGGGGTAAAATGCGCTATCGGTATGGTACGGTGAGCATTGATAAGTGATGCGGGTTTGATCGTCCTGCGCAATGCGGTCGACTACGGCCCGCGCGATGCGCGATTTTCCAATACCGGCCTCGCCGCTGACAACGACCATTTGCCCTTGACCAACACGTGCCAGCTTCCAACGGTCAAGCACCAGTTCGATCTCGTGTTCCCGTCCGACGATAGGTGTCAGAATCCCGGACCGGCGCGCCGCAAAGCGGCTTTCGACGGCAGTCTCGCCTTCGGCAACAAATGCCTCGACCGGAGCGCCGACACCTTTCAACGTCTGTTCACCGATGGAATTCACTTTGAACGAACGACCCAGCAACCTCCGCGTTTCGTACGGCATCACTAGCTGATTGGGGCGCGCGACAATTTGCAACCGCGCCGCCAGATTTGGCGTTTCTCCGACTACAGCTGCTTCCTGCGCTGCACCGCTGCCCACGAGATCACCGACAATCACGACTCCGGTGGCCATCCCTACACGAGTGGCCAGAGCAGTGCCGTCAGGTGCCTTTGTTTTCCGAACAACATCTATGATTTCAAGGCCAGCACGCACTGCCCGTTCCGCGTCATCTTCATTTGCCCTAGGCCAGCCAAAATAGTTCAACACTCCGTCACCCATGAACTTGGCGACGAACCCTTCATGCCGCCCAACCACTCCGGCCACGGTGTTCTGGTAGTTTGTAATGACGTTACGCATGTCCTCCGGATCGGCACGCTCGGCTATCTCTGTTGAGCCGACCAGATCGACAAACATCACCGTCAGATGGCGACGCTCAGCATCGTTGGGAGAAGCGGGTGACGAGTCCGTTGTTTCAATGGTTTTTGCATCAGCGGCAGAATTCCCAGGACCACCGCCATGTCGTTGAATTTGAGAGACCGCTTCCATGATTTTGCGGCGAGGACCAATCGGTAGCCCAAGTTCTATCAAATCGTCTTTATTCAGGCTTGGCAGGACCTCAAAATCAATCTCAGCTTTCGCAAATACTTCGGAGTATTTTTCCAACCCAAGTTCGGCCAGCCAGCTTTCCAAATCTTGCAAATCCAATCTCCTGCGCAGTGGTTAAGCGGGCGGGTGGAAGCACAATAATACATAACACTAACCGGAATTTGCGTTAGTTGTCATGTTTTATGCCGCCCTTGAAGCAGCCCGTACGCAGGTAGACTACGCCGTTTGATGTTCTCGCAGTCGCTAGATTCCACTGTCGCCCGTCAGCTTATAGCTCACGCAGAAATTCGGATTTCCCGCAAGAACAAGTGTGGTTTATTGCGACCGATCACGGCCCAGAGCTGACATCCGACACGGTCCTCCAATGCTGCGATGCAGTCAACCGAAGCCGCCATTCGCTGCGAAGGCAGAGTATGAGAGATGACCAAGACCGCTGCCATCGCCGCCGGATGCGAACAAAGTGCCCTTTCGCCATGCGTTCCCTTGGGTTCTGTCGCAAACTTTTTAGATGGCAGAGCGTCAGTGGAATTGGTGAGCAGTTTACCCTGCCAATTGGGCGAACTGCTGAAAGGGACTGAGTCCGGGCGCGAATTGACCTTTGCGGATCATGTTGACCAGTTCTATGCCCGCCAGGACAGGTGCGGCTGAAGCGAAAGATTTGAATCCCAGCATGGGCCTGATCCTTCGTTTGATGAAACGGTGATCCTGTTCAATGATGT
>NZ_JBQFRE010000040.1:0-9801 GCF_056537245.1 Ruegeria sp. CG11
TCGGTCAGCCAGAAAAGATCGCTCATGTTACCGCTCCGTTTGTGGAGCCGTGAATCACGCGGCGCGGCGGAATTCAATGCATCCTGACCCTGGCGGCAAAAATCTTATTTGCTGTCTGCGAAGCAAAGTTTGTGAGGTTTTCGCCATATTCTGTAGCCGCAATTATTTCTTCGACTGGGATTGCCTCAATAGCCATTGAATCGACTCCAGCTGGCTCTGCAACTACGAATACTAAGTATTGCTCATCGCCTAATAAGTATCCTGCGCAGTGAGCATGGGCGATGCGGTTTCGCGGCTTGGAAAACTTCTCGTAACGTTTCTTCTGCTTCTTGAAGGCTTTTGCGAATTCAGCAGTTTGGTCGCTCGTTTCGAGGATGCGAGCAATTTCCAAGAGCTTTGCAGTACCATTTACCCTCATCAAATGGTTTGCGGTGTCATGGAGTTCGTCGCCAGTAAATGCGGAAACAAGCATGGTTAGTGCGCCATCGAGTGAACCCCATGTCAAAACCAAATCAAGCATTGCCTCCCTATGGAAATGCTTAAGTGGGTTGCCGTATTCTCCGCTATTGAGTTCCTCTAATAGTCTGTTTGCCACTACCAAATCCCTCCAAAACGAACCTGAAGGCCCATCACATCGCATCAGTGAACGGTAACTTCGCCTCGCAGAGCCGACATCAGGCGCTCCTTACTGTGAACTTGGAATAACACCCAAAGCTGCCATTTGTTGTCAGCGCATCATTTGGTTAAGCAGAATGACCGGATCGCGAACTTTGCAGCCGTTCAGAGTCTATCATCCAATGACCCTAGCCAGTCCAAACTAACACTAATTTTCTATTGAGATTTCCAATGGATCTTCACTAACTAAAGGTAATACTCTCAATCAGTGACAGACGCTTCGAAATTCGTATTACTGGCAATCGAGTAGCGCTCCGAAGTGAATAATAGCAGGCAAAAATATGAAAATAAGTGAAAAAAGCTTGCGCCTTGTCTCCCCCATTCTGGAATCGAAGTTGATCTCAGATGATCTTCCCAGACAGCTGAAGCAATTCCCTGAGTTGCGCTATATGGGTTCCAAGAAACGCCTCTTGCCGTGGATCCATGGCGTTCTAACGACTTTGGACTTTGAGACGGCCATTGATCCATTTAGCGGCAGCGGTTCAGTTGCCTATCTCATGAAGGCAATGGATCGGCGCACCATCTCAAGCGATTTCCTAAACCTTTCGGCGACTTTAGGAAATGCGCTTGTCGAGAACGGCTCATACGGGATTCGAACATGGCTAATCGCATCAGCTTCCGGTCACCGGCAGGCGGTCACGTACCAGTTGCGCCCAAAACGCGGCCCCGATTGGCAATAGATCATCGTTGAAATCATAATCGTCCGAATGGAGCGGCTGACCACAAGGCCCCTCTTGCCCGTTGCCGATCAGTAAGAAGCACCCAGGGACAGCAGCCGAGAAATGCGCGAAATCCTCCGAGAAACTCATGGGTTCGCGATTGCCTTCAGTCTCCAGTCCTAAGGCGAGAGCCGCGTTTACGACTGCGCGAGTTTGCTCCGGAGCATTGATCGTCTCAATGAATTCTGTGTTGAATGTCACAGATACTTTTACGCCGTGGGCCGCTCCGATACCGTCCGCAAGCTGGCGCATGAGCCGCGCGACCTCCTCGCGATCTTCTGGCATCCGTGCTCGCACGTCCCCCTTGAGGGTTGCGACACCAGGTAGGACATTGCGCTGACCATCGGTCAGGAATTCCGTCACCGAAACTACGACACCCGCGCCCGGAGCAAGCTTGCGCGAGACGATAGTTTGCAAGGCTTGCACAATCTCTGCCCCGATGGTTATTGCATCCCGCCCAACCTGCGGCATGGAGGCGTGACCTCCTTGTCCTTCGATCAGAATTTCAAACAGGCTTTCGCTCGAGCAGATTTGACCGGGCCGCGTGGAAATCTGCCCCAACGGCGCGGCAGGAAGATTGTGAATGGCGTAGACTTCCTCAACGGGAAAACGCTCCAGCACACCCTCGGCAATCATGGCTTGAGCGCCCAATCCGTGCTCTTCGTTGGGTTGGAAAATGAACAGCACCGTGCCATCAAAATCGGGCTCTTCAGCAAGGGCTGCCGCCGCGCCCAAGAGCATGGTCATATGACCGTCATGCCCGCACGCATGCATCACACCAGCCGTCTGGGAGACATAGCCATGGCTGCTGGCCTCATGTATCGGCAGTGCGTCCATGTCAGCTCGTAGACCGATGGCGCGATTGCCTGTCCCGCGTTTCAGGACACCAACAACACCCGCGCCGACATGGGTCTCGATTCCGAGATCTTCAAGGATGCCCGCAACCCGTGCTTTCGTGTTTTCCTCAGCAAACCCGAGTTCGGGCATTCTGTGAAATTCATGTCGTAGGGCAATCAGGTCTATTGGTGGCATTCGTTATTCCCGCTGGATAGTGTCCAATGAGGTTAACCTGAAAACTCGGCAATACAGGCAGGAAAACGACCTCTGGCAGGAAATTTAACAAGTACCTAAAACACCAGCGTATGATCAAACCAGACATTCATGCCGGTCGCAGCAATATGCAATTTGGGCTCACTGCAGACGTTCTCTGCATACAGGGTCAATGGCTGCAATAAGGTGGACTGAAGTGCTGGTGCGCTGGGTTCGTATGTGAGCTGACCACTCAACCAGAGATCGCTTCGCATCATACCAATTGCGATGTTCGCTGTTTTGTTACGGCTTCGGAGAACAGCCATGGGTTGCAAATTTCCGGGCACCTTGACGGGCTCACAGCGCCCGGATTGACGCCAAATTTCTAACTGTCTTCTTCCTTACTCTCGGCGAGTGACCTGTCCATAGTCTCGAAAAGGAATCGTGACATTTCGTAGATACTCCAGGTCCGTCGCGGGTCCGAGACCAATGCCGTCGGTCGCAAGGGTGTCTGAAGAACTGATCTGAAACTGCCTACCGGCAAAATCGGTGCAGAACATTTCGGGTGATCATCTCTACTTGACTGTCGCGCCGCAACAATCCGGCAACCCATTCACAAGTTCCGGCGCAAAACACTTCTCCATTCCCTTTTTTCCAAGAGACAATTGCCCCGTTGCCACGGCTGGATTTGTCCAGTGTTTCCGTCGTTAAATCACCGAACAGGGTCGCTGCTTTGAATTCGGCGTCCGCGCTTCCGATGTAAAGCGTTTCCTCCCAATGTGAAAAATCCGCCTCGATATTTGTGGCCATCCCCAGAGCAATAATCTCAACCGATGTATCCGTGCCGTCCTTGCCTGTCGGATAAGGCAGCCCGTCTTCAAAGGAGAAATCCATCCCGTCCACCTCATACCCAAAGACCCTCGAACAGGCGCCTAATTGATCGCCATAGCCAAGCCGCGCCCCCTGCAGAGCCCAATGGTCGGGTCGGTAGACCGTAAAATCCCCGCTGCCCTGGCCGACGCAATTTCCAAGACCTGCGTAAACACCTTTCAGACCGTTCACACCGAAGGTCTGCGCACCGGGGCGGTTGACCGGCGAAGCATCCCAAGTGCCGGTAACGAGATGCTCCTCATCGCTGCCCATGAAAGGGTCGGCGTCCCTGGCCGTGTATTTGTAACAGATCAGCGTTTGCGCATGATCCTCCAGCCGGGTCTGCCATAGGAAATTTCCGGCAAATTGCGCGACCCGGCCACCGCCTTCTGCAAATCGCTCAACCCTGTCGCGCATTGTTGCGGTCCAGTATTCGTCGTGGCCCACGAATACCGCACATCGGTGGCCCGCCAGCAGATCCGGTTCCAGTTCCAGATCATGCTGTGTGACAACTTCGAACTCATACCCTTCGGCTTCCGCCCAGCGAGCAAAATGGCGTTCAGAGCTGGCCCAACCGGCCGAAGCGTATTTCTCTGAATAACCATAGGCATAGGCCCATTCCATATAGGGATAGCGCACCATGCCATCCGGGTCGGTCGGCTTTTCGGTCAAAGCGCGGGTGGCTCCTGAGGGTAATTTGCAAAACCCGCGTGTCCATGGCCTCTGGTTTGACGGAATAGGTGAGAAGGCGTTGCCCTCGGGTCCTGTGATCCCCTCATAGGCGCTGGCCCCGCCCCAGCAGTTATAGGCGAGCCAGGTGCCGGTCGCACAGATCAATACCATCGGCGCCGGTTCCGCCTGCGCAGATCGCCGCACAAAAATCAGGTGATGTTCGTCAACTGAATCGTTATGACGTTCAGCGCGCAGGGTGATCAGATAGGCCCCTGCCACCCAATCCTCTGGAATGGTAAAGGAATGCGAGACGTCCCGCTCACAACCCTTTACCGAACACTGTTCTGGGGTGCTCTGATGCTGCCCCGGCAAATCCGCGACCTGCAAACAGGCTCATAATTAATGCCGTCCCGGCCAATCTCCAGCGACCAGGTCTGTGCCGTGGTCGACACACGTAGATCAACGGTATCACCGGGGTGATAGGTATAGCGATCGGTGTAGCCCCAGATCTCCAGTACCCGATCATCTCTGGCCGGACCGATATAGTAGTGATCCAGAATGTCGCGCGCGCGAGCACGGGTGCGCGGAGTGATCGCCGGGCCCTCGCCTTTTTGTTCTGGTTCAATCATGGTATTCATACTGCCGCTCCGCTGATTTGTTGGCGCTTTATTCGTTCATCAGAATTCTATATTCGCCCTAAAACCCAACTGTTTTGTCTTTTTCTCGTTCTCACACGGTGTCGCGCGCATCATCTACGTGTCCCCCAGCACATCTGCAGGCTGATTTCCTCAAAAGCCGGTTCTCTGCCAATTCACTTTCTTTCAAGCGACATCGCGATGTCGCGGGAAGGTTATACATGCGTCACACCCCACGATAGCCGTTGGGTATGCTACGCGCTTTGAACGAAAACTGGGCTTTGTTTCTTGGCATGCTCATGTTGATGGTCGCCAACGGCCTCTTGGCGACCCTATTGACAATTCGGGGGGCGAGTCTTGGGTTCAGCGACTTTACGATTTCGATCATGCAGGCCAGCTATCCGCTCGGTGCTCTTGCTGGGACGGCACTAGCCCCAAGGTTGGTCGAAAACGTCGGTCATATTCGAGCATTTTCTGCACTCGCGTCTCTGGTATCAATTGCTGCGATTGTTCACCTTCTGACCAGCGACGCTGTCAGTTGGAGTGTGATGCGGTTTCTCGGCGGGTTCTGTTATCCTGGTCTTTACGTGATTACGGAAGGCTGGCTGAACGCAAAGTCCGACAACAGTATTCGGGCGCAGGTCTTGTCGCTCTATTTCATCATACAGCTTGCCGGGCCCGCATTGGGAACGGCCCTTGTCGGGTTTCCCGACCCGACCGGAAACCTGCTATTCGGTGTAGTCTCAATTCTGATCTCACTTTCGATTGTGCCGCTTCTCTTATCCGGCAACAAAGCGCCGGATTACACCGCCCCAGAACGAATGCCTGTTACCCGTCTATACAAGGTCTCGCCCGTTGCCGTGATCGGCATCGTTGTCGTCAGTATCGGTGTTTCTGCCTCTTACATCACGCTGCCGCTTTATGCCTTGCAACAAGGGTTCACGGCGGCGCAGGCATCGGGCGCGCTTGTTGCCGCGTTGATTGCCGGAGCTGCCGTTCAATACCCGGTTGGTTGGATTTCCGATCATACCGACAGACGCTATGTGATCATCGGCCTGGGTGCGGTGGCGGCGCTGGCCAGTCTCTGGATGGCGGTCGACACATCACCCTCGAACATCGTCTATGGGTTTGTTTTGGTTGCGATCGGGCTTTACCCTGCCTACTCGATCCTGACGGCACATGCGAACGACCAGCTGAAACTGTCTCAGATCGTGCCAGCCAGTGGCACCATGGTGTTATTGCTGAATGTCGGCTTGCTGATCGGGACAATACTGGGTCCAAACTCGATCACGCTGCTTGGGGGCAGGGGGTTACAGTTTCTTCTGGCAACTATCGGAATATCCGTTGCGGTGGTCGCACTCATTCGGCGCTATCAGGTCGAGGCCCCAGTTGAGACCGGCGAAGTGCAGGTTGTAGGTGTAATCGGCACTGGACAGCCCGGCGTCCTGCAAGCGGAAAGCTGGGTTCAGGAGGAGGATGCAAATCAACGGGAAGGGGCATCGTAGACCGTTAGCTATCCACGCGTTCAATGGAACGTTTGTTCGGCAACTCATGCAACAGGGAGGCGAAGATGAAAAAAGTTAGCTTCACCCAGATGAAGGATGGCAGCAAAGAGGAGTATGTGTTCCTGACGGCGCAGGCCGTGGATGATGCACGTCACACCGTCGGTCGGCTGGTCAAGGCACTGGTCGAACTTGATGACGAAATGGCGGGCTATCAGATCACGCGATTGGGGCATTCGGTGCAATCCGCTACGCGGGACTGGCGCGACGGGGCCGATATCGATTGGGTTGTTTCGGCGCTGTTGCATGACATCGGGGATATCTTTGCGCCCTACAATCACGACGAATACGCCGCTACGATCCTTCGCCCTTTCGTGCGCGAACAATGCGCCTGGGTGGTCCAGACCTATGGCGATTTTCAGATGCTTTATTACGGGCATCATCTGGACGGTTTTGATCAGCACAAACGCGAACGTCATCGTGCGCACCCTTACTTCGATGACAATGCAGAATTCTGCGAGCGTTGGGATCAGGCCAGCTTTGATCCCGCCTATGATGACCTTCCGTTGGAATTCGTCGCCCCCATGGTCGAAGAGGTCTTTGCCCGCACCCCCTATGCCGCCGATGTCGTGCGCACAGGCGAACGTGAACCCCTAGTTGTACCAGAGATCGCCAAAGAACGCGCAGCCGCCTAATGGCGAATCCTGAGGAGGATGAAAACGACCCGATCAGACGAGAACCTGCGCGCTCTTGCCGCTGATTACTACATCAGCCCCGAGGTGTTTGCCGAAGAGCATGAGAAGCTATTTTTCAAATCCTGGCAATATGCCTGCCACATTAGCGAACTGGCAGAGCCCGGCGATTACGTTGCCACCAGTATCCAGGGCCAGAACGTGTTCGTTGTGCGCGATCAGGATCATGAAATCCGCGCCTATTACAATGTCTGCCCCCACCGCGGCCACCAACTTGTCGAGGGGTCTGGGCAGACCCGCGCCATCGTTTGCCCCTATCACCATTGGAGTTTTTCGCTGGATGGATCACTGCGGCACATGCGCAAACGAGACACCAGCGCGGTGCCCGCGCAGAAAGAGGTGTGCCTGAATACGGTCCGAGTAGACCGTTTGCTGGACTTCATCTTTGTCAATCTTGACCCCGAAGCCCTGCCGATTGCCGAGTTCTGGCCGGGCATCGGAGAACAGGTGCGCGAGAAATGCCCGAAGGTGGACAGCTATGTTCTGGGCGAAACCGCTGCTGCCATTCACGAGGTTGACGTGGCCGCTAACTGGAAGATCCAGATCGAAAACTATCTGGAATGCCAGCATTGCCGCCACGGCCACATCTCGTTCTCGGACATGCTGGACATCAACAACCAGACTTACGAGCTGACCAGGAACGCGGCCTATAACTTCGTACCCGGCAACAAGAAGGCAGACAATCTGGCCTATCCGCTGGATTTGGAACATGACGAAACCGATCTGCATTTCTGGTTCCTGTTCCCCAATATAGGCATCTCGCAGTTTGCCGGTCCGGGCAATCTGACCCTGTTCCAATGGAACCCGATCGGCACCGATCGCGGGCTGAGGTGGAGCATCAATCTGGAGCCGCCCGAATCCACCGACCCGGGCATGCGAGAGCGTCAGGAAAAGCGGGCGATCTGGGGGCGGGACGTGTTGCAGCCCGAGGATATCCCGTTCCTGCTGTCGGTACAGGAAGGCATGAGCCAGCGGTGCTTTGATCAGGGTTAGTACATCGTCGACTGGGAAAACATCGAATACTCTGAGGCCATGATGCGCCATTTCCATAATACCTATCTGGACCATATGGGACGCAGGTCCCCGGCAACCGCACAGGCCGCGGAATGAGCGGGGCAAGACCGCTGGCCGACGTGCGGGTTCTGGATTTCGGCCAATATCTGGCCGGACCTTTGGTCGGGATGATGTTGGCCGATATGGGCGCAGATGCGCTGCGCATCGATCCGCCCGGTGGACCTCGATGGGATGACCCGGCGTTGGATATGCTGTCGCGCGGCAAGCATGTTCTGGAATTAGACCTGAAATCGGATGTTGCTCGAGAGCAAGTGATTGAGCTGGCCAAACGGTCCGGCATCGTGATCGAAAACTTCCGGCCCGGTGTCATGGATCGCCTGGGGGTCGGCCCGGGTGTGCTGCGGCAAGCCAGCCCGGGGCTGATTTATCTGGCCATGCCCGGCTTTGCCTCAACTGATCCTGATCTGGCTGATCTGGTCGCGTGGGAGGCGGTTGTTGCCGCCCGCAACGGGCAATTCACCGATATGGGGCTGAACCGGCGTCTGATGGGGATCAAGGCGTCGTTCTCGCCGCTCTCAACCTCGCCTCGGCCTATGCGGCCAGTAAAGCGTTGCATCCAGCCCCCAGATGAGCGTCTTCCTGATCTGATTGCTAGCAGCTAAGGTGGCGCTACGCGCCACCAAGAACAGCGAGCCAATCAGGTTTCGTGCGCTCATGCACGTGCTGGCTTAGCGGCTCAGCACACTTAACGCGAGTCGATTATCTCTGATATCAGACAGAGTAGTGCCGGATGCAACAGCGTTCCTGTTCCGCTGGACTACCTCACAGACGGTAGCCTAGGCGGGGACGCCCCTCAGGATTAACAGGTCAGTTAGGGCGTCAATCACCTCGGCTGAATTCAGCTTCCGTTTCACTCGGATCGCCAAGCATTCCCGGCTGTGTTCATCCAAGATGTTAAGCGTTCGGAACGCTTTCCCATCATCGGTTCGATGGTGAACGAAGTCATATGACCAGACATGGTTACGATACTCTGGCCGTAGTCGAACGCAAGAACCGTCGTTCAGCCAGAGCCGCCTTTTCTTCGGCTGCTTCATTGGCACTTTAAGCCCTTCACGTCGCCACAGGCGTTCGACACGCTTGTCGTTCACCAACCAGCCCGCATCTCTCAGCAGGGCGGCGATCCGACGATAGCTGTAATGACCATACTGGCGGGCCAGCTCGATCATATCGGCCACCAGGCGATCCTCGTCAGCATGCCCAACTGGCAACCGCCTCTGTGTTGATCGGTGCTGTCCTAAAACACGGCACGCCCGACGCTCTGAGATGTGAAACCGGCTGCGAATGTGATCAATACAAGCGCGGCGGCGCGAAGGGCTCAGTAGTTTCCCCGTGCAGCCTCCGCCAAGATCAGTTTGTCCAGCGTAAGATCTGACATCGCACGACGCAGCCGCTCATTCTCTTTCTGAAGCCGCTTGAGTTCCTTCAGTTGGTCGGTTCCCATACCACCATATTGCTTACGCCAACGGTAAAACGTCTGCTCTGTAATCTGCACTTGGCGGATAGCATCCACGCGCGGCATGCCTTGCCCGCAAAGCACCTCAATCTGCCGCAACTTCGTGACAATCTCTTCCGGCCTGTGACGCTTGATTCCCATATTTGATCCTCCGTTTCCTAACTATACGAGCGGATCACTTCAGTGGGGGAGGATCAATTCTCCCGCAGCCAAACGAATCTCTATCATCTTCGGTGGAGTTCTCCGCTTACACGCTCGCGCAAAGATTGAGCGTGACAAACGCAACCATCTGCGAATAGGGTTGCACTGAGCTCGTCACAGGAAGCTTTTAGGGTCAGGATGCATTGAATTCCGCCGCGCCGCGTGATTCACGGCTCCACAAACGGAGCGGTAACATGAGCGATCTTTTCTGGCTGACCG
>NZ_JBQFRE010000041.1:0-9072 GCF_056537245.1 Ruegeria sp. CG11
GCAACCCGCTATGACCGCTGTCCCAAAGTATTCCTTTCTGTCATCGCGCTCGCAGCAACCGTCATCTACTGGTTATGAATCCTGACCCTAGATTACAGACTGGAATCAACATGAGGTGATTTCGGGAGAGCAGGCCGTAGGCGGTTTCCATCATAGAGGTAGAATCGGTTGCTCGCCGAGAGGGGCGGTAAACAGGCCTTCGCCGCAATCGAAAACACTCGAAACGTTGATTCCGAAGCAGCCAATCAGACCAAGACCAACCCCTTAGATTTTCTGTGGTGTCCAAACTCTACATTGATACCAAGGTTCAAAAGAATGCAAACAATACCAACTACTGACCGCTGATGCCCCTCGGCGCGTTTCAGCCGGGCGACGAGTGCCGGGTGGCTTGCGTGTTTTTGTGGATTTGCCATATAAGTCGAGATAACCTCCGGGAGGGGATACAACAAGTCCGCAGAGGCACCTGTAAGCGTGAGGGCAGTTCAGCGATATACGCAAAACGCGATGGCAGCTTTGGTCTGCCTGTCTTTGATCGTGTGGTCGCTACAGCCAAACTCGGGGCATGCTCCGACGGTGATCGAAACCGTGCAGGAGCATTTGCAGATTATTGCGGAACACAGGCATACCCATGGCTTTGAAGAAGATTTGTTGTGGGCTATGCACGGGCACAGTCATGATGGCGCTGATCATGACCACGGCCAGATGGTTATACCGGAATCGGGCGATGCGCTGTCACTGGCCTCGCTCCCGGATGACTGGGCCTTCGACAGGGTGCCGGGCGGCCCGTTTAGGAACAACAGTATAGAGCGGCCTCCGCGCGTGTGACGTCGCCCCAATCGGGGTTTTCGGCATCACATAACAACGGAGATCATCCATGAATCCATTCTCTCGGGGTCTGGACAGGCGCGCGACGCTCCTTCTGGCCCTCATCATAACCAATCTGGCGCTGAGCACGTCTCAGGTGCTGGCTCATAACGTCACCGAAGGCGACGCAGGCTACATCCAGGAAATCTGGGGCGTGAACATCATCCCCTTCATGTATCTAGGGGCAAAGCACATGGTCACTGGCTACGATCACATCCTGTTCCTGCTTGGCGTCGTGTTCTTTCTCTACCGGGCCAAGGATGTAGGCATCTATGTCAGCCTCTTTGCGGTCGGTCACTCGACCACAATGCTTTTAGGAGTGTGGTTTGGCTGGGGCGTGAACGCCTATATCGTCGACGCCATTATCGGCCTTTCGGTCGTCTACAAGGCGCTCGACAATCTCGGCGCGTTTCAGCGCTGGTTGGGGTTCCAACCAAATACCAAAGCCGCGACGCTGGTTTTCGGCTTGTTTCACGGTATGGGGCTGGCAACCAAAATCCTCGATTATGATATCGCTCCAGAAGGGCTTCTTGCCAATATGTTGGCGTTCAATGTGGGTGTGGAACTTGGCCAGCTTACGGCCTTGGCAATCATCCTTATCGTCATGGGGTTCTGGCGCAAAAGCCCGTACTTCTTCCAACAAGCTTACAGCGTAAACGTCGTCATGATGACCCTCGGGTTCATCCTGATGGGGTATCAGATCACCGGCTATTTTGTTGCCGCGTAAAGGAGTTCAGAAATGTTCAATACAGAAAGACCAAGTCTTGAGGAACTGCCAAGCTCGGCTCAGCTTATCCGCTCGACCGTCATTGCAGGTGCCTCCGCCGCAGTGATCCTTGTTACGGTGGTTCTGCCGGCCGAGTATGGGATCGACCTGACCGGCATGGGCCGAGTGCTCGGGCTGCAAGAAATGGGTGAAATCAAAACGCAGCTTGCAGACGAGGCCGAAGCCGACCGGCAACTTGAAACCCAGGATCAGTCGAGCTTGCTGAACGACGTTCTTGGCCTGTTTGTCGGGTCGGCTCATGCGCAAGAAGCCGAGGTCTGGCAGGATGAAACCAGCTTTATTCTCACACCTGGAGAGTCGGCTGAGTGGAAGCTGGTCATGGAGGAAGGTGCAGCGGCCGAGTATCGTATGGTCGTGACCGGCGGTCGGGTCAACTTCGACCTGCACGGTCACGGCGGCGGGAACTCGATCACCTATGAAAAGGGGCGTGGATCGACCGGTGCCGAAGGCACCATTGAAGCGGCCTTTGCAGGTGAGCACGGCTGGTTTTGGCGCAACCGCGACTCCGGCGATGTATCCGTGATGGTACAGGTCCGCGGCGACTACAGAGAGATTGTCGATTAAACAAAGCAAGCCGCCGCGCATATATTCTGCGCGACGGCCGCTTTTCGCTGTTCTTCCCTTTGAATTCAGCTCATTCCATTGGGAAAGGCCTTGTGACTATTGGGTAAACTCCCATCGGGATCATTGCAGACAGACCTGTTTATTGTCCGGAATATGGGTAGATTCACGGGCCCATTTGAAGAGAGACTGAATGTGTTGAGAGCGCCGGAATCCCCTGTTGTCCTAAACTATAATTAAAAAGTGTAGACATAATGAAATTTAGCATAATAATAAAAGATAGTATTGGACGCGTTTGCCTGTCGTCCTTAGGCTGTCCATGTGAAAGGTAAATACTTCACCTCCAAGCCGCCTGTAGATGGGAGTTAAATTGGTCGCACGGTTAGAACGCTTAGGGGCAAGATCATGCTTCGATATGCGGGTTGTCTTAGACAAAGCTCGTACAGTGTTTCTTGGGCTGCTACTGATTTGCCTGACCACTTCCTTTTCGTCCGGGTTCCATGTGCATACGGACCCATCCACTGTTCGGCAATCTGAGACAGTTGAAAAAACTGCTCCAAAACCGACCGGGTTGGGAGCGCAATTCGCTTCTCGCCACGCAGCTCATCTTCCGGACACGGAAACATCTAACGAGGGAAAAAACACCCTACCAAAACCATCTGCTAAACACAGTTCGACACACGTGCATGATGTACCGTTTGTTTTTCCGTCGTTTGCAGTGGCAATTGTAGGTGGGTTCCAGTCCATGGATGGCTTGTCATCACAGAGCTCGCAGGTTTTTGAGCTCTCCGCAGATATCTTCCATCCTCCAAAACTTGGGTGATTGAGCACGGATAGTTCCGTGCATTGCGCCGGCCCGGCGTTCCGTCGTGCTGGTTATCGCGTGCTCGCCCGACGGGTTCGCTACGCGCAATCAATAATCACATCTGAAGCTGGGCGCCTCGACGCCAGCTTTCTGAACCAACAGTTTGGAGACTCAAAATGATCACCCTTACTCGTCGTGCCGCGCTTTTGAGCGCCGCGAGCGCCGCTACCCTATCAGTGCTGCCTAATCTGACTCTCGCGGACGGCCACAAAGTACTGAAAATCGCCATCGCGCAGGAGGCCGGAGATCTGGACCTGCTGACCAATGTTTCGGCGCTCAGTACGTATAGCCTCGTATTCGACACGCTTGTGCACTACGGCCCCAATGGTGTCTTGCAGCCCAGCCTCGCAACAGAATGGGCTGAATCTGATGATGGAAAGACCCTGACTTTCAAACTCCGCGAGGGCGTCAAATTCAGCGACGGTACCGACTTCGACTCCGAGGTCGCGAAATGGAACCTGGAACGTTGGATGGGTAAAGACGATTTCAGCTGGATAGGCGTGTCCGACGCGATGGAATCGATCGAAGTTGACGGCACGCATGGCCTGATCATTAACCTGAAACGCCCCGTACCAGTGGCGTTGTTAGAGCTAAGTATTGTCCGCCCGGTTCGCTTCCTATCGCCGAATGCAGCGGATGGTGACGCCAAACAAACAGCGCCAGTTGGTACTGGCCCCTGGATGGTGGTCGAAAATGACAATGCTGGCACCAAGCTGGTTCCAAACTCGCATTACTGGGGGGATGCGCCCAGCTTTGAAGGTATTGACCTGAAAGTCGTTCCAGACGAGTTGTCGCGTTCGAATGGTCTGCGCTCGGGCGATCTGGACGTCATTGGTGGTGATTGGGTTTCACCGCTCTCGCCGCGCCGCGCACGTGCGATGGAAAAAGCGGGTGAAGCGACCGTTGTGGCCGAGCAGGGTACAACCGGTGTTTCGCTGACTTTCTCGCCAAAGTCTTCCAAACTGCAGGACGCACGTGTGCGCAAGGCAATCTCAGACTCGATCGACCGCAATGCCATTGTTGCTGTGCTGTACGAGGGGTTTGCAGATCCGATCAACAATGTGTTCCCCGGCGTGATCCCCGACAGTGGCGATCAAAATGAAATCCCGACACGCGACATTGATGCCGCCAAAGCTCTGCTGGTAGAGGCTGGGTGGGAGCAATCCGGCGGAGGATGGACCAAGGACGGTGAGACGCTCGAGCTTGAACTGATGGTGTCGGACGAGGCGCTGCCCGGTTCCCGCCGTTTGGCCGAAATGGTGCAGGGCATGATCTCGGAAAGTGGTATCAAGGTAACGGTTTCTTCGGTCGACAACGCCACAATCCACGAACGCCGCCCGGGTTTTGAATACGACCTGACCTTCATGGCAACCTATGGTGCGCCCTACGATCCACACGGCACATTGGCTAACCTGTTCCTGAGCAACGTCGACAGCGGACCTGATGGGAAGTTCTATGCACATCCCGACCTGGATCCCATTGTCACTAAAGCGTTGGAAACCGGCGGGGAAGACCGCGGCGCAGCGATGCAAGAGATCCATGCATGGCTGCTCGAAAACGCGGCTGTAGCACCTCTGGTGGCGCCTCAGCGCCTTTGGGCCCATTCATCGCGGGTCAGTGGCTTTGCCCTGCCAGCCGCTGATTATGACATTCCACATGCTGGGATCAATCTGAACTGATCTGTGTGATGTCTTGGCCCGGGCAGAGGTGTCCGGGCCAGAGATGAAGGAAAACCGACATGTTGAAGCTGTTTGCCCGCCGCGCGGGATTGGCACTTTTAATGATACTGGCGGCCTCTGCGCTGACCTTTTCGATGATCTCCGCGGCCCCTGGAAACGTGGCCGCGCTGATCGCCGAACGCGTTGCCGGGCCCGCTGCCAGTGCTGAGCTCGTTGAACAAATCGAAGATGAACTTGGCCTGAATGACCCGCTGCCGCTGCGCTATGGTCGCTGGCTGGCCTCTGCTGCAACCGGCGATCTCGGAGACTCGCTCCGAACTGGCAAGCCGATTGCACAGGAGTTCACCGAACGGATGCCGGTAACCGGCCTGCTGATGTTTTGGGGTGGCATCATCACCCTAATCATGTCGCTGAGCATCGGGGTAGCAGGCGCCATCAGCAATGGCGGGATCGTCGATCGCGCACTGCGTGCCTTTGCACTTTTGGCGGCCTCGAGTCCCAACTTTTTTGTAGGCGCAATGCTGGTCATAGTCTTCTCGGTGACTTTGGGCTGGCTGCCCGCATTTGGCGGAGTCGGTGCAAGTTCGTGGCTGATGCCCTGCCTGACCATTGCCATGTTCCCCGGCGCCGTTCTCAGCCGTGTCGTGCGGGTAGGTTTGCAAGAAGTGATGTCGCGTCCCTTCGCAACAACTGGGTTCGCAAAAGGTTACGGTCGATCCGGGGTACTACTGCGGGAAGCTTTGCCCAATATCGCTGTGCCTTACCTTACTACTTTCGGTGCGCAACTGGCTCTGATGATGATCGGGGCGATCCTGGTTGAAACAGTGTTTGCGCTGAAAGGCGTCGGTGCGTTTTTCATCGAAGCGATCCGGTTCCGCGATTTCATTTCGATGCAGTCGATCCTGCTGCTCTTCATCATCTTTTTCGTCTTCATCAATCTGATTGCAGATTTCATCTGCATGCTGATCGACCCGCGTATTCGGAGGCAGAAAAATGCATAACCTTCTATCATGGGTCCTCAAAAGCAAACCGACAAAGTGGCCCTGGCTGGTGCTGATGCCGGTCCTGTTCTTCGTTGCCGTTGCTGTATTCGGCCCCGCGCTGAGCCCCTACGATCCAACCAAACAAGACTACGGCGCGATCCTTCAGGGCCCGAGCGCCGCTCATTGGTTGGGCACCGATTATCTGGGTCGCGATATGCTCAGCCGGTTGATCCACGGGGCGCGGGTGTCTCTGGTGGCCATGTCCATGGTGCTGTCATTCGCGTTAGTGATCGGCGTCGTGATCGGATCGTTCGCCGGCTATGTCGGTGGAAAGGTCGAACTGGTGTTGATCAGTATCATCGACATCGTTCTTTCGCTTCCCAGCCTGATTATGGCGCTGGCGCTCATCGGTATTTTCGGACCCGGATATTGGTCGATGGTGGCGGCACTGACCTTGGCCTGGTGGGCGAACTATGCGCGGATGAGCCGCTCTGTTGTCGCGTCCGAATTGCACCAGCCCTACATCGAAGCCGCGCGCATGATGGGTGCAAGCCATCTACGTATCTTCTCGCGCCACATCCTTCCGCATGTGTTGGCGCTGGTGGTTGTTTATGCCTCAGCTGATGCCGGAGCATTGGTGCTGGCGATTGCCACGCTGTCCTTCTTGGGGCTGGGGGTAGAGCCTCCCACGCCGGAATGGGGGCAGATGCTGGTCGACGGGATGAGCTATCTTGAGGAGTATCCGCGCCTTGTCATCGCGCCCGGTCTGGCACTGACCTTGGTTGTGGTCAGCTTTAACCTTCTGGGTGAGCATTTTGCGCTGCAAAAGGTGCCGCGTGCATTGAACCCGCGTCGCCTGCGCAAGCTGCTTAGATTGCGCCGCAACGAAGAGACAGACATTCAAGCGCAGGAGGCCAAGTCATGACAGCTCCCGTTTTTGAAATCGAGGATCTGGTGATTGATCTTTATACAGAGCAGGTCTCGGTCCGGGCTGTTGACACAGCCTCACTTGCAGTGATGCCGGGTGAGATACTTGCCATTGTCGGCGAAAGCGGGTCGGGCAAGACCGTACTGACATTGGGTCCATTGGGTTTGCTACCCGAGGGTGTGTCCGTAGATATTCGAGGCAAAGCCGTCTGCGGCGGGCAATCTCTGCTGGGACAGTCAGATCGAGCTCTGGCCGATCTGCGTGGTCGCAACTTTGGTGTCGTGTTTCAGGATCCGATCTCGGCCCTGAACCCGATGAAGAAGATCGGCCCGCAATTGATGCGGCAAGCAATGCGGTTGCAGGGCGTTAACAAGGCAAAGGCCTATGAAATCGCTTTGGGGCTGCTAAGACGCACCGGCATTCCAGACCCTGAAGATCGTTACAACCGTTATCCGCACGAGATGTCGGGTGGCATGTTGCAGCGCGCGATGATTGCGCTGGCTTTGGCGGGCAATCCCCGGGTGTTGATCGCGGACGAACCCACCACGGCGCTGGACGCCACTGTACAGGCGCAGATTCTGGAGCTGATAAAGGACATCCAAAAGCAGGAGAATATTGCGGTAGTATTGATCACTCACGATATCGGCGTTGTCGCCTCGGTCGCAGATCGGGTGGCTGTGCTGTATGCCGGTCGTGTGGTTGAAAGTGGAACTGTGGATCAGGTGCTGACCGCACCAGTACATCCCTATACGCAAGGTCTGCTGGCCTCGGTCCCGAACCTACGCGCCAGTGGGGGTGAATTGTCTGAAGGCATCCCCGGCTCCCCCCCTGATCAGTCAAAGCTACGCACCGGGTGTCCATTCGATCTGCGTTGTTCGCGTGTATTGCCGGTTTGCGCAGTCAGTCGCCCCTCTCTGATGCCAGTGCTCGGCGACGAGACCCATATCACGGCTTGCCACGTGGCACAGGCAGAATTGGAAAGGGCCTGAGATGGACAATCAAATTGCAATTGAGGTCCGAGACCTTAAGGTTCATTTTCCGGGTAGTGGTCCGGACAGAATGGTCAGGGCGGTGGATGGGGTGGACCTGACCGTCGAACGCGGTGCCTTTCATGCGATCGTCGGTGAGTCCGGCTGTGGCAAAACCACGCTGGCGCGGGCGATGGTTGGGCTGCAACCTGCGACTTCCGGCGGTGTACGCATACTGGGTCAGGATTTGGAGACCGGATTAAGAGACCGCAAAGCGTTAGCCAGACAAATGCAGTTTGTGTTTCAGAACCCGCTGGGTGCGCTGAGCCGTCGTCAAACCGTGTATCAGTCGCTGGAGGAGCCGCTATCGATACATGGTATCGGCGGCAAGGAGAGGCGCGAACGTATCGCCCGGCTGATGGACTTGGTGGGATTGCCGGAAAGCGCCGGAGAACGCCTGCCAAGATCCTTGTCCGGCGGTCAGAGACAGCGTGTGGCCATTGCCCGTGCCTTGATGCTGGAGCCGGAGATTCTGATCTGTGATGAGCCTCTCTCGGCTTTGGACGTTTCGATTCAGGCGCAGATCGTGAAACTGTTCGTTTCCTTGCAGCAGGAGCTTGGGTTGACGGTGGTAATGATCTCTCATGATTTGGCCGTCGTCCGAGAGATGTGCAGCGATGTGACAGTGATGTATCTGGGAAAGGTGATGGAAATGGGCGCAACCGAAACCTTGTTCGGCAACGCTCAGCATCCTTATACGCAAGCACTTCTGTCCTCCGTTCCGTCACCCGACCCGCGCGTTGAGGCAGAGAGGCAGCGCATTGTGTTGCAAGGCGATCCGCCCAGTCCGATGGACCCGCCGTCCGGATGCCGCTTCCAGACCCGCTGTCGCAGAGCGCAGGACCGCTGCCGTCGTGATCGTCCCTCTCTGGAACAACTGGATACCAACCATGCTGTCGCATGTCATTTTCCGGGGCCAGCGGAGGAGCTTATGGAAACAGTTGACCTTTTAGGGCAACGCGAGTGAAAAACTGAGCCAGTTGAAAAACTTGGTGTTAGATGGGCCGGGGATTCTATAACTCCGGCCTATCAACGGTTGAACACTATCCAAGTGCATGAGACCAGAGCTTTCGTCACTCGTCTCGCGTTTATGCCGCATGTTCGGTTTGCCCGTTGTCGCTGCGACGCATCCGAAGTTCGAGAAGATCCCAAAGTCCCAGAATCTGCGTTTCGCATTAACGGAAGCAAACCGTCGTAAAAAGCCGACATTGATGGTGGTGAGAACGGCCTAAAACGACCGTTTGAGGAAGAAATCACGAACGATCGCTTTGCATGTTTTATTTACCGCGGTTGAAATCAACCAGCGTAATCGTGCCCGAATGGTCGGTATCCAGGTCGGCGAACCATCCGTCCGACCCGACGAGGAACTCATGCTCA
>NZ_JBQFRE010000042.1:0-8029 GCF_056537245.1 Ruegeria sp. CG11
GCAACACGATACGACCGATGTCCAAAGGTCTGCCTCTCAGCAATCGCTCTCGCAGCTCTCGTCATCTATTGGCTATGAGGCCTGAGCCTAGCTACCATCGAAACATGGTGCCCTGGGGCCTTCTGTCAAAAAGAGAGGTTGTTTGCTGTGATGGCAAACCCGTATTCCACACATACGATAAAATTGTACCCGCTCATTCTTCACAATCAGGTGCGCGATGCCGACATCCGTCGCTTGTACCGGTTCCAGATAGGCCAAGCCTTTTCGAGCAGCAACCTTTGTGTAAATCCGGAAACCGCTACCGCACGCTGAAGCGAGGAGTACTCCGGCCTGGCACCCAGGAGATGATCCATGCGTTTCACAAGAAGTGCTTCAAGAGCCGCCTGTTCACGAGGAGCCAGTGTCTCACGGTAGGCGTGAAGTCGGCTTGGATCGGGCTTTCGCAAAGTCAGGGCATGAAGATGCATGTCCCCATCAGGTACAAGATTTGTCTCGCGGGCATTGGTGTCATAGTCAAAGATTTCCGCGTCGAAGGGCACTTCGAGGAAATCGAGGGTTTTTCGTACCGTGTCCTCAAAATTTTGGACCAGTTCGCTGTAGTTAAGTGCCAGATAACGTGGGTCGCCAACGTGCGCGGAGTGCGCCTCGTGCATTCGCTTGAAGCGGGTCCGTACAGTCCAGATTGCGGAGGCTAACATTTCCTCTCCTGGTTCGGTCTGGCGAGTTTTTTCCGATGAGAGAATGCCTCTTGGGTCGCGAATAATATTGATCACGCGGGCCTCAGGGAAGAGCCTCCAGATGTAGTCGAGATGGTATATTCCATGCGGGTTCTTGAATCCGAAGCGCCGCGCCTGCGGCTTGTGCAGCGCTAAGTTCTCTTGTGCGAGACGAACAATGGCCCACAAGAACGGGATTGGGTCCTCCTTGCAGTCAGCCAAGATTTTCCGCACGCTCTCACGAGGAATACGCCAGTAATCAAATCGCTTAACTGCGAAAATATCGGACACGAATTCGTCCAGCCTGTCCTCTGGGATGCCGTCCCAGTATTTCTCTCCAAGAAGCCGGTAAAAGGCGCACTCATAGCTGATCCAGATTTCCGGGTGAGCGCAAATTACGGTGCGGAGCAGTGTTGTTCCTGACCGCTGCACACCAGTTATGAAAATTGGTCTGTCGAGCTCAGTTTTTTTCGCCATCCGCTAAATCTGTCGCTTTGAATTATTGAAACTGTATGCCTTTTGCAACGTTACTGCCGTGAAAGCCTGACGTCCAGA
This sequence comes from Ruegeria sp. CG11, assembly GCF_056537245.1. Classification (NCBI taxonomy): domain Bacteria; kingdom Pseudomonadati; phylum Pseudomonadota; class Alphaproteobacteria; order Rhodobacterales; family Roseobacteraceae; genus Ruegeria; species Ruegeria sp. CG11. The sequence continues at coordinate 1,272 of NZ_JBQFRE010000042.1, forward strand.
AAGTCCTTGCTGCCAATACTCAAGCTGACGGGTCGCTTAGTATCCACCAGAACGACAAGCGCAAGTATGATGGATCACGTGACTAAATCCAGGCCGATGCCCCGGTCGGCGTGATGGCACCTGAATACCATTCAAATATTCGCCCCTATAGTGCGGGTATGATCCTCACCTGTGATCTGAGTACCAAGCTTCCTCCAGCTCGCGTAGAGGTACTGGGTTTGTTGACCTTAGCGGCCAGTTTGTTCGTCATCGCTTTCTCTGCAGGTCTGCTCGGTGTCAGGTTTCCGCGCCGAGTGTGGCCTTCGGATCAGCGATCAATTCACCGGCCCGCTCCAGAAATCACCTCAGAAGCTGTTTCAGATACGCGCCATATGTGGACTTGGCAAACAGCTGCGCACGTTCGGCAAGCGCGGCATTGTCAATCCAGCCGTTTTGCCATGCAATCTCGTCGAGACTCCCGGTCTGCATGCCCTGCCGATCCGTCAGGGTGCGGACAAAGTTCCCAGCATCAAGCAGGGAACCATGAGTGCCGGTATCCAGCCAGGCAAAGCCGCGCCCCATGGTCTGAACATTCAGCCGCCCTTCCTTAAGATACATCTCAAGCAATGTGGTGATTTCCAGTTCACCTCGCTCGGACGGCTGAACTTGACGCGCGCGAGCTGGCGCGTCGCCGTCGAGGAAGTACAATCCGGTCACCGCGTAGTTTGACGGCGGAACCTTGGGTTTTTCGATGATGCCGCGGGCTTTCATGCCTTCGAAATCGACCACGCCATAACGTTCTGGATCCGCAACCCGATAGGCAAATACTGTCCCGCCACTCTCCTGTGCGTCAGCCTCGCGCAGCAAATCCGGAAGACCGTGACCAAAGAAAATATTGTCGCCAAGGATCATTGCAGATGGCGCGCCCGCCAGGAAATCTTCGGCTAGTGTATAGGCCTGAGCCAAACCGTCAGGCGAAGGCTGCGTGATCCAAGTGAGCGACAAACCATATTGGCTGCCATCGCCCAGTAGGCGTTGAAACTGCTCCTGATCCTGCGGCGTCGTAATGATAGCGATCTCGCGGATGTTTGAGAGCATGAGAACACTGAGTGGATAGAAGATCATCGGCTTGTCATAGATCGGTAGCAGTTGCTTCGAGATCGCCATGGTGATCGGGTATAGACGTGTGCCGGATCCGCCAGCCAGAATGATGCCTTTACGTTGCATACTCTATCCTTCTTTCACAGCAGGCCTATCTGCGGCCTTCAGCTCGGCCAGAACGCGCTTCAGACCAACTCTCCAATCTGGCCGCCCAAGCCCATATATGTCATTGAGTCGCGAACACTCGAGGCGCGAATTCAGGGGTCTGGGTGCCGGGGTCGGGTAATCCGTTGTGGGAATATCGGCAATCTGAACAGTCAGACCGGCCTGCGATACGATTTCGCGAGCGAAATCTGCCCAGCTGACATTTGGCGCGCCGGAATAATGAAACAGCCCGCCGTCGGCGCGCTGGCCGGCCTTGGCAATGGTCAGCAACGTATCGGCAATATCCGCGGCGGGTGTCGGCCCGCCGATCTGATCCGCCACGATGGCCAGCCTGTCACGGGTTTCTGCCAACCTCAGAATAGTTTTGACGAAGTTGGTTCCATAGGCCGAAAACACCCAGCTTGTTCGCAGGATCGCATGCCTCCCGCCGGCCCGGGCGATCTGGCGCTCTCCTTCCAGCTTGGTTTGACCATACATGCCCAGCGGACCGGTCGGATCTTGCGTGGTCCGAGGTGCGTCTCCTGACCCGTCGAACACATAATCGGTCGAGATATGCAGGAAGGGCAGGTTACGCTCTGCCGCGGCGCGCGCCATTGCACCCGGGGCATCCGCATTGATCGTTCGGGCCAGGTCTGTCTCATCCTCGGCCTTGTCGACCGCCGTATAGGCGGCGGCATTGATCACTACCGCAGCATCCGTCTGCCGGACGATCGCGGCACAACCCCGCGGATCGGACAGATCCGCCCGAGACCTGTCCAGCGCCTCAACCGTGATGTCATATGTCTGCGCTCGCCTGCGCAGTTCCGTGGCCACCTGACCGCTATGACCGAAGACCAGCGCCTTCATCCGGCAACCCCAAGACGTTCACCCACGCCGCTGCGCACCTGCAGGGCGGTCAGCCACGCACCATTGTCCAGATACCATTGAACGGTCTGTTCCAGCCCGGTTTCAGGCGTGTAAGAGGGGCGCCAGTTCAGCTCTTCGCGGATACGGGTCGGGTCGATGGCATAGCGTCGGTCATGTCCGGGGCGGTCGGTGACAAAAGTGATCAGATCGGCATAGGGCGTTTTGCAGGGCCGCAACCGGTCCAGGATCGCACAGAGCATTCTGACCAGATCAAGGTTGGTCATCTCATTCTCGCCGCCGATATTATAACTGCGGTTCAACTCGCCTTTTTCCAACACCAGCAGCAACGCCTCGGCATGGTCTTCGACATGCAGCCAGTCGCGTATGTTGTCCCCTGCTCCATAGATCGGAATAGGTTTGCCCGACAGTGCGTTGAGGATCACCACCGGGATCAGCTTTTCCGGAAACTGATAGGGGCCGTAATTGTTTGAGCAATTGGTCAGCACCACAGGCAGGCCATAGGTTTCACGCCACGCCCGAACAAGGTGATCCGATCCCGCCTTCGAGGCTGAATAGGGCGAATTGGGGTGATAAGGGCTGTCTTCGGTGAAAAACCCGGTCTCGCCCAGAGAGCCGAAGACTTCGTCCGTGGAAATATGGTGAAAGCGGAAGCTGTCCGGCCGACCGGCTTTTTCCCAATAGGCCCGCGCGGCCTCCAGCAGAACATATGTGCCGGTCACATTGGTGTCGATAAAGGCCGCAGGACCATCGATCGAGCGGTCAACATGGCTTTCGGCCGCCAGATGCATGATCGCATCAGGCTGGTGCTTGTTCAGGATCGCGCCCATCGCGCTCGCGTCGCGGATATCGGCATGTTCAAAGGCATAGCCCGGCGCATCCGCTACCGAGGCAACATTGTCCAGGCAGGCGGCATAGGTCAGGGCGTCGACATTGACGACCGTATGGCCTTCGGCAACGGCACGTCGGATCACGGCAGAGCCAATGAAGCCCGCGCCACCGGTCACCAGAATTTTCATTGTACGCCCTCAACAACAAACGGAGTTTCAATATCCCGCAAACATGGAGCAGTTTTGTCTTTCTCTGACAATAACAGCTCGGCCATGTCCAGGGGCCAATTAATTCCAATATCGGGATCATCCCACCGAATGGCGCCTTCTGTTTCCGGCGCATAAGTGTCAGAGCATTTGTAGATGATCTCGGTATCCGGCTCCAATGTCATGAAGCCATGGGCAAAACCGGCCGGCACCAGCAACATCCGGCCATTCTCAAAGCTGAGCTCCTCACCAACCCACCGACCAAATGTGGGCGACCCCTTCCGGATGTCCACTGCAACGTCAAAAAGCCGCCCCCGCCCGCAGCGCACCAGTTTGGCCTGCGCCTTTGGAGGGGACTGGAAATGCAGTCCCCGCACCGTGCCGACAGCACTGGAAAGCGAGTGATTGTCCTGCACGAAGACCGCTCCGATGCCCGCATCGGTAAAACTGTTCACGTTGTAGGTTTCTTCGAAGAACCCGCGATGATCACCAAACCGTCTGGGCGTGATCAGAATCACCTCCGGGATTGCAAGAGGTACCAATTCCATAGTTACAAAATCTCGTTTCACAATGCGGTGTTGCCGCCTTCCGGAACCATGCCATACCTGTTCCGGCAACACCAAAGCTTTTGTCAGCTTTCTAGTAAATCGGGCGCATGCTTTCAGAGAAGAAACTGAATCACGCTTTGACGCATTGCCTCCATGATCCAAAACATCAAGGGTAAACTGGCCATCCAAACATGAAAGGCCAATATTGTAAGGGCTTGCCCGCAATGACTTGATGGCGCATGTTCAAGCTGCGCTCGCGGCGTTGGATTTGCAATTCCCGTGGAGCATCTACACCTTTCACCTGGCAAACTCTTGACTGAGTTGGAAGGCGATCGAACCGGGGTACTGAGGTGTCAAAGATCGACATGTCGGGCATTAAAGCACTTACTGCAGCTCAGAAGGTACGCTCGCAAATGCCCCAAAATGCAGCAACGCCTTTCCTTTAAAATTGAGAGTTTGAATCGACGTATGTTGTAGGGTGGTTCAGTGCCATCTGAGGTTCGACCAAAAGCCGTAGACATTTAGCGCGTCCTGCCGCTCGAAATATTCAACGCCATGCACCAAACTCACCCGGGAAAGTTCTACTTTAAAGCGCCCGACTGAAAACCTGAAACGCTGGGATTCCCTTGAGACCTGATCGGTGATTCACCCTGTTCGGGAGGATGGATCATGTCAGCACCTTTGCCGGATGCGCTTCGAGCGCGGTTTCAGAAGTTGATTGAAGAAGGTCTAAGTGGGCGTGCGGCGGCGCAGCGCCTGAAGCTTTCGCCTGCCACCGGGGCGCGTTGGAGCCTTGCGATCCGGCAAACGGGACAGGCAATAGCCGCGCGGCAAGGGCAAGATTGATCCCCATCGGTCTTTTCTTGTCGAAATTATTAAGCAGGGCGGCGACATTACCATGCCTGAACTGGCTTCCGCGCTGGCTGACGCGACCGGCGTTCAGGCGCATCCTGATGCGATTGGCCAATTTCTCCGCAAGCTCGGGCTCACGTATAAAAAAGACGCTGGTCGCCACCGAGCGACGCCGCGCACGGGTGAGGAAACAGCGCGATGACTGGTTCACCCACCGCCTGCCAGCGGTATCGGCCTAGCCGGAACGCGTCGTCTTCATTAACGAAACCTCTGTCAAAACCAACCTGACCCGCCAGCGCGGTTGGGCGCGACGCGGGGAGCGGTTGGTTATGGATGCCCCTTTCGGATCATGGGGGACACAGACCTTCATCGCAGCCCTGAGTGCGGATGCCTTGATCGCACCATGGGCCACCAGAGGCGCGATGGATGGCCCAGCCTTCGCGGCATATGTCGAGAATGTGCTGGTCCCCGAACTGGCACCTGGAACAGTGGTCATTCCGAACAATCTCGCTACGCACAAAAACTCCCAGGTGGCAAAAGCCATGCACGATGCGGGCTGTTGGTTCTTGTTCCTGCCGCCCTACAGCCCTGATCTGAACCCCATCGAAATGGCATTTTCAAAGCTCAAGGCTCACCTGCGCCGAATTGGAGCAAGGACATTCACCGACATGCTCGATGCCCTCGCAGAAATCTGAAATCTCTTCTCACCACAGGAGTGTTGGAACTACTTTAAATCTGCCGGATATGTCTCAGGTTAAAGACCGGTAGCTTTAGGCTGTTCTCTAAGTTTCGTTATTTGGGGTTCTAGCTGTTTCTATGAGAGCGGTCGCGCAGAGGCTTAGGCCCGTACATAGTTCGTTAAGTCCATGTCTAGAAGACTTGCTGGAAACTGCAATGATCAGCTATGTGACGAGACCCTACCTGCTAGCGTAGGCCCTAGCGAAGTGTGCACCGACTAAAGAACCATCATCGCATCCCTTGCCTCGTAGAGCATCATCTCATGTTGCAATTCGCGCGCTACAGCTTCTCGTAACTTGTCATCAAGTTGCAATGGATTGGAATAATCATACAATAGCGGAGCAAGCGGGCGCAGAGTATTAATTAGCCAACGCCCATTTTTCCTGTGGAGAAAAGCCTTTGATTTGTGCACGATCTTCGAGAGCATCGGAGACCGCGCGCGCGCAGCCTTGTTTTTTTTGATATTGTCCATGCGCAAACAGCGCTTTGGCAAGTTCAGGAATTTTTCCAGTTGCTCTAAGGTGTTATCCGCGTACTGACCTTTTTCGTCTTGTCTGATTATGGCTGTTTTCTTTGGAAATGCTGCTGCCCAAGCATCGATTTTGGGACCATAGCAGCTGTTACGAATAGCGTTTTGTACGTGCTTCGAGTCGACCGTCGCGCTGCTGTCCAGGAACCCAATTCGCTGAGAGTGTAAAACCGCTGATATTGCCCGTTTTACAGGGTCACGGAGAGTCACAACGATCTGAGCATCTGGAAACCGTTGCTTGATATTCTCGCGCGCAACGTCCGAACCAAAGTAGGATGGGGATATCTCGGCAAACCTGCGAGAAAGGTCGATCCTGAACTCCCTTTCATAGGAATCTAAATCAATCTCATTGCGTTCAAAAAAGAAGCTTTCCTTGACTACTTTCGATATCTGGACGCCACTCCCGTCCATCGCTGCATAGAAGGAAGTCGTTCCGGTCTTTCGGGGTCCGACAAAAAATATGGGGGCATTGTCTGATTTGATCATATAAATTTCATCTACTCGTCCACGCGGTCGACTTTTAGCTTAATGTATGGGAACCTATTAGCCCACTTGAAAGTTGGCTTCTGGAGCAAGGCGGGAACTTCTGACAAACGTTGTGCAATCCTCGCCATAATTGATGATGAACACCTGCTACACGCCTGTAAACTTGGATGTTTTTATAGCTTTCGCTCCTCCTCAACCATAGGAAAATATTAACAAAAAAGCTAACTATAAATGGCCGGGAAATCAGATTTCAGAGCACAGCAAAGAATGGGCTATGGAACGCACGTTTTAGATTACCAGGTCATTGGAATGCTCAAAAAACACGAGGCTGGGGTTAAAGCGCTGGAGTTGTGCCAGAAATACGGGATTAGGCTCAGGCCTCATAGCCAATAGATGACGAGAGCTGCGAGAGCGATTGCTGAGAGGCAGACCTTTGGACATCGGTCGTATCGTGTTGCG
>NZ_JBQFRE010000043.1:0-6139 GCF_056537245.1 Ruegeria sp. CG11
CTTCATTTGCGTCAAAGGTGAAAAACACGTTGCCGCGCATCTCATGCAGTTCTTCGAGGGTGGCGGTGCCGTCACCGTTCAAGTCCCAGTTCTGCATGAACAGGTCACCCGGGGTTGTTTGAGCGATGGCAGCCGTTGCAAAGAGCGCAGCAGTGGCAAGAGCGCCAAAACGGATCATGTCTTGTCCTTTCAGGAGTGTTGAGTTTGCACAAAGGTCGCCACGGGCGGGCTTTGGGTCAGTTCGGGCGGACCATGCGCTGCATGACGTTGTTCTTTAGCACCACACGGTGGAAGGGGACGGCCAGCACATGTAGGGCAACAAGCACCAGAAGCGCGACCTTCAGAACATTGTGGGCCTGAGCGGCACCGGTGGCGTCACCAAACCACGCGACAAGGCCCGTTACGGACATCGCGGCCAGCAGGGCATAGAAAGCCCAATGAGCCACGTGACTCAGCGTCTTTAGCGGTGCAGGTTCATTTTCCGGAGGAGGCGGAGCGCCGCGCCGCAGCCGAAGGGCAAGGCGCCAAACGACAAGCGCGAGGATCAGTGCGCCAGCAACCACATGGGCCAGGATCAAAGGATCGAAATCATAATTGCGGCCTTCACGGATCGCCGTCCAGGCCCCGGAAATCGCATCCTTGAAGAAGTATTGTCCAGCAACGAGCGCGGCGACACCCCAATGCAAGGCGATCTGTGTGGTCGAATAGCCGTCGGGCGCGGATTGGTGAGCGGTCATAGATCAAGTCCCTCTGTTGATCTGGCTGGCCCAAAACGGACCAGCCAGATTGATTCATTGTTGCTCTGTGGCCGTCGTTGCAGGTGCACGCATCTTCTGCATCCGCGCCATCATCTGCGCCGGAAAGGCCATTTCCTCCGCGTCGATCGCACCGTCGTTGTTGGCATCCAGCATCGCAAAGGGGCGCTCGGCCATGCCGCGCGTGGCTTCGGCAAAGAGCGCCGCGAACTCCTCGGCGGACAGAGCACCGTTGCCATCAACATCATGTTTGGCATGAAGTGCGGTAATACCAGCTTCCAGCTCGGCAGCTGAAACCGTGCCATCGGCATCAGCGTCAAATGACTTGTAGACCGGGTTTGCAGCCATTGCCTGCATCGGTCCAAAACCGGCGCCTGGTCCGGCAAATCCGCCGCGCATCATCATGCCCGGACCGCGAGGGCCGCCCATGAATCCGCCTTGCTGGTTTTGCATCGTCTGCATCTTGCAGCCAGGCCCCCAACCAGGACCGCCGGCAATGGCGGGAATAGTGACGGCACCAAGCGCGGCGGCGGTTGCAACTGCGCCAAGGGTCAGGATCGTCTTGCGTTTCATTTCTCTACCTCATCGGGCTGGTGTTTCGATGAAGCCAAGATGAGGCAGCTCTGTCGCAGGGGTGTGCCAGGATGGAGAGAGAATTGTATCAGTCTGTCGCAAAGCCCGATTTTGACATGGAACGCGACACGTATTCTTTCGCTCGAATGCGAAACCGGGGTATGAGAACGACATGACGAACCACACGCCCCACATCCTTGTTGTCGATGATCACCGCGAAATCCGGGATGCGGTCACGCGCTATCTCGAGAAGAATGGCCTGCGTGCGCAACCGGCCAAGAACGCATCGGAAATGGACGTGGCGCTGCAGGGAGGACGGTTCGACCTTGTGATCCTGGATGTCATGATGCCGGGCGAAGACGGGCTGTCGGCCGCGCGCAGACTGGCGAGCGCGGGCGGCCCGCCTGTCCTGATGTTGAGTGCTCTTGGGGAAGAAACGGATCGCATTGTCGGATTGGAAGTCGGCGCCGATGACTATCTGCCCAAACCTTTCAATCCCCGAGAGTTGCTTGCGCGGGTCAAGGCGATCCTGCGCCGGGTTGAACGCAAGGAGCCGATGGCCGGGACGCTTGGCGGGCGCAGGCTGAGCTTTGCCGGTTGGGTGTTGAACACGGACACGCGCGATCTGGTTCACGAGGATGGACGACAGGCCGCTCTGACAACTTCAGAATTCAAACTGTTGACTGCCTTTCTTGAACGACCGCGCTTTGTCCTGTCTCGAGAGCAGTTACTGGATATCACCTCTGGCCGAACGGCGGATGTCTTCGACCGGACCATCGACAATCAAGTGAGCAGGTTGCGCCGCAAGATCGAAGAGGACCCCGCCCACCCGAAGATCATCGCCACCATTCGCGCAGGTGGCTATAGCTTCGCAACAGATGTTCGTGAGGTTCCATGATGCGCTTTCGCAGCATTCGGGCGCAATTGGGCCTGTTGATCTTCGTGGCATTTGTCGCGGCGCAAGTTCTCGCCGCATGGCTATTTACGGACGAGCGGGGTGCAGCAATCCGGGCGGCGCAACAACGCGAAACGGTCGAGCGCGCCGTAGGTCTTGCCGAGGCGCTCTCGGAGACTCCAGCCAAGACTCGGGATGCGATCCTTGCCGCGTCGAATTCGCCCAGCGTGCGTTTTGCCTATGGGCCCGAGCCGCTGGTGGAAGACGACAGGTCTGACCTCAACACGCTAACCCAACACCTGCCCGAAAATGCCCGCAGCGAAGTCTTCGCGGTGTCGCCTCATGGGGACCGACGTGCGGATCCACCCACCCCGGTTTCCTGGTTGCATCAGCGCATGCTCCGTGCCGGTATCGCTCCCAGTGAATTGCGCCTTTCTCTTCCTCTGGCGAATGGAGGTTGGCTGAATGTCAGTGCGCGTTTTCAGCGTTCCGATCTGCAGCTGCCGCCTGTGGTCGTGGGGTCGGCCCTGCTGTCGCTACTGCTTATCCTGGGGGCGCTGTGGTTCGGGCTGCGCCGCATAACCGGCCCGCTGCGCCGGTTGGCTGAGGCCGCCGAAGGCTTCGGTTTGGGTCAAGAGCCGCCCGAGATGCCAAACGGCGGACCGCTCGAAGTGCAGGCTTTGTCTGATGCGCTTGCGCGGATGCATGACCGCCTGGCACGCCTTGTCTCGGACAGAACCAGAATGCTGGCCGCGCTTGGCCACGATTTGCGGTCTCCGATTACGGCTCTGCGGTTGCGGGCCGAAATGGTTGATGATGATGAAACGCGCGTGCGGATGACTGCAACACTCGACGAAATGCAGGACATGGTCGAGGCAACGCTGGCCTATGCGCGCGGCGTGTCGACCGATCAGCCGACCGAGTTGGTCGATCTGAGCACCATGCTGTGCGAGATCGCCGACGATCTGTCGGAAAGCGGTCCGTCTCTGGTGGTCGAGGCAGAGCCGGTCACTTTGCCGCTGCGCAACGTCGCCATACGGCGGGCCTTCCGGAACCTCTTGGGCAACGCACAGCGCTATGGCAATGGCGCGCGAATATCACTTTCTGTCGGTGACAGGCAGGTGCAGGTCGATATCGACGACAATGGCCCCGGCATTCCCAATGCGGATCTGGAGCGGATCTTCGACCCTTTTGTCCGGCTTGAAGATTCGCGTTCCCTTGAAACCGGAGGCACCGGGCTTGGATTGCCAATTGCCCGTTCCATCCTGCGCGCCCATGGCGGCGAAATTGTCCTTGTGAACCGCGTTGAAGGGGGGCTCAGAGCACGTGTGACATTGCCGCGCCAGTCAGAATTGTGACCCCCAATGCGGATGGGCGTCATCGATGACAAGTGCATGGGAATGACGCTTACGTCCTTGCAGGTGTGGATGGTCCAGCGGCAGATTGTCATGCGCATGCTCCACGACGTCCGGGTCGTCTGCTGGCCAAAGCCAAAGCGCGGCAACGATCCCAACCGTTGCCAGCCCCGCCAGAACCACAAGCGCCGGCACTGCCCCGAAGCTGGTCATGAGCCAGCCGGACAACGGGTAGGTTATCAACCAGCAAGCATGCGAGAGCGCGAATTGCGCGGCGAACACGGCAGGCCGATCCTCGGCATGGGCAGAGCGGCGAAGCAGGCGTCCCGAAGGCGTCTGGACGGTGGAATACCCCAAGCCGATGATCAGCCAAACGGCAAGAAGGAGCAGCCAGCTCAGTCCAACCGTCAGGGACGCAACTGCGATCCCCAAGAGCGCTACGACCATGATCCAAGCTCCGGCCATCATAACTGGCCTGTCCGCAACGCGATCCAGCACGCGCGGCAGGAGGAGCGCAGCAGTCATGCTGCCGGCACCGAATGCAAACATTGTCCAGGCCAGTGCACTTTCGCCCAGTCCCAACTGTCCACGGACCAGAACCACCGAATTCACCAGCACCATCGCCCCTGCGCTCGATACCGCTAGGCTCAGCCCCAACAATCCCCGCAACCGCGGTGTCGCAAGGTAGATACGTATGCCCCGCGTGGTTCGGTCATAGACACCGCGTGGTTCGGAAGCCTTGGGACTGGGCAGCAAGACCGAAACCACCAGAACCGCGGACGCCGCAAACCCCAAAGCGGTTCCAAGAAACAGGCTGTTATAACTCATCACTGCCAGCAGGAGCGCAGCGAGCGTCGGGCTGAGGATGTTCTCCAGATCATAGGCCAGCCGCGATAGCGACAGCGCACGTGTATAGCGGCTTTCTTCGGTCAAAACGTCTGGGATCGTGGCCTGAAACGTCGGCGTAAAGGCTGCCGAAGCTGATTGCAGCAGGAAGATGAGGACATAGACCTGCCAGGCTTCTGTTACGAAAGGCAGGCACAACGCCACTGCTCCACGCACCAGATCAAGCGCCACAAGCAGAACACGGCGGTTGACACGATCCGCGAATGCCCCCGCAACCGGCGCGATGCCGACGTAGGCGACCATCTTGATCGTAAATACAGTTCCCAGAACCATCGCCGCGCCGTCGCCAGCCAGATCATAGGCAAGAAGACCCAAGGCGACAGTGGCGAGCCCGGTGCCCAACAGGGCAACGATCTGAGCCAGAAAAAGGTGGCGGTAGGTTCGGTCAGACAGAATGTCGAACATGGTTGCCCTCAGAGATAGCGGGAGATCGCCTTCATTTCTTCCCGGTCGTGATCGCCATCCAGACAATGATCCAGATGGTCATGGATCAGGGTCTGCTTGGCATTGCGGATGGCGCTTTCGACGGCCTGCAATTGTTGCGCCACATCAAGGCAGGTTCGCCCCTCTTCGATCATCGCGATAACCGAACGCAGATGCCCGTCGGCGCGTTTCAGTCGGGATATGATCTTGGGATGGCTTGCATGGGTGTGTGGTTTTGTCATATGTCAGAGCTAACCTCCGGGGGAGGATGGCGCAAGACGCCGAATGCAAGGCAGGAGCAGAAAGGATCAGGCAGACCCATGAGCAGTGTCATGGCGATAAAGCGCGTGATGCGTCAGGTGCTTGTTGCCTTGTCGTGCCTTGCTCTACTCGTCTGGGCCGTTGCGCCGGGTTCATCGCATGTCCCGACCGTTTTCGATACCTTGCAGCATCACGCCGAGATGGTTTCAGAGCATGGCCATTCCCATGGTTTTGAAGAAGATCTGATGTGGGCCATGCACGGTCATAGCCATGATGTGGCAGACCACGATCATACTCAGGCCGTTCTCATGCCCATCCGTTATGTTCATGCTTTCGATGAAGCAAATGCCGTGTGGCGCAGCCCGGCAAGGACAGATTGGTCGCATCCGCTGTTTCTATTGGAAAGACCGCCACGAGCGTGAAGTTTGCCCGAAAGGGCGCCCACACTCGTAATAACGGACAATCCAAGGAGAAACTTATGAAATCCGTTTTCGCGGATGGACCGTCGTGGCATGGAACGCGTGCCGCCGCCATCCTACCTGCGCTTGCAGCCCTGATGCTTTGGGCATCGGCTGCGGCAGCCCACAATGTCACCGAAGGGGACGCGGGTTATATTCAGGAAATCTGGGGGGTGAACATCATTCCCTTCATGTACCTCGGGGCCAAGCACATGGTCACGGGCTATGACCACATCCTGTTCCTGCTCGGCGTCGTCTTCTTCCTCTACCGCGCGAAGGACGTTGGCATCTATGTCAGCCTCTTTGCCATTGGGCACTCCACAACCATGCTCGCTGGGGTTTGGTTCGGTTGGGGTGTCAACGCCTACATCGTTGATGCGATCATCGGCTTGTCGGTCGTTTACAAAGCGCTCGACAACCTCGGTGCCTACCAGCGTTGGTTCGGCTTCCAGCCGAACACCAAGGTTGCAACGCTTGTCTTCGGGTTCTTTCACGGCACCGGCCTTGCCACCA
>NZ_JBQFRE010000044.1:2500-6026 GCF_056537245.1 Ruegeria sp. CG11
CAAGTCAAGTACACTAACCCGCATGATCTGACGATCATGCATTGTCTTCCATTCTCCATGTGGGGCCGACCGACATCGGCAGCATGGGTTCCAGGATGGAAGGCGGGAAAGTATGCTTTTGGTTCAGAAACAGAGGCGGCCTTTAGTTACCAGCTGGGCCTGCCGTGAAGGACTTCGTGTCTTTCTCTTTCTGGATCAAATCAAGCGCGAGAAGGGCGTTTGGTGAATGCCTTGGCAGCAAGAGGCGATGAAAGACGTGATACTCTGCGATAAGCCATGGGGAGCTGAGAATAAGCTTTGATCCATGGATTTCTGAATGGGGCAACCCACCTGAAAGCTTCATATTGTTATCTCTGATACTCAATATGGGGTTTAAACAGGTACTTAAGACCTGAATACATAGGGTTTTAAGAGCAAACCCGGGGAACTGAAACATCTAAGTACCCGGAGGAAAGGAAATCAATTGATACTCCCCTAGTAGCGGCGAGCGAACGGGGACCAGCCGAGCCAGATAAGTGACTAGAACACGTTGGGAAGCGTGGCCATAGCGGGTGACAGCCCCGTATAGGAAGCTTTGATGGACGTATTAAGTAGGGCGGAACACGTGAAATTCTGTCTGAAGATCGGAGGACCACCTTCGAAGGCTAAGTACTCCTTGCTGACCGATAGCGAACCAGTACCGTGAGGGAAAGGTGAAAAGCACCCCGACGAGGGGAGTGAAACAGTACCTGAAACCGAACGCCTACAATCAGTCGGAGGCTCCTTGCGAGCTGACGGCGTACCTTTTGTATAATGGGTCATCGACTTGGTCTCACGAGCAAGCTTAAGCCGTTAGGTGTAGGCGTAGCGAAAGCGAGTCTTAATAGGGCGTATGAGTTCGTGGGATCAGACCCGAAACCGAGTGATCTAGGCATGGCCAGGTTGAAGGTAAGGTAACACTTACTGGAGGACCGAACCCACATCCGTTGAAAAGGATCGGGATGAGCTGTGCCTAGGGGTGAAAGGCCAATCAAACTCGGAGATAGCTGGTTCTCTGCGAAATCTATTTAGGTAGAGCGTCATCCGAATACCCCGGGGGGTAGAGCACTGGATGGGTAATGGGGCCCCACAGGCTTACTGATCCTAACCAAACTCCGAATACCCGGGAGTACTAGATGGCAGACACACTGCGGATGCTAACGTCCGTAGTGGAGAGGGAAACAACCCTGACCTACAGCTAAGGCCCCCAATTCATGGCTAAGTGGGAAAGCAGGTGGGACGACCAAAACAACCAGGAGGTTGGCTTAGAAGCAGCCATCCTTTAAAGATAGCGTAACAGCTCACTGGTCTAAATAAGTTGTCCTGCGGCGAAGATGTAACGGGGCTCAAGCCATGAGCCGAAGCTTAGGATGCCGTAAGGCATGGTAGCAGAGCGTAGTGTGACATAGAACTCATCCGTATTTGCATCCGCTTGGGTGTAATGACGGATCGAGTTCTTTCGATGAAGCCGGCCTGTGAGGGATCCGGTGGAGAGATCACTAGTGAGAATGATGACATGAGTAGCGACAAAGAGTGTGAGAGACACTCTCGCCGAAAGTCCAAGGGTTCCTGCTTAAAGCTAATCTGAGCAGGGTAAGCCGGCCCCTAAGCCGAGGCCGAAAGGCGTAGGCGATGGGAACTAGGTTAATATTCCTAGGCCAGGAGGATGTGACGGATCACAGGTGTAGTTCAATCTTATCGGATTGATTGGGCTGCTGAGTGGTTCCTGGAAATAGCCCTCCATCAGACCGTACCCTAAACCGACACAGGTGGACTGGTAGAGCATACCAAGGCGCTTGAGAGAACGATGTTGAAGGAACTCGGCAAAATACCTCCGTAAGTTCGCGAGAAGGAGGCCCGGTTCCTAGGCAACTAGGGGCTGGGGGCACAAACCAGGGGGTGGCGACTGTTTATTAAAAACACAGGGCTCTGCGAAGTCGCAAGACGACGTATAGGGTCTGACGCCTGCCCGGTGCCTGAAGGTTAAAAGGAGAGGTGAGAGCCTTGAATTGAAGCCCAGGTAAACGGCGGCCGTAACTATAACGGTCCTAAGGTAGCGAAATTCCTTGTCGGGTAAGTTCCGACCTGCACGAATGGCGTAACGACTTCCCCGCTGTCTCCAACATCGACTCAGCGAAATTGAATTGCCTGTCAAGATGCAGGCTTCCCGCGGTTAGACGGAAAGACCCCGTGCACCTTTACTACAGCTTCGCACTGGCATCAGGATTGTGATGTGCAGGATAGGTGGTAGGCTTTGAAGCAGGAACGCAAGTACCTGTGGAGCCTCCCTTGAGATACCACCCTTCGCACTCTTGATGTCTAACCGCGGTCCGTTATCCGGATCCGGGACCCTGCGTGGCGGGTAGTTTGACTGGGGCGGTCGCCTCCTAAAGCGTAACGGAGGCGCGCGAAGGTTGGCTCAGAGCGGTCGGAAATCGCTCGTTGAGTGCAATGGCAGAAGCCAGCCTGACTGCGAGACTGACAAGTCGAGCAGAGTCGAAAGACGGCCATAGTGATCCGGTGGTCCCGAGTGGAAGGGCCATCGCTCAACGGATAAAAGGTACGCCGGGGATAACAGGCTGATACTGCCCAAGAGTCCATATCGACGGCAGTGTTTGGCACCTCGATGTCGGCTCATCTCATCCTGGGGCTGGAGCAGGTCCCAAGGGTACGGCTGTTCGCCGTTTAAAGAGGTACGTGAGCTGGGTTTAGAACGTCGTGAGACAGTTCGGTCCCTATCTGCCGTGGGTGTAGGAGACTTGAGAGGAGTTGCCCCTAGTACGAGAGGACCGGGGTGAACGATCCACTGGTGGACCAGTTGTCGTGCCAACGGCAGTGCTGGGTAGCTATGATCGGACAGGATAACCGCTGAAGGCATCTAAGCGGGAAGCCCCCCTCAAAACAAGGTCTCCCTGAGGGCCGTGGAAGACCACCACGTCAATAGGCCGGAGATGTAAGCGCAGTAATGCGTTCAGTTGACCGGTACTAATCGCCCGATAGGCTTGATTTGATCCAGTAATGGAAAGACAAAATCAAAAGCATACACTGACCTTGAGTTGGACAACGTTGATTGATGTGAAACCCCGTAAGGGGTGACATAACTACCGAGTGGCAACGCGCATTTGCACGCAAATACGCTGCCTGCCACTCGTCGCGCTTTGCCTTTGGCAAAGTCGCGACGGGGATTTTCCTCGGTTTGGTGGTCATAGCGCAAGTGAAACACCCGGTCCCATCCCGAACCCGGAAGTTAAGCACTGCCGCGCCAATGGTACTTGGGCTTAAGCCCCGGGAGAGTAGGTCACCGCCAAACCTAGTAAAATCCCCCTTCTCTCTAAACGATCAGCAGAACACTACCCGGCCTCAAGTAGCGTAAGCGATTGGCCAACAATGGTCTCAAGTAGCCGAATAGGCCGTAGACCAACGCAAAGTGTCGCGGGATGGAGCAGCCCGGTAGCTCGTCAGGCTCATAACCTGAAGGTCGCAGGTTCAAATCCTGCTCCCGCAACCA
>NZ_JBQFRE010000045.1:0-5786 GCF_056537245.1 Ruegeria sp. CG11
GATCCAGATATGCCGCTCAAGCTCCACATCCAGACGATGCTGCTCGGTTGCCATCAAGGTCTGTTTTTATGCGACAAACCAAGACGGTGCAGCAGTCGGCCCACAGACGAGCGATGCACCTTGAGCCCCTTCACCATGCTCAGCTCCTGCACGAACTCATCGAGTGTGAGGTCATCTTTCTCATGCATACGCAAGCGAACCCACTCATGCACTCCTGTCAGTTTCCCACGTCCAGGATTGCCTTGGGGTCTGGCCTCAAGGCTGCCAGTTTCACGCTTCAGCTTGACTATGTCATTGACAAACTTAACAGAGACCCGAAAACGCGCTGCACTGGCTCGATGGGTATTGCCTTCTTCAACAAAGGCGACCACACGCTCGCGTAACTCAATTGGATGAGGCCGTCCCATATCACTCCCCTTCGAAGATCAATCAGGTGTGAGTGAATCACAGATCATAAGAAAGGAGAACCCTGAATCCGTTCTACAGAGACACGCTCTAAAAGAGGCTGTCCATCACGTTTATGGGCTTGATGTGGGTTTCACCACCAAGCCACGTCAAAGACACGGCAATGAACGACCGGCAAAGGACTGGCCGAACCGCGCCGGATAGCCGAGAGCAGATGCTCATGCGCGGGCCTGAGCAAGCGCGATCATGCAGCGAGATTGCCGGAGACTTTGCCGTCAGCGTGCGCACCTTGCGCAAATGGACCTCTCGGTACAAAGCTGAAGGCCTTTGCCTTGAATCTGCTCCTCGCGACCAAAAACAAAACGCTTTAATCTCTCGCTGCTTTACGTCCTATTTCCCCGGCTTAGCTTTCGCTGTCATCGTCTCTGTGTTTTTCATCAGCGCTCCTTTCCACCCGGGGCATAAGTTTTTTGTGCTGGTTTTGTTATGTGCGGTGTTCAGAGGGGATAGGTTTGTGTTGTTTTTCTTGAGGTTTATTTTATTCCCGTTGGCATGCGGCTGTGGAGGCTTGGGAGGAGGCTTCAGGGATGAGCCGCGCTGCACCCGGTCACGCCGCGCGCGCCCGGTCTCAACACCCTGCACGTTGCAGCGGCTGTGAGCGAAGGCCCGGCTGAGACCACCGCGCACCGGCCCGTCGCCGCATATGCAGCTCAGATTGTGCGCGTGCAACGCAAGTCAGCGCACAGTGCAACGCAAAGAGCCCGGGTCAGCCCATTCAAGGCTGAGCAGCGGGCACGGCCTTCGGGCGTTTCAGTTCCGGCTTCGCCCAGCTTGCCTGTGAGGATCCCACTAACACCGGTCATCTTCGGGCCGCCCGCAGGCACTGCTCCGCCGGACGGAGCGCGACCGATCACGACCACCGATCCGGGCACTCAGTTGCAGGCCCCCACCCGGTGACAGGCACACAGACCGCACGGCCCCCGGCAGCCCCGTGCCGGCTCTGCTCGGCCTCCAGCGTCAACAGCCCGCCACACCAGCGGCCTTCAAACGCCCTGCCAGACTTATTTCCCCCATTGGGCGTGGCCTTTATTGCCAGCGCCGCACCGCGTGCTGTTTGCTCCAGCGTCAAAGGCCCACAGCAGCACCATGGCCGTACCTCCCAGCGCTCGCACCAGACCGGTCCTCGCCTTTTTGGGATTGACCCTTTATCTCGACGTATTGGCGCCGTGACAGCGTGTGGTTTCACGGGCGGCTGTCTGTTGGCAAACGATCAGGATGTCACACAATCACCCAGCTCCACAGCCTTGCACGCCCCCCGTTCCCACTGGGTCACTCAGTGCCGTCCGTTTTCAAACCGTGTTGATCTCATTTGCTCAAGTCCGTGACTGTCACCGCAGGTGTTGCTACGGCGAGCCCGTCCCCTTGCCTCTCGTCAGCCATCACCGGTCACAGGCCGCCTCGATAAAGGCAGGTCGCTCTGTGTCCGGCAGGCCTGTCCGCCTTGGCTTTTTTCCACCAAAGCGTCGTGTCAGCCCGTTCACCGCTCCTTCCGGCTTTCAGTTGGGTCTCTGTTCTTGAGCTTCATCTCTGCTTTGAGAAGCATTTCGCTAGCCTGTCCTGCACGTCGCTATGCTCTCCCGTCCGTTCTGCCTCTCCTCCGACTCCCCCTCCCGTCATCCTCCTGCGCATATTTTCGCGCTTTGTTCTTGCAACACTACCTGATCTGAGTTTTGTGTCACTCCGTTTGGTTTGCTTGCTGGGTACGCATTGGCGGGGATGTCCTGGCTAGATTTGGGGGCCGGATTTCGAGGCCAGATTTTAGGAATGGGCGTTTTGGAGTTCAGTACGCAAAAAAGCCCCGAGCTTGTGGCTCGAGGCTTTTATGAAGGATATGTTCTGCGTTTTTTTTGAAGATGTTTGTGTATTATTCATGCCCGGCGGCGCCCTACTCTCCCGCGTCTTGAGACGAAGTACCATTGGCGCAGGGGCTTTTCACTTCCGAGTTCGGGATGGGATCGGGTGGGGGTGCCCCGCCATAGCCACCGGGCAGGAGTAACACACGTATCAGTTTAGCTTGCTAGGAGCTGAACTGTTATGAACTGGTCTATTGTTGCTTTGTCTTTCGATAAGCTTGTCTGCTTCGATATCTGAGCAGGCTTATCTTTGCTGTGATTATAGCTTAATGGGAGTGATCAAGACGAACGAGCTATTAGTAAGGCTCAGCTTCGCGCATTGCTGCGCTTCCACATGCCTCCTATCGACGTGGTGGTCTTCCACGGCTCTTCAGGGACTACTTGTTTTAAGGTGGGTTTCCCGCTTAGATGCCTTCAGCGGTTATCCCTTCCGTACATAGCTACCCTGCAATGCGGCTGGCGCCACAACAGGTCCACCAGAGGTACGTCCATCCCGGTCCTCTCGTACTAGGGACAGATCCTTTCAATATTCCTACACCCACGGCAGATAGGGACCGAACTGTCTCGCGACGTTCTGAACCCAGCTCACGTACCACTTTAATCGGCGAACAGCCGAACCCTTGGGACCTGCTCCAGCCCCAGGATGTGATGAGCCGACATCGAGGTGCCAAACAATGCCGTCGATATGGACTCTTGGGCATCATCAGCCTGTTATCCCCGGCGTACCTTTTATCCGTTGAGCGATGGCCCTTCCACGAGGGACCACCGGATCACTATGACCGACTTTCGTCTCTGCTCGACTTGTCAGTCTCGCAGTCAGGCGGGCTTATGCCATTGCACTCGACGAGCGATTTCCGACCGCTCTGAGCCCACCTTCGCGCGCCTCCGTTACCATTTGGGAGGCGACCGCCCCAGTCAAACTACCCGCCACACACGGTCCCGGGCGTTGTTGCGCCGCGGTTAGATATCCATGAGGACAAGGGTGGTATTTCAAGGATGGCTCCACGCGAGCTGGCGCCCACGCTTCAACGCCTACCACCTATCCTACACATGTCATCACGAATACCAGTGTGAAGCTGTAGTAAAGGTGCACGGGGTCTTTCCGTCTGACCGCAGGAACCCCGCATCTTCACGGGGAATTCAATTTCACTGAGTCTGTGCTGGAGACAGCGGGGAAGTCGTTACGCCATTCGTGCAGGTCGGAACTTACCCGACAAGGAATTTCGCTACCTTAGGACCGTTATAGTTACGGCCGCCGTTTACTGGGGCTTCAATTCGGTGCTTGCACACCTCCTCTTAACCTTCCAGCACCGGGCAGGCGTCAGACCCTATACGTCGCCTTGCGGCTTCGCAGAGCCCTGTGTTTTTGATAAACAGTCGCAACCCCCTATTCTGTGCCCCCGATACAAAGTTGCCTTCGTACCGGGCTCCCTTCTCGCGAACTTACGGGAGCAATTTGCCGAGTTCCTTCAGCACAGTTCTCTCAAGCGCCTTGGTATACTCTACCTGTCCACCTGTGTCGGTTTCGGGTACGGTCTTAGCGTGGGAGCTATTTCCAGGAACACCTTCACCGCATCTCCAATCCAATAAGGAGATACGATACACGGCATCCGTCACTACCCACTGGCCGGGGAATATTAACCCCGTTCCCATCGACTACGCCTTTCGGCCTCGCCTTAGGGGCCGGCTAACCCTGCGCCGATTAGCGTTGCGCAGGAACCCTTGGACTTTCGGCGAGAGGGTCTCTCACCCTCTTTATCGTTACTCATGTCAGCATTCGCACTTCTGATACTTCCAGGTGCCCTCACGGGTCACCCTTCATCAGCTTACAGAACGCTCCGCTACCGCGCATCAAAGATGCACCCGCAGTTTCGGTGTATGGCTTTAGCCCCGGTACATTTTCGGCGCAAAGACCCTTATTTAGACCAGTGAGCTGTTACGCTTTCTTTAAATGATGGCTGCTTCTAAGCCAACATCCTGGTTGTTTTGGGATCCTCACATCCTTTCCCACTTAGCCATAACTTAGGGACCTTAACTGGCGGTCAGGGTTGTTTCCCTCTCCACAATGGACGTTAGCACCCACTGTGTGTCTGCCCTGCAGTACTTCCTGGTATTCGGAGTTTGGTTAGGATCAGTAAGGCGGTGAGCCCCCATAGCCCATCCAGTGCTCTACCCCCAGGAGTATTCACAGGACGCTCTACCTAAATAGATTTCGCGGAGAACCAGCTATTTCCGAGTTTGATTGGCCTTTCACCCCTAGCCACAAGTCATCCCCGAATTTTTCAACATTCGTGGGTTCGGTCCTCCAGTGCGTGTTACCGCACCTTCAACCTGCTCATGGCTAGATCACTCGGTTTCGGGTCTAATCCAACGAACTAAAACGCCCTATTCAGACTCGCTTTCGCTGCGCCTACACCTATCGGCTTAAGCTTGCTCGTTAAATTAAGTCGCTGACCCATTATACAAAAGGTACGCTGTCACCCTTACGGGCTCCAACTGTTTGTAAGCATTCGGTTTCAGGTACTATTTCACTCCCCTCGTCGGGGTACTTTTCACCTTTCCCTCACGGTACTGGTGCGCTATCGGTCGACTAGGAGTACTTAGGCTTGGAGGGTGGTCCCCCCATGTTCAGACAGGATTTCACGTGTCCCGCCCTACTCAAGGATCATACTTCTTTCTACCCGTACGGGGCTATCACCCACTAAGGCCAAGTTTCCCAACTTGTTCCGGTTCTTAAAATATGACCACTGGCCTGGTCCGCGTTCGCTCGCCACTACTAGCGGAGTCTCGGTTGATGTCCTTTCCTCCGGGTACTGAGATGTTTCAGTTCTCCGGGTTTGCCCCCTTGCGGGTACCCTTGCGGGTGGGTTGCCCCATTCAGAAATCGCCGGATCAAAGCTTATTCGCAGCTCCCCGACGCTTATCGCAGCGTATCACGTCTTTCATCGCCTCTAGTCGCCAAGGCATCCACCAAATGCCCTTAAGACACTTGATCACTCTCATTAGCTATAATCACCAAGGATTATATCCAATCAAAGCAAAGCTTGATTTCAACTTGGCACACATTGAATAGATCAATATGTATCAAAGACATATGCATGCATATGTCTAGACCAGTTCATGAGACACAACTGGCGGGGCAGCGGTCAAGCGCCCCCATGACCACCCAAAGGGTGGCTAACTGGCTAGCTGTCACTTGCCACAAACCCAATAAAGGTTCTGGCGCGGCAAGCGGCCAATCATGTCTTCTCTTCAAAATGTCACAGAACAAGCAAGCCTTAGAACAAAGCTCGCAAAACGAATACTCTCTAAAGTAGATCAAGGAAAATGGTGGAGCCTAGGAGGATCGAACTCCTGACCTCCTGAATGCAAATCAGGCGCTCTCCCAGCTGAGCTAAGGCCCCGTTATTCTGGCCTCAAGCGCCGGCACCGACATCCGTCGGCTTGGCTTCCCTCGCATCAGCTCGG
>NZ_JBQFRE010000046.1:0-4422 GCF_056537245.1 Ruegeria sp. CG11
ACTCATTGCATGTTGAGTTGGGCGGTAAGATGGTTGATTTTGCTGGTTGGGAGATGCCTGTTCAGTACCCGATGGGGATCATGGGAGAGCATAGGCAGTGCCGTGAGAAGGCGGCGGTGTTTGATGTGTCTCATATGGGTCAGGTGATCCTGCGGGGCGAGAATGTGGGTGAGAAGCTGGAGGCGATCTGCCCGCAGGCCTATGCGACGCTGAAGGAAGGCAAGGCGCGGTATGGGTTTTTCACCAATGCCGAAGGCGGGATCATGGATGACCTGATCGTGTCGAATGCGGGGGATCACTACTTCGTGGTGGTGAACGCGGCGCTGCGGCATCAGGACATTCCGCATATGCGCGACAACCTCGAAGGCGTTGAGGTCACCGAGATTTTCGACCGCGCGCTGGTCGCCGTGCAAGGCCCGAAGGCCGAGGATGTGGTGGGCGCGCTCTGCCCCGCCGCCCGCGACCTGAAGTTCATGGAAACCACCGTGGCGGATATCAACGGCGTCGAATGCCGCATCTCGCGTCTGGGTTATACCGGTGAGGACGGCTACGAGATCTCGATCCCCGAGGACAAGGCCATCGAGATCACCCGCGCCTTCCTGGCGCATGAGGATTGCGAACCGGCCGGTCTGGGCGCGCGCGACAGCCTGCGGCTGGAGGCCGGCCTGTGCCTTTATGGCAATGACATCGACCAGAGCACCTCGCCGATCGAGGCCTCTCTGGGCTGGGCGATCCAGAAGCGCCGCAAGGAAGAAGGCGGCTTTCCGGGCGCTGAGCGTGTCCAGAAAGAACTGGCCGAAGGCCCTGCGCGCAAGCTGGTGGGCATCAAGCCCGAAGGCCGTGCGCCCGCCCGTCAGGGTGTCGAGGTGCAATGCCTCGAGGGCAATACGATTGGCCAGATCACCTCGGGCAGCTTTGGCCCCACGGTCGGCGGACCGGTGGCGATGGGCTATGTGAGCAAAGGCCATGGCGCGCCGGGCGAGAAGGTGAACCTGATCATCCGGGGTAAGGCGCAGTCGGCCGAAATCGTAGCGCTGCCCTTCGTCACACAGAATTACAAGCGTTGAAGTCAGGAGAGAGAAGACATGGCAACCTATTATTCCGAAGAGCATGAATGGCTGACCGTCGAAGGGGACGTAGCCACTCTGGGCATCACCAAACACGCGGCCGAGCAGCTGGGTGAGGTGGTCTTCGTCGAGCAGCAGGAAGCAGGCGACGAGTTCGAGAAGGATGGCGAGATCGGCGTGATCGAATCCGTCAAGGCGGCGTCCGAGCTCTATGCCCCGGTCGATGGCGAGATCGTCGAGGTCAACGAAGCGCTGGCCGACAACCCCGGCGCGCTGAACGAAGACCCCGAGGGCGAGGCCTGGATCTACAAGATCAAGATCGCGGACGCGTCGCAGCTTGAAGATCTGATGGATGAGGCCGGTTACAAGGACTTCATCGGCTGAGCCTCTGCCGGGGTCCTGACCCGGGACCCCACCCGTTCGGGCCGGCCCGGCCCGCATTCTACCGGAGGTCCTCGCGGCCTCCGCCCGACCTGACTTATTCATAGGAGCGCTGCAATGGCCTTCAAACTGACCGACTACGAAGCCTATGACTTTGCCAATCGCCGCCATATCGGGCCCAGCCCGACCGAGATGCGCGACATGCTCAAGGTGATCGGCTTCAAGACGCTGGACGAACTGATCGACGCCACCGTTCCCCCTGCGATCCGCCAGAAGGAACCGCTGGACTGGGGTCCGGCGATGACCGAGCGGGATGCGCTTTTCCACATGAAGCAGGTGGCGAGCAAGAACAAGGTTCTGACCTCGCTGATCGGTCAGGGTTATTACGGCACCACCACCCCGGCGCCGATCCTGCGCAACATCCTGGAAAACCCGGCCTGGTACACCGCCTACACGCCCTATCAGCCCGAGATTAGCCAGGGTCGGCTTGAGGCGCTGTTGAACTTCCAGACCATGGTCAGCGACCTGACCGGGCTGGACGTGGCCAATGCCTCGCTGCTGGACGAGGCCACCGCAGCGGCTGAGGCCATGGCCATGGCCAAGCGCGGCGGCCGGTCCAAGGCCAACAACGCGGCCTTCTTCGTCGACAAGAACTGCCACCCGCAGACCATCGCAGTGATCAAAACCCGGGCTGAGCCTCTGGGCATCGACGTGCAGGTGGGCGATCCCGACAGCCTCGACGCAGGTGCCGTCTTTGGCGCGATCTTCCAATATCCGGGCACCCACGGCCATGTGCGCGACTACACCGCCGAGATCGCGGCGCTGCACGAACACAAGGCAATTGCCATCGTGGCCGCCGACATCCTGTCGCTGGCGCTGCTGAAGTCGCCGGGTGAGATGGGCGCGGATATCGCCATCGGCTCGACCCAGCGTTTTGGCGTGCCGATGGGCTTTGGTGGCCCGCACGCCGCCTATATGGCGACCACCGACAAGCTGAAGCGGTCGATGCCCGGCCGGATCATCGGTGTGTCCATCGACAGCCGCGGCAACAAGGCCTACCGCCTGTCGCTGCAGACCCGTGAGCAACACATTCGCCGCGAGAAGGCGAACTCGAACGTCTGTACCGCGCAGGCACTGCTGGCGGTGATTGCTTCGATGTATGCGGTCTATCACGGCCCCGACGGCATCAAGGCCATCGCGCAATCGGTGCACCGCAAGACCTCGCGCCTGGCCGCCGGTCTGGAAGAGGCGGGCTTTGCCGTCGAACCGGAAGTATTCTTCGACACCATCACCGTCGAGGTCGGCCACCTGCAGACCGTGGTGATGGAGGCTGCCGTGGCCCGTGGCGTCAACCTGCGCAAGGTGGGTGACAGCAAAGTGGGCATCAGCCTCGACGAACAGACCCGGCCCGAAACCATCGAGGCCGTCTGGGGTGCCTTCGGCATCGACCGCAAGGATGACAGCTCGAACAAGCAGTATCGCCTGCCGGATTACGCGCTGCGCGAAAGCGCCTATCTGACCCACCCGATCTTCCACCAGAACCGGGCCGAGGCCGAGATCACCCGCTATATGCGCCGTCTGGCCGACCGCGACCTGGCGCTGGACCGGGCGATGATCCCGCTGGGCTCGTGCACCATGAAGCTGAACGCCACGATCGAGATGATCCCGGTCACCTGGCCCGAGTTCGGCAACCTGCACCCCTTCGTTCCCGAAGATCAGGCGCAGGGCTATCACGAGATGATCGCCGACCTGAACGACAAGCTGTGCCAGATCACCGGCTATGACGCGATCAGCCAGCAGCCCAACTCGGGCGCGCAGGGCGAATATGCGGGCCTGCTGACCATCCGCAACTATCACTTCGCCCGCGGCGAAGGGCACCGCAATGTCTGCCTGATCCCGACCTCGGCGCACGGGACCAACCCGGCCTCGGCGCAGATGGTGGGCTGGCAGGTTGTGCCGGTG
Organism: Ruegeria sp. CG11; assembly: GCF_056537245.1. Taxonomy (NCBI): domain Bacteria; kingdom Pseudomonadati; phylum Pseudomonadota; class Alphaproteobacteria; order Rhodobacterales; family Roseobacteraceae; genus Ruegeria; species Ruegeria sp. CG11. The sequence goes on from NZ_JBQFRE010000046.1 coordinate 3,411, forward strand.
CAGTCGGATGACAAGGGTAACATTGACCTGGCCGATTTCCGCGCCAAGGCGGAAAAGCACAGCGACCATCTGGCCGCCTGCATGATCACCTACCCTTCGACCCACGGCGTGTTCGAGGAAACGGTGCAGGAGGTCTGCCAGATCACCCATGATCACGGCGGTCAGGTCTATATCGACGGCGCCAACATGAACGCCATGGTCGGCCTGGCCCAGCCGGGCAAGATCGGCGGCGACGTGAGCCACCTGAACCTGCACAAGACCTTCTGCATCCCGCATGGCGGCGGTGGCCCCGGCATGGGTCCGATCGGCGTCAAGGCGCATCTCGAGGAACACCTGCCCGGCCACCCGGAATACGGCACCGCCGTGGGTCCGGTCTCGGCGGCACCGTTCGGCTCGCCCTCGATCCTGCCGGTCAGCTGGGCCTATGTGCTGCTGATGGGCGGCGCGGGTCTGACGCAGGCAACCAAGGTGGCGATCCTGAACGCCAACTACATCGCCGCGCGTTTGAAGGATGCCTATCCGATCCTCTACACCTCCGAGTCGGGCCGCGTGGCGCATGAATGCATCCTCGACACCCGTCCGCTGGACGAGGCCGCCCATGTCACCGTCGACGACATCGCCAAGCGCCTGGTCGATAGCGGCTTCCACGCGCCGACCATGTCCTGGCCGGTGGCCGGCACCCTGATGGTGGAACCCACGGAATCCGAGCCGCAGGCCGAGCTGGACCGCTTCTGCGACGCCATGCTCTCGATCCGGGCCGAGGCGCAGGACATCATCGACGGCAAGATCGACGCGGAGAACAACCCGCTGAAAAACGCCCCCCACACGGTGCGCGATCTGGTCGGCGACTGGGACCGCCCCTACACCCGCGAACAGGCCTGCTTCCCGCCGGGCTCCATGGGCGTCGACAAATACTGGTCCCCCGTCAACCGCGTCGACAACGCATACGGCGACCGTAACCTCGTCTGCACATGCCCTCCAATGGACGCATACCAAGACGCCGCCGAGTAAA
>NZ_JBQFRE010000047.1:0-4330 GCF_056537245.1 Ruegeria sp. CG11
AAATCATGAACTGACTTTCGACTGATTTTACCGAAAGTCATTCACCCGCAGCATCTGACCTCGTCAACAGCCAAAAGTTTGCAACAGATCCCGTGTAATCTCCCAGTTTCGACTGATTTGAACCAAACAATTATTCAGATCAAAATTATTGTAAAAATGATTGGAATGTGTTTACTAATCTCCTCATGACGCAAGTTTGGCAATCCAAGTACTGGCCCGAATTCACTTATGACCATGAGCGGGTAGAATCTTACTTGGCAACATCTTCCCAAAAGGTCGGTGAAATCACGGGCCTCATTGACGGTCTTCCGGATACTGATCGGGAGGAGTTTCATCTTTCGCAAATCGCCCAGGAGGTTATGTCCTCTTTTGGAATCGAAGGCGTGCCCCTTGACGAGACTGAAATCCAGGCATCGATTGTTGCGTCTTTGAAGCACCGCGACAGACGCGCCATTACACGTCGATCTGATGCCGTCGCTGAATTGATGGCGGCCGCGCGTTCGACGATAGGGTCGCTAAGTGCTAGCATATTGTTCGATTGGCACCGGTTGTTATTCTTCGGCATTGAAGTGGAAGACTTGGGTCGTTGGCGTCAGTTCGATCTGGAAATCGTCCGCTCTGCGGTCGCCGGCTCCAATGACGTATTGTACAAAGCACCGCCGCCTGAGCGGCTGGAGCAAGAGATGGCTGTGTTTCTTACGTGGCTGGCGCAGGATCAGAGAGTACCAGTGCCAATCAAGGCGGCGCTGGCGCATCTGTGGTTTGAATCCATCCATCCATTCTCTGATGGAAACGGACGAATTGGTCGGGCGCTGATTGAATTTGTATTTGCGCAGAAAGGTGCATTGCCCTTTTCGTTTTCGCGTCAGGTTGAGCGGGACAAAGAAGCGTATTACCACGCACTACAGGCTGGTAGGCAAGAGGGTAGGGGGGGCATCGACGCAACCGAGTTCGTCATCTGGTTTTTACAAACGTTAGCGAACGCGGCGGTCTTTGCCAGGGAAGAAGCGCAATTTGTCCTGAGGCGCAATCGGTTCTTCTTGCGGTTTGCTCCGCAGCTCAATGCACGGCAGGAACATGTCCTGCGCAAGCTATTCGAACAGGGCCCGGAGCGCGTAGAATTAGGCATCAGCGCTAAGGCATTCCGCAAGATCAGCGGCGCATCGACGGCCACTGCGACCAGAGACTTGCTCTCGATGGAAGCTGTGGGTGTGCTGAAACGGTCAGAGGCAGGCGGGCGTTCGACGGTTTATTGGTTGAACTACTAGAAAGAACGTTGCGGAGCTCTTCCAGGAACTAGTCTCAATGCGGGATCTAAAGGCTTCGAAAAATTGGGTGTTTTTTGCAGTAAGGGCGGAAAGCAGACTTTCGCTGCACATGTGTCGGGTTCTGTCGCAAATTCCTTTGAGAGCAGCTTAGATGGAGCTGGCGATCCGATTATCCTGCCAATTGGGCAAACTGCTGAAACGGCGAGAGTCTGGGCGTAAATTGACCTTTGCGGATCATGGTAACCAGTTCGATACCAGCCAGGGCAGATGCCGCTGAATCGAAAGATTTGAACCCTAGCGTGGGCCTGATCCGACGTTTGATGAACCGGTGATCCTGTTCAATGATGTTATTGAGATATTTCCGCCTGACCATCTCGATTGGGATCGGGCAACCAAAGCCCTTCAGCATCTTGTTGATCGCTTTAATACCGGCTGTGTTCGCGCCGCTTTTGTCGATGACGATTTTGCGTGGCAGCCCGTTAACTTCGAGCGCGCGGGCAAAAAACTTCGTTGCTGCAGCTTTGTTCCGACGCTTGGACAGCATGAAATCAAGCGTTTTTCCGAACTTGTCGATGGCGCGATACAGGTAAACCCACTCACCTTTCACTTTCACATATGTTTCATCCATGCGCCATGAACGGTCGGTAGGACGCTTTCTATATCGCGAAGCATCAGCTACGAGACCGGCATATCGGCTTACCCAGCGGTTCAGCGTCGCATGATCCAGATCAACGCCGCGTTCCGCCATAATTTCTTCCAGATCCCGGTATGAAACACTGTATCGCAGATAGAAGAAAACAGCGTACAAAATCACCTCTTTCGGAAAATGCGCACCCTTGAATGAGATTGTCACCGTCTGCTCCTGTGAAATTCGAGCATGCGCTACCAGAACTACGCTCAACCTGACAGGTGGGGACAAAGTTTGCGACAGAACCCCCACATGTACAGCGTGTGCTTCACAGCGTAGTGCGCCATGGTCGGGCCGAATAGCGCGCACCATGTTGACTTTGGTCTCAAGCGTTGTGAACGCTTTACCGGCTGGAAGTTTGCTTTGAACCGACACACCAAGAGCCGCGTCGAGTACTGTCATAGCCCAGCCACCATGCACTGCACCTAAATGATTCAAATGACGGCCACTTGGGGTGCAATTCTAAACAGCCACTCCGTCGTCGACAGCTGACAGACGGAAATTCATGGTGTGGGCCATCTCGGGCTGTGGAAAGTCTTGTCCCATGGAGAGCTTTAGAAATTCAAGGCCAGGCATAGTCTTGAGCGCTTCACCATAGTTCTTGGTTTGGATAGTGGCTGTCATGCCGGATTTCCTAGCTTTTTGGACCCCGCAAGGGGCTCATACGCATGTGGACTAAGTCCAACGTTCTGGAGTGCAGCGTTTTTTTGAGAAGAGCGCCGAAAGAACGCTCCTAATAAGCAGAGCTATTTCCTGAGGTCCGGAAAACCAAATGCCTTGCGATACTTGGGAATAAAAAGCTCTTTCCCTTTCATCATACGGGTGATCCAGTCACCAACCGTCGCGAAAAGCCAGCTATTGCCAATGACCGGACCCAGCGGGACCAAAATGGGCGCTTTCTTCCAGGGGCTATAGGGTGCCAGGTCCTCAACGGATGAGCCGCCCAGCACCTTCTTCAACGTCTTTACAAGCCAGGGGTTCTGCCTGGTTGTTGCAACAATCGTCATGCCATCCCCTGCATCGGCAATATCCCCAGCAACGAAGACATTTGGATAGTCGGAGGGGCGCAGCCACCTGTCGGTTTTCACTCGGCCCGACGCCTCAAATCTTGCGCCCGGTAGATTTCGCACCAAGGATGTTTGGGGTATTGAACCGACTACTGGAAACACCAGATCAGCCTCGATCACTCGACCATCGGTCAAGGTCACAGCCCCTTCAAAAGGCTGATCCATATGGCGCAGGCCCTGAGCTCTTTGGCCAAAGACAACGGTGACACCGAGGCGTTCGAGCTTGCGGTTGAGCTGCGCGCCCAACTTGGCCGGATACATTGGAAACAAGGCTTCGTCAGACGATATCAATGTGATGGATTTGCCCGGTTGCGCTGAAGCAATTTCTCCTGCGAGCTCTGTTCCCACAGCACCCGCCCCAACAATTGCGATCGAGGTCGCCTTTGCCAGCCGCCCGCTGATTTCCGTGCTAGCCCGACGGAAATCGGCGATGCTGTCGCCCGATGGTTTGAACGGGGCAGCATAGGAAGATCCTGTGGCGATCACGACGAAGTCCGCTGGAAAAACTGCGCCGGATTCCAAAGTGACCTCTGATTGGGAGACTGAAACGGCGCGACCCCGCACGACCTGTCCTGATTTCAGCAGGTTATCATACGGTAGAATGATCTGGTCCAGTAGTGTGGGCTCAACCAGCGCACGGATTGCGGCGGGCGGCTGAACGAAGGCTTCGCGTTGTTCGATGAGGGTGACGTCTGCAAAAGCGTCTAATTTCTGGGCGACCTCGAACCCGACATAGCCTCCCCCCACGATCACGATTTTCTTTTTGACCATTGCGTTCCCCATTGCGGCGTGATGCTTGGAACGTTAGCTATCTATGTGCGATCAAACTAACAAGTACGGTCATTTAGGATACTGCAATGAAACTGGACGAGTCGGAGGAACACTACCGGATTGAGGCGCTGATCTCGGCCATCTCAGGACGTTGGAAGCTGCTAATCATCTATTGGCTGGCGCAAGGTAGCTGCAGGTTCAATCAGCTCCAGCGCAATCTGGGGCGCATTACCCATCGTACATTGACGCGCCAGCTCAGCGAGTTACAGGAGACGGGGTTTGTCTCTCGCAAAGACTTCCAGACCATACCGCCACATGTCGAATACAGTCTCACGCCTCTGGGCCAAAGCCTGATCCCGCTTTTACATGAAATGCACGACTGGGCTGCGCAGAACGCGGGCAAATTGCCGGATCCAAAGACCCCTCTGAGGGTTGTGTCGCAATCTTTTGGGCCAGATTGACAGGGCAGCCTGTTCAGGCATTTGTTTCGCGCAAATAGTTCTCGGACAGGTCTTCGAATGGTCTCTTTGAAAGGC
>NZ_JBQFRE010000048.1:0-3972 GCF_056537245.1 Ruegeria sp. CG11
AACCCGCTATGACCGCTGTCCCAAAGTATTCCTTTCTGTCATCGCGCTCGCAGCAACCGTCATCTACTGGTTATGAATCCTGACCCTAGATGCACAACAAGACCATGGTTCAGCATTGCACTGAGTATGTCATCGAACTGTAGGGGGTCCAGCCCAGATCTACTTAATTTCGTTCAGTGAACTGTGTAGAAGCGGAGGATAGACGAACTCGGTCACTGATCTTTACCTTCGGCCTTGTCGGAGGTTTCGCCCGGCGCAGGGCGGGTCACACCAGCGGCTTTCATTAGATTATAGATGGTCGGCCTTGATACCTTAAAATGGTCAGCGATCATCTGTATCTTAGATCCGCGACGCACCTCTTTGAGGATCTTCTCCCGCTTCTCGTCCGAGATCGGTTTTCGGCCTTTGTACTTTCCGGCAGCTTTGGCGGCGGCGATACCGACGGCCTGGCGCTCTTTCATTGTCTCGACTTCCATTTGATCAATGGCCGCGATCACTGTGACCATCATCCTTCCGATTGGTGTCGATGTGTCCATACCAGGGTCCAAGATCTTTAGGTGGGCCCCTTTCTTTTGCAAGATCTCGTCGATCTCGATGATCTCCCTCGGCCGACGACATAGCTTGCTGAGCTGTGTGACGATCAGGCAGTCACCTTTTCGCATATACTTCTGGATCAGCTCGTCGCGAACTACTTGGTGCCCACCCATGAAGGCTGACGTCTTCTCCTCCAGGAAATCATCATCCGGGCCGGTACAATGTTCGCGGAGAATTCGTACTTGGTTCTCTAGCCCAGCGATTTGATCAGGCGTGGAAACCCTGGCGTATCCAAAATGTGCCATCCGCTGCCTCGATTGTCTCTTTTTGTAAAGATAGCATATACCCTATTTACATAATGTTAAAAAAGTACAGCGCCTAAATTTTTGACACCTGTTTTTCGTTGTAAGCGAAATCTAGCTGCGGACGTAAATTAGGGCAGGGGCCAATTAGACATTGGGTTTGATCTAAAGACTCAAGATGGCAGCGAATTTCCAGGTGAATCACAACGAAGCTCGCTAAACGACCCGCCAAGAACCCAAAAATGAGGTGTGTAGCAGCAGTTAACAAAGTTGGTGTTGACGGAGCGAATACGATGTCATTTTCTGCCGCCAAAAAAAAAGGAAGGCAGGAAATGAGGCAATCAATGAACCGGGCAGAGGACATCTCGACGGCAGAGTCTACGGGACCGATCTCCTTCGCGACCCGAGGGTATCCATGTTTCTCACACCTGAGCATTAGCCCTTTCAGTCCGCTTAAGCAGGACCTCTGGATCAGAGAGTCGGGTGATCCCCATAGATACCAGATCATGTTGATGCCAGAATACCGAGTTCCGTCGGCGATCAATAAAAATGATATCGATTCGATCTGGTTTGAAGGCAAAATCAGCGAGCCGCTGGTGGTCTGGGACCACTTCACGCATCCAACTCTTTTTGAAATCATCTCTGAATGCTTCGACCCGGCGGGGGAAGTGTCTGATTTCATCAGGGTCTACGATACCAAGGACGAGCGGTTCATCGATGACCCGAGGAGTCCTGAATTTCTGGCGGGTCGTCCTGTTCGCACAAATCCTGGTGATATTTTGAGTGAAGAACGGCATCGGAAAAGAAACCGTCATTTCAAGCGCGTGAAGGAGTATACCTCTGAAAACTCAACCGTAGAAATGCGGCGTGTTGGATATTCCAATGTGTATGTTCACAACTATGACAGTATGTATGGAACCCGTGGAATGCGTAGGAGCTGCGCAGAACGTCATCAGAACCTGAGGAGGGGGTTTTGCATGTCCATGGAGGATCGCTTCGTCGTTCCCGGCCTGATGTTCGGTCTGGTCAATTTCGAAAATGAACTCGCAAAGTTTCCAAAATGGCATCTGCGTAGCCTGGAGATTGAGTATGACTTCAACAATGGTCTTCTGACCGATCCTTATGTGGTGGCAAAGAAGAAAAAGACCAGCGGGGTTCCGCTGTCGAAAGCAGACGAAAAGGTTCTTTCTCGGGGGTCCAGAAAGCCAGCTGGAAGCATTTTCTCGCGACTCTTCCGTTAAGAGAGTGGGTCCGGGCTTTATTGCCCCAACGTCACTCATGCGCTTTCTACGTTAGCAACAGCTAACAAAGTTGGTGTTGACGGAGCGAATACGATGTCATTTTCTGCCGCCAAAAAGGAGGGCAGGAAATGACGCTATCAATAAACCGAGCAGAGGACATCTCGACGGCAGAGTTAACGGGACCAATCTCGTTCGCGAGCCGGGAGTATCCGTGCTTCTCATACCTGAGCATTAGCCCTTTCAGTCCGTTTAGGAAGGACCTCTGGATCAGAGAGTCGGGCGATCCCCATAGATATCAGATCGTGTTGATGCCAGGATACCGGGTTCCGTCGGAGCTCAACAAAAATGACATCGACTCTATCTGGTTTGAGGGCAAAATCAGCGAACCTCTGGTGGTCTGGGATCACTTCACTTTTCCAGCCCTGTTTGAAATCATCTCGGAATGCTTTGATCCAGCGGGAGAGGTGTCTGATTTCATCAAGGTTTACGATACTGAAGACGAGCGGTTCATTGAGGACCCGAGGAGCCCTGAATTTCTGGCAGGTAGGCCTGTTCGGTCTTATCCAGGGGGTATTCTAAGCGAGGAGCGGCTTCGTGGCAAAAATGGTCACTTCAAGCGCGTGAAAGAGTATACCTCTGAAAATTCAACCGTAGAAATGCGGCGTGTTGGGTATTCCAATGTGTATGTTCACAACAGAGAAGATCTGTATGGTAGTACAGGAATGCGTAGGAACTGCGCAGAACGTCATCAGAACCTGAGGCGTGGCTTCTGCATGTCCATGGAGGATCGCTTTGTTGTTCCTGGCCTGATGTTCGGTCTGGTGAACTATGAAAATGAACTGGCGAAATTCCCGAAATGGCATCTGAGCGCCCTCGAGATCGAATACGACCTCAATAACGGTCTTCTGACTGACCCATATGCGGTGGCGAAGAAGAAAAAGAGCGGTGGTGTTCCGCTCTCGAAGGCAGATGAGAAAGCTCTGGCTCGGAAGCCGAGCAAGCCTGCTGGAAGCCTGTTTACTCGTCTGTTTCGATAGAAATGTGGGTTGGGGCGTTACTGCCCCAACCGAACCCGTGCGCGCTCTAAATTGAAGCTGTAGCAGACTGTCACGATTTCACAGAACCATCGCGACGCAAACTCGGGCGCTGCCCTTTCGGCGTTTTGCGGGCCATCGCAATTCGTGGTGTCGGTGTGCCCGATGTTAAATCCTGCTCATCTGAGAATTTTGAACAAAAGCAGAGCGGTGTATTGCGTTTTCTTGGTCTGCCTCCAAATTTTCACCTATACCTACTTGATTTATGGGAATTTTCAACCGAAGTGTCGTGATCTGAAAATCGAGCAGAAACATACAAGAAAGAAGTAAGGTGCCTGACGCGTTTTGGAATTTTTTAGGTGGTCTTGTGCTCTTCGGCGGCACTTATTTGGCGTACATGTACACGAACCTCAACTTGGTTATGTCTTTCCTAATTGGCGGGGTTGGAGGTGTTTTTTTGGTATACTTAAGCATGCGAGTCGTCGCGACTATTATCCATGCTCAGCGCGAACGCCGTGAACTCGATGAACTCAGACGCCGCCGTCGAAACAAGTTCTAACACTGTCGGAAGATCTACAGATTACGGAACATCTGTCATCAACGCCTACCGGAAGAAGTAGAACAACGATATGATCGTGGCGGCGGTCATATCTTGCAGCACGATAACTATGTCTCATGCCCAGGTTACCGGTAGGTTTGCTCCCGACGATGCAGGAGTGCGTTCCAATTCCGTCGAATTTTTAAGGTTTAAGGCTCGCGGTTTTGTCGCAAACTTGGCCCTTACCTGTCAGGTCGAGTGCATTTCTGGTAGCGCGCACTAGAACATGACAGGAGCAGGCCGTGACGATCTCATTTAAGGGC
>NZ_JBQFRE010000049.1:0-3879 GCF_056537245.1 Ruegeria sp. CG11
TGCGGGTTCATTGGCGATTGATCATTGGAATCTGTCGCGCGACCAGATTGAGTTGTTTGTCACGCCCACGGGGCTTGACTTGCCGCTGGGATCGACGGCGCGCAAAACCCCTGCATGAGGATATAGATGACACCCCTGTTCAAATTCGAAGGGATCTACACGCCGGTCGTGACCCCTTATCACTCCGATGGCAGCGTCAACTGGGACGCGCTGTCGGATGTGATTGAATACCTGATCGAAAACGGCGTGCATGGCCTGATCTCGGGCGGTTCGACCGGCGAGAACTATGCCCAGACCGTGGCGGAACGTCTGGAGCTGGCCAGGTTCACCCACGAGTGCCTGAAGGGTCGCCTGCCGCTGGTGGTGGGCACAGGGGCGATGATGACGCCGGATTCGATTGCGCTGGCCACCGGCGCGCGCGAGATCGGGGCGGATTCGATCCTGCTGGCCAGCCCGGCCTATTCGGTTCCGACCGACCGCGAGAATGCGTTGAACGCGCTGGCCATCGACAAGGCCGCGGATCTGCCGGTGATGCTGTACAACTATCCGCACCGCACCGGCACCATGATGGGTCCGGAATTCCTGGACCGCGTGGGCCGCAGCCGCAACTTCTGCGGCATCAAGGAAAGCTCGGGCGATATCAACCGGGTGCACCTGCTGGCGCGCGACTATCCGCATATCCAGATGGGTTGCGGCATGGACGATCAGGCGCTGGAATTCTTTGCCTGGGGGGCTCCGTTCTGGGTCTGTGGCGGGTCGAACTTCCTGCCCGCGGAACACGTGGCGCTCTATAATGCCTGTGTGGTCGAAGGCAATTTCGACAAGGGCCGCCGCATCATGAGCGCGATGCTGCCGCTGATGCATGTGCTGGAACAGGGTGGCAAGTTCATCCAGACCATCAAGTATGGCGTCACCATGAACGGGTTCGACGCAGGCGCCATGCGCGCGCCGCTGAAGGGTCTGAACAAGGATGACAAGCGCGCGCTGGAACAGGTCACGCGCGTATTGAAACGCAAAATCGCCGACATCGTGGCAGAAGGATAAGACACATGGATCTGCTGACACAGGACGAATACAAATCCATTGCCGCAGGCCTGAACCTGCCCACCGGCGCGTTCATCGACGGCACGTTCCGCCCGGCGATTTCCGGCAAGACCTTCACCAGCACCAACCCGGCCACCGGCGAGACCCTGGCCGAGATTGCCGCCTGCGGGTCCGAGGATGTGGATTTTGCCGTCGAGAAGGCACGCGAGGCGTTTGACGATGGCCGCTGGTCGAAACTGCACCCGTCCGAGCGCAAGGACGTTCTGATCCGGCTGTGCAAGCTGATGACCCGCAACGCGCGCGAATTGGCGGTGATGGAAAGCCTCGACAGCGGCAAGACGATCTACGACTGCGAGACCGTGGACGTGCCCGAGACCATCCACTGCCTGAAATGGCACGCCGAGGCGATCGACAAGATCTATGATCAGGTGGCGCCGGCCAGCGACGATCACATCGCCATGGTGGTGCGTGAGCCGATCGGCGTGGTTGGTCTGGTACTGCCGTGGAACTTCCCGCTTTTGATGCTGGCGTGGAAGATCGGCCCGGCGCTGGCGGCGGGGTGCTCGCTGGTGATCAAACCAGCCAAGGAAACCACTCTGACCGCGCTGCGCGTGGCTGAACTGGCGATGGAGGCCGGTGTCCCTGCCGGTGTTCTGAACATCCTGCCCGGCGGTGGCGGCGACGTGGGTGAGCCGATCGGCCGCCACATGGATATCGACATGGTGTCCTTCACCGGCTCGACCGTGACCGGCAAGAAATTCCTGACCTATTCGGCAGAATCCAACGCCAAGGAAGTCGTGCTGGAGATGGGCGGCAAGAACCCCGCCATCGTGATGGACGATGCCGAGAACCTGGACCGCGTGGCCCAGCATCTGGTCAACGGGGCGTTCTGGAACATGGGTGAGAACTGCTCGGCCAGCTCGCGCCTGATCGTGCACAAGGACGTCAAGGCCGACCTGCTGGAGCGCATCGCGCATCACGCCAAACAGTGGAATATCGGCGACCCGCTGGACCCGGAAACCCGCATGGGCGCGCTGGTCAGCGAAAGCCACTACACCAAGGTCTGCTCGTATCTGGATCAGGCCGAGAATGTGGTGATCGGTGGCAAGGCCGAGAACGGCTTTGTCGAGGCCACGGTGGTCGAGGTCGCAGACAACAACGCCCTGCTGGCGCGGGAAGAGATCTTTGGCCCGGTTCTGTCGGTGATCGAAGTCTCGGGCTTTGACGAGGCCATCGAGGTCGGCAATGACACCGAATTCGGCCTGTGCGCGTCGATCTTCACCGCCAATGCCAAACGCGCCATCCGCGGTGCCCGTGCCCTGCGGGCGGGTACCGTGACGGTCAACAGCTTTGGTGAGGGCGACATCTCGACCCCGTTTGGCGGGTTCAAGCAATCGGGCTTTGGCGGCCGCGACAACTCGGTCCATGCGCATGATCAGTACACCCAGCTGAAAACCATCTGGATCGATCTGGCCGATGACGCAGACGAGGCAGTCGATTGAGCAAATACTCTGCCAGATCCCTGCCGGTTCACCGCGGACCGGCAGCCTGGAGCGCCATCCTTGGCGCTCCAGCTCCCGCGCAAGAGCTGGCCGGTGACCTGACGGCTGACGTCACGATCGTCGGTGCGGGTTTTGCGGGCCTGTCGGCGGCGCAGCGGCTGAAGCAGTTGCAGCCCGGCGCCAAAATCGTCGTGCTCGAGGCCGGGCGCGTGGCCGAGGGCGCGGCGGGGCGCAACTCGGGCTTCATGATCGATCTGCCGCATGACCTGGCCTCGGATGACTATGCCGGCGGCGGCGATGACCGCAAGATGATCGCGCTGAACCGGCAGGCGATTGCCTTTGCCCGATCCGCGGTCGCGCAATATCGGATCGACCCGAACTTCTTTGCCCCCGCAGGCAAGGTGAATGGCGCCGCCAGTGCGGCGGGTCATGCCCATAACGTCAGCTATGCCCAGCATCTGGAAACCCTGGGCGAGGCCAGCGAGATGCTGGATTCGCAACAGATGTACGACCTGACCGGCTCGCGCCACTACCGGTCCGGGCTTTACACATCCGGAACGGTCATGCTGCAGCCCGCAGGCTATATCCGCGGGCTGGCGGCCGGATTGGCCCGCAATGGCGTGGCGCTCTATGAAAACTCGGCCGTCACCGGGTTCGAAAAGCAGGGCGGCGCGTGGCAGGTGAAAACCAAACGCGGCACGGTCAGCACGGGCGCGGTGATCCTCACGGTCAACGGCCATCTTGAAAGCTTCGGGATCGAACGCAATCGTCTGATGCAACTGTTCCTGTTCGCCGCAATGACGCCCGAGTTGGACGCCGACGCGCTGGCCAAACTGGGCGGGCAGCCGCGCTGGGGTGTGACCCCCTCCGATCCGATGGGCACCACGATGCGGCGCATTGATACCGGACAGGGCGGCAATCGCATCATCACCCGCACCTGCGCTGCGCTGCGCCCCGGCATGGCGGCCTCGGCGCGCGATCTGACGCGGGCATCGCGGGTGATGCAGCGCAAGTTCGAACAACGCTTCCCGCAACTGGCCGGGATGGAGATGGAATATCATTGGGCCGGCCACCTGTGCCTGAGCCTCAACGGCGTCTCGGTCACGCGCGAGATCGAACCCGGCGTCTATTCCGGCTGCGTCCAGAACGGATTGGGCACCGCACGCGGCACCCTCACCGGCATCACCGCAGCCGAACGCGCCTGTGGCCACAGCTCGGACATCACCCGCCACTTCGAGGCTGAGGATCAACCAAAACGCTTGCCACCACAACCCTTCCGGGAAATCGGCGCAAACGCCATACTCAGATGGAAAGAATGGAAAGCAAGAGACGA
>NZ_JBQFRE010000050.1:0-3711 GCF_056537245.1 Ruegeria sp. CG11
CGGGGTTACGGTGACTATGTCATGAAACCGGACCTCAGCACCCTGCGCCCGGTGCCGTGGCTGGAAGGCACTGCGATGGTGATGTGTGACGTTCTGGATCACCATACGCATGAAGAGGTGCCCCATGCGCCTCGGTCGATCCTGAAGAAACAGGTCAACCGCCTGAAGGCCATGGGCTATGACGCCATGTGCGCCACCGAGTTGGAGTTCTTTCTGTTCGAAAAGAGCTTTGACCAGATCCGCAAGGAAGGCTTCCGCGATCTGGAGCCGATCTCGGGCTATAACGAAGACTATCACATCCTGCAGACCACCAAGGAAGAGCACGTGATGCGCCCGATCCGCAATCACCTGTGGAATGCAGGTATTCCGGTCGAGAATTCCAAGGGCGAGGCCGAGACCGGACAGGAAGAGCTGAACATCAAATATGCCGGTGCGATGGAAACGGCCGAGTATCACTCGATTGCCAAGAACGCAGTGAAAGAGATTGCCTGGCAGCACGGGCACGCCGCGACCTTCCTGCCGAAATGGCATCACGACAAGGTGGGCAGTTCCTCGCACGTCCATCAGTCGCTTTGGGCCGATGGGCAACCGGCGTTTTATGACGCGGCGGATGAGTTGGGCATGTCGGTGCTGATGAAAAGCTATATGGCCGGGCTGCTGAAATATGCCCCGGATTATACCTATTTCATGGCACCCTATATCAACAGCTATAAACGATTCATGAAAGGCACCTTTGCGCCCACGCGGATCATCTGGTCGGTGGACAACCGCACTGCGGGATTCCGTCTGTGCGGTGACGGTACAAAGGCGGTTCGGGCCGAATGCCGGATTCCGGGGTCAGACATGAACCCCTATCTGGCGATGGCCGGGATGCTGGCCGCCGGGATTGCCGGGATTGAAGAGGGGCTGGAGTTGCAACCAGCGGCCACGGGAGACGTTTATCAGGGCGAGACCGGCATGATCCCGGGTACGCTGAAGGATGCACGCAACGCATTGCACGGATCAGAGATGCTGCGCGCGGCCATGGGGGATGAGGTGGTCGATCACTACACCCGCGCGGCGGAGGTCGAGATTGAGGAATTCGAACGCGTGGTGACCGATTGGGAAGTTGCTCGCGGGTTCGAGCGGGCTTAGAGGGTAGGAGCGAGGGGCCAGCCCCTCGCGCTCCCCGGGATATTTTTAGCCAGATGAAGCAGGGATCCTGTTTCTTTCGGAAATGGAGTGGATATGGGGCAGATGTTGAAATGTGTCTCACCGATTGATGGATCGGTTTTTGCGGAGCGGGAGATGTTGTCTCGGGACGCGGCGTTTGAGGTTGCAGGCCGGACGCGGGCGGCGCAGCCTGCCTGGGCGGCGCGTCCGTTACAGGAGCGCATCGACCTTGTGATGGCAGGCGTGGCCGCTATCGGTGCGATGAATGACGAGATCGTCCCCGAACTGGCGCATATGATGGGCCGTCCGGTGCGCTATGGCGGTGAGTTCGGCGGGTTCAATGAGCGCGCGAGCCATATGGCCGAGATTGCCGAGGCTTCGCTGGCCGATATCGCGGTGGGTGAGGATGAGACCTTCAAGCGCTATATCAAGCGCATCCCGCATGGGGTGGTGTTTGTGGTGGCGCCCTGGAATTACCCCTACATGACCGCAATCAACACGGTGGCCCCGGCGCTGATTGCAGGGAATACCGTGATCCTGAAACATGCCACTCAGACTTTGCTGGTGGGTGAGCGCATGGCGCAGGCCTTCCATTCGGCGGGCGTGCCAGAAGACGTGTTTCAGAACGTGTTCCTGAGCCACGACGTGACCAATGACCTGATCGCAGGCAATGCGTTTGACTCCGTGAACTTCACCGGTTCGGTCGGCGGCGGTCAGGCGATGGAGCGCGCTGCGGCAGGCACTTTTACCGGCGTTGGCACCGAGTTGGGCGGCAAGGACCCCGGTTATGTCATGGACGACGCTGATCTGGATGCCGCGGTGGATACTCTGATCGACGGGGCGATGTTCAATTCGGGTCAGTGCTGCTGCGGGATCGAACGGATCTACGTGCATGAAAGCCTCTATGACGATTTCGTCGTAAAGGCGGTTGAGGTCGTGAAAGGATACAAACTGGGCAACCCGCTGGACGCTGAGACGACGATCGGCCCTATGGCCAATGTGCGATTTGCCGATGAGGTGCGGGCTCAGGTTTCTGAGGCTGTCGCAGCCGGAGCCGTAGCCCATATCGATACTTTTGCCGAGGATGATGGCGGTGCTTACCTGACGCCGCAGATTCTGACCAATGTCACTCACGATATGCGGGTCATGCGGGATGAGAGCTTTGGTCCGGTGGTCGGCATCATGAAGGTGTCTTCAGACGAAGAAGCCATCGCGCTGATGAATGACAGCGAGTTTGGCCTGACCGCCAGCCTCTGGACGCGCGACGTAGACCGAGCGGAGCGTGTGGGCGACCAGATCGAAACCGGCACCGTGTTCATGAACCGCGCCGACTATCTGGACCCGGGGCTTTGTTGGACCGGTTGCAAGAATACCGGGCGCGGCGGGGGCCTTTCGGTCATCGGCTATCACAACCTGACACGTCCTAAATCCTACCACCTGAAAAAGGTAACGGGCTAAGGGCAGCGGCCTGCTCTGAACTGACCCCCTCACCAGAGTAGGCCTGAATTTACAAAGGAAACCTGAAATGACACTTGTTGGAAACTGGTCCTACCCGACCGCGATCAAGTTTGGTGCTGGCCGTATCAAGGAATTGCCCGAAGCCTGCGTTGCTGCAGGGATGAAGCGCCCTCTGCTGGTGACCGACAAAGGGTTGGCCGACCTGCCGATCACTACGGCTACACTGGACATCATGGAGGCCGCCGGCCTGGGACGAGGATTGTTCAGCGACGTGGACCCGAACCCGAACGAAAAGAACCTCGATGCGGGTGTCGCGGCCTATAAGGCAGGCGGCCATGACGGGGTGATCGCGTTCGGCGGTGGCTCAGGGTTGGACTTGGGCAAGATGGTCGCTTTCATGGCCGGTCAGACGCGCCCTGTTTGGGATTTCGAGGATATCGGCGATTGGTGGACCCGAGCGGACGCCGATGCCATTGCCCCGATTATCGCGGTGCCCACCACCGCTGGCACCGGGTCCGAGGTGGGCCGCGCCAGCGTCATCACCAATTCCGAGACGCACGCCAAGAAGATCATCTTCCACCCCAAGGTTCTGCCGACCGTGGTGATCTGCGATCCGGAACTGACGGTGGGGATGCCCAAATTCATCACCGCAGGTACGGGTCTGGATGCCTTCGCGCATTGCGTCGAGGCGTTTTCCAGCCCCCATTACCACCCGATGAGCCAGGGTATCGCGCTGGAGGGGATGCGTCTGGTGATGGAGTACCTGCCGCGTGCCTATGCAGATGGAACTGACATCGAAGCCCGCGCCCATATGATGAGCGCGGCGGCGATGGGCGCGACCGCCTTCCAGAAGGGCCTCGGTGCGATCCACGCCATGAGCCACCCCGTCGGCGCGCATTTTAATACGCACCATGGCACTACTAACGCAGTCTGTATGCCTTCGGTGCTGGAGTTCAACGCGAGCGCAATCGCAGACAGGTTCCAGCAGGCCGCCGCCTATCTGCGCATTGAGGGCGGCTATGACGGGTTCCGTGCCTTTGTGCTGGAGTTCAATGACTCGCTGGGCATCCCGCGCAAACTGTCCGATCTGGGCGTGACCGA
>NZ_JBQFRE010000051.1:0-3069 GCF_056537245.1 Ruegeria sp. CG11
TGAGCGAGGATCACTTCTTCCACTCACCGGTGATCCGCGACCTGGATGCGTTCAAACAACAGGCCGACCTGATCGTCGCCAACCGACTGTCAGACGAAATACGAAACGTCAGCGAAAAAGTCTTCACCCGCGACCTCTTCGGCGAAGACTAAGACCGACCGACGCGGCGTCCGGTCAAAGAAAACCTACTGCACGGTCGGCGCGCAGCAGGTTCGGATTTCGCCTCAGGTCAGCACGAGGGCATGGATACCCGACGCCGTCGTGCCAGTGGCATGAACGCGCGTCCGCAGATTTAATCTTAAGTCGATGGATTGATCGACTGCAAGTCTAGTAGATTGTCGATACGACAATCTATATTATCCCGCAAAGAAAGCGTAGATGCAGACGGGCCGGTGCGACGGGCATGGCGGTTTGGAACCTGCCGACACTTTTGATCAGCAGTAGGTTCGCAAGCTGGTTCTGTCGCAAATTCCTCTAAATGCTGAATAGATGAAGCAGGCGGGGCGATTATCCTGCCAATTGCACAAACTGCTGAAACAGCGAGAGTCCGGGCATGAATTACTCTTTTCGGATCATTTTGACCCATTCAATTCTAGCGAGAGCGGATGCCGCTGAATCAAAAGACTTGAAACCCAACATCCGCCTAATCCGACGTTTGATGAACCCGTGGTCTTGTCCAATGATGTTATTGAGGTATTTCCGCCTCACCATCTCGATCGGTACTGGGCAACCAAAGCCTTTCAGCATCTTGTTTTTGGCTTTGATACCAGCTGTGTTGGCCCCACTTTTGTCGATGAAAATCTTCCGTGGCAAACCGTTCACCTCAAGCGCACGAGCAAAGAACTTCGTCACCGCTATAGAAGAGCCCAGTAACTTTCGAAGGTCACGCTCGGTCGGCGCGTGGCCTGGGTTAACACCTCGACGCTATCAATCCGGAGAAGTCGATTATGAGGGTCACATATCCCGACGCGGCGACCGTCATTTGCGAGTACTTCTCTATGAGGCTGCCACCGTTATCCTGACCCGCAGTTCAGCTGATTGTGACTTGCGGTTTTGGGGCCTCAAACTCCGTGAAAAGATCGGCTTCAAACGCGCGGCGGTTGCCGTTGCGCGCAAGCTGGCCTTCATAGTGCATGCCATGCTCAAAACCGGCAGGCTCTTCGAACAAAGTGCCGAAACGGCAGCGTGACGGTATCACGGCTCGCGTATGGTCTTTGAAACGTCCTCGCCGGGGACGTGAGCAGAGCCATTCCGCTGAAGGTGTTGCACCGCTGGCTCAGCTGAGTGCGTCGTCTACACTTGGAAGGCTCTCCTCGCGAAGCTCCATCATGCGGCGGCCGATGCCGACCGCGAAGACAACCATGCACCCGACAACAGGTCTTCGAAATGCAAGAAAAACTTGATCTGAACCGTGCAATTAGACAACACCTTCAGATTCTAATCTATTTACCGCTCTGAACAAGCTGTTCGCATCCTGACAGCGCAGTTTCTAAAATAGTCAAATCAACAGTTATATCATCTCCTGCAGTAACCCCGTCGCAAACAATTCCATCATATGTACCGCCACAAGATGTCGCTAATCCGACATAGTAGCCCAAGTCCCAAAGGTCAGCCGGCAAGAATTCTATAACGTGTGGAGCATCTGCAAAAACTACATTTGTCAGCCCGGCCCCGTGAGGACCTGCAATGATTTCGACGTTGGTGAATAGTTGAACCTGCTCGACTACGCTCATGTGTTCGGTCTGGACCGTTTCAAACCCGTATCCATGCAGAAGCGTTTCAACATCCGGCTCGTTCAAGACCCGGCGCATTGCTGCGTCCTTGCGAGTCAAATAAACGCGGCGCGGTCCATCAAATGATTTGGCAGGCACATTGCGCAGAACTTGTGAACGGAAGGCTGCGAGCCCAGAGCGTGTCACCGCGCGTCCATGCCGGCGCATTGATGGGAGCAGGAGGCGTTTCAGCTTAACGCAATTCTGATCTGCAAACACGCGCCTATCCGGAGCTATCTCTAAAAGGTCGAGAAAGGCAGTCTGATAACTGTTTGGAGTCTTTGGAAATATGATATGAGCTTCTTCGGGAATTTTCCCAGCGGCGTGGAATTCTGCATACCTGACCGCATGGTCGACAATCGTATGAAAATAATTTTGCCACCCGATGGAGCCAAATAGATAACCGCAGTCACAATCAGGTTCTTTGTCTAGATACAGTTGCGCAAGTGATCTTCGTTGATGTTTAGTTTTGTCCATAAAATGTATGTGCTCTCGCGAACGCATCGTTTCTGGGAATACTTCAATTGGAACGTGATCGGGATTCGCGATTTCAGCAACGGTAAAATGTGAGACAATTACATTGGAGAGTTCTAGCGTATACGGCCGCGGGATTACTTGTGGTTCCAGATGATGGCAGAGGGCGCGTGTGTTTTTTGGGGGCCAGATCCGCGCTGCTCCATTTGGGTCGTGAATCTGAGCTTCGCCAAAGTAGGAAACATCTTTTTCAAAGGTCGATGTGGAGATACTATGCAGCGGCACAGTGTCAAGCAAATGCCAGTTACGCGTTGTCAAGTCATAGATCTGTTCAAGTGCAATCTGTCGTAAAGTTCGAAACTTATGCTTGAGTATGGATCGCACGGAAAATACCTTCAACTCTGCCTAAAATGGTTAACATTGTCAGGGTATTATAGCAAGTGAAGTCGTTCTGTTTGGTGCCCAAACTCGTTGTTTTCCAGTCTCGATCGAACTGTCGACAAACACGACAGGATGCTTGATTTTATTCTTTCGAAACGTTGAAACAAACCGGCAGCGAACAAAGTTCGCTGCCTAAATGCAAGAGGCCAATAGCTTGCCGCGAAAGATCGTCATCAACAAGAATGCTCACTATAGCGGCCTTCACCAAAACACTGTAAGGCACGCATCTTCTTTGCATCCAACACATTCATGCTGCCAAACATTGCTCTGTATCTGTAAAACGCAGCATCGCTAGGCACAGTCCCCCTTGATTTCCGTCCTGCGGCGTGATTCACGGTTCGAAAACGAGCGAACTTGTCTGATCTTTTCTGGCTGACGGACG
>NZ_JBQFRE010000052.1:0-2816 GCF_056537245.1 Ruegeria sp. CG11
GGTGTGTCCCAGATGCCCAAACCCATGAACAGGGTGTTCAGCACGCCGGTCTCGCCGAAGATGATCCGCAGCGCGAAGGCCCGCAGGATTTCGTTGATCCAGTAGGGGATGATCAGCATGATCGCGAAGATGCGAATATGGTTGCCCTTGGACTGACCCAGATAATAGGCAATCGGATAGCAGATGATCAGGTTGAAGATCGTCACACACACGGCCGCAAGCAGCGTGCGGAAAAATACGCGCAGATCGACTGCGTTATAGTTCTGACTGCCGCCTTCGGGGCCGTAGATCAGGTATTTGTAGTTCTCCAGCGTATAAACGTCTTTTGGCCCGCCGATCTCTGGTGGCGGCAGGTTCGGACGGAATGAGAAATCGAGCATCGACAGCTGCGGCAGGATGATCAGGCCGATGGTCCAGAACAGAACCAGACCCAATATCGCCAGCCCCATGCCGGTGCCGTTGCGGTTGAAGAAGTCCTTCAGAAAGCGGGGCATGTGGTCTTCCCCCTATTCCGCGGCCAGTTCACCCGCCGGAACCAGAACCGCGTTCTGGGTTTCATATTCCAGCGTGATGTTTTGTCCGGTGTGATCCTTAAAGGACTGACCGTGGTTCGGGATCGACACCTTGATCTCTTTGCCGCCCTCACCTTCGGTGAAGATGTTGAAGACGTTGCCCTCAAATTCCTCGTGATTCACCCGCGCGGTGACAAAGTGATCGCCGGTGGCACCGTCGGGCGCGATGGCCAGGGCTTCGGGGCGGATGAACATCATGGCGTCGTCGCCCACTTTCATCGTGCCCTGATTGGCCGTCGAAATCCGCGCGACCAGATCGCCCGAGCGGTTGGTCTCGATCAGCGCCTCACTGCCCATGACCTGCTTGATCTTGCCACGGAACACGTTGTTTTCACCCACAAATGAGGCCGCAAAGGCGGTGTTGGGGTCGTTATAAATCGTCTTGCCATCCGCGATCTGATCAATCACCCCAGCCCGCATGACGGCGATGTTGTCCGACATGGTCAGGGCCTCGCCCTGATCGTGGGTGATGTAGATGAAGGTGATGCCAACCCGCTGCTGAATTTCCCGCAGTTCCGTCCGCATGTGTTGACGCAGCTTGAGGTCTAGTGCCGACAGCGGTTCATCCAGCAACAGCACGTCAGGCTCGGCGCACAAAGCACGTGCAATCGCAACACGCTGACGCTGACCGCCCGAAAGTTCACTGGGCAGTTTGTCGCCCTGCCCCGGCAGCGCGATCATGTCCAGCAATTCGTCGGCGCGCTTGCGGCGTTCCTTGGCGCTGGCACCTTTGATCTCCATCGAGAACGTGATGTTCTCCCACACTTTCATCAGCGGGAACAACGCCAGGTTCTGAAAAATCAGAGCCGTCGGACGCTTGTTCGGACCGATGCCCTGCATGTCGTTGCCGCCGATCAGAACCCGGCCCTCGCTTGGGTCCAGAAACCCGGAAACTGCGCGAAGGATCGTCGTCTTGCCGCAGCCCGAGGGGCCAAGGAACGAAAAGAAATCGCCCCCGTTGATATTCACATTGGCGTCCCGTACGGCGACAAAGTCACCGAAACGGATCCACAGATTTTCAAGATCTACACCGACCCCTGCACTCATTTTTGGTATCTCCGTCAGGTGCGGATGCTGACCGCACCAAAATAGGGTCCGTCACGCCGAAACGGCGCGCGAATGGATAGCCCCCCGCGCAATGGCGGAGGGCAGCGTTTCAAAGCAATCAGGCGCTTTTGAACTTGTTGACAAACTCAGTGCGGGTTTCCGCATACCACGGCGCTTCGGCCGGCCATGGGTTGAGGTTCGCCAGCGAGTCACCCGGATAGGCCTCGGCAAAGTTCTTCTTGTAGGTGTCGCCTGAATACTGGTCGGCGCCCAGAACAGGCGAGTTGTAGCCGTGGCTGTCAATCGCAACACCGGCCGGTTTCGCCTGGAAGGCGAAGTCGATGAAGGCATAGACTTGGTCGATATTGGCCGCGCCTGTCGGCATCGCCATGCCGTCAACCCAGGCCATCGCACCTTCGATCGGGGCTTGATAGTGCACCGGCTCACCAGCCGATTTCAACGCCAGCGGCGGGCCGTCCCAGGTTTGACCGACCACAACGCCTTCGTTCAGCAGGCCGTTCTTTTGGGTATCCGCATCGTTCCAGATCAGCTTGATCCGGCTCTTGCGTGCAATGCACCAGTCGGTGATCTGACCCCAGACCTTGCGCATGGTCTCTTCATCGCCATACGCGGCCCAGACCGAGCCCGGCTCCATCTCACCGGCGCGTTCCATGTACAGACCTGCGCCCAGCATCATCGAATGCGCACGGCCCATGGTCTTGCCAGCATTTTCTTCGGACCAGACATCGCCATAAGACGGCGCGTCGCCTTCCGGCAGCCACAGGTCTGTGCGGTAAGCGATGCCTTCGGTGCCCCAGATATGCGGCAGCCAGTGGACGCCGCTGTCACCGAAGTTCCACGCATCCGTGCCGATCGCCGCCATCGCCGGGTTCACCAGATCGATCGGAACCTTGTTCATGTCGAAGGGTTGCAGCAGTTCCAGCGGCTCCCATTGCAACGAGCGGTTGTTGGTCGGCGACACGATGTCAAAGCCCTGACCCTTAGTCGCCTTCATCTTGTTGATGATTTCTTCGTTCGACCCGATACCGGTGTAGTTCACCTTGATCCCGGTCAGAGTCTCAAACTCCTGAATGAAGCTGGGCGGCAGGTAATCCGACCACATCAGAATGTTGATCTCACCCGAGGACGCCAGCGCGCTTTTGCTATAAAGCGGTGCCGCCAGCGCAGCAGCACCTG
>NZ_JBQFRE010000053.1:0-2174 GCF_056537245.1 Ruegeria sp. CG11
GGGCAGATAGGGCGCTGGCGTCATCATAGGCGTCAGTCTGCGCGCATTTTCCCGGAAAAATCAATTAGATTTGATAAGCGATACTTATCGGGTTTGAATGAGGTATCCCGCTGCAGCATATGTGATGGTCATAATTATTGATTTATGAACATAAAGTGGACGGAGGTGCAGCAAAATAACCCGGATCAAGCAGCGGTAAAGAAGCCTTTGGCCTCATCGTCGCAACCGATCCATTCGTTGTCGTGCGATCTGGCGGGGTTCCGATGGAATGGACATCTCTTGATCTCTCATCTGGTAGGTCTTGGAGATGGAAGCCATCAGAACCCGCCAATACTGCCGGTATCAAGGTAATCAACAGAATGCTGAAGGGATTTGGTTGTCCGGTTCTGATTGAGATGGTGAGGCAAAATACCTGACGGATGTATTTGACAAGAACTTTTTAAGGTATCGCGCGCTTACCTTTGGGTGAGCTACCAAGGTGAAACGGGCTTGGCCATCGGGATCTCTGTTTCCACTTGGCGACGAACCGCCTGTAAACTTCTTCGGCGTGACCGATAGCTTCTCTCTCCCGATCGCGCACCGCTTTCAAGCTGTAGTCAGCAGCGGAACCCTTTGTCCTGCCACCGCGGCGAGAGGGGTAACTGGCAGTTAGTTCCAGCTTTCTCAGCTTCCAGTCCAGAAGAGCGGGACGGCTCCAGATGTATTCTTCGCCCTTGGACAGCATGTGCCAGATGACCACCGTCAGTTTGCGCGCTGTCGCCACCGCTGCGATTTGGTTGCCTCGCTTTTCCCTGATCCTCCGAAAGAAGGCCCTTAGCGGTCCGGGCGTACGGGAAACTGACCACGCCGCCTCAACCAGCATCGCCCGCGCATGAGACCGGCCCTGCTTCGTGATGTGGCCATGATAGGCAGCTTTGTCGCCAGACTGCCTAACACGAGGGTTGAGGCCGAAATAGCTAATCAGCTTCTCCGGAGATGAGAAGCGCCCGATTTCGCCAATAGCGGCCATAACACTCAAAGCAACGATCATGTTCACGACGGAACGTTTCCGATGGCGGGCCAGGGCAACCAGAGCAGTCGCTATTAGCGGGCCAATCCCAGGCACTGTCATCGAGCAGCGTGCCATCTCGTTTGACCGCGCCCGACGGGCGATCTCGGCATCCAACTCTTTGATCTGACCCTCTAGCTGGTCCAGCATGCTGATCAATCTTTCAAGATATTCCCGGGCCACAACCGGGGTCGCGCTATCGCCAGAGACTACCAATGCAACCAGCTTGCGAATATTGGTTGCTCCCTGGGGCGCGACCTGACCGAGCTCTCCAAGGTGACCCCGCACGGTATTGATCAGTTGCGTACGCTGCCGAACCAACAGCTCGCGGGCCCGGAGGACCATCGCTGACGTCTGAATCTCTTCACTTTTTACGGCAACAAAACGCATCGTTGGTCGGCTTGCAGCCTCACAGATCGCTTCCGCATTCGCCATATCGTTCTTCTGACGTTTGACGAATGGTTTCACATAGGCTGGGGGTATCAGCCTGACATCATGACCCAAACGACCAATCTCGCGCCCCCATTAATGCGCACTAGCACAGGCCTCCATCGCAACCACGCAACGCGGCAATTTGGCAAAGTACTCGAGGACCTGGCCTCTGCGCAGTTTCTTCCGAAGAACAGGGTGACTTGTTCTATCCGCTCCGTGCACCTGGAACACATTCTTCGCCAAATCCAGGCCAATCATGCTAATCTCTTCCATAGACGCCTCCATTCAGGTTGTTTGCAAACCCACAATGGCACATCGAGGCCAGCGGGAGCGTCTACACCTTCAAAACTCCTTCTCGCCAACGTGCATAGTCTGCCCTTGAGAACCATGATCATGCCGGGTCAGACACCCGACTACTTCGGCTTAGTAGACATTAAGTCGATCCGCCTACGGCTGCGTTATTTGTCAACATGGCCTATTCTCACGTCTAAGGCTTGCGCTGCTGCCGTTCATCAGCTTTTCTAGCCCTGAAAGTAATTTTAGGTTTGGGTATTTCGAACAAGCCTCGGTTAAACAAGGAATTTTGACTTGAAAATCGCAATTGCCGGTATCGGCTATGTGGGCCTGTCCAACGCGGTGCTGCTGGCGCAGAACCACAACGTGGTGGCTCTGGACGTGTCAGAGGACCGCGTGA
>NZ_JBQFRE010000055.1:0-1707 GCF_056537245.1 Ruegeria sp. CG11
GGCATCATCGGTTCGGCGATGATGCCGATCTCGGATATTTTTGGGAAAGCCGGCATCACCTTCTGGGATTGCGCGCATGAAGGCTCGGGCGGGATGATGGCCGACGGCTACACCCGCGCCACAGGCAAGATGTCGATGATGATCGCGCAGAACGGCCCCGGCATCACCAACTTTGTCACCGCCGTCAAAACCGCCTACTGGAACCACACCCCGCTGCTGCTGGTCACACCGCAGGCCGCGAACAAGACCATGGGTCAGGGCGGTTTCCAGGAGATGGAGCAGATGCGCATGTTCGCGGACTGCGTCTGCTATCAGGAAGAAGTACGCGACCCGTCGCGGATGGCCGAAGTTCTCAGCCGCGTGATCACCAAAGCCAAGCGCGCCTCGGCCCCGGCACAGATCAACGTGCCGCGTGACTTCTTCACGCAAGTGGTCGACATCGAACTGCCTGCCGTGGTCGAATTCGAACTGCCTTCGGGCGGCGCCTCTGCCGTGACCGAAGCTGCCGCGCTGCTGTCCGATGCCAAGAACCCGGTCATCCTGAACGGTGCCGGTACGGTTCTGTCCGCGGGCGGCATCGAAGCTTCGAAAGCGCTGGCCGAGCGTCTGGACGCGCCGGTTTGCGTTGGCTACCAGCACAACGACGCCTTCCCCGGCTCGCACCCGCTGTTTGCCGGCCCGCTGGGCTATAACGGCTCGAAAGCCGCGATGGAGCTGATCAAGGAAGCCGACGTGGTTCTGTGCCTCGGCACCCGCCTGAACCCGTTCTCGACCCTGCCCGGTTACGGTCTGGAATACTGGCCGGCAAATGCGAAAATCATTCAGGTCGACATCAACCCGGACCGCATCGGTCTGACCAAGAAGGTCTCGGTCGGTATCGTGGGCGACGCCGCCACCGTTGCGACCAATATCCTGGCACAGCTGTCGGACACCGCAGGCGACGAGGGCCGCGACGCCCGCAAGGCGAAGATCGCGGAAAAAAAGTCGCGTTGGGCGCAGGAACTGACCTCGATGGATCACGAGCAGGACGATCCGGGCACCACTTGGAACGAGCGTGCCCGTGCCGCCAAGCCCGACTGGATGAGCCCGCGCATGGCATGGCGCGCGATTCAGGCCGCGCTGCCGAAAGAGGCGATCATCTCGTCCGACATCGGCAACAACTGCGCCATCGGCAACGCGTACCCGTCTTTTGAAGCGGGTCGCAAATATCTGGCCCCCGGCCTGTTCGGCCCCTGTGGCTATGGCCTGCCCTCGGTGATCGGCGCCAAGATCGGCTGCCCGGACGTACCGGTCGTCGGCTTCTCGGGCGACGGTGCCTTTGGTATCGCTGTCACCGAGCTGACTGCGATCGGTCGTGAGGAATGGCCCGCCGTGACCCAGATCGTCTTCCGCAACTACCAGTGGGGTGCGGAAAAGCGGAACTCGACCCTGTGGTTCGACGACAACTTCGTCGGCACCGAGCTGGACACCAAAGTGTCCTATGCCGGTATCGCGCAGGCCTGTGGCCTGAAAGGCGTCGTCGCCCGCACTCAGGACGAGCTGACAGCGGCCCTGAACCAGGCCATCGAGGACCAGAAGAACGGCATCACCACCCTGATCGAAGCGATGATCAACCAGGAACTGGGTGAGCCCTTCCGCCGCGACGCGATGAAGAAGCCGGTCGAAGTGGCAGGCATCAGCGCCGACGACATGAACCAACAGGCCGGG
>NZ_JBQFRE010000056.1:0-1617 GCF_056537245.1 Ruegeria sp. CG11
ACGCAACCGATCGCTGCCGATCTCAGGTACCTACCTTGGAAGACGCCGAAGGCGGAGCCAAAGTTGCTTGTTTTCATCCGCTTGCTGATGTCTGAACACTAATTGTCGATTACCAAGTCATGATCGTCGCCTGACATCATGCAAAATAAGCTGCGCAAGCAGCGAATGTCAGCTCTATGGGCGCACTCGCAGCAACAAGGCCGCGTGCTCAAGGTCGTGTGTGGATGGCTCCTGCATTGCAAGAGATTTCTGTAGTTGCGATGGTCTGTCAGTACAGTCGTGTGTCCGGCCTGTTTGCGTGGCGGTTGCCACTGGCCCTGATGAGTTCCGCGAGCAAGGTTCCTATCGGCTTAACGACCTCAAGTGCCGCGACATTGGTCGGAGTGTCCTTACTCTTGGTTGACTTCGTTTCGCATCATCACATCAAGCGTCTTGCATCTCTTGGCAGGATCAACAGATTGGCTGCCTGTATTCCTCCTGTTTCGTCAGTAGCGCCCAGATGATCCGAGCGGATTTGTTGGCCATGGCGACTGTCGCCAGTCGGAAGGGCTTTTCGTCCAGAAGCTTCGCAGTCCAGGTGTCGGCTTTCTCTGGGCTGTTCTTGGCCATGAGCGCGCGCGACGTCATTCCGATGATCAGCAATTTTCGGATGTAACGGTCACCCTTCTTCGTGATCCGCCCGAGGCGCTCTCGACCGCCGCTGGATTTGTTCAACGGTGTCAGGCCCAACCAGGCGGCTAAATCGCGGCCAGTCTCGAACTGCTTTGCATCGCCAATGGTGGCAACAACAGCCGACGCGGTGATCGGTCCGATCCCCGGCATGCGCATCAACCTACGTGCATCGGCTTCCAGCCATGCATGTTGTTCGATCAGTTTGGTCAGCCCATCAACCCGCACATTGAGCCCGTTCAGTTGATGACACATCACGCCAAGAATGCCGTCCGCGATCTCGGGCATCTCCAACTGGTCTTCGGTGCCGTGCTCTCGCGCGAACTTGGACACAGCTTCAATACCCGTCGGTAGGATGTGACCAAACTCGCGAAGGATACTGCGGATCATGTTTACGACCTGGGTACGTTGACGGACGACCAGATCGCGCGCCCGATGAATAGCAAGGATCGCCTGCTGGTCTTCGGACTTGATCTCGACGAAGCGCATGGTCGGGCGACGCACCGCTTCGCAGATCGCTTCTGCATCGGCTGCATCGGTCTTGCCGCGCTTCACGTAAGGTTTGACGTAGGCTGCTGGCATGAGCCGAACGTCATGGCCAAGCTCACGCAACTTGCGCCCCCAGTGATGGGATGATCCGCAGGCCTCCATACCAACCACACAGCGCGGCAATGTCTCGAAGAAGGCGATCAACTTCGCGCGTTTGATCTTCTTGTTGATGATCCGACGCCCCGTGGCTGAAACACAGTGCACCTGAAAAACGTCCTTGGCCAAATCCAGGCCCACAGTCTTTACTGTCATTGGGTGGCTCCTTTCCCAGCAGTCGATAACAACTGCACTTTGGCACGTTCGATGCCGGTGGAGCAGGAGCCATCCACCTCATCCGATATGGGCCGTCATTAACCGTGCAAACCGGTTCTCCGGTCCACATGATGTATCCTCCCCGAT
>NZ_JBQFRE010000057.1:0-1494 GCF_056537245.1 Ruegeria sp. CG11
TCAGCCCTTTGCGCCCTGGCCGCGGGCGTAGACGTCCTCGTAGCGGACGATGTCGTCCTCGCCGAGATAGGTACCGGTCTGAACCTCGATCAGGACCATCGGAACCTTACCGGGGTTCTCCATCCGGTGCACGGCGCCCAGCGGGATGTAGACCGACTGGTTTTCGGTCACCAGTTGCTGAGTGTCGTCGATCGTCACGCGGGCCGTGCCTTCGACCACGATCCAGTGTTCGGACCGGTGGAAATGGCTCTGCAGGCTCAGCGCGGCGCCGGGGTGGACGTGGATGCGCTTGACCTGGAACCGGTCGCCGACCACAAGGCTTTCAAACCAGCCCCAGGGGCGGTGATCCTTGGGGAAGGCCGTCGCCTGCGGCGCGCCTTTTTGCTTCAGTGCGGTAACAGCTTTCTTGACGTCCTGCGCACGTGACGCATCCGCCACCAGAACGGCATCGTTCATCGCCACCGCGATGATGTTGTCCAGCCCGATGCCCACCAGTTCCAACTGGTCGCTATCCGACCGCAGCAGCGTGTTCTGACACTCGATCGCGGTGGCTCCGCCACTGGTCACGACACCATCGCCATCCGGACCGCTTTCGCGCCAGACCGCATCCCAGCCGCCCAGATCGGACCAGGCCCCGTCGAAGGGAACCACCGACAGGTTGTCCGCCTTTTCCATCACCGCATAGTCGATCGAGATATCCTCGGCCTGGCCCCACGGTTCCGGGTTCAGGCGCAGAAAGCCCAGATCCGGCGTGGCGGTTTCAACCGCCGCTGCGACCGGTGCCATCAGATCGGGTGCGTGGGCGCGGAAGGCGGCGACCATGTCCGCTGCACGGAACAGGAAAATGCCTGCGTTCCATTTGAAGTTGCCGACCGCCAGCATCTCGGTCGCGCGGGCCATGTCGGGCTTTTCGACAAATTGCTTCAGCGGAACGGGGGACCCGTCGCTGCTGGCCGCGTCTGTCAGCTCGAGGTAACCATAGGCGGTTTCCGGATGGGTGGGGGTGATCCCGAAGGTCACCAGCTGACCCTGCGCCACGGCGCCCATCCCGCGGGCGACCGCCGCCTGGAATGCGGCGGCATCGGGGACAACGTGATCGGAGGGCGCCACCAGCAGCACCGCATCCGCGTCTTCGGCATGGGCGCGCAACGCCGCGGCCAGAACGGCCGGGGCGGTGTTGCGCCCCTCGGGCTCGATCAGAATGGCGCCGGGATCGATGCCGACGGCCTGCAACTGCTCGGCCACGATGAACCGGAAGTCCGAGTTGGTCAGCACCACGGGGGCCGCAAATTCCAAACTGTCCGTGGCACCGGACAGGCGGCGCGCAGAGGCCTGAAACAGGGTCTCCTCACCAACGAGAGGAACGAATTGCTTGGGATAACTTTTCCGGGACAAAGGCCAAAGACGCGTGCCGGACCCTCCGCAAAGGAGGACAGGAGTGATCAACATGGTAAGGTCAAAATCCAATCTGGTTCAAGTCGGTCCTAGTCAATG
>NZ_JBQFRE010000058.1:0-1256 GCF_056537245.1 Ruegeria sp. CG11
GCTTGAGTTTGTTTTGCTCGGTACCGCGCAATGCCATACCCACCTGCACAATAAAGGGCTTATAGGTGTCATACCGTTGGTTTCGCGGATGTGTCAGTGTCGTTGAGTGTGGCTAGTTGTGTTCTCTGAAGAGGTTGTTCATCGCGTTCAGATGTTTGATGTTGGTTTCACCACAAAACAACACAAGAGATCCATGAGATGAACAACCCGCATAAGAATGCCCGAACCACGACGTATAGTCGAGAGCAGATGGTAAAACGAGTGCTGGAACAGCGGCAACCGGTGGAACAGGTTGCCCGGGCGTTTGCAGTCAGTGTTCGCACGGTGCGTAAATGGATTGGCCGCTACCTGGCTGAAGGAAGGGCCGGTCTGGAGAACCGCTCATCACGGCCAAGGTCTGCCGCTGCTGTACAGGCCAGCTGGTGGCGCAAGAAAGCTGAACAACTTCGCAAGGACTACCGTCTGACGGCACAAGAGATCGCGACCAAGCTCAATCTTGCCCGCTCGACAGTTGCGGCTTGGTTGAAGCATGCAGGTCTTGGTAAATTGAAGGCTCTTGATCCCAAGCCACTTGTGCGACGCTATCAACGCGAACGAGCGGGGGAGCTATTACATCTGGACATCAAGAAACTGGGGCGCTTTGAAGGGCACGGTCATCGCATTACAGGCAATCGCAAAGGCCGCACGCCGGGACTTGGCTGGGACTATCTGCATGTGGCCATTGATGATGCCACCCGTCTTGCCTATGTGGAAGTTCTGCCCGATGAGACCCGGCACTCGACCTCAGCTTTTCTTGTCCGCGCTCTGCGCTGGTTTCGCAGACGGGGCGTGGCAGTCGAGCGAGTGATGACGGACAACGGTTCCGGTTACATCGCAAAACTGTTCCGCAGGATACTGCGGATGCTGAACATAAAACACATCCGCACCCGGCCCTACACGCCTAAAACCAACGGAAAAGCCGAACGCTTCATTCAAACCATGCTGCGTGAGTGGGCCTATGCCATCCCGTTTAAATCATCAAGAGCCAGAAAACAGGATCTGCCAAGATGGGTGAACTGGTACAACACTCAACGCACCCACATGGGCATTAACAATCAAACCCCAATTCAGGCCTTAAATGGAACAACCTAACCAGATTCCACACCTAGCGGCCGCCAGGTTAAGGTATATCGCCGGATCCACATGGGCCTCCAAGCGCTATATGAACATGAAACCGCTTTTTGAGAACGCCGAACATCAAACCGGAGCCGTCGCCT
>NZ_JBQFRE010000059.1:0-1170 GCF_056537245.1 Ruegeria sp. CG11
AATTTCGCGCAACTCAACTTTGACACCCGAACACGCCAACGCGAGGCGGGCCCTGATTGCATACGGGCAGCGGCGGAACGTCCATAAGATAGGGTGATGAGCCATAGGAGGATTTATCTGCAACCCGCCGGTACGGTCAAACCCTTCCTCAATTGTCAAATCATAGCTTCTGCTGTCATGCCGCCAGGCCGGTCAAGCGGGCCACTGCTTCGCAAACATCGGACACGGTATCTGTTGGTTCAGGGGCAAACCGGTTTTCGTCGCCTTCACGGAACTTTCCGGTGCGCACCAGATACGCCTCTGCCAAGCCCGCAGCCAAAGCGCCGGCAATATCGCTTTCTGCATCATCACCGATCATAGCTGACTGCGCGGGAGCGGCGCCGGTGCTGGCAACGGCGGCTCTGAAAAATCCGGGATCCGGTTTGCCAAACAGTTGAGCCCGGATGCCGGTAGCGTATTCCAGCGCTTTGACAAAGCAGCCCGCATCAAGGCTTAACCGCCCATCCTCATCCTTGAAATTGCGGTTGTTTGCGAGCGCGATCAAGGGCGCCCCATTTTGCAACAATCTGTATGCCCGGTTCATATTTTCATAGGAAAACTCCTGGGCGGCATCGCCAACAATAACGGCGGGCGGTCCATTGCGGTCGCAGGCAAAAAACTCTTCCTCAAGCGCTGGGTGTACGAGCAAACGCGGGCTGTACCCTGTGCGCGAAAGCCAATCCAAACAGGCAGCGACAGGTGTAAATACCTCTTCCGGCTGAATCACGAATTTAAGGTCGCGCAGCTTGTCCATGATGCGGTGCTTTGGCTGCCGCGTACTATTGGTGAGGCATCTCACTTGCAGTCCGCTGGATCTCAACCGGGTAAGTGCCTCAGTGGCTCCGGGGATCGCCTCGGGCCCTTGGTAAAGAACTCCGGAGATATCAAGTAATACTGTTTGGATCATTCTCAAATTTTGCTGGAGCCTACACGAGGCGTCAACTTTGGCACCTTCCGCGCCACCCGAAACCGGTGGCATTAGGAACAGTATTCCATCCGCAGAGTTGCAGCAAATGTCGACTCTACCTGGGAACAGATGACTAGGGTCAGGATGCATTGAATTCCGCCGCGCCGCGTGATTCACGGCTCCACAAACGGAGCGGTAACATGAGCGATCTTTTCTGGCTGACC
>NZ_JBQFRE010000060.1:0-1091 GCF_056537245.1 Ruegeria sp. CG11
GACAGTCGGTTGGCGACGATCAGGTCGGCCTGTTGTTTGAACGCATCCAGGTCGCGGATCACCGGTGAGTGGAAGAAGTGATCCTCGCTCAAGGCGGGTTCGTAGACGATGACCTGAATGCCCTTGGCCTTGATCCGTTTCATGATGCCCTGAACCGAGCTTTGGCGGAAATTGTCGCTGCCCTCTTTCATCACCAGCCGGTAAATGCCGACAGTCTTTGGCCCCTTCATCAGGATCTGGTCGCTGAGGAAATCCTTGCGTGTGCGGTTGGCATCGACGATGGCGCGGATCAGGTTCTGCGGCACGTGGTTGTAATTGGCCAGCAGTTGCTTGGTGTCCTTGGGCAGGCAGTAGCCGCCATAGCCGAAGGACGGGTTGTTGTAGTGCGCTCCAATACGTGGGTCGAGGCTGACGCCTTCGATGATCTGGCGCGAGTCCATGCCGCCGGCCAGGGAATAGCTGTCCAGCTCGTTGAAGAAGGCGACCCGCATGGCAAGGTATGTATTCGCGAACAGCTTGATCGCCTCGGCCTCGTCTGCGTCGGTGAACAGCACCGGCACATCCTTGTCCACCGCCCCCTGCAGCAGCAGATCGGCAAAGACCTTTGCGCGATCGGACCGCTCGCCGATGATGATCCGGCTGGGATGCAGGTTGTCATGGAGGGCGCGGCCCTCGCGCAGAAACTCCGGAGAGAAGATGACGTTGTCGGTGCCGAAGCGGGCACGGGCCTGGGTCACGAACCCGACCGGGATGGTGGACTTGATCACGATGACGGCGTCGGGGTTCACGCTGGTGACCTGTCCGATCACTGTATCAACCGAGCTGGTATCGAAGTAATTGCTGCGCGGGTCGTAATTGGTGGGTGTGGCCACGACGACGAAATCGGCCCCCGCATAGGCGGCTTCGGCGTCGGTGGTGGCGATCAGGTCAAGTGCGCGGTTGGACAGGAAGTCGGTGATCTCGGCATCCTGAATCGGGCTTTGCCGCTGGTTGAGCAAACTCACGCGGTCCTCTGACACGTCCAGAGCCACCACGTTGTGGTTCTGCGCCAGCAGCACCGCGTTGGACAGGCCCACATAGCCGATACCGGC
>NZ_JBQFRE010000061.1:0-927 GCF_056537245.1 Ruegeria sp. CG11
AACCGCCCTTTCACGTTATTTCGATCGCAGTCGGGAAAAGCGGGGATATCAGGCGCTGGCGGACGGGTTGATGGCGCTGGCCTCGGGTGAGGGGCGCGTGGCGATGACCAAGGCCAATAAGGCCGAGAAGCTGCTGAACAATCCGGAACTGACCAATTTGCTGGTGGCGCAGGCAGCCGAGATGACCGGTGATACCAAGAAAGCGTCCGAGACTTACAAGAAGCTGGTCACCAACAACGCCACGCGATTTGTCGGTGTGCGCGGGATCATGAAGCAAAAGCTGGCCGAAGGCGATGATGAAACCGCGCGCAAGCTGGCCGAGAAGGCTCTGGCCCTCAAACCCCGGCATGAAGAAACGCAGGATGTGCTGTTGAACCTGCAGACCAAGGCGCAGGATTGGGCCGGTGCGCGGTCCACGTTGACCTCGAAGCTGAAGGCCGGGTATTTGCCGCGCGATGTGTTCAAGCGGCGCGACGCAGTCCTGGCTTTGTCCGAGGCCAAAGTGCTGCGGGACGACACGGCGACGGTCGAACAGCAGGAACATGCGATTGAGGCAAACCGCCTTTCACCCGATCTTGTCCCGGCAGCCGCCATGGCCGCGCGCGCCTATATCGAAAAGGGCAAACCGCGTGCAGCAACCAAGATTCTGAAAAAGGCGTGGGAAGTACAACCTCACCCGGATCTGGCCCATGCCTTTGCCGAGATTGTGCCAGACGAAACACCTGAACAGCGGATCAAGCGGTTCACCGCTTTGACCCGCGTTCATTCAGAGAATATGGAAACACGCCTGATCTTGGCCGAGCTGAACATTGTAGCCGAAGACTTCCCCGAAGCGCGACGCGCGCTGGGTGATGTTGTCGAAAAGCAGGGGGATGCACGGGCCTACACGCTGATGGCTGCGATTGAACGGGGCGAGGGCGCCTCGGA
>NZ_JBQFRE010000062.1:0-1032 GCF_056537245.1 Ruegeria sp. CG11
AGGCGCATGGCGGCCTGGATCGGGGCGCCGTCGAGGGCGGCCTGGGTCAGGAACCCGGACCGCAGCCCGTGCGGCGAGGCGAAGCCTTCGGGCAGCCCGGCCAGTTTCAGCCGGTGCTTGACGATCTGATAAATCGCGTCCGGGGACAGGCGGCGGGCCAACACCCGATCCGCCTTGGAGACGGGTCGGAACAAGGGCCCGTCGCAGATCTTCCCAACCTCAATCCAATGCACCAGCGCCTGCGCGGCGCGGCTCTTCAGTACCAGACGCGGGGTTTCACCTTTGGCTGTGGTCTTGGTTTCCAGCAGTGAGATCCAAACGACGCCGACTTTCTCGAATTCCTTCAGCGACACATCCTCGCGCATGAGCGCGGTGATTTCCGACCTCCGCCGTCCGCCAGAGGCCCAGCCCAGCATCAGCAAAGCCCGGTCGCGGCAATCCCGGCGCGATCCGCGGCAGGTGGCCAGCAGTTGTTCCAGCACATCACGGGTGATCGGGTGCTGCGATTTTGGGGCCGGGGGCCGGGCGGCGGCGCGGCGCGCCTTGGCGCGGGCCTGTTTCACCTGCGGCGCATCAAACGGGCTGGCGAGGTTCTTCATCCGGTGAAAGGCCAGCCAGGAGGCGATGCGCCGGTCCAGCGTCGACGGGGCCGGGCAGGCCAGCGTCTTGCGCAGCCCTTGCGCGGTTAGAGCCTCTGCGGTTTGGCGGGCTCGGTCCCCGGCGGGAGCGTCATTGAGATCGCGGGCGTGATCGAGAAGGAAGGCCAGGGCTGTGGCCTCCGTTTCCGGCCAGTCCAGTGCCGCACCGAACCGGGCAGACTTCCAGGCCGTGATGTAAAGCAGGTCGCGCTCATAAGCCCTGAGTGTGTTGGCCGGCGTGCCGCGTACATATAGATCGGTCAGCGCGTCTTGATCTGTTTGAGACAGGGCAGGGGAGGGGCTGGGCAGATAGGGCGCTGGCGTCATCATAGGCGTCAGTCTGCGCGCATTTTCCCGGAAAAATCAATTAGATTTGATAAGCGATACTTATCGG
>NZ_JBQFRE010000063.1:0-794 GCF_056537245.1 Ruegeria sp. CG11
CGGCTCGGGTACTGACATGTGTTCGGCCTGTTGCGCGGCCTTTGCACGTGCCGCTGGCCCGTATGGTGTTAGCAGATCAGGTCCAATTCAGATCCACGTGTTCGAAGCACTCTGTTGCAAACTGGTTTTCCTGATCCGATCTTTCGATCCGGATGCCATACCGCCGTCGTCCTCTTCCGTTTCCGCCGCCTCATAGTTGCGCGCGTGTGTTAGGCGAGCGCAACCGGAGCCCGGTAGACGTCTCCTTTGGCCATAATGGCCCAAACAATTCGCGCCATCTTGTTCACCAGGGCCACGCGAACCAGTAATGGTGGTTTGCGCTCAATCATGCGGGCAAGCCAAGAATCTGCTCCCGTTTTCTTGCGTGCTCGCCATAGAACCACGCTGTTGGCGCCGATAATCAGCAACCGCCTGAGCGAACGTTCTCCCATCTCTGTCGTAGCCCCGAGACGTTGCTTGCCCCCTGTGGAATGTTGTTTGGGAACCAATCCCAGCCAGGCGGCGAAGTCACGCCCCCGACGAAACGTTTCCGACGGTGGTGCAAGGGCAACCAACGCAGTGGCAATGAGCGGCCCGATACCCGGCACCGTCATCAGTCGGCGCGCCATTTCGTTGTCTCGCGCACGGCGGGCTATCTCCGCATCCAGTTCTCGAATCTGGCTGCTCAACCGGGTCAGCATTTCAATCAGGCCGTTCAGGCAAGCCTGCGCCGCTTCCGGTATAGAGGCCTCACAACCTTCCACTATGTCGACCAGCTTATGGATGTTGCGGGCACCTTGCGGGACCACGTGACC
>NZ_JBQFRE010000064.1:0-753 GCF_056537245.1 Ruegeria sp. CG11
GGGTTGCGACGCGCCTCCAGTCCTTGAGCCTGCCAAACATGATCTCGATCTGGTTGCGGCGTTTGTACCTGCGCTTATCGTGTTTGACCGGGGTCTTGCGTTGCTTACGGCCGGGGATGCAGGCGCGTATCCCTTTGCCTTTTAACGCTTCTCAGAACCAGTCGGCGTCATAGCCGCGATCCCCGAGCAGCCGGTCGACTTTTGGCAGGCTGCTAAGCAACGCCCGCGCGCCGATGTAATCGCTGACCTGACCGGCGGTGACGAACAGGTCGAGCGGGCGCCCCTGGCTGTCGCAGATGGCGTGCAATTTGGTGTTTATGCCGCCTTTGGTTCGACCGATCAGGCGACCGCGCCCCCCTTTTTTGGCGGCCATGCTGGTCGCCCTTCGATGTGCCTTCAGGTAGGTCGCGTCGATCATCACGGTCTTCTGTTCGCCGTGCTCAGCGGCCAGACCAGCCATCATCCGAGCGAAGATGCCTTTCTCGCACCAGCGCTTCCAGCCGCTGTAGAGCGTTTTGTGCGGGCCATAGGCTGCAGGGGCATCGCGCCACCTTAACCCATTGCGGTTGATGAAGATAATACCGCTCAAAACCCGCCTGCCATCAACCCGAGGCTTACCATGCGACTTCGGAAAGAAGGGTTTAAGACGCGACATCTGTGCGTCGGTCAGCCAGAAAAGATCGCTCATGTTACCGCTCCGTTTGTGGAGCCGTGAATCACGCGGCGCGGCGGAATTCAATGCATCCTGACCCT
>NZ_JBQFRE010000065.1:0-717 GCF_056537245.1 Ruegeria sp. CG11
AAACAACAGGCCGACCTGATCGTCGCCAACCGACTGTCCGACGAAATACGAAACGTCAGCAAAAAAGTCTTCACCCGCGACCTCTTCGGCGGAGACTAAGACCGACCGACGCGGCGTCCGGTCAAAGAAAACCTACTGCACGGTCGGCGCGCAGCAGGTTCGGACTTCGCCTCAGGTCAGCACGAGGGCATGGATACCCGACGCCGTCGTGCCGGCGGCATGCACACGCGTCACACCGACGGGCAGAATGGAGAAATCAGTCACCTGAACGGTGCGTGTTTCACCGCGGATTGTGGTCATCGCCACCGCGCCACCCGTTTCGACGTACAGACCGATTGCCACCTCGGCCAGATCGTCGGTGTCAGAAGGGATCACTGGAGCAACGTCGCGCGCGGGGCCGGACAGGCTGGAAACACGGTTTGTAAACGGGTTGGTCGTCATGGATCGGGCCTCGTTCTCTGTGTCAATCAGCGGAACGCTAGTCAAAACCGCTTAACGAGGTAAAAGCTCATCGTGCGTTGCACTGACTATTCAAAGGCCCGGCAACAAAAAAGGCCCCGGTTGCGGGAGCCTGTTTCCTGCGGCCTTGGGGTAATTCATGCCGCATGTTCTGTTGTGCAAGAGGTTCAGCCCTTTGCGCCCTGGCCGCGGGCGTAGACGTCCTCGTAGCGGACGATGTCGTCCTCGCCGAGATAGGTACCGGTCTGAACCTCGATC
>NZ_JBQFRE010000066.1:0-687 GCF_056537245.1 Ruegeria sp. CG11
TAATTTTCTGGGAAGCAGCCCGCATTGCAGCCATGCCTGTCGCCGGAGAACCCGTAACACTGATCCCTTCCATCTGTGGGCTGTTCATCAGGGCATTCCCCACGCCGGGCCCGCGACCATGGATCACGTTAAGCACGCCTTTTGGCAGAACATCTTGTAACAGTTCTGCAAGTCGCAGAGTAGATAGCGGCGTGATCTCGGACGGTTTCAACACCACCGAACATCCTGCCGCAATTGGTGCAGCAATCTTCCAGGACGCCATCATCAGCGGGTAGTTCCAAGGGGCGATGGCGGCGACAGGGCCAATGGGGTCGCGCCGGATCATCGACGTATGACCCGCGACATACTCTCCAGAGGCAGACCCCATCATGGTGCGCGCAGCCCCGGCGAAAAAGCGAAAGACATCAATCGTCAGCGGCATTTCATCATCATGAGCCGATGGCCAGGGTTTTCCCACATCTAGGCTCTCGAGTTCTGCCAACTCCTGGCTGTTCGCCTCGATAACATCAGCTATCTGAAGCAAGATTGCAGCGCGTTCTGCAGGGGTCGTAACCGAAAAGGTCTCAAATGCCTCTTCTGAGCCGCGCACCGCCGCCTCGACCTGTGCATCGCTGGCTTCTTTTACAGCACCTACTACCTCGCCTGTTGCAGGGTTCAGGACGTCCAAGGCCTCTCCGATCCCATCGA
>NZ_JBQFRE010000067.1:0-684 GCF_056537245.1 Ruegeria sp. CG11
TTTTGGGCCAGATTGACAGGGCAGCCTGTTCAGGCATTTGTTTCGCGCAAATAGTTCTCGGACAGGTCTTCGAATGGTCTCTTTGAAAGGCTGCCATTTTCCCAAAGATGTAGTTTTGTACGCTGTGTATTTCTATCTGCGGTACACGGTGTCCTATCGTGACTTGGAAGAGATTATGGCCGAACGCGGTGTGCGGGTCGACTACGCCACCTTGAACAGGTAGGTAACGAAGTACTCGCCGCTGATCGCGGTGCGAGCGCAATCGAAGAAGCGACCTACGCTGAAATCCTGGCGTATGGACGAAACCTATCTCCGTGTTCGAGGCAAATGGATGTATTTCTATCGCACCGTCGACAAAGCTGGAAACACTCTTGATTTTATGTTGTCTGAACGCAGGAATGGCCCAGCGGCCACCAAGTTCTTCGCCAAAGCGCTGTCCACAAATGGAATTCCGGACAAGATTGTGATCGACAAGAGTGGAGCCAACGCGGCAGGTATTCGGGAAGTAAACAAGACCCTAAGGCGGTTTGGCAGTTCGGCCAAGTTACAAACGATCAAGTCCAAGTTTCTGAATAATATGATGGAGCAGGATCACCGGTTTATCAAACGGCGATTGCGGCACATGTGTGGGTTCAAATCCTTCGCTACCGCATCCGCAACGCTGGACGGCATTGAAGTTGCCAA
>NZ_JBQFRE010000068.1:0-684 GCF_056537245.1 Ruegeria sp. CG11
TAGGCACAGTCCCCCTTGATTTCCGTCCTGCGGCGTGATTCACGGTTCGAAAACGAGCGAACTTGTCTGATCTTTTCTGGCTGACGGACGCCCAGATGGCGCGTCTGGAGCCCTTCTTCCCAAAGCCCTACGGCAAACCTCGTGTCGATGACAAGCGTGTCTTGAGTGGGATTATCTTCATCAGCCGCAATGGGTTACGGTGGCGCGACAAAGGTATTTTGCTCAGATATTGGTCGGTCTGGCTGCGGATCACGGCGAAGAATAGACGGTCATGATTGATGCGACGTATCTCAAAGCCCATCGCACTGCGTCCAGCCCTGCGGTGAAAAAGGGGGGCGCGGACGCCTGATTGTCACTGCCGGTCGGGTCAGCGACTACATTGGTGCGAGGGCTCTGCTCAGCAGCATACCAAATGTGGACTGGCTGCTTGGAAATCGCGGCTATGATGCTGACTGGTTCCGAAACGCATTGAAAGGCAAAGGGATACGCGCCTGCATCCCGGGTCGAAAGCAGCGCAAGGCGACAGCCCGACACGACAAGCGCCGCAACAGGATTGAGATCATGTTCGGAAGGCTCAAGGATTAGCGACGTGTCGCAACACGATACGACCGATGTCCAAAGGTCTGCCTCTCAGCAATCGCTCTCGCAGCTCTCGTCATCTATTGGCTATGAGGCCTGAGCCTA
>NZ_JBQFRE010000069.1:0-666 GCF_056537245.1 Ruegeria sp. CG11
AACTTGGCCCTTACCTGTCAGGTCGAGTGCATTTCTGGTAGCGCGCACTAGAACATGACAGGAGCAGGCCGTGACGATCTCATTTAAGGGCGCGCATTTTCCGAAAGACGTGATCTTGCACGCGGTTTTCTTCTACCTGCGCTACGGTGTTTCCTACCGGGATCTGGATGAAATCATGGCGGAACGCGGCATTGATCTGGATCATGCAACGCTAAACCGCTGGGTCAGTCGATATGCCGGCCTCATTGCTGAAACAGCGCGGTATAGAAAGCGTCCTGCAGACCGTTCGTGGCGCATGGATGAAACCTATGTGAAAGTGAAAGGCGAATGGGTTTATCTTTACCGAGCGATCGACAAACACGGCAAGACCCTGGAATTCATGTTGTCCGAGCGCCGGAATAAAGCCGCTGCGACGAGGTTATTAGCCCGCGCGCTTGAGGTGAACGGATTGCCACGCAAGATTGTTATCGACAAAAGTGGTGCCAACACAGCTGGCATCAAGGCGATCAACAAGATGCTCAAGAGCTTTGGCTGCCCAACCCCGATCGAAATGGTAAGGCGGAAATACCTCAATAACATCATTGAACAGGATCACCGTTTCATCAAACGAAGGATCAGGCCCATGCTGGGATTCAAATCTTTCGCTTCAGCCGCACCTGTCCTGGC
>NZ_JBQFRE010000070.1:0-655 GCF_056537245.1 Ruegeria sp. CG11
TGATCACTTCGTCTCCATTTGGCCCGGAAACAATCACCTTCAGATGGTTAGAGCCATTGTCACGTACAAGACGAACTTCCTCGGGCGTCACATCGGTCAGGACAAGGCGGTCCAGCTCAGTCGTTGAGCTGGCATTGTCAATAATCCAATCGTTTCCATCGCCGCGTGACCAGATGAATGTATCACTTCCGTTTACTTCGTAGATATGACCATCTCCGCCGCGCAACCTGTCATCCCCGGTTCCGCCCACAAGCAGATCACTATTCCAGCTGCCGTTCAGCTCGTCATTCCCAGCACCGCCATAAAGGTTATCCCGGTAGCTGGTCCCAACAATAGTTTCAGCCCCCGCAGTGCCGGTGACCTGTGTGTTGGCCAGAATGTCGTTCAGCGTCCAGGTTTCGCCATTGCCAAATTCGATCACTTCAATGCCGTAACCTTTGTCCCAATGCTCATAGCGATTGCCGACGTTGATCACTTCGTCTCCATTTGGCCCGGAAACAATCACCTTCAGATGGTTAGAGCCATTGTCACGTACAAGACGAACTTCCTCGGGCGTCACATCGGTCAGGACAAGGCGGTCCAGCTCAGTCGTTGAGCTGGCATTGTCAATAATCCAATCGTTTCCATCGCCGCGTGACCAGATGAATGTATCACT
>NZ_JBQFRE010000071.1:0-638 GCF_056537245.1 Ruegeria sp. CG11
TGCGATCAACACCATACAGGCCGTTATCACCACCCAAGGTGAGATCTGAATCAAGAATTTGATCTTGTCGATGTGCCTCTGCCAAGTCGTCCCGCTCCAATCCAAAAACGTACGAGTATCGGCTTCGATTGTATTCCGCGCGAGTGTTACACATGCTTGAATATCGGTCCTGAAGCTCTGCAGTTGAGAATCCATCAAGGCGGCGTGCTCTTTTCGGATCTTGTCCATATCCGCGTTCAATTTCTCGCTCAGCCGGGTCGGCTTGCCAGTCGTCATGAAAAATCTCTCCTTTCAATCGCCAGCGTTCGCCCGTGTTGGGGTCTTTGGCGGTGATGTAATTTTTGCTTACGCGGGGGAGGTCGAAACCTGCGTCGGTCAGAGCATCGACCATGCTTGCACGGTCGGTGATGGTGCCGACGCTGATCTGGTCCAAGATCCATTCGTGCAGTTCTTCGCGGCCCTGTGCCCTGGTTGGGGCCTCAACGGTGGTTTGAACCTCCTGCGCGTGATCCAGATCCATGGGATCGGCCCAGGCATGAGCTTTGTTCATCAGGTCGCGCAGACTGTCATAGGCTGTCTGATAGCCAGGTGGCGCAATGTTGAGACTCTTGCCGGTTGTCAGCTCCAAACGCGGTGTG
>NZ_JBQFRE010000072.1:0-634 GCF_056537245.1 Ruegeria sp. CG11
GGTTCCGATCCGAACCGCTGAGGCCTTTGCTGCACGACGCATGATCGACCGGATTACGGACCGCTTCGGCATGACGCCGGACAAGCTGGTCGGCGATACGGGCTACGGCTCAGCGGAGATGCTGGGCTGGTTGGTGGAAGAGCGCGGCATCGCTCCGCACATCCCGGTGTGGGATAAATCTAAACGGACGGACGGCACGTTCTCGCGCGAAGACTTCGTCTACGACCCCACGACCGACAGCTACACATGCCCCGGCAATAAAGAGCTGCGAACATATCGGCGAAACTTCTCCAAACCGCGCAAGCCAAATGGCGGCAAAGGCGGTTTCATTAAATATCGTGCATCAAAGCACGACTGCGACGCATGCCCATTGAAAGCAAATTGCTGTCCAAATCAGCCAGCCCAGAACGTGCTTCGTTCCGTCCATGAAGCGGCTCGCGACGTCGCCCGCGATATCCGCAGGACCGATGCGTACATGACCTCGTTCATTCAGAGAAGGAAGGTTGAGATGCTCTTCGCACATCTGAAACGATACATAGGCGTGCCGACGATGCGGCTACGTGGACCCAAAGGCGCATATGAACAGTTTCAACTCGCAGCAACCGCCCAAAACCTTCGGAAACTCGCCAAGCTG
>NZ_JBQFRE010000073.1:0-619 GCF_056537245.1 Ruegeria sp. CG11
GCGGTCTTGGCTATTTGGAGATCGCCCTACCCTCGCCGATCTGGCACTTCTGCCCTTTGTCCGCCAATTCGCCCATATAGACAGAGAGTGGTTTGACGCACAGGAATGGCCAAATTTGATTGCATGGCTGGATCGTTTCATGGAAAGCGAAGCCTTCATAAACGTAATGCACAAGTACGCGCCATGGGCAGAAGGCGACGCGCCTCTTTGGTTCGGCGGCTAGGCTCAACATGACGGCCCCCCCCGGCCCAAACCTGCCGTTGGCCAAGAACCTTCATCGCTGCATTGCGGCCCGCCAAAGCCGTCATTCGCCGCGAGTGCAAACTCGGGGCCCTAGCGAACTCACAGTCTGCGGGGTGTTGTCACGTTAACTGTCGTTCGGTTGCGGTTCTGTCGCAAACTTTTTAGATGGCAGAGCGTCAGTGGAATTGGTGAGCAGTTTACCCTGCCAATTGGGCGAACTGCTGAAAGGGACGGAGTCCGGGCGTGAATTGACCTTTGCGGATCATGTTGACCAGTTCTATGCCTGCCAGGACAGGTGCGGCTGAAGCGAAAGATTTGAATCCCAGCATGGGCCTGATCCTTCGTTTGATGAAACGGTGATCCTGTTCAATGATGT
>NZ_JBQFRE010000074.1:0-602 GCF_056537245.1 Ruegeria sp. CG11
CTAACAATAACTGGTGAATGACCATGGCGATCTCATTGGACATCGCGCACAAACCCGCAAATCCAGCGGCATCCGGCGCAGCAGTTGCTTCTCCTGCTTCAGAGTCTTCTGAAGAAAAACCATCTCTGATCGGCCTCAGCCGGGAAGAACTGGGCAATGCATTGGCAGCCGTAGGTGTCCCCGAACGTCAGATCCGCATGCGCGTCAACCAGTTGTGGCATTGGCTCTATGTGCGCGGCATCTCAGACTTCAGCAAAATGAGCAACGTCTCCAAAGACCTGCGCGCCAAGCTGGAATTTGCCTTCACCATCGCACGTCCTGAGATCGTCACCGAACAGATCTCCGTCGATGGCACCCGCAAATGGCTGTTCCGCTTCCCGTCCCGCGGCGCAGGCAAGCCAGTTGAAGTCGAAACCGTTTACATCCCGGAAGAAGATCGCGGCACGCTCTGCATCTCCTCTCAGGTTGGCTGCACCCTCACCTGCACCTTCTGCCACACCGGCACACAAAAGCTGGTGCGCAACCTCACTTCAGAAGAGATCCTCTCTCAGCTGATGCTGGCAAAAGACCGCCTCAGCGACTTGCCGGATGCCGATGCACCA
>NZ_JBQFRE010000075.1:0-546 GCF_056537245.1 Ruegeria sp. CG11
AGGTAATCCGACCACATCAGAATGTTGATCTCACCCGAGGACGCCAGCGCGCTTTTGCTATAAAGCGGTGCCGCCAGCGCAGCAGCACCTGTCGTCTTCAGCATTGAGCGCCGTGTGATGTTATTTTTTGAGATCATGCTATCCTCCTGTTGCATGCAAATTTAGAATTGTTGGTTATAGGGCTTTAGCCCGGCTGCACCTTTCAGATCGAGTTTTCCGGCTTGGCTCTGCTGGTCACCATTTACTGAAGGCCCCTGCCTTCCATTCGCGAGCTTGTGCCCCGGTTATGAAACAGGGGTATGACGGAATGGCGTAAATACCGGAAATCTCGCATATTTTCTGATCACAATGCAGCTTTGAAGAGCTGTGTTATGTTTTCTGTGTTAAGTTCGATCGGGTTGCCGCCACAGGACGGGTCGATGATGGCGCCTTTGACCAGTTCTGGGATCGACGCTTCGGTCACGCCCAGATCGGACAGTTTGCGCGGGATGCCCAGCGAGTCATTGAACTCCAGCACAAAGGCACGGAACCCGTCATAGCCGCCCT
>NZ_JBQFRE010000076.1:0-537 GCF_056537245.1 Ruegeria sp. CG11
CCAGCCTCGAAGAATTGCCAAGCTCGGCACAACTTCTGAAATCCACGATCATTGCCGCTGTGTCGGCCATCGTGATCCTGGTGACGATCGTTCTGCCGGCTGAATACGGAATCGACCCCACACGCATTGGTCGCGTGCTTGGCCTTGCAGAGATGGGAGAGATCAAGAGCCAACTCGCAGCAGAGGCAGAAGCCGACAAAGCAAAGGAAGTGGCGGGCGACGATCAGACAAGCCTGCTTGACGATGTCTTCGGCCTGTTTGTCGGAGCGGCCCATGCGCAAACTGAGATCCCTGAATGGACCGAGCAGTTCAGTGTCGTCTTGACCCCCGGCGAAGGAACCGAGGTCAAACTGACCATGGAGGAAGGCGCCGAAGTCGAATTCCTGTGGGTTGCCGAAAACGGGGTCGTCAATTTCGACCTGCATGGCGACGCTCCTGGCGACAAATTCATCAGCTATGAAAAGGGTCGTGGCCTGCCTCGGGACGAGGATGTGCTGAAAGCGGCCTTTACCGGCAAGCACGGCTGGTTCTGGCGCA
>NZ_JBQFRE010000077.1:0-537 GCF_056537245.1 Ruegeria sp. CG11
CCAGCCTCGAAGAATTGCCAAGCTCGGCACAACTTCTGAAATCCACGATCATTGCCGCTGTGTCGGCCATCGTGATCCTGGTGACGATCGTGCTGCCGGCTGAATACGGAATCGACCCCACACGCATTGGTCGCGTGCTTGGCCTTGCAGAGATGGGAGAGATTAAATCCCAACTCGCAGCAGAGGCAGAAGCCGACAAAGCAAAGGAAACGGCGGGCGACGATCAGACAAGCCTGCTTGACGATGTCTTCGGCCTGTTTGTCGGAGCGGCCCATGCGCAAACTGAGACCCCTGAATGGACCGAGCAGTTCAATGTCGTCTTGACCCCCGGCGAAGGAACCGAGGTCAAACTGACAATGGAGGAAGGCGCCGAAGTCGAATTCCTGTGGGTTGCCGAAAACGGGGTCGTCAATTTCGACCTGCATGGCGACGCCCCCGGTGACAAGTTCATCAGCTATGAAAAGGGTCGTGGCCTGCCTCGGGACGAGG
Organism: Ruegeria sp. CG11; assembly: GCF_056537245.1. NCBI lineage: Bacteria > Pseudomonadati > Pseudomonadota > Alphaproteobacteria > Rhodobacterales > Roseobacteraceae > Ruegeria > Ruegeria sp. CG11. The sequence goes on from NZ_JBQFRE010000077.1 coordinate 490, forward strand.
ATGTGCTGAAAGCGGCCTTTACCGGCAAGCACGGCTGGTTCTGGCGCA
>NZ_JBQFRE010000078.1:0-533 GCF_056537245.1 Ruegeria sp. CG11
TTCATCAGCTATGAAAAGGGTCGTGGCCTGCCTCGGGACGAGGATGTGCTGAAAGCGGCCTTTACCGGCAAGCACGGCTGGTTCTGGCGCAACCGGGACAGCCAGGATGTGACAGTCACGCTCTACGTTCGCGGTGACTACGGCGAAATGCTGCGGCCGTAAAATTGGCAACCGGTGGCCCCGCCGCAAATGTGCGGGGCCATCCAGCTTGCCATCTCTGTTGGATTGCAAGGTGAAACAACTGGGTAGAGCCGATACTGGCGGAATTCAAGAAACGGACAAAAAGATGAAAACCTTCCTTCAAAATCTCAGCGGTCCCAAGATCGTATTTATGGCTGTAGTGCTTGCCTTGGCGCTTGTTGTTTTGATGGCGATCTTAGCCGGCGGTGATCCCACAGGTGGGCATGGCCATTCGCATGAATGATCCCGCAAAGTCTAACGCGACAACTCTTTGAGATTTGGTGAAAGAGCGCGTGTAGGCATGTCGAAAGTCACTGACTGTTCCTGGCCAGTTGGCGGAATGGAAGCTGATC
>NZ_JBQFRE010000079.1:0-511 GCF_056537245.1 Ruegeria sp. CG11
CAGGCACCTGTGGGTTCACTTTCTTCGGATCACCACCAAGGCTGACGGCAGCGTCGCGCATGGCGGCAAGGTCAACAACGGCGGGCACACCGGTGAAGTCCTGCATAAGCACGCGGGCGGGGCGGTAGGCGATTTCGTGCGATGATGTGCGGGTCGTCAGCCATTCAGCGACGGCCTTGATGTCATCCGCTGTAACAGAGCGGCCATCTTCGAAGCGCAGCAGATTTTCCAGCACCACTTTGAGAGAGAAAGGCAGTTTGGAAACGCCTGTCAGGCCGTTTTTTTCTGCTTCGGGAATGGAATAATACGTATAAAACTTGTCGCCGACTTGCAGCGTCTTTTTGGCTTTAAAACTATCCAGCGATTGTGTCATTTGGCGATCTCCCAAGTGCGCGGCGTGCAGGGGCAAGCCGCGGAGCAATGATCTTTTGGAGTAGCCTCAAGAGAGCGGCGGTGATGTGCCCGCTCTTCGAGGGGAATGCCTATTAGTTGTACTCCGTATACCTGTTTT
>NZ_JBQFRE010000080.1:0-505 GCF_056537245.1 Ruegeria sp. CG11
CACCCAGCTGATCAGCAGCTGATCGGCCTGCTGCTCCCAGTGAATAGCTAGTCTCCCGCCATCTGTTGCAAAGCACCCGTATTTGAGTGCATTTGTTGCCAGTTCGTGAAAGACCAGCCCCAAGTTCGCGGCATGATCCGGCCCCACCAGCACCGTCTCTCCAGACATGGAGCGTGCCACTTCCTTGCCGCTGGTTGCCTGCTTCAACTCCCTGCCGATCAAAGCTTCCAGAGAAAGCGTGTCCTCGTTGGAAAGATCAAACATATCCTGCGCCTGAGCCATGGCATTCAAGCGGTCAAAGAAGATCTTGTTGAACTCCGCAGGCGCGTTGGTGGAGACTTCCGTCTGCCGGGCAATCGCTAGAATGCGGGCAATGGAGTTCTTCAGCCGGTGCTTCATCTCTCTGAAATGGAGTTCTTTCAGTTTCAGGTTCTTTTGAACTAAGGCGCGGTTTTCCTGAGCCTGACGCACGTACTTAAACTGCTGGTAGGTCAGAGAAGACACC